>NZ_JATM01000003.1 GCF_002003665.1 Bombella intestini
CATCAAGCGTCAGGGTTCCCTTATCCTTATTGGTGACATTACCAGCGACGGAGGAGCCATCCTGAAGGGTGGTTTGACCGCTGTTGGCCAGTGCCCCAGCGAGAGACCCCGCAAGGTTTAGACCGCCGTTTTGAGCAACGGTTGTGTCACCCGTATAAGCCTGCTTATTCGTAAGTGTTTTTGTTCCGCTCTGGATCGTTAGGCCACCAGTCCCGGAGATGATACCATCATAACTATGGTCGGGATCGGCCGTTGTTAAAGAGAGGGAATGACTACCAAGAGCAACATTACCGCCGCCCCGGATGTCGGATAGATTCTGATTATTAGAAGACTGGCTAAGGTCCAGATTGGCCCCTTGTTTGATATCCACGAAGGAGGATGAAGCAATGGTGCCATTATTGGCCAGAGCAAGCGTACCGTTCTGCACGGTGGTGGAGCCGGTGTAGCTGTTGGCGCCTGTCAGCGTCTGGGTGCCAGTTCCTGTTTTGATGAGGGAACCTCCAGACCCGCCATCTTGTATGGTGGCAGAGAGGGTATCGTTCTTGTTGAGGGCCCCGATTGTCAGTGTCTGTTTGCCCAGAGAGACGCTACCATTGCCAGACAGGGAGCCGATAGAGACTCCATTTGTTGTTCCAGAGATGTCAACATTAGCACTATCGCTGTTATTCTGGATGGTAGCAGCATCGGCGGTTGCATGACCTGCAAAGACGACGCTTCCGGCATTCTGGATAGTGGATTGTGAGGCCGAACTGGAATCTCTGAAGACAACGCTGGCGTTACTATTGTTTGTGATGTGGGCCGTGTCGGCAACACTTTTATTATTGAAGTTTAGGACGCTGTGGTCCTGCGGGTAGGTGGAGGAATTATCACCAACGGTGACATTACGGTTGCCCATGGAGGCAGACTGATCCTGCCCACCATTCATATTGACGGTGGCACCGCCCGTGATGTTCAGGTCTCCGCCCTGTGTTGTGCTATCAGAGTAGCCAAAAGGTGTTGAGCTGTTGGCATTGACGACAATATTGGTCGCCCCGCTCGTGTGGTTACCCTCAATGTCCGTATTGCCGAGATAGGTATTGTTACCATTGAGATTGAGGACAGGCTTCTCCCCACCCAAGGCAATACCGGCATTCTGTTGAGCTGTATTGAAGAGCTGTGTGAGCGTAGGGTTAGCAGGGGTTTTATTTGTCTGGTCGTAGGTGGAGCGATCCAGGATCGGGCTGACAATCTTTAGATTAGCACCTTTGGGCCCAACAATTGACCCATTATTGCTATATTCGTAGCCATTGAGGTCAATGGTGGCACCGTTAGAGCCCAGAATGGTGTTGCGGTTTGCGTTGGTGCTAACCTGATCTTGCTCGATCCGCAGCGTACCCCCGTTAATATTCAGAGCACCCTTCTGGTCACCCAGACTAGCGTCAGAGGTAATACCGAGCGTACCATTGGTAATGACTGTACCACCAGTATAGCTGTTGGTACCGTTCAGGATGAGGGTGCCTGTATCCGTCTTTACGAGGGTTGTCGGGTTGCTCGGATCATCTTTGATAGATGTATTGATGACAGCCAGATTGGTGTCACCATAGCCTGTGCCATCCCCCACACGGACTATAGAAACAAGCCCGGATTTATTGACTAGGATACCGTTATTCTGTTCGTACTGTTTGATGTCGGCATCACTCGGCGTACCAGACTGCCCGGTGTTGTCGGTAACAGAGAAGTAATGGTTAAGCTGGTTCGGAGAATCCTTGTCTGTATAGCGGGTGCCATGCAGCGTGATAGAGCTGTTTTCATCCTGGGGGATAACGGAATAGGAGGACGGGCGGGTCGTCTGGCTGAACTGCATGCCACCAACATCGACGTTGCCAGCAACCGTTACCTTAAAGGCGTGCTTCGAGTTCTGTTGGAGTGCACTGTCGGAAGCCTGACCGAAAATGGCATAGGCATTTTGCTGCCATGCTGCACTCTTGTCGCCATTGGATGTGGTCCAGTTCGTCTGTCCCTGCGTCCATGTACCATCACCGCCATTGACCTGGTTATTGGCAGTTGTTGTGCTGCCATTCCAGAAGGTTAGATTGTCCCCAGTATTGGCCGCAACCAGATTGACCTGATGGTTACCCGCCTGGAGGACGCTTTTATTATTGGGGTCCTCAGCACCTGTGGTCTGGTACATTTTGAGGGTAGGATTGTCTAACGTCAGCTGCTGTGTATAGCGGTAGAGCGTCTGGACGCCGGACCCCTGCTGGAAGGAGAGGTCTACAGCCTTGACTGTTCCGCCCAGTGTAAGATTGCCGTTGGTCTCGCTCCCGACAAAAACGGTGCCATTGGAGAGCTTGCCAGAGCCATTGTCCTGAACCCCGCTGAAGTCGGACGTCCCATTGACGATGAGGTTACCGCCTATGCCCAGCGTTCCACGGTGGAGGTCGGACGTGCCAGGGGTGATGGTTCCGTTTTGTTCAATAGTTGTTGTGCTGCTGGTAGAACCAATATTACCCGTACCGTCCAGCTTGCCGCCATCGTGCACAACAACGCTGCTTGTGCCGTAGTTGTTACCGTTGACATGCAGGTTGCTACCACTGTTGACAGTTGTGCTACCCGTATAGCTGAAGCTCTTGCCTTCATTTAGGGTAACATCTGTGGCGTTAGCTACAAGATTGACGCCTTTAGTGGTGTCTTTGCTCGTGGTCGTACCGCCGCTAGTCGTACCGTCAGAATTTGTTTCGCTGTCGACAGGGGTCTGTCGGATGGTACCATTCAGGGCTTGGGAAGTGCCCGAAATGATAAGGGTCCCACCATCGCCCTGAAAGATCGCCCCATTTGAACCAATGGCACTGGCGATGTTGAGTGTGTTCCCACCGAGATTGACAGTGGCGTTATTATTACCCCACCCCATGTTGGCAATAGAGACTTCATGGGTAGCTTTGGAAATATCAAGCGTTGATTGGCCTGTTACGTTACCAACGTTCAGCAGAATAGTGCTTTTTTCAAGATTACCGTTGCCAGCCAGTGCAAGAGTGGCGCCGTTATTGATTGCCGTGTTGCCGGTGTAAGTCTGTGCCCCTGTTAGGGTTTCCGTTCCACCATTGACGGTCAGGCCACCATTGCCCGAGAGGATACCACTGTAGGTGTTTTGGGCATTGTTAAGAGTCAGCGTGCCATTCAGCGTGCCGTTGCTGCTTCCAGCAAGGGAGGTAGCATTGGCACTGTTGCTGGTAACAGTCAGGTCTGCGCCGTTATGGGTGAGGGTACCGTTGATGGTGCTGCCATCAAGCTTCAGGGTTCCCGTGCTTGTATTTGTGACATCACCGTTTGTTGTGTTTCCACCGGCGAGGGTCATGGTGCCACTGTTTGTAGCGGAAGCCTGAGAGCCACCCGTAGCGTTGAAGGTTGCTCCTGCAGCGTTAGTGACATCACCGGTCTTGCTGCTTGTGAGTGTTGACTGACCACTGTTGTTCAGAGCGTTGCTGAGCGTGGCGTTAGAGGCATTGAGTGTGCCGCTATTGGTCACTACGCCAGTGACGGAGGAGCTATTCTGAAGGGTGGCCGTACCCTTATTGTTTAGAATCCCGGCGATGGTGCCGCCACTAAGCGTCAGGGCGCCCTTTCTTGTGTTAGTGACATCACCATTGGTCGTGCTGTTTGTGAGAGTGGTCGTACCCGTATTGTTCAGGGCGCTGCCGAGTGTGGTGTTAGAGGCATTGAGTGTGCCGCTATTGGTCACTACGCCAGTGACGGAGGAGCTATTCTGAAGGGTGGCCTTACCACTATTGTTCAGAACCCCGGCAATGGAGCTGCCATCAAGCGTCAGGGTTCCCTGATCCTTATTGATGATCTGACCGTTTGTTGTGTTTCCACCGGTGAGGGTCATGGTGCCGCTGTTTGCTGCGGAGGCCTGAGAGCCTCCTGCGGCATTGAAGGTTGCTCCTTCGGCGTTGGTGACATCACCGGCCTTGCTGCCTGTGAGCGTGGCCTGACCATTGTTGGTCAGAGTATTGCTGAGCGTGGCGTTAGAGGTATTGAGTGCGCCGCTATTGGTCACTACGCCAGTGACGGAGGAGCTATTCTGAAGGGTGGCCTTACCACTATTGTTCAGAACCCCGGCAATGGAGCTGCCATCAAGCGTCAGGGTTCCCTGATCCTTATTGATGATCTGACTGTTTGTTGTGTTTCCACCGGTGAGGGTCATGGTGCCACTGTTTGCTGCGGAGGCCTGAGAACCACCTGTGGCGTTGAAGGTTGCTCCTTCGGCGTTGGTGACATCACCGGCCTTGCTGCCTGTGAGCGTGGCCTGACCATTGTTGGTCAGAGCATTGCTGAGCGTGGCGTTTGTGGCATTGAATGTGCCGTTATTGGCGACATTACCAGCGATGGAGCCGGTGAGGTCTAGGCCTGCCTTTTGAGCAACGGTTGTATCGCCCGTGTAGCTATTCTGTCCGCTGAGGGTTTTGACGCCACCAGTGATGTTCAGTCCCCCTGTGCCAGAAATGACACCAGAATAGGGGTTGCTGGATTGGGCGGAAGACAGAGTAAGGCCATTGGCCCCGAGGACGGTATTACCTACGCCAGAAATATCCTGAACAGTTACACCGGAATTGGCTTTACTTATGTCGAAATTAGCATTCTGTTCTATAGAAATACCACTGGAGCTGGCGATGCTACCATCACCAGAGAGGGCCAAAGTGCCCTGTTTGATGAGTGTTGCCCCTGTATAGCTATTGATGGCGGAAAGAAGTGTCGTCCCCTGACCTGCCTGCTCTACGGAAAGAGGGGCATTATTCTCGCCGTTTGTAATGGGGTCTGTAATTGGATCGCTTGTTACGCCAGCCGCCGGAGAGAATGTCCGTACAAGGCTGCCCTGCTGGGACGAGGATGTGCTCTCCGAGCGTGCAGGTGCGCTGATGATAGAGAAGGACGAGACACCCGCCAGAAGCAGCGCAATCCGGGCCGACAGCTTGAGGGGTGAAGCGTTTCTGCTTTTATAAGCCAGAATTGAATCAGAACCTGCCTGTGTGAAAGATGCTGGCTTTTTATATGAAGAGTTGTGTTGTGTCATTGTGGGTGCACCTTTCACATACGTTGCTTGCCGGTCGCCCGGAGCGAATGATGAAGCCGACAGGGAATAGAGAGGACATCGTGCCTGAAGACGCTAATTTACCGTTCATTAATAAAAAGATCAAAAGAAATCAAGATGTAGCTCAGGTAAATCCGATCAACTTTTTGAGCATTAGTATTTATTTTGTATATTAATGAACTTATCTACGAATGATGAGAAATAAACGAGTGTCCATTAAGTCAATTAATTACAAAAATTAACTATTTTATATTTATTTTTACAATTTTTATTGTATTTAATATATTATTATTTTACCGTTTTTTAAACAAAATGTAATGAAATGTCCTGTCTGGTTGTAGCAATCTTCAGTTGCTTCTTAATGTTCGGTTTGATGTATGTTTCTCACCTATTGGAATATTTAACCCTGATGGGAGGGGGCTGTGGCTGCTATCAACCGTGGACAAGCTGGAACGGTTTTCATCTTCATGGATTTTCAGAATTATATTCTGGAAAATTTTCTACCGCCTGAAAGGGCCGAACAGGTCGTAAAGCAGGCTGAAGCTGTTCTTGCAGCGGCTCGGAAGGCGGGATGTTTTATCATCCATGTGGCGGTGTGTTTCCGGCCAGGGTATCCGGAAATCAACGGGCGGAACAAGATGTTCTCGTGGATACGGGATAGTAACATGGCGGATCCTAGCAGCCGTGGAATCGCCTTTGTCGATAGGATGGCACCGCAACCGGAAGAACCCGTTGTGCAGAAACGGCGTGTTGGTGCTTTTGGCAGTACGGACCTCGACATGATCCTGCGGGCCAAAGGTATTGAGAAGGTTTTTCTAGCCGGGGTTGCTACGTCACATGTTGTTTTGACGACATTTAATCAAGCGTTTGATCTCGATTATGACCTTACAGTCATTCATGATGCTTGCGCCGATGGTGATGAAACGGCACATGTCTTTTTGACGGAAACATTCTTCCCCAAGCTGGGCAATGTCCTGTCGTCCCGTGACGTGCTGGCCTTTTTGGAAGGTTGACGAAGCCTGTGTCCGGGTAGGGTTAGGGCGTACTGGTTTGCAGCCAGGCTTCTTCGGCTTTGTTCAGGGGGCTGTTGCGGCGGACAGCGAGTGAAATGGTGATGCGGATGGTCGGGTCCTGCAATGGGCAGCAGTACAGCCCGTCATTCTGGGCTGGATTGTGGAAGGCTGCCGGAATGATGGTGATGCCGACCCCCGCCTGAACCATAGTCAGTAGGAGGGTTGTGTCGCCCGTACGCCCGGTAACATGGGGTGTAGCCCCATGGCTGGCAAAGGCCTCCGAGATGAAACGGTTTATTTTGAAGTTCTCATTCATGAGGACGAGCTTCTCATCCAGAATGTCCGTGAAGGAGCAGCTCTCCCGGCCTGTGAGCGGGTGTGAGTTGGCCATCAGCAGGCAGAGTTCTGCTTCTGCAAAGGGGATGGTGCGCAATTGCCTGTTCTGGACAGGCCCTATGAGGGCGGCGATGTTCGTGTGATGGCCGAGAAGTTGGGTCACCAGCCTGTCGGAGGGATGTTCCTCAATGTTCAGCACGACATCGGGATAAAGGCTGCAAAATTGCCGGATGATGGGACGGAAATAGATTGCCCCCAGTATGGGCGGGAGTGCCAAATGGACCGTCCCCTTTAGGGGGCCTGAATCATCCGCCATGGCCCGGTGAAGATTCTGCTCGGCCTCTAGCAGACGCTCAGCATGGAGAAAGAAGGTCTTTCCCTTCTCTGTGAGGGTAACAGTCTTATGAGTCCGCTCGAAAAGGCGGACGTCTAGTTTGTTTTCCAGAGAGCGTATGCCCATGCTCAGGGAAGGCTGACTGATGTGCAGCTGATCACTCGCACGGCTGAAGCTGCCCTGTGTGGCAACGGCCATGAAGTAGTGAAGTTCTCGGAGGGTTAGCTGGGGGTATGGCATAGGGAAAAGGCTATATTCTATATAGAAATATAATATTATCATATTGAAGATAGGCTGGATAGGCTTTCCTCAGAGGCACGAACTGACGTGCTAATGATGAAAGGAGCGGACGATGGCAAAGGTTGTCGATTATCTTCTGGATCAGCTTTCTCGGCTTGGTGTGGAGCATGTTTTTGGTGTCCCGGGTGATTATGCCTTTCCGATTAATGACGCCATTACGGCTAGGGCGGACATGCGTTGGATTGGCTGTTCCAATGAACTGAATGCCGCTTATGCGGCTGATGGCTATGCCCGCATACGGGGGATTGCGGCCCTTAACACGACCTATGGCGTTGGCGAGTTGAGTGCTATGAACGGTGTTGCCGGTGCATATGCGGAGCATCTGCCGGTGATCCATCTGGTCGGTCTGCCCAAGCGGGCCGTTTTGGATGAAAAGCGGCTTGTGCATCATACCCTAGGTAATGGGCAGACTACGGCCTTTTATGATGCTGCCGGTCATGTTGTTTGTGCCCGCACCATTCTGGACGGTCAGAACTGCGTGCAGGAGCTGGAGCGTGTTCTGGCCACGCTGCACCGGGAGCGGCGGCCGATTTATATCGGTATCCCGTTTGATGCGGCCCATGATGACGTAGTCATGCCTGATGGTGACATCCCCCTCCCGGAAGAGCAGAGCGGGAAACAAGCTGCCATTGTGGCACAGCGCATCATGGTCGAGCTGGAGCGCAGCGAGTCTCCTTGTGTCCTGCCGGGTATTCTGACAGCTCGGTTTGGCTGCCGGGAGGCGATGAGGCGGTTCCTCAGCCGTTCCGGCCTGCCCCATGCCACCATGTTCATGGATAAAGCTGTGGTGGATGAACAGGCTGAAGGGTTTGTGGGGATGTATGGCGGGCATCTCGTGCAGGAAGATGTCGCTGAATTTGTGGAGCAGGCTGACCTTGTCCTGACGCTGGGTGCTGAAATGACGGATTTCAATACCGGACTTTTCACCCAGAAGCTGAACCCGGAACGCATTATTAGCGTCATGGAGCATGAGGTGCGCTTTGGTAACAGTGCCTTTTATGCTGTCGAGCTGGCTGATGTGATTGAAGCTCTTGCCGATCTGGCTGATACCGTGTCCTGTTCTGCTGGCCCTGGTTATTTGGGGACGGAACTACCTCCCCGGCAGGCTGATGAAGAGGATGATGGGGTGATCAGAACCCACACCTTCTATGCCGCTATACGGGATCATCTCCGTGCCGGGGATATTGTCGTGAGCGAAACGGGGACGGTCGCTATGGGCATGGGTTTTGTCCGTCTGCCCGCAGGGGTCGATTATGAGGAGCAGAGCCTGTGGGGCTCCATTGGTTGGGCTACGCCAGCGGCGTTCGGCATGGCCATTGCAGCCCCTCACAGACGGATCATCCTGCTGACCGGTGAGGGATCACATCAGCTGACGGTACAGGCCCTCGGTGAGTTTGCCCGCTTTGATTGCCATCCGCTCATTCTTGTCCTGAATAATGAGGGTTACTTGATCGAGCGTCTGCTTTGTGATGACGGGGAACGTTATTACAATGACATTGCCAGCTGGGACTATACGGCTCTGGCTCGTGGGTTCGGTGGTAAGGACTGGCAATGCGAGCGCATCAGCACGCCAAAGGCATTGCGTCAGGCGTTGGACGCTGTCAGGCCGGGTCAGGGTACTTATCTGGAGGTTGCCGCACCCCGTTATGATGCTCCCACCATGGCTGAAGCTCTGGCTGAGAAGCAGTAAGATCGCGTTCTGAAAACCGGATGGGCAGGTGCACTTTGTGTCTGCCCATCAAGGGGGAGAACAGCACGGTAAGATGATGTGCAGGAGATGCCTGTTAGGCCAGATGATTCAGATTTTCTATGAAATGTCTGGCGTCCCGTACGGGATTCGAACCCGTGTTGCCGCCGTGAGAGGGCGGTGTCCTAGGCCTCTAGACGAACGGGACTAAAGGCGTGAGGCCTTCGTAGAGGGAATGTTGCAGAAGTGCAAGAGGAAAAGCGGGTCTTTTGTAAAAAAAGCCTCCATGAAAGGAGGCTTTTTTTTAGTTGGGTTGGTTTTTACCGGTTGGAGGGCAGAACAGGCCCGAGCGGGCGGCCACCTAGAAGATGCACATGGAAGTGCGGAACTTCCTGCCCTCCATCGGGGCCAAGATTGCTGACGAGGCGGAAGCCGCTGGGGATGAGCGATTGCTCGGCAGAAATTTTATCCACGAGCTTCCAGAAATCCAGAATCTCCTCATCACTGGCACGAGAGAGGAAATCGTGCAGGTCCGTATAGGCCCCGCGAGGGATCACCAGAACATGGATGGGGGCCAGAGGAGAAATGTCGTAGAAAGCAAAAGAATGTTTGCTGTCGCAGACACGTTCGGCAGGGATTTCTCCCCGCAGGATCTTGGCGAAAACATTGTTGGGATCGTAGGCGGGGGTGGGTGTCGGCATAAGATGGGTTCCTCCTCGTTCCTTTAATGATTGGGGAGTGGGGTAGGGGGAAGTCAAGGGCGGAGGGTAACAACCCACCTATGAACCGTTTTTAGAAAGACGGTTTCGGGCGGGATGCCTTTTCCTCAATGCCGCTAGTGCCTTCACGACGTGCCAGCTCTTCCCAGACATCTGCTGGATCAATGCCCGCATCAACCCACATGACAATCAGGTGGTAGAGAACATCCGCACTTTCGCTGATGAGGCCGTTACGATCCCCCTTGATGGCCTCAATGACACATTCTACGGCTTCCTCGCCGAATTTCTGTGCAATTTTGCTCCGCCCTCTGGCCATGAGGCGGGCCGAGTGGCTGACAGAGGGAGACGCACCCTTACGGGCCATGACCGTATGATAGAGCCGTTCCAGAACATCCTTGCGGGTTGCAGGTGAGGAGGCGTTATTCTGAGGCATTAGCTTTCCTGTCTTTAGTTTATGCCGTTCTTTAGCGGCCCAGCCTGACGGGTAGCTGAGCCTCATGCAGGGCTTGCTTGACCTCGCCAATTTTGAATTGACCAAAATGGAATACACTGGCTGCTAGAAGGCCGCTGGCCCCTGCCTGCGCCCCTTCCACGAAGTGCGACAGCTCGCCCACTCCGCCAGACGCAATGACAGGCACGGAGACACGGTTGCAGACAGTTTTTAGCAGATCAAGGTCGAAACCGGAGCGGGTGCCGTCACGGTCCATGCTGGTGAGTAGGATTTCCCCGGCACCTCGGGCGGCCATTTGCTCAGCCCATGCAACAGCGTCCAGTCCGGTAGGTTCCCGCCCACCTTTGGCGTAAACTTCCCACCCGCCACGGCCATTGGAGCGAGCATCTATAGCCACCACAATGCATTGACTGCCGAACCGTTCTGCCGTTTCATTGATGAGTTCTGGCGTGCGGATGGCAGCAGAGTTGATGGCGCATTTATCGGCACCGCTCAGCAGAAGTTTGCGGATGTCTGCGCAGCTTCGTACCCCACCTCCCACGGTGAGAGGTAGGCGGACCTCGGCAGCGGTTCTTTCCACAACATCAAAGATAGTTTCTCGGTTATCCGAGCTTGCTGTGATGTCCAGAAAGGTCAGCTCATCCGCTCCAGCGGTGTCATAGAGTCGGGCTTGCTCCACCGGGTCGCCTGCATCCCGTAGGGAAACAAAATTGACCCCTTTGACAACTCGTCCGTTACATACATCAAGGCAGGGGATGACACGCAGTTTTAGCATGACCCCTCCAGAATATTCAGGGCTTCAGGCAGGTTGATGCGGCCATCATACAGGGCACGGCCCACGATCACGCCGGTGATGCCGGGGGTGCTATCTGCTGCCTGACGCAGGGCACGGAGATGCTCCAGCGTGCCTACACCACCGCTAGCAATGACAGGAATAGACACATGGCGGGCTAGTGCGACTGTTTGGTCAATATCCAGCCCTTCTAGCATCCCGTCACGGGTGATCTCGGTAAAGATGATGCCTGCTACACCGGCATCTTCCATCCGGCGGGCGAGATCGGTTGCGGTTAGTTCGGAGACTTCAGCCCAACCTTCAGTGGCGACACGGCCCTGCCGGGCGTCAATTCCAGCGATCACACGGCCCGGCCATGCATGGGCAGCTTGCCGGACAAGGCCGGGGTCCTTCACAGCGGCTGAGCCGAGAATGACGCGGCTTACGCCAGCTTCCAACCAGCGTTCGATAGTCTTCATGTCCCGTAGGCCACCCCCAAGCTGGATGGGGAGGGAGGTGTTGGCGATGATGCCTTCTACAGCCTTCACATTGGCGGACTGACCCGCAAAGGCTCCGTCTAAGTCAACGATATGGAGGTGACGACATCCTGCTTCCTCAAACAGTTTGGCTTGAGCAGGTGGGTTGTCGGAATAATGAGTAGCTTCACTCATTTCCCCCTGTCGTAGCCGCACGCAAGCCCCGCCTTTGAGGTCGATGGCTGGATAAAGGGTCAGCGGTTTCCGAGTGAGGGTATCCCGTTCGGAGGTATGATGAGGGGTGGAGAGGGGAGTATCGGCAGGCTGCCACTGCATGGCTTTTTCTTCAGGGACGAGGAGTTTTGAGAAGAATAATCCGCGCACTGTCCGGTCTCCGATTCGTGCAAAATAGGGGTGAGTGCCCCAGTGGGTGAAGCCAAGTGAGGTAAGAAGGGCTGCTGCGTCAGGCAATGTTTCACGCACACGGCAGTCCAGCACCTTGGCGCCAATAGCCTGTGCTCGGCTGATAATAGCCTCCATGAGCAGATTGCCCAGCCCTTTTCCTCGCTCGTAGGGAACGATGAAGAAGGCCGTTATGGTGGCACTGGTGCTGTATGTCTCGGAACGGGTGGTGGCATGGGCGAGAACGGCCGCCCCGCAGATGCTGTCATCTGGTGCTCGGACAATGAAGACATCACGTTCCGGCACGAGTAACAGACCCTGCAAGAAACTCCGTAGGACGTTGCTCTCAGGCGGTGTGTGCCAGTCGAATACGCCTTCTGCCAGGATGGCCGCTACGGTACTTTCCAGCAGGCTTTCCAGATCATCCCCACTGATGGTCTGGCCTAGCCGTTCAGCACGGTAGCTTCTAGGGCGGTGGATCATGGCCGGGTCTGTATCCGTATCCGTTAGGGCTGCCATGTCAGGAAGTTGCCAAGGATGGTTAGCCCCACATCCTGACTTTTTTCCACGTGAAACTGTGTGCCGCATCGGCTGCCCTTCGCCACGATGGCAGGAACCGTCATGCCATAATCTGCCGTGGCAATGGTTTCATCCGCAGGGGCATCAACTAGCGCATAGGAGTGGACAAAATAACCGTGGTTTCCCGGCTCTAGCCCCTCTGTTAGCGGGTGAGCCCCGGGGGTGAAGGACAGCGTGTTCCAGCCCATATGGGGGAGCCGAAGGCCTTGCCGGGAACTATCATCCATAGGGGCAATATGGCCCCCGATCCAGCCCAGCCCTTCCGTGCGGCCATGCTCCAGCCCGTATTGTGCCATGAGCTGCATCCCCACGCAGATACCAAGGAAGGGCGTGCCTTCCGCTGTGGCTTTTTCCAGAAGAGGGCGGAGGTCGCCTTCATCCAGTCCTTTGGCACAATCGGCAAAAGCTCCCTGCCCGGGAAGAATTAGCCGGTCAGCCGAGAGGATGTCAGTCTCATTACGGGAGATGATGACATCAGCATCTAGCCCCCGCAGGGTTGCTGCCCGTTGGGTTGCCTGTGCGGCAGAGGCCAGGTTGCCGCCATTGTAGTCGATTACGACAACACGCATAAACTCTCTCCATACCGCAAGCTGCCCGGTCCTGTTTCATGCAGGAGGGGAAGACAAATCAAGAAAAAATCGTGAGGGTGCTTTATAGCACCCCTTTGGTGGAAGGAATCCGCCCTGCACTGCGTGGGTCGCAGGAAAGGGCCATACGCAGGGCACGAGCGAAAGATTTGAAGGCACTTTCAGCAATATGATGGGCGTTAGTCCCGGCGCGGCAGTTCATATGCACGGTGATGCGGGCGGACATGCAGAGAGCGCGGAAGAATTCTTCTACCATCTCCGTAGCCATGTTGCCGATCATCTCACGGGGGAAAGAAATATTCCATGCAAGGAAAGGACGGCCTGAAATATCTACGACTGCTTCGCAGAGGGCTTCATCCAGCGGGACCAGAGCAGAACCGAAACGTTCGATTCCCCGTTTGTCGCCAATGGCTCGGTAGAGGGCTTCGCCCAGTGTGATTCCCACATCCTCAATAGTATGATGGTCATCAATATGCAGGTCGCCTTTGACTTGGATATCCAAGTCCAGCCCACCATGTCGGGCTAGAGCATCCAGCATGTGGTCGAAGAAACCAATGCCTGTCTGAATGTTGCTTTTCCCGTGCCCATCAATGGCGAGGGAAAGGGTGATGTCGGTTTCGCCTGTTTGGCGATTCAGTGTAGCGGTGCGTGATATCTGAGTGGTCATGTCTTTCTGCTATACCAATATGCGCTGCTTTCCAAACTTGCTTATTGTGACCGTGTGGGTGAGACTGCCTAGTTAATTGACCATGACAAGATTTTCAGGAGGGGCGTCAACATGGCGCAAGCTTCATCCGTTTCACCGCTTAACGTGTTGCTGGACCGGTCCTCAACGGGCGATCTTGTCGCTCCAGCCCCGCATGGGGATGTGTTGGCCCGTATTCTTTCTGCTGGCCTGCGTGCGCCCGATCATGGGCATCTCTGCCCGTGGCGGTATGTGGTGATCACGGGGGAGGCTCGCCCGACTTTTGCCGAACATGTGGTAGCGGCCGTGGCACGACAGGAGCCGGAGGCTCCAGAGAAAAAACGAGAGAAACGGCGTAAGCGTTTCTCAGAGACGCCAATGATCATTGCGCTGGGTATGCATCTCCGGCCGGACCATAAGGTGCCTGTCATGGAGCAGGAAATGGCCGTGGCGGCGGGTACTATGAATGTTCTTAATGCCCTGCATATGGAGGGGTTTGGCGGCGTTTGGATCAGCGGTGCTTTTTGTGAGGACCGGTCGTTGCTCAGCCAACTGGGGTTGGAGGCACCGCATCGGCTTGCGGGGTTCTTGCTGGTGGGTACGCCGGAGAAGTCTGACCGCTGCCACACTCGCCCGGATATTGGGGATTACATGGCGTTCTGGGATGGCCAAAGCCCTATTGCTTTTGGTGCTGATGACAGGCGGAAGGAGCGTTAGTCTTCCGTCCGAGGTGGCTGGTTGCCGGGGGGGGCCGGTTGCGTTAAAGCGATGAACGTATGAGTTGAGGAAGGCAGGGCCGCATCATGAAACAGCCACAGCACGGTGACGTTCATCAGGCAGGGTCGCATCAGGCGGATTGTGTGTGCAGTGATATTGTGATTGCCGGGGGTGGCCCTGCTGGCCTGGCGGCGGCTCTGTCTTTCGCCCGAGAGGGCTGGCAGGTGAGTGTGGTGGAGAAAGCTCCCCGCAACGTGCTGGAAGCTCCCGCTTTTGATGGGCGGGAAATCGCCTTGACCCATCACACGGTACAGTGGTTGAAGCAGCATGGCGTATGGGATGAAATCCCGGCTGAAGCTGTGTGCCCTCTGGATGTAGCCCGAGTGGAGAGTGGCCGTCTTGGTGGTCCGCCCCTGATCTTTCATGCGCCGGGCGGTTCAGGAAAGGAAGCATCCTCTGCTGATGCGCCAGAAGGGGAGCCGCTGGGATATCTAGTTGCTAATCATCTTATCCGACAGGCTCTTTACCGGGTTGTGAGTCGGACGGAGGGCATTACCCTGTTCTGCCAGACGGGCGTAACGGGGTATCAGGCCAGCAGGAATGATGTGCAGGTGCAGCTCTCGGACGGACGGACAATGCAGGCCCGGCTGCTTGTCGGGGCGGATGGTCGTTTCTCTCGGATACGGGAGATGGCCGGAATTGGGTCCATCGTGCATGATTTCGGCATGAGCATTCTTGTCTGCCGGATGAGGCACCTCACTCCGCATGATAACACCGCCCTGCAATGGTTTGATGAACGCCAGACCATTGCTCTTCTGCCGGTAGCTTCTGATGGGGGGATAGGGGATATGTCCTCCTTAGTGCTTACCCTGCCGCCAGATGATATTGCTCGCCTGCGTGTAGCAGAAGATGATGACTTCAACGCCGAGATCACCCGCCGCACGGATGAGCGGCTTGGTCTGCTTCGTGTCATGAGCGATCGTATCACTTATCCTCTCAAAGCCGTGTATGCTCATCGTTTCCATGCGCCTCGTGTGGCTCTGATCGGTGATGCTGCAGTGGGGATGCACCCGATAACGGCGCATGGTTTTAATTTTGGTATCCGTGGGCAGGAGACATTGGTGCAGGAACTGAGCGCAGGACCGGGCGACCCGGGGGATGCGATGTCCCTCCAGCGCTTCGAGCGGCGGCATCGCCGGGCGACCTTCCCACTCTTTACAGCGACCAATGCGATTGCTGTGGCCTATACCCGTGATGATGGTCCGTTTCCGCTTGCCCGTCGGGCTGGATTGATGCTGGCCAACCGTCTGGCCCCGTTTAAAAAGGCCGTCACACGGATGTTGATGGACCCTGTGTAGTCCTCTTTTCTTTATTAATGAGAGGTTAGTTAAAGGTTTAGTTTTTGTTTCTAAAACCGCTTGCCTGTAGTGGCTTTTTGCTGTGATAGTGGTCGCAAGGGTGATTTCGGTGTGGAAAGATGCCTTTTCCCGAGAGGTGTCGGGTAATCTCCATTCTACTGAAATGGCTCGCTATATCTTTTTGCCAGCTTGTAGAAGCTGATAGTCACATCGTGAGCCATGTATAGGGTGCATTATGACATATGATGTCGTCATTATTGGTGCTGGTTTTGCCGGACTAACACTGGCCTATCAATTAAAGAAAAAGAAAAAAGATCTTCATATTGCCATTGTGCATGATTCTTCATTTCCCGGTGATGACATCTCAAATAAAGTTGGTGAATCGTTTAACGAATTGGCCGCTATCTATTTCGATCAGATGCTCGGTCTTAAGGAGTTTATGAAGGAGCGTTACCCTCGCAAAATGGGGATGCGTTTTTTCAAAATTAACGATACTTCCTATCAGGAGATGGGAATTAATAGTCCGTTCCCAACGACTTCGTTTCATTTCGAGCGTGGGAAATTGGAGAATGATCTATATGGTCTCGTAAAAGATGATGTGGATTTTTATCTCAACCATAAATATATCGACTTCGAAGAGGATGGGGACGAAAAGAAAATCCATGTCCTGAACCGTGCCGATAATAGCCCTGTATCATTGCGGGCGGCATGGCTTGTTGATGCTGCCGGTATGAAAAAGCTGCTGGCTCGTAAATTTGGGATTACGCATAGACTCGACATTAATCATTCTTCAGTCTGGTTCCGGGTAGGCGGTGGCGTTAACGTAGATGAGTTCCTGCCACGGACTGAAGACAGTCCGTTTACATCAGATAGACGCTCATGGAGTTCCATCCATCTGGAAGGGGTCGGGTACTGGATATGGATCCTGCGCCTTTCCGAGGATAAGACGAGTGTTGGTATTGTCTTCGATGAAGACATGTATGATTTTCAAGATTTTGCAACGTGGGAAAAGACAACTGCCTGGTTGCGGGAGAATGTTAATGTCCTGATCAATTATCTTGAAGAAAAGAAATTCCCGATTCTTGACTTCAAGGTATTGAGACGGTTCGCCAGTGAGTGCGAGTACTGGGTGGATCAGAACCGCTGGGCCTTGATAGGGGATGCCTACGGTATCTGGGACCCTTATTATTCCAACGGATTTGACCTGATCGGGATGCAAAATACCATTCTGACGGAGCTGATTGCTGCGGAACGGAGCGGGGAAAGCATCAGCGAACGTCTGCCAGAGGCTAATGGGTTCATTAAGAACATAATGATAGGCTTTGGAATTACATTTTCCAATTTCTATCCCCGGAAAGATAGCTGGTACTACATTTGCTCAAAATATAACGTTGATATAACGATGTATGCGCCATTCATGGTGCATATTATGTCCAATGCTCTTCAATCCATGTTTATGGAGGAGGATTCATCCTTCCGGAATGATGTCATGGAGCGACTCATTGGGGCAGGTCTTGTCTATGGTGAAACAGTTAGTTTTCTTGCCTCAGATGAGTTCAAGAATAATGGTGTGAAGGGCTATGATTATATGCTCTTGAAACCAGAAACATTCCATGCGTTTGTTCCAGAAACAAATATTCCCTTCCATGAGAAAGAGAAGGCTCTTTCTATCCTTAGGAAGAACCACAATTTGATCTTGTGCGTTCAGTATTATCTGAAAGCAGGGCGTAATTATATGGACTTCATAAAAAGAGGAGCCTATTTCGCTATCACAGAACAGACAGACCCTGAGCGGTACAAGGACAATCCTGACCTGCTGGAGGCAGAATTGTTCCGTCCAGCGTAAGAGGCGTTACGAGTTTGTCGTGATAGTGTGGGATTGGAGGAACCGTTCCAATTCCACATCTCCTGCTACGGCCCGTATGTAGTATGGTTTTGCATTGTGTTCAGCCGCTTTGCTTGTCTCCACTGGAGCCAGTCTGACAGGCACTTCCAAAGAGCGGGCCAGTAGGCGGAGTTTGCCGATTTTGCGGGGATTACCATAGAGCTGGTCGCCGTAGATGGGTGTTCCTAGCATGGCGCAATGGACACGGGCCTGATGGGTCCGCCCTGTATGGAGGGTTAGTTCCAATAGGCTGGATGCTCCATTGCTTGCCAGAATACGCCATGAGGTTTGGGCTGGTTTGCTATGTTTGTCTTGCGGGGATGCTGCCTTTTTGGTCGAAGCCGTTTGCGGTACGGCTTCGGAGACCATTTTCCATCCCTGCTGGGCGGAGGAAACACGCCGTAGCAGGGTGGTGAGTGTCCCTTTCTCCTCGGTTGGGCGTCCTTCAACGAGAGCCCAGTATCGTTTGACGGTCTTATGTTCGGCAAAGGCCTGTTGTGCCGCAACGAGGGCAGATTTACGGCGGGCTATGAGCAGACAGCCAGCTGTGTCGGTATCCAGCCGATGGACCAACCAAGGCCCACCTCGTTTCTGGGGCACGAAGCGGGTTTCGACACTATCTTGCGTTTTGGGGCCGGGGTGGGCAGCAAGTCCGGCAGGTTTGTTGATGACGACAAAATGCCGATCCTCCCAGAGGATAGGAAGTTCTTTGCCGGGGAGGAAAAGGGGAGGAGCAGCCATAGGTCAGTCCTCGTCATCATCATGATCGTTCCGGTCCAACCCTAGAGAGGCCTTGGTCGCAAGAACGTCACGTTTCCCGACATGGTTGGCGGCACTGATGATGCCTTCCCGTTCCATTTGGTCGATGATGTTGGCAGCCCGGTTATAGCCTATGCGAAGGTGACGTTGCACAAAGCTGGTTGAAGCCCTCTGGGCCCGGATGACAAGCTCTGTCGCTTGTTCGTAAAGGGCGCTGTCTTGATCCTCATCTGCACCTTTGCCACTGCTCTTACTGCTGGAAGATGTTTCTTCTTCCGGCTCATCAGCGAGAACTTCGGTATTATAGACGGGTGCTCCCTTAGAACGTAGGTCATTCACCACTGCTTCGACCTCTTCATCGCTGATGAAGGGGCCATGCACACGAGTGATGCGGGCACCACCCTGCATGAAGAGCATATCACCTCGGCCAAGGAGTTGCTCTGCACCTTGTTCACCCAGAATGGTGCGACTGTCATATTTGTTGGTGACCTGAAAGGAGATGCGGGTCGGGAAGTTCGCCTTGATGGTTCCGGTAATGACATCAACGGAAGGACGCTGCGTGGCCATGATGACATGCACGCCAGCGGCACGGGCCTTCTGGGCCAGACGAAGCACAGAAGCCTCAATTTCCTTACCGGCGACCATCATCAGGTCGGCCATTTCGTCAATGACGATGACGATATAGGGGAGATGTTCCAGCGGCAGGCGGTGTTCGTCAAAAACGGGGCGTCCTGTCTCTGGGTCGTAGCCGGTCTGAATGCGGCGGGTCGGGGTTTCACCAGATGTCTTGAGGTGACGTATCCGGTCATTGTAGCTGCTGATATTGCGCACACCATGATCGGCCATCAGGCGATAGCGGCGGTCCATTTCCTGCACTGCCCATTTTAGGGCACTGACAGCCTTAGGTGGCTCGGTCACCACCGGGGTCATCAGGTGCGGAATGCCATCATAGATAGAGAGTTCCAGAATCTTCGGATCAATCATGATGAGCCGGCAATCTTCTGGGCTAAGCCGGTAGAGCAGGGATAGGATCATGGCGTTGATCCCAACCGATTTACCCGATCCAGTCGTTCCCGCTACGAGCAGATGTGGCATCCGGGCAAGGTCTGCCATGATGGGTTCCCCGGCAATATCTTTACCCAGTGCTAGAGGCAGTTTACTGCGGTTTTCCTTCCACGCTGGAGAGAGCAGAAGTTCGGGGAAATAGACTGTTTCACGAGTTTTGTTAGGGACTTCAATACCGATGACATTGCGACCTGGTACTGTGGCGATGCGGACACTCAGCACGGCAAGAGTACGGGCGATATCATCGGCTAGGCCGATCACGCGGGAAGAACGCACACCGGGGGCGGGTTCCAGCTCATAAAGGGTGACGACAGGCCCAGCCCGATAATCGGTGATGGTGCCCTGTACGCCGTAATCATCCAATACCTTTTCCAGCATTTGGGCGTTGGCCTGAAGAGCTTCTTCGGAAGGGCCAGTTTCGCTTTGGTCTGGCAGAGGATTGAGCAGGCTGATGGATGGGGGCAGCCATGTGGATGGAGTGGCCATGCCGGGCAATGGCCCTTGAGCAATACCGGGTGGCGGTGGGACGGGCCGTGGCGGTATGGGAACCCCGCCCGTATGTGTGGTGGCCTCATGGGGGGAGACAATCCCGCCCATGCCGGTGGAATGCTCTGTCGTAACTGGGGCGGCTGAGGCGACCGGAGTAACTGGGGGAATGCTACCGGGTACCGCTTCGCTTATGGTGCCGGATGCCTCCGGCATGGGGGCTGCACTGGGGCTGGTAGCCGCTATGAAACGTTTCAGAAAGCCGGGCTGTTGTGCTGGGCCTGAAACTTCCTGAGGGGGTACCGACAGAGGAACGCTGGAGAGTTCTTCATAATTTTCTTCAGCATGGCGGCGTTGGGCTGTACTGGTCCGTCCGGGGTCATGGCGGATATGGGCCAGCATCCGGGCATAGGGGTTGTCGGCTTCTTCTTCGGGAGGGGTGACATGGGATGTCTCTTCCTGAAGGGGGGCTGGCTCAGGTCGGGCGGGTGGCTGAGGTTGGGCGGAGGAGGGTTTCTGCCAGGGGGCGGCTCCCTGCTGCATGGGAGACCAAGGCGTGCTGCCGGTGGCTGGTGATGCGGGCTGATCGGCCTGACGGCTGAGATTGCGCATGATGAAACCAGATGGAAGCGGTCCGCTCCCCATGGCTGGACGTCCGTGGCGGATCGGCCCACCAGCACCGGAAGGGTAGGCGACCTGACGTTCCATTTCAGGTGGTGCCCCACGGGAGCGGAGCAAGGCCCGTAGGGGGAGGCGGATCAGGGCACTGAGTCCACGCCCTACGGAACGCCACTCCTGCCCCCGTAGACCCATGGACATAGGGCACAGCACAGCCAGAAAAAAGAGGCTGAGCGCAATGGAGAACATGCCGCCCATGCTGCCTGTTTCGCCCGAAACGAGATTGAGAAGTTTTTGGGCAAAGAAAACGCCGCTTTCCCCCCCCAGTCCGCTATTGGTGGGCCAAGCAACACCTAGTCCGGGCACTGTTAGCTGTAAGAGGCCAATCGTCATGGCCGCTGCGGGGCAGAATAATGTCGCCGCTACGAGGCGCAGCAGAGGTAGGCTCAAGTGATGATGGCGCAGAAGCTGCCACGTCCACGCCAGTAGAACAAGAACGGGTATGATCCCTGCCAGACCAAGTAGCTGCATCAACCCATCGGCAATGGTGGCCCCGAAGCGTCCGAGTAGGTTGGTTGGTTCGGTTCCCGTGGCGGTATTGAAGGACGGGTCATGAGGGTTGAAACTGAAGAGAGAAGCGGCAATCGCCAGTGCCATGATGAGGAGGATGATCGCCAGTATCTCCATCATTCTGGCAGAGAGAATGCGGGAGATAGGGGAATCATGCCATGTGGGAATATCCCCTTCACCCTCTGCCATGTCGTGCCCGAGGAACGGATCGACAGCACCAGAAGGGCTACGTCGTGTGGCAGGCAGGATAGAGCGCAGCTTGGCAGGAAGGCGAAAGCGGGAAAGCACAGGGGCAGGTCCTCTGGCTGGTCAGGAAGGCGGGATCGGCCCGTAATATAGCCTGTTCGGTTTGATTCTGGAAAGCAGAACCACCCGCCTGCCGTGATCAGAGAGTGGGACGATGTCCTTTGACACTGACATCATGCCGCCAAATATGAAGCGTAGCAGCACCGAAACTGCGCTGGGCCAGTAGTTCTGGCGGTTCTGCCAAGAGACTGGGCAGAAGGTGGGCATGGAAAGGCTGGAAGGGTTCTTCCGGTTCTTTGGCGTCATTTTGCAGAGGGGTGGTTTCCGTTTCTGCAACAATTAGGGCACCATCAGCCACCCAGCCGGTTCGCCATAGGGCACGCAGCCCCTTTTGCACCAAGCCCTTATGGTAGGGGGGATCGAGGAAAATGAGCGTATGGGGCTGTGGCGCTTTGGGGGGGTGTGTCACGTCACAATGGCGTAGGCGGGCACGGTCTGCCATACCGCAGCTGCGTAGGTTAGTCTGGAGAGCAGCAATGCCAGGGCGGCTTCCCTCCATAAAAGTGGCAAATTTTGCCCCACGGGAGAGAGCCTCCAGCCCTAGGGCCCCCGTACCGGCGAAGGCATCCAGCACTACGGCATGTTCCAGCTCATCCCGGCCAAACCACGGTGCATGCATGAGCATATCGAACAGGGTTTGGCGGGCACGCTGCGCTGTAGGGCGGGTGGTCATCCCGGCGGGAACCTGTAGGCGGCGGTTACGGGCTGTACCGGCAATGATCCTCATAGTGTTACGACCGTGCCTTGCTTGTTTTGCCGGATTTTAGTCCCGGAATCTGCTCCAGCAGGGTCTTGTAGGATACCTCTTCCAGCTCATGAGGCTTGAGAGTGCCGAGGCTGAAAGGCCCGTAGGATAGGCGGATGAGACGGCTGACATGCAGGTTCATCCCCATCATGACCTTGCGGATTTCTCGGTTTTTGCCTTCCCGCAAGCTGACTGTCAGCCAGGAGTTGTCACCTTTGGAAGAGTCCAGGGTTGCCTCGATGGGGCCATATTGGACGCCGTCCAGAACGCAGCCCTTCGCAAGGGCTTTCAGCCTCTTTTCATCCACGAGGCCGAAGACACGGACACGATAGCGGCGAATCCACTGGCGGGAGGGTAGTTCCAGTTCACGGGCCAGACTGCCATCATTAGTCAGCAGCAGCAGCCCTTCGGAGTTTAGATCCAACCTGCCGACACTGACGACCCGAGGCATGGCGGCGGGCAGGGAGTCGAAAACTGTACGGCGTTCTTCTGGGTCGTGATGGGTCGTGACTAAGCCAGCTGGCTTGTGATAACGCCAGAGGCGGGTGCGCTGTGGCGGGTCCACGGGTTTGCCGTCTACGCAGACAATATCACCCGGTTGTATGAAGGTGGCCGGGTGAGTTACCGGGCTACCCCCGAGGGTGATGCGGCCTTCTGCGATCATCCGTTCGATATCACGGCGACTGGCAACCCCACGGCGGGCTAGAGCCTTGGCAATGCGTTCACCACGCTGTGTATCGGGAGAGGAGGATGCAACATCTTTCATAATCTGCGGACATACAGCGTCCTGCCTTTCCTTGGCAATCCATTTACGGCTCTATAAAGCAGTCGAGGAAGGATTTGTGGTCCATTTCCAGTTTTAGGGGTGCAGGTTCATGTCTTTTCCCACCGTCATGACAACGCAGCAGGCCATGCAACAGGCTTTGTTACTGGCGGATGAGGCAGCCCGTGTAGGGGAGGTTCCTGTTGGGGCGGTTGTGCTGGATGGGCAGGGACGTGTTCTGTCTATGGCCCGCAACCATGTGGAAGAATACCATGATGCCAGTGCTCATGCTGAGTTGCTGGCCATGCGGCAGGCAGCGCATCGGTGTGGGACGGTTCGGCTAGAAGATTGTACGTTAGTTGTAACGCTGGAGCCCTGCCCGATGTGTGCGGCAGCCGTTACGCATTTCCGTCTCCAGCGTGTGATTTATGGGGCTTATGACCCCAAAGGGGGAGCTGTGGATCATGGTCCCCGTCTTTTTGCCCGTTCTAGCTGTTTGCACCGGCCTGAGGAAATCATCAGCGGCGTGCGGGAGCGTGAGGCTGCGGCGCAGTTACGACATTTTTTTCGTGGGCTGCGGCATAGGCGTGATTAGCCCAGTACAGCCCGGAGAACCCCGGTTGTGATGACTCCACACAACATGGTGGGCAGGAGGGAGAAACGTGTGGCAGCTAGAAGGGTCGCTGCTAAACCCAGTAGATCGGCTGGATGACCCGTTGCAAAATTTGGAGCGATGACAGCCACCAGCACACACCCGGGTACGATATCCATGATGGCTTTCATGCGGGGGGATAGGTGGCGTCCTGCGAGCAGTAGATAGCCGCTGATGCGTGTTAGATACGTCACTAGCGCCATGGTAAGAATGGCCAGCAGGGCTGGGATATGGAGTGTCATATGCTTCTTACCACCAGCAAGGATGTGAGGATTCCAGCCAGTGTTCCTGCCGGGACGTACCAAGCACCGGGTAAGAGGTGATAGACCAGCACGGCGACACCAAGGCTGACACACCATGGCAGAGCATTGCGGGCACCTTTCCACATTCCTTTGAGCAGCATGATGAACACGGCTGGAAAGGCCATATCCACACCATAACGTGTGAGGTCCCCCAGTATATTGCCTGAATATCCCCCTATGAAGGTGAAGCTGACCCAGCAGAGATATAGGCAGACTGTAATACCGGCATAGAACCCCATGCTAAAGCGGCGGCCCGGTTTGGTGTGCAGGTCTGTCAGGGTCAGTGCCCAGACCTCATCACACATGCAGAAGAGCAGAAGAAAAATTTGCCAGCGGCGTAGATGCCGCAGGTGTGGCGCTAGAGCAGCACCCATGAGGATATGGCGGCTGTTGATGAGGAAGGTCACCCCTGCCAGTAGCAGGATGGCCGGAGGAATGGACCACAAGCCAACAGCGGCGAATTCTGACCCACCCGCAAAGTTGAGGCCCGTTAGTAGTGGAACTTCCACGATGGAAAAACCTTTCTGCACAGCCTGACTGCCCAGTAACAGGCCGAACGGGATGAAGGCTATGAGCAATGGCAGGGATGTTTTCACACCTCGGAGAAAATCCGGCCAGAAATCGTCCTGTCTGCTGGAGGGGGATGTAGTGTGCATGGTGCCCATTTTAAAATTCTGCCGCCTTGTCAGCAAGAGTCTGCGGGGAAATGGCTATCGGGGACAGTGGATGATGCGGGTAAGCCTTACATTTCTTTTAGGTGACACTGGCCTGCGGATGCTTGCAGAGCGGGCAGTCCTGTCCCTATCTAGTAGGGCAGCTTCGGTTGAGAAGAGTTTAACATCTAGTGTCAGGAAATGTTTGCGATGAAGCCGCCTTCCCGTCTCTCTCTGGCATGTCTGGCTATGTTACCCGTGTTGGGTATGGTCGGTGCCACCGTGCCCGCTGTGGCTCAGAATGCCCCTATCCGCCCGCAGATGTCGGGGGGGCAAGTTCCCGATTTCGTGCAGATTGTAAAACAGGTCAAACCGGCGGTGGTATCCATCACGGCGCACATTCGTGAGGGGGCTGATGACGGAGGGGATGGGCCGCCCGAGGGTAATGGTGGCCCGCAGGGCTTTTCTTTTCCTTTCCCATTTCCATTTCAGATGATGCCGGGGATGCCCTCCAACCGCACGGTAGAAGCCAGAGGGTCGGGGTTCATCATTTCGGCTGATGGGTACATTGTTACCAATAATCACGTCATCAACGGGGCAACCAAAGTCAGCGTGAAGCTGGATGACGGTACGACCATACCAGCAAAGGTCATCGGGCATGACGCCAAGACGGATATTGCGCTGTTGCGTGTGAAGGCTGATCACCTGCCTTATGTCGAGCTGGGCAATTCTGATGATGTCCAGCCGGGGCAGTGGGTCGTAGCAGTGGGTAACCCTTATGGCCTTGGGGGGACGGTAACAGCGGGTATCATTTCTGCTCTGGGTCGTGACCTTCATTCCGGTGCTTATAACGACTTCATACAGGTGGATGCACCGATCAACCACGGCAATTCCGGTGGTCCGCTGATCACGCTAGATGGCAAGGTGATTGGCGTTAATTCCATGATTATGTCGCCTAATGGCGGTGGTTCCATCGGGATCGGCTTTGCCATTCCTTCTGCCACGGTGCGGTCGGTGGTGGACCAGTTGCGGGCGACCGGCCATGTGGTGCGTGGTTTCATTGGGGTGGAGACGCAGGACATCACGCCGACTATGGCCCGTGCTCTTGGTCTTGTGAGTAGTAATCATCCCGGTTCACCGGCCCATGGTGCGTTGATTGCTAATCTCATCAAGGGTGGCCCGGCGGATAAGGCCGGTTTGAAGAGTGGGGACGTGGTGTTGTCTGTGGATGGTCATGATGTCCGCAGTGCTCATGATCTCGCTGTTAAAGTTGTGTCCATGGCACCGGGTTCTAAAGGCACCTTTACGGTGCTGCGGGATGGAAAGACCATGCCACTGGCCATTACAGTCGGTAATCAGGCTCGTAGTGGGCAAGAAGGAAACAGCACAGATGGCAGCACGGCTGATGCACCTTCTGGCAAGCTTGGGCTGGCTCTGGGTGTGCTAACGCCACGGATACGGCAGGAGATGGGGCTGGATGACAGCGTGCAGGGTTGTATCGTGGCCGATGTGGCACAGGGCAGCCCGGCAGAACATGCTGGCATCCGCCCGGGGGATATCATTGTTGCAGTCGGCAATCAGATAACGACTAATCCTCATGCCGTAGTTGTGTTGGTGCAGAAGGTGCTTAAACAGCATCAGCCGCCGTTGTTGCGTATCTTACGTGATGGCCAGCAGCTTTTTGTGGCTGTCTCTCCGGATGGAGCGAGCGATGGTGATGATGACGATGGCGAGGACGGCCAGTAAGCGTCTCATTCTGTTTTAGGTTTAATAGGCTGTGAGAATCCTGCTTTTCTGTAACAGAGGAGCAGGATTTTTTGTGTGGTCCGTTTACGGTCTGACCTATTCCCGGTAGTGAGGGACTATCCATTACATTGAGAGGTATGGCAGCAGATGCTGTCGTCAGTCCGGGAGATGACGGCTTTGGGGAAGAATGACAGCCTGTCCTTCGGCCAGTGGTCGTACATGTTCTGGTCCGCGCCAGTGTTGTGGGGTGTGCTGGCCTGCCTTCTTTTGGGTCTGTCAGACGGGCAGGCGAAGGGGGCGGAGGTTTCTGTCCTACAAGGTGCAAAGCCGGCTTTAAAGGCGCCGCTGCATGTTGTGTACCATCGGCGACATCAGCCGGGGTGGAGTGGTCGCCGTCATACGCTGGTTTATGGGCGTCAGTTTGTCACGGATTGGCAGCGCTATAAGCAGCGTGAAGCCCAACGGTTAGAGGAAAAACGCAAGGCGGCGGCCGTTGCTGCGGCGATTGCAGCGCGGCAGAACGAGAGGAAGAAAACAGCGACCGTTCTGCCAGATGTCATTAATGCCGTGCATAGTGATGCCATCTCCGATGAGGTCCTTACGCGGAAACGGTATAATCCTCCTTCCGTAAAGGATCAGCATTTCTTTGGGGACTGGGGCGGCATCCAGCCGTGGCTGGTGGATCATGGTATCAGCTTGCTTGTGTCTCTTAATGAAGAGCTAGCCGGGAACCTGACAGGTGGGAAGAAACGGGCCAATAGTAATGCGGGCCAGGTTGGGTTGGAGCTGGATATTGATTGGCAGAAACTTGCCGGGCTTCGAAATTTCAAGACACATACCATTATCGTCAACGGGCACGGGCGGAGCGTATCGACTGATTTCGGGGATACGCTAGCAGCCTCGCAGGAGATTTACGGGGCCCGTGGCAATGTGGTGGCGCATCTTGTGGCCATGTATGGCGAACGGTCCTTTTGGAAGGAGCGGGTAAATCTGAATGTGGGGTGGATGCCGGTCGGGTCTTTCTTTGCGGCATCACCGTTGTTCTGTGACTTCATGAACGTTGCTATTTGCGGCAATCCGGGGCCGAACAAGTATACCAATGGCAATAGGGATTGGCCCTCCGGTAATTTGGGTATGGTCGTGCACGTCATGCCCATCAGGGGATTTTATGTCATGGGTGGGCTGTTTGCTGTCAGCCCGCATGGATACAATGGCGGTATTTCTGGCTGGTCATGGGCGCAGGATGGATTGGGCAAGTTTTCTACGCCTGTAGAATTAGGCTGGCTGCCAGAGTTTGGTCGACATCATCTGACAGGCCATTATAAGCTCGGTTATTCTTACGATAACTCCCGCTATCCCGATCTGTACCGTGATGCTTATGGGCAGCCTTTTCTCCTGACAGGCCGCCCGCAACGTTATCGGGCGGGTATGAATAGTGCGTGGTTTATGGCGGATCAGATGCTGTTGCGGCATGGGCCAGGGGAAAGTAACGGGCTGATTCTGTTGGGTGGTGCCATGTATACTGATGGCAGAACTGTATCCGTTCATGAACATGAATGGTTGGGTTTGTTGGAGACCGGGCGTCTCTGGAACCGGCCACTCGATACAGTAGGGATGATGTGGCAGCATCTGGGGATTAGTTCATCAGCCACGCATCAGCAGGAGGCATCAGCGCTGTTGGGCCGTCCTTTCCTGCCTAACCGGTGGGGGGCTGTGGATGGCGTACAGTCTCATGAAAATGTTTATGAGCTGTTTTATAGTGCCCATGTCGCCCGAGCGATGGCCCTTCAGCCGGATTTTCAGTACATCCAACGGCCCAGTGGCACGACAGCCTATCACGATGCTGCCGTGTTCGGGCTTCAGTTTACTGTTGTTTTATGAAGAGGCGGCTTGTCAGCTAATGAGGCTCGCCAGCAGGGCATCAGCATCTTCCGGCCGGGTGTAGAAGCTGGTGACGAAGCGGACCAACTTGCCCGGTACACCTTGCGGGGTGGGGTAGGTGTAAAACTGATAGCCCTCGGCATGGAGCTGTTCTACCTGTGCTTCTGGCAGGACAGCGAAAATCTCGTTGCTTTCCGTAGCGAATGGAAGATTGACGGCAGGGTGTTTATACAGACCGTGGCGCAGACGCTGGCACATCGCATTAGCGTGACGGCAGTTTTCCAGCCAGAGATCATCTTTCAGCAGGGCAAGAAGCTGCGCTGCCATAAAACGCTGTTTGGACCATAGATGCCCACCCCGCTTGATACGGCGTGCCATGCTATCCACCATGGGGCGGGTTTGGTCGTTGAGGAAGAAGACAATGGCCTCCGCTGCCATGGCCCCAGCTTTTGTACCGCCGAAGCTCAGCACATCTATGCCGGCTTTCCATGTGGTATCGGCGGGGCTGCAATTCAGATGAGCAATGGCATTACCCAGACGGGAACCGTCCATATGGACGGTCAAGCCATACTCATGGGCAACTTCAGACAGGGCAGCAATGGTGGTGCAGGGATAGGTCGTGCCCCATTCAGTAGCCTGCGTGATGGAGAGTGCGGTGAAAGGGGGAGCCAGAACCCCCTTGGAGCGGTTTTGCTGAAGTGTCGGTGCTAGACCTGCCGGGTCCATCCGCCCTTCTGGTGAAGGGATGCCAACGAGTTTTGCCCCTTGAGTAAAGAATTCAGGGGCGCCCCCTTCTTCATTATTGATGTGGGCACTTTGGTCGCACAGCACGCTTCCATAGGGGGGCACCATGGCAGAGAGGGCGAGAGAGTTGGTTGCTGTACCCGTCGCAACGGGGAAGACGGCTACCTCCGCCTCGAACACCTCACCGAAACGCTGGTTCAGCGTTAGCGAGAGGTCATCATGACCATAGGAAGGAACATTGCCCGTATTGGCATCAGCGATGGCCTGCATGACAGCCGGGCAGGCAGGAGTTACATTATCGCTGGCGAAATTCTTGCGTAGATCATCACGCACGAGGTGAGTTCCTTCATCCTTGCTGGAGGGGCTGCCCATTTCTGGTTCCTAGTCTCTAGCGTAAAGATCAGGTCTTGTCATGTCTTGTCCAATGGGCATAGAGAGGCGGGAAACACCGGTTTTGGCAGAGAGAGTACGTTCATGACAGCATCATCCACCGTACATGCAGGCGGTAAGGCAGAACTGATTGATGGTAAGGCCATGGCGGCCAGAATGACAGATGAAATCCGTGGTCAGGTGGAGCAGCTGGTCGAGAAGGGGCACGAGCTGCCTGGTCTGGCTGTGGTGCTTGTCGGCAATGACCCTGCCTCGGAAGTGTACGTCAAGAACAAGGCAATTCAGACCCATCGGGCGGGGATGAAGTCCTTCATGCATATGATGCCAGAAAGCACCTCGCAGGAAGAGCTTCTGGCCCTGATTAGCGAACTGAACGCTAACCCTAAGGTAGATGGCATTCTTGTTCAGTTGCCGCTACCTCCGCAGATTGATGCTGCTATTGTGACTAATGCTATCCATCCAGATAAGGACGTGGACGGGCTGGGTGAGGTCAACACCGGTCGTTTGGCCTTGGGGATGGAGAATGGCATCGTTCCCTGCACGCCGTTGGGGTGCCTCAAGCTGTTACAGTCCGTTCATGCGGATATGACAGGGATGAAGGCTGTTGTTATCGGGGCCTCCAATCTGGTGGGTAAGCCGATGGCGCAGCTTCTGCTTAAGGCTAATTGCACTGTAACCATAGCGCATATTCATACCCGCAATATCGAAGCATTGGCGCGGGAGGCTGATATCATCGTTGTGGCCACAGGCAAGGCGGAGCTGGTGAAGGGAAGCTGGATCAAGCCCGGTGCGACTGTCATTGATGTTGGCATCACCCGTGTGCAGACCCCGGAAGGCAAGAGCCGTCTGGTTGGGGATGTGGTGTTTGAAGAGGCCAGCAAGATTGCTGGGCATATCACACCGGTGCCGGGAGGTGTCGGGCCGATGACTATTGCCTGCTTGCTGTATAACACGTTCCAGGCAGCGAGTCGGCGTAGAGCCTCTATAGAAGGTTGAGGAAGGCTCTTTTCTAGCTTTGTCGTTATGGGCTTCTGCTTTGTGGCAGGAGCCGTAACGGTCATGAATTTTTCATAAAAATGGCCATTCTGGAACAAGTGCTTGATTGTTCCATATGAATGGGATAGTTCCTTTTTGTATAAAGAATGACCGATCGGTCATTTTTCTTTTCAGATCATCGTTGGTCCAGTCACAGCCATGCAGGCCATAGCCAAGCTGACAGGGTGCAGGACGGATAATTTCATATTCTAGAGGTGACCATGGCACAGTCCGATACACAGTCTGATACTCATTCAGCCGCACAGGGTGGCAAGGAGCAGCAGGCAGCCTCGGACCAGACAGAAAAGCCGCCTTTCAAGGATCGTGGTGCTAGGAAACTTATCCTAATCCTTATTCTGGTTATGGTTGTGCTGGGTATTGGGCTGTATTTCTTCTTCAACCGGAACAAGGTTGGAACGGACGACGCCTATGTGACAGGTCGCAAAATTTCTATCGCAGCACATGTCAGCGGGTATGTGTCTCGCTTGCTGGTGGATGATAACCAGTTCGTCCATAAGGGCGATCTTTTGGTGCAGATTGATGGTCGGGATTATCTGGCACAGCTGCATCGGGCCGAAGCTGCCGTAGCGCAGGCTGAGGCAGATATGGTCTCCTACGATCTGTCCTATGCTGTGGCGCAGAAGAATTATCCCGGCCAGTTGATGGCTGCTCAGGGAGCCCTTCAAGAGGCTAAGGCGCGTCTTTTCCGGGCGCAGACGGATTATGTTCGGCAGCACCGTGTAGAGCGTGCTGCTACTACCCAGCAGAATATCGACTATGCCCGCGCTGCACTAGATGAAGCCACGGCTTCCGTCATGCAGGCGCAGGGCCAGTTAACACAGGCTGAGCCGGTAAAGGCGAATATTGGCAATGCCTATGCCCATTACACACAGGCTCAAGCCACGTTGAAATCAGCACAGGCAGAGTTGGAGCTAGCCCGCCAGAATGTGGACTGGATGGATATTCGAGCCCCACGGGATGGCTGGGTCTCGCAGCGTACGGTGGAGCAGGGCAATTTCGTGCAGGTCGGGCAAGAGATGTTCTCTATCGTGGCGAAGGATGTCTGGATTGTCGCCAATTATAAGGAAACACAGCTCTCTGACATGCGCCCCGGCCAGAAGGCTGAGATTGAGGTGGATGCTTATCCTCAGCTTCATCTGAAGGGCCATGTGGATACTATACAGAGAGGGTCTGGTGAGTCTTTCAGTGCCTTCCCGCCGGAGAATGCTACGGGGAACTTTGTGAAAACCGTGCAGCGTATTCCTGTCAAAATCCTGATCGACAGCGGGCTTGATGACAAGCTGCCCCTTTCACTGGGTATGTCTGTCGAGCCAACCGTTCATGTGGGTGAGTGAGGCCGGATATGGCTGATTCATCAGTAGAAAGCCATCAGCACTGGCGGCCACGTCATAATCCATGGCTTGTGGCCGTTGTGGTGACGTTGGCTGCCTTCATGGAGGTGCTGGACACCACCATCGTCAACGTGGCTCTGCCGCATATCGCTGGATCGCTCGGTAGTTCCTATGACGATGCCACATGGGCGTTGACATCGTATCTTGTGGCCAATGGGATCGTGCTAACAATCTCTAGCTGGCTATCCAAGAGGTTTGGGCGGAAGCGGTATTTTCTCATCTGCGTGGCGATGTTCACATTGTCCTCCTTCCTCTGTGGGCTGTCCACGTCTTTGCCGATGTTGGTGGTTTTCCGCCTGATGCAGGGTTTCTTTGGTGGTGGACTGCAACCAGTACAGCAGGCGATCATTCTCGATATTTTCCCCCCGGAGAAGCGTGGAGCTGCCTTCGGCCTGACAGCTCTGGCCATCGTGGTGGGGCCGGTTTTGGGGCCGCTGGTGGGTGGATGGTTGACAGATACCTATTCATGGCGGTGGATTTTCTACGTCAATGTGCCGTTTGGTATTCTGACCGTTATGGCGGTGATCGCCCTTGTGGAGGACCCGCCGTGGGTGAAAGTCGTGCGAGAGCGGGTTGATGTCGTTGGTATCAGCTTGATTTCACTGGGCCTTGGCTGCCTTGAGATTATGGCTGATCGTGGTGAGGATGATGATTGGTTCGGTTCGCCCTTCATTGTGACCATGGCGGTTATAGGTGGCCTCTGCACGCTGGGGGCTGTTATCTGGCTGCTCAAGGCTAAAAATCCCCTCCTGCGACTGAGTGTGCTGAAAGACCGCAATTTTGCCATTGGTACCTTCATGATCGGTGCGGTGGGGGTGCTGCTTTACGCATCTGCCGTGATTGTTCCGCAGTTTGCTCAGCAGGTGCAGGGGTATACAGCCACGGTTGCCGGACAGCTTATGGCACCGGGTGGCATGGCCGTGATGGTGCTGATTCCCTTCGTGGGGATTTTGATGAAGCATGTGCAGGTTCGGTATCTTATCGGAATGGGGTTCATCTTTCTGGCTTTGTCCTGCTTCTTTGCGGCGACACTCTATTCGGATGTAGACTTCTGGTATCTGGTGCTTTGTCGTGTAAGGCAGACTGCTCCGCTGGCGTTCTTGTTCGTTCCCATTTCCACCATTGCCTATGCTACCTTGCCGCGAGAGTTGAACGGTGATGCATCGGCTTTGTTCAGCATGGTGCGGAATTATTTTGGGTCGCAGGCTATTTCGCTCTCCACGGCCGCATTGACGGAAATGCGGCAGGTCCAGCAGACAGATGTATCCGCTCATGCCATCGCTTCACGGCCGGAGTTTCGTGATTATATATTCCATGCTCAGAAGCTCGCAGAAGCGCATGGCCTAGCACCGTTGCGTGCTCATGCCTTTGCGGTAGCCCATATGTATCAGGAGTTCATGCGGCAGGTAGCCATGCTGGCCTATAACCAGCTCTTCAATGTTTTGGGGATCATGGCCCTGTGTGTCGTGCCATTCTGTTTCCTCATGTCCCCGATGAAGGGCGGCGGTCATGGGGGAGGAGGCGGCCATTGAGTGTTGAGACTGACCGCCTCGTGCTTCTTTCAGGGAGCGTACATGCGGAGGAAGCTGTCCGCTACCATGCTGGCTACGCCGTCTATGCTGGCCTGACTGGTATCCACGGGCAGGGAAAGGCGGCTCCGGTGAATGATGCGGGTTTGGCACATCGTGAGAAACTGTTCAGCAGCGAGGTCGATATCCTTGATGATGAGCTGGCCGGCGGCGTGTTTCTCCGCAAACCATTCGGAGAGACCAGTCAGCGTCCGGGAGACGCCATAATGCCAGAGCGTGTCCGCCAGATTGGGGAATTCGTTGGCTTCTGCCACAACGATGCGATAGAGGCCTATGGCTTCCGGGTCGATCATCAGAGAGATGATGGTTGCAGCAGCCTGCTCAAGGGCCGTACGCAGGTCTGGTTGCGGTGCCTGAGAGACGGATTTCAGCGTGTTGAGACGTGTGCGGCTACATTCTTCAAAAAAAGCCGTGAACAGGTCGGCTTTGTTTTCGAAATGGTTATAGAGCGATCCCTTAGAAACACCCGCCAACTGGGCGATCTGCGACATGGATGTCCGTTCATAGCCTTGTTGGAGGAAAAGCTGTCCCGCACTTTGGAGGATCTGCTCATATTTGCTGGATGTCCCTTTGCCGTTACGGGAAGGGCGCTGGGCCGGTTGTTCGGTCTGGGTCATCGTCCTGTGGAAGGGTTGCTCCTGCGTATGGGGGAGCATGATAGGCCGCCCGAGCGGCATGGTCCATATGGGCGAATCGTTTCTAGCCCGTTTTATGTTGATTATTCTTCAGGAGCTGCACTGTGAAAGACGCTCATTTGTTCCACTCCGTCCGTAAGGGGGCGGTGGCCCTGTCTTCACGCCGTTTTAGCCGGCAGCTTCTGTGCGGGGTGGCTTTGCTGGGATTGGGGGGGTGCCTTATGGTCGGCCCGAAGTATCATCCCCCTAAGGATTGGGCACCACCCCATTATGATCTGCATAATGGCAGTAATCAGGCTTCCAAAGAGGCTGTGAAGGGGAACGCTCGTGGCCCGCATGGTGCCAATGCGGCACCAGAGGACAAGACAAACGAAAAGGCTTCGCCCGCCTCTGTCGTGACAGAGCTGCCTATGGCCGATGCGTGGTGGAAGACATTCCATGATGCTGAACTGACCTCTTTGGAAGGTCGTGTCGCTACACAGAACTTATCCTTCCTGCTGGCCACGCAGAACCTGGCACAGAGCCGTGCTCAGATGATTATTGCAGGAGCAGAGCGTTTTCCCAATCTGTCAGCCTATGGAACTTATGTAAGGTCGCAGCATAGTTCCAAGCAGCTTCAGGAAATCTTTAAGCGTGTGGGTAAGGGCTTTCCTGACCTGCCCTCACAGGAGGCTAATTTCCTTCAGGGGTCTCAGGAGGCGCAGGTCCCGTTGTTGAATCAATGGCAGGATAAGATTGATGCGACCTATGAGATCGATCTTTGGGGGCGTGTAGCCTATCAGTATCGTGCGGCAAAATATCTGATGAAAATGAGTGAGGAAGAGCGGCGCAGCATCCTCATTGCTCGTCAGGCTGATATGGCCCGTGATTATCTTCAGCTGCGTGGCGACCAGAAGCGTCAGCGTATTTTAGCAGATAGTCACGCTACAGTGCAGAATCTGCTATCGTTGGCGCAGAGCCGTTATAAGAGCGGGTTGGTGACGGAGCTGGACGTAGATAGCATGCAGGCACGCCTGCATGGCATCGAGGCGCAGCAGGCCAATCTTGATGAAACGGTAGCACGGGAACAGAACGCTATTGCTCTGCTTCTGGGTATGCCACCGCAGAGCCTGAATGAGGAACTGGGCCGGACAGCAGATGTGCCGGTTGTGCCTCCTTTTGTGCCGGCTGGTTTACCTTCTGAGCTGGCCCATCGCCGCCCGGATATTCGGGAGGCAGAAGAACATTTGAGGGAAACTGTGGCTGAAGTCGGTGAAGCCACGGCGGATTTTTATCCCAAGGTAACAGTGACGGCAGATTTTGGTTTTCAAACCCTGTCTTTCCGGGACCTTGGCTTCTGGAATGCCCGTGCGTGGAATGTCGGCCCTAGCATTTCTCTGCCTATTTTCCAGGGCGGGCGGCTTTACGGGCAGTTGCGGTTGAAGAAGGCCGAGCAGCGTGCGGCGGCTGTGGAATATCGGCAGACGGTTCTTCAGGCATGGAATGAAGTGGATAACGCTTTGCAGGCTTATCATGATGAGCAGATTCATCATGAGGGGCTGGCAAAGACTGTAGATGATGAGAAGCGGGCTCTGACATTGGCCACCAGCCAGTACCGGGCCGGGCTGGCAACTTATCTGTCTGTTTTAGAAGCGCAGGAAAAATTACAGGAGTCCCAGTTGGATTTGGCGGCGAGCGACAGTGCCTTTGCGACAGATATGGCTCGTCTTTACAATGCGCTGGGCGGCGGTTGGTCTGAGGCACTGCCTGATGAAGAGCAGGTCAGCCAAGCAGCACGACAGGCTGCGCCGTAATAAAGGGCGTTAGGGGGGTAGAATGGATGACGCAGGGTTTCTTTGATGAGAGGCTGTGAACAGTTTTCTTTCTACCCATCTGCGACTCCTCGGTCTTTCTCATAGGAATCGCTGTCAATAGGGAGTTATCATTACTCACAGAGTTTTCCACAGGTGTAGAGCCGCAGAAAATTGCCACCTTTAGTCTGTCATGTGAGCGATTATCCACACGGTTTTTGGGAAGATATGGATTCCGCAGAGCTTTTACCGATCATGTTTATGATGGCTCTGGCAGGCAGATATAAGAAAACCGGCACGGTGACATGCCGGTTTTCTTTATAAGGGCCCCGTCTTCTGGAGAAGAGGAGAAGCCGCCTTATTTCTGCTGCTGAGCGGCAGCTGTTGCTTCGGTCACGACATTCTCGGAAACGAAGACGAGCGTATTCAGCGCATCATTCAGAGCCACAGTGGCAGCATCAGGATGATGACCTTCTGCAAAAATCAGGGCACGGTTCACAAAACCCTGAAGCTGAGCCAGCGGGGCCAGAGCGACGATGAAGTCGATGTCCTGCCCGACAACCTGCAGGGTCTGGGCGGCCTGCTGGGTCTGGCCTGCTTTCAGCTGGGCATTGGCTGTTGCCACGGCACTTTTTTTGCTGGGTTCCAGAGTGTCTGTAGCAATAACCTCACCACCAACCGGGATCCAGTCTGTCGGGCCGCTCTGGGGTGTGTGTGCGCTGGAGACAGGATGCTGGGGGGCGGGGTGCAGATCAGCTTCGGCAGCAGTGAACTGTTCACGAGCCTTGGATGCAGCCTGAAGATGGGCCAGAGCGGCATTAAGAGCCGGTAGGGCCTGTTCGCTCTGTCCAGCGGCGAGGATCTGCTGAGCCTGCAGGATGCTCGTCATGGCCTGCTGGCCATGTTCGGACAGGTGATGAAAAGCGCGATGTTCTTTTTTGCGTTCGCTTTTTATGTGTTTGCTTGTTGCGGCAGATGCCTTGTTGGGGGCAGCCGGCGCTGCGTCATCAGCGAAAGCTGGTGCAGCCAGTGTGCCCAGACCAAAAATGGAGAGGGCGAGGCCCTTGTGCAGTGTCGTGAAGCGCATGGGAATATCCTTAAGTCATATGATGGAGGATGGCCTGCCTCATACAGGCTGCCGCAGCTGACCCTTCTTTGAGTGACTGCTCATCCCGATACACAGTGATAACACCCTAAAAACACTTTACGTGCAACCGTTATACTGACAGTGCAGAACCCTAGAAAATCTCAATATGGCTCTTAAAGCCAAGCAAGGCGGCATCACGTAGGTTGCCCTGTCCATTGGGGCGGAAAAAATACTCTAACAGAGGCTGAAAGATGACCCCTCGATAAACATGTATGGCGTAGTTGACCTCTAGCACGGCAGCATGACGCTGTACTCCGGTCGCATGGTTCGGGAGATGGCTGAATTGTTGGGTATCCAGCATCGTGGCTTCGGTTGCCTGTACGCCGGGGGCAATTTTCTCGTAGGTGAAGGAAAGGCCAAATGTATCAAAGGGGCGGGACCGGAATATGCCACGATCTATGAGGGCACCGTAGGCTTCCCACTCCCGTAGGGCGATACGTTTATCGTTATAGAGGAAGCCCCCTAGCAGCGTAATTCCACGTTTTTTGCTATGATAATGGTTCAGTATATGTTGGTCAGCCATGAACCAAGCACCATAGCCATCGTGCCGTATGCGAGGTTTACCTTTGCTCAGGGCATAGGGCTGACCGTCTTCATCGAAATAATTGTCGGGGCTGGGAGCGGTCATCATCACGCCACCAATTTTATAGTGCCCGGGATGATTATTACCAAAGAGTGGCTCCCACCCTATTTCTAAGGGGAGGCGGAACCCGTTGATATTCCCACCATTAAACTTGAAACCAGTGCGGTGCTGTTCGTTTTTGTATATGCCGTTCTCACCCGCATAGAGCCCACTCTGTACATAAAGTGAGCGTGACGGGCGGACACGGATACGCCCAGCCCAGACGGCAGCTGGATAACCGCTGACGAAGCTACTGTCCGTTGCCGCTTTGGGGCGGCCACAGATGCTACCATTCTGGAAGTTGCAGAAGAGGGGGCTATTTTGGAAATCTGACATTTCCGCCATACGGCCCGCAGCGATGGAGAGGCGGCCACCAAACAGGGTTTCTTCCCCGTAGGCCATAACCAAGTGGACAACCACGTTCCCACCACCGCCATAATCTTCCGAGGCATGGTTCAGCCAGTCACCGAACATGCGGTTGGCCGTTGTCCCATAGCGGCCAACAATAATGCTGTGCGTGGAGAACCCACGTAACCCGATGAGTTGCTCCCAGTCGATGTTCAGCGAAGCGGCATATTGTCCGGCATTGCTGGCTCCTTGCTTGTATGGGGCGAAATGCTGGGAGTGGGGGTAATTTTTCTTTGGTGGCGTGATGGCCCCGGCAAACTCGTTCGTATTATCGAGCAGGAAGGCGATACCCCGTTTGCGCAACCAGTCTGTCATGCCGAAGCCGTGCGGGAAGAGGGCTTCCGGCCTGCCAAAAGGTGGGACGGAGGTTGTATAGCCGCCATGGGCAGGCAGGGGGGTATCGACCCGGAGCAGGGGTTCGTTCCCGATAATTTCGTCAAGTACCTGCGCATCTGCGAGGGAGGCGGAAAAGCAGAAAAGACCTACAGGGATTATAATGAACCAGATTTTGGTCAGTTTTTTGAAGATGATAGAGAAATAATGGAAAAAGAATTTCAGGATTATGGAATTTTTATTCTGAATGGGGTGGGAGGAAAGAGCAGACATTTTATTCCCCATTTCTTCAAAAAGAACCCTGATAGTGCGGTATTTTCCCACAAGGAGATGATATTGCAGAATCTGTTAAAGAATTTTTGATGAAACTTCAAAGTCTATCTTCTGGCCACGGGTATTTTTCAGGCGGGTCCATCAAGGTTGGTATGATTAACGCAAAGTAATCTCTTTTCACTCCTTTGGGAGTGTGGGAAAAGCGGGGCCATGAGTACCCATATGGAAACCCATACTATCCATCCCGTTCCGCAGGCGCATCGCCACGGGCGTGTAACGGACCTGTTCTCGGTCTGGTTCAGTGCTAATATGACATTGCTGACAGTTGTCACCGGTGCCTTGGGGCCTGCCGTGTTTGGCCTGTCTCTTATCTGGTCCATTCTGGCACTGGTGCTAGGCAATGTAGTGGGGGCGATTTTCATGGCCCTCCATGCCGCACAGGGGCCTCGCCTTGGTGTTCCCCAGATGGTGCAGAGCCGGGGGCAGTTCGGTATTTATGGGTCGGTACCGATCATCCTGCTTGTCGTACTCATGTATATAGGTTTTGCAGCCTCTAACTGTGTTGTGGGGGGCGAGGCTCTAGCTCATGTACTTCCTGTGTTCCACGGCAATAAGGGAGTTTGGCTCATTGCTGTGCTGACACTGTTGCCCTGCATGATGGGGTATAGGGCCATTCATGTATGTTCCCGTGTGGCCAGTTGGGTCTCCATTGTGGCGGTTATCTATGCCATTGGCTGTGGATTGGGCGGGTTCTCTCGCACATTGTTGGCGGACATGCACGGTACTGTGGCCGGTTTCTTTGGAGCATTTTCCGTTTCGGCTCTTTGGCAGATTGCCTATGCCCCTTATGTCTCTGACTCTTCGCGATATCTGCCGGATGAAGCAGGTTCTGGCCGTCAGGCTTTCTGGGCGACCTATGGAGGAACAGTTATTGGGGCCGTGCTGCCGATGGTATTGGGTAGCCTTCTGGCACTGAGCTATCCGTCTCTGCCGCTGGCCGGTGCGCTTTCTCTGACGGGGGGGCGTATGGGGGATATTGTCCTGCTGGTACTGGCACTGGCTATTCCACTAGCCAATGCCATGAGTGTCTATTGTGGGGCACTGTGTAGCCTGACATTAGTGCAGACTTTCTACCCTTCATGGCGGTCTGGCCTGGGGGGGCGGCTTGTTATGACGGTGCTGCTTCTTGGAGCTGCCCTTGTGATGAGCCTTGGCATGGTGGGAGATTTCTTGAAGGCTTATACGTCCTTTCTGGATATTCTCATGGCTGTGCTGGTGCCGTGGACGGCGATCAATCTGTGTGATTATTACCTGCTGCGGCATGGTGAGTATGACGTTATGGCGTTCTTCAGGGCTGATGGTGGGCAGTATGGGCGTTTTAATGCACCGGTTGTGCTGATCTATCTTACGGGCGTTCTGGTGGAGCTGCCTTTTATGAAGACGGGCCCTTATACGGGGCCGCTTGTTGCTACCCTGCATGGTGTAGATATTTCTTGGGGTGTCAGCTTGTTGGTCACGGGTGTGGTCTATTGCGTGTGGGCAAAGCGGTGTGAGCGGGTGGGGGCGTAATTCCCCCTCCCTATGCTGCGTGAGGTAAGCCTAACGAGATGTACCGAAATTTGTACTAATAGGGTGCTATTATATTTGATATTGATCTGACTTGTTAAAATAGAACGTCTCCTTCTATACAGAGAGAAGCCGTCTTTAACTGGCCATCCGTACTGGGTGGTGGAGAATGTGATGCAGCCTTCTAGTGGCGGCTAGGTTCTGTATTACGTCTGGCTCTGTGGGGAAGGCTTCACATGCTGTGCCTGAGGAGAGTGCGATCACCGGGTGTGTTGTTTCTGGGGGTGGTAGGTGCAGCCTTGTTTTGGCTTCTATCTTCCTCATTAACAGAGGCTTCCGACATTACATTCGCTGTTATCGGTCCGCATGAATATGACCTGCCAGTGGATTTTAAGCCCTTTAATGTATTCGTTCAGTATGGGGACGGTAATGCGGCGGGCAGTTCCTACAATGGGAAGGGTGCTCGGAGGCCGGAAGGTGGGAGCCACACATGGTCTGGCTTAAGCAAGTATGTCCATTTCTGGACGTTTGATTCCATTCCTCATGTCGGTTTTGCTTATGAAGTCATCCAGACGGAAAGCTATCGTCTAGCGAATGGGACAAATTATGGGGGGCTGGGGCCAACCATTACGGGGCCTGCTGTGTGGTTTAAGCCCAATGAACATAGTACCTTCGGTATTCAGACCTTTATGCAGACACCAAGTGCCACCCGGCGGGATTTGAATCCCCAATATTGGTCCAATCTTTCAAGTTTTATGTTTGATTATGAGTGGAAGCACTTCAGCTTTGATGGTGATCTCGGGGCTGTGGTAGCGTCTACTAAACATGTCCGGGGGGAACACTCCTATCATCCGGGAACAGCCTTCCATAGCAATTTGCGGTTTAGTTGGAAGGCAAGCCGCATGTGGGAGCCATTTTTCTCCATGGATTGGCAGAATAATGCCGGATGGCGTGATAATACGCTGGGCCGCTATGTGGCAGATAGTAGTAGCCGTGAGGTTACGTTGGGCGTGGGGTTGATGTGGAAAATTAATCCCAAACTGGATATCACGACTCGCTATGCCCATTCAGTGGATGGGCGTTACATTGCGGAAACTAATGCCTATTATTTCAAGCTGGTTTATCGGTTTGATGGAGCCTTATTTTCCCACTATTGACGGTCCTTCCACCTGCGGGAGGTCTTTTGCAGGGGGATAGTGCGGATAGTCGGGGAGCAGGATGAGGGTGGCGATAAAACGTAGGCGTTGGTCTTTATCTTCCGAAACGGCTGGCCCCTGTTTCCTTCTGTTGATGGCGATGATTGGGTTGGCTTTGGCTAATTCGCCATGGCGTGCTTTTTATGCGCTGTTGGAACAGCCCTTGGGGCAATTTGCTCTGGTAGCCGGTATGCCGAAGGTCAGCCTACCCAGCTTTGCTGAGCTAGTTCTCATTGGCCCGATGACGCTGTTTTTTCTCGGCATCACGCTCGAACTGAAAAAGGAGCTGAGTGTAGGGCATCTCGCAAGCGTCCGGCAGGCCCTTCTTCCTTGTCTTTCGGCACTGGGAGGTGTGGTTGTTCCGGCCTGCCTTTATGCGCTGATTGCCGCACCTGATCCTGCGCTTCTAGCGGGATGGGCTATTCCTGTTGCTACGGATGCGGCCTTCACAGTGCCGATCATTCTGGCATTGGGGCGGCGTGTGTCAGAGGGCGGACGAGTCTGGTTGATGGCTCTGGCCATTTTTGATGACGTGTTGGGAATCCTCATCATTGCTCTGTTCTATGGCGGAGCCCTGCATGTCATACCGTTGCTAGGTAGTATCGCACTTATAGGAGTGATGGCCCTTGCAGGGTGGAGGGGCGTGGGCTGCCTGTGGCTTTATGGTGTCGGTGGGTGTTTGTTGTGGGTCTGTATGATGGGGGCAGGGCTGCACCCCACATTGGCAGGTGTTGTAGTGGGGCTTTGCTTGCCGACAGCCTCTCAGAAGAAGGGTGATTCTGCAGTTCTTTCACCTCTGGAGCTTGTGGAACGTGGCATTTCATTATGGGTTACATGGCTGATTTTGCCGCTATTTGGTTTTGTCACGGTGGGTATACCGTTGATTGACGTTCCTACTGCGGCTCTTAACCCTCGTTTGGTTTGTGCTGTTGCCGTTGGATTGGTGATTGGCAAAACAGGCGGCATATTCGGCATGACGTGGCTGGTCATACGATGTCGTCTAGCTTCTCTTCCAGAGGGAACATCATGGCAGATGCTATTTGGTCTCTGCTTGCTTTGTGGGTTGGGTTTTACAGTGAGTCTCTTCATGGCGTCACTGGCATTTCCTGCCTCTATTTTGCTGGTGTCCAGCAAGATTGGCATTTTCGTGGGCTCTCTCATTGCCGCTGCCTGTGGGTGGTTTTGGCTAAGATGTTTGGTAAAGGGCTGACTTTATCCGGGCGCACTATGCTGGGAACTGAGGCTGTTTTGTAAGATCGGTGCCCGGCATTTCTGACCGGTTCAGAGGAGGCTTAAGGGGTTTTTCTCGACAGGCCTGCATCTCCCCTGTATGGCGGGCAAGTGTTCCGGCCGGAGGCCGGTTCTGCACTGATGATCGGACAGAGGAAACCACGAATGAGCCATGATCGGACAGACCAGCAGGGAGCCCTTCATGATTCGGCTTGTGATGAGGTGCAGGGCTCCGTAGCAGAGGAGGCTTCCGGTAGGGAGCGGGGCTATGCTGCCCGTAAGAAACGCCGCAAGTCAGCACCGCTGACACCGTCTGGCAGAGCGTTTCTTGAGCCACCGGGGGGCCAGAAGAAGGTTCTGCTACATTCCTGCTGCGCCCCTTGCTCTGGTGAGGTGATGGAAGCGATGACGGAATCCGGCATCGACTACACCATCTTTTTCTATAATCCGAACATTCATCCAGAACGGGAATATCTCCTACGCAAGGAAGAGAACGTCCGTTTTGCTGAGGCGAATAATATTCCTTTTGTGGATGCTGACTACGATAAGGATAATTGGTTCGCACGGGCGAAGGGCATGGAATGGGAGCCGGAACGCGGCATACGCTGTACGATGTGCTTTGATATGCGCTTTGAGCGTACCGCCCTGTATGCGCATGAGCATGGCTTCCCGGTTATGACCAGCTCTCTGGGTATTTCTCGTTGGAAGAATATGGCCCAGATCAATGATTGCGGTGCCCGGGCGGTAGCCCCTTATGAAGGACTGTCTTACTGGGATTTCAATTGGCGCAAAGGTGGCGGCTCTGCCCGTATGATTGAGATCAGCAAGCGGGAGCGGTTCTACAAGCAGGAATATTGTGGCTGTGCCTATTCCTTGCGGGATACGAACAATTTTCGCCGCTCCAAAGGCCGTCCAGCCATTGTGCTGGGAGAGGAGTTTTACGGCGAGGAAGACTAGACGTTTCCTCACTCGCAGCGCATCTTGCGGGAAGGAGGACAGCATGAAAATTGCAATTGTCTGTGATTCCTTCAAAGGGAGTCTGCCCCCGCTGGATGTGGCTGAAGAGATAAAAGCGGGTTTCTCCCGTGTGTTCCCCGAAGCTGATTATCTCTGCTTACCTATGGCTGATGGCGGTGAAGGAACCGTGGAGGCTCTTGTACAGGGAACAGATGGCGAGCTTGTGCGGTGTTCCGTTACGGGGCCTCTGGGGGCACCAGTGCCAGCTTTTTGGGGGATCAGTGGGAATGGGCAGACGGCCATTATAGAGATGGCCGCTGCAGCGGGCCTCCCATTGCTGAAGCCAGAAGAATACGATCCGCTACGGACAACAACCTACGGGGTTGGGGAGTTGGTCCGTGCTGCTTTGGACAGAGGATGCACGCATATTATTCTAGGGCTGGGTGGCAGTGCGACGAATGATGGAGGTGCCGGCTTTGCTCAAGCCTTAGGGGCGCGGTTTTTAGATCAGAACGGTCAAGAGTTACCACCTGGTGGGGCCGCTTTGGCCCGCTTGGCCGATGTGGACCTCTCTGGCATGGATAGGCGGCTGGCGAGTGTTACATTGGAAGGTGCTTGTGATGTAACGAGTCCTCTGACGGGGCCGCAGGGTGCATCCTATGTTTTTGGTCCCCAGAAAGGAGCCACTCCAGCGGATGTGACCTGTCTGGATGAAGCATTAGCACATTATGCCCGTATCTTGTTGAAGCACTGCGGAAAAGATGTGGCGGCGGTGCCCGGAGCTGGTGCAGCGGGAGGACTAGGTGCTGGCCTTCTAGCCTTTACGGATGCCCAGTTGCGGCCCGGTGTGGAAATTGTGTCAGATCAGCTCCGGTTGGATACCTATTTTAGGGATGTGGACCTTGTCATTACCGGGGAGGGGCGGATGGATGAGCAGAGTGCACATGGTAAAGCCCCTATGGGTGTTGCACAGGTTGCCAGAGCTCATGGTCGGCCGGTTATCGCCATTGTTGGCTCTACAGGGGAGGGAGTGGACAGGATGCACCGGGTTGGCATAGGGGCTTTTTTTGATACCGTACCTCGCCCCGAAGCGTTGGCGGATGTTCTGGCACAGGCTCGTGAAAATATTCGCCGGACATCGGAAAATGTCGCCGCTGCGCTACGGATGGGGATCGAGATGGGGCGGTGTCTGCCTCCCCGACCTTGAAAGGTAACATAACTCCACCATATTCTCGTGCTTGCGTAACTCAGCAGACACATATCCAGATATTGGAAACAAGCAGGTTTTATGAAGCGTTATTCTGTTCGTCGGATCATGGCTGGTGTGGGGGCTGGCCTAGGGCTGGCTGCCATTCTGGCGGCTCCTGTGCAGGGCATTGCAGCCTCTGACCCCGCCCCAAAAGTTGATAAAGCTGATTCTGGCGGGGCATCGGCAGGTAATGCAACAGCACCTCTTGTTCTGGGACAGCCGGAAGGTGATTTCGGTTGGGCTGGGGTAGCGACTACGCTGCGGACGCAGCTAGACCAAGATCAGACCACATTGCGGAATGTCGGTGCTGCGCTGGGTGGCCTTAAAGGATTACCGGTTGGTCGGGTGCTGGATTCTTACGCACAGCAGGTGCTGACAGTTCGTCAGCATGTGACCAGCGGAATGACACAGATTCAGGCTTATGACAGCTCTATTAGTTCCTTGCTGAAGGTCTTAGGTGACAAGGCCGAAGAAGGAGAGGATGCGTCCATAACCCGGCAGCGTGTTATTGCCCGTAAGACATCTATGGGGATTGCTGCCTTACAGGTGCGTATGCGTGTCTGTGACCTTCAGACTCGTCAGCTTGAAGGCCAGCTGGATGATTTGCGTCGCAGAGTGCAGCAGGGTGCGTTGGTCCGGCATGTCGATTCTCCACTGAGTGTCGGTTTCTGGCGGAGTGCCCTCTCTGATGGTTATGCGACCTTTCGCGATATAGGCCGTGCCGAACTGAATGTTTTGTTCGGTGTTCTGGGTATTGGCTGTCTGGTCATGCTGTTTGGCTTTGGGCTACGGCAGCTGGCAGTTCGTGTTCTTACGTCTGCTAAGGAACAGGCAAGCTGGGGGAGGGTCATCCGTACCCAGCAGGCTTTAGGTAGCGTATTGGCTGGCGTGTTGTGTGGCGTGTTGGCAGAACTGCTGTGGCAGGGCTGGCAGCTTATTGCTTTTGGCAATGATGGTGTGCCCGTTGCACAAGGGCAATACCTAACACAAGCTTTGCCTGTATGTGGTTTTATCATTGGCGCTGGTGTTTCGCTCAAGCGTTGGCTTTTGGGGAAGACGTGCCTGCCGTGCAGTCTTCTCCTTGGCGGCGGCATCTTGTTTTATGGTGCTTTGCGGACAGCGGAGGTCAGCCGTGATGTCAGCCCGGGGAATGATGCGGTGCTGGAAGGAGCTTTCGCTCTGTCCACGGCGGTTCTGCTGTATCTGACGTGCCGTTCTAGCAAGCGTGAGCAGCAGAATGGGGCCGCTCTCAGCGATGTTGGTGGTGGTAGTGGCACGGGGCAGGACATTGGTGCCGTGCTAATCCAGCATATACCTTTGCACGGGGTGTCTGCCCTGCTGCTGGGTGTGACGATTGTTGCTGTTCTAAGCGGGTATATTTCTTTCGCTTTTCTGATGAATGACTGGGTGCTGACACTGCTCTATGCCTTTGGCGCTGTCATGTTGCTCATGCAGGCATGGAGGGATTTTTCCCAGTTTCTCTTTTCGCCTCAGAGTCGCCTCGGCAGGCTGTGGACTGAACTGGAGTTGAGTGCTCGTCGTCTTGCACAGTTGGAGGTCATCACAACTGCTCTGGTTGGGCTGAGTCTTATTATGGTGTTCGTTGCCCTGTTGCAGGGTAGGAACGGCGTTTCTTTTATTGGCACATGGCGGCAGCTACAGCAGATTTTTGGCGGTGGCATCTTCTTTGGCGTACCGTTCTCGCCTCGTACGATAGTAGGTGCGGCCCTGCTGCTTGTCGGCGTGTATTACGCCATACGTTTCTTGCAGCAATGGTTGCAGACACGCCTGTTTCCGGTCACATCGCTGGATAATGGGGCGCAGACATCCATCATCAGCATTCTGACCTACATGTTGTGGATCGCTGCTGGATTGAAACTGCTGGCTATGATCGGTATTTCCGTCCAGAATCTGACATGGGTCGTCAGTGCTCTGTCGGTTGGTGTCGGCTTTGGTCTGCAGTCCATCGTTAAGGACTTCATTTCCGGTCTTATTCTGTTGGCTGAGCGACCAGCTCAGGCGGGTGATAAGATCACCATTAGTGGCAATACTGGCGTAATTCAGCGTGTGAATGTCCGTGCAACGGATATCCGGTTGAGTGACGGAACAACGCTGATTGTGCCGAACTCCCAGTTCATCACGGCAAATGTGCAGAATTACAGCGCAGGGACTAACCCGCTGAAGCTGAAGCTTGTCTTTGCGGTACCGACCAACGTGAATGTGGAGAAAGTGAAGGCACTCTTCATGCTTGTTGCTGCCGATCAGCCAGATGTTCTGCGTGACCCAGCTCCGCAGGTTTGGTTGGGTGATAGTATAGGGGATAGGGTTGCGGCGACGCTGGCAATTTGTATAGCCCGCGGTACCAATAGCGATACCACACGTACGGCGGTTGTCTCTGATGTACTGAATAGGTTCAGTCAGGAAGGGATCAGCCTGATGGTGCCGCAGGTAACGCTGACAGCGTCCCCTGACAATGCGTCTTAGCTCTTGCTAGATACGACAAAGGCCAGAGTGATTAAGCACTCTGGCCTTTGTTATACCGCTGTGCGGATTGATCTTATTTGCCGTCGACAGAACGGGCAATTTCCGTCACGAGCTTGAGAAGGTAAGCACGGTCAATCTTGGTGTTCGGGCCTTCGATGCGGACCACGTCCTGCACCAGAGCGAAGATCAGGTCTTCACGAGTCATGTTGCGGGCGACGATGTTTTCTTTCTGAGACATGCAGGTAAATCCTTTCATGGGGTGAATTGGTAATGCCGGATGGGGTATCATACTGGCATTCTCATGTAGCCTTTTAGCAGCCTTTGGATGTTCAGGTCACGAGGTACAGGTGAAAAGATCGTAACTATCCTATCCGATCGTTGGATATGCCCTATCTTTTTGTATGTTGAGAGGCTGGCGACTTATGGGGAGCCTGCGGTGGCCTTCGAAGGTTTTTTATGTGAATTTCGGTTCTCTCGTAGGGAGAGAGGCATAAATAGGTTCACTCTTGTTCAGGACAGGTCATGATAACACGTTTCAGGAACCTCTTTACTTCGGCCGAGGCTGCAGCCGAAGCTGCTGTTAGTCCGGTAAGGCCGGTCCTTACGGCTCTGATGGCAGGGTTGCTGCTTTTAGCGGCGGTGTGGATCATTCATCCTTTTTTGCCCCCCATTATTTGGGGTGCGACCATTTCTGTTACGCTCTGGCCGTTGGTTCTGCGCTTGCAGGCTGTGTGCTTTGGTAGTCGGTCCGCCGCCGTATTTTTCACCATTCTGGCAGCTATAATCATCTTCTTCCTCCCTGCCGTGTTGGTGATCGTCATTTTCGCTCGGCATGTGGATGCTGTTTCACATTTCATCACAATCTTGCCTTCCCTACAGCTCCCCGCAGCCCCGGCGTGGGTGGGGCGCATCCCTTATGTGGGGGGAGATATCATCCCGTTCTGGGATCATTTGCGAGAAAATAGCCTGCCGGGCTTGCTGCGACATGTCATCCCACCGCCTGAGAAGATACTGCATGTACTTTTGGCATCAGCAGGTAGTTTTGGGTCTCTTTTGCTGGAATTCGTCCTGACATTGGTTGTTATGGTGCTGCTTCTGAGCCGTGCAGAGAGCATCATTGTTCTTCTGGAGAAGGTGAGCAGCCAGCTGGGAGGAGGGAGTGGACGTGCCCTTCTTAAACAAGCTGAGATCACGACACGGGGTGTTGCGCTTGGTGTCACGCTTACGGCCATTCTCGAATCCCTGTTCGGTTGGGTTGGGTTGATGGCCGCCGGTATGCCGATGGGGAGTGTCGTAGCAGCGGTAATGTTTATTTCCTGCGTTCTGCAATTTGGTGGTGCTTGGGTGCTGCTGCTTAGTACCGTGTGGTTGTATTTCACAGCACCGTTGATGCACGCCATCATCATGCTGTTATTTGCTCTTGTGGCGATAGCAGGGGATAATTTCCTCCAGCCGCTCATTATTCGCCGTTATGTGCGGATTTCCGTTATCATCATTATGGTGGGGGCCTTTGGTGGGTTGGCAACACTTGGGTTTGCGGGCGTCTTTATTGGTCCGACCCTTCTTTACCTAACGGAAACGATGATCCGGGAATGGGCGGGAGTGCCGTCTGAAGAGGAAGAGGGGACCTCAACTGAGGCTCAATTGTCAGACAAGTAAGAGGTATTAGATAGAATGGCCCCGCTGGTAGGTTTTATCTGCCGACGGGGCTATTCCGTCTCCAGAGCCGGAACGTGTGCAAGGCTCCTACCCAGAGGATTAAGCTGGCGACGCTGAAAGCGATGGTCAGTTCTGCGGAAAGGGGGGATTGCAACGCCGTATGACGCAAGGCCACGATTGTGACCGCTCCGGAAAGACACAGGGCGGCTAGAGCTAGCACGGTCCCTCGGCAGATGTGCTTAGGCAGCAGGCAATAGATGGTAAGTGTCAGGGCCATAATGCCGTAATATGATAGGTTAATAAGCCGGTAGGTGTGCTCCATGTCTGGCGGTGTAATACTGGAGAGATGGGTGATGGGGGCCAGGTCCGTCATGAGGGGGCTGATAGCCATGATGCTGCACAGGCCCAGCAGACAGCCTAGTAGTGTTCCTTCGCTTAGACGGCCCAGCCAAAAAGTGGCCGGTGTGTCCACGGGGGTTGTTCTCCCCGGGATTTTGCGGCGATGGGTATTGAGCCAGAGCTGATTGGCCGTATGGAAAAATCCAACGCCACATAGGCCTAGGGCAACATAGAGCCAGCGGACGAATTCGCCCCCAAAACTGCCAAAATGGAGAGCAAGGCACCATGTCAGGATACGGCGGGCAAGTGTCTGCTGGCTGGGAAGGTTCTGGCTATCAATTAGCTCGCCCGTTTTAGGGTCCAGTAGGACAGCTCCCCGATCTCTGCCGATGAGCGGGTTGTGGGGGTCTGTTCCTTCTGCCAGCAGGTAGGGTTGTTCTGTGGGGGGCAGGCTTTGGTCGCCATTGGCGCTGTAGAGTGGGGCATGGAGAGCGAGACGCTCCGCATGACTGTCTATGGCATGGGGGGAGAGGACATAATCCAGCATAAGGGGATGAAATTCTGGAGCCAGCCCATGGAGGTACATGAGGGCCCTGTCTGGTGGCAAAAGAGACGATATGGGTGTTGTTTCGGCAGTTCTATGAGGTGTGACATGAGGCTTCGCCCCTGCAGAAAAAGAATGTAGCAGCGGGGAGAAGGCAAAGAGGGCTGTTGTTAGTGCGATGATGAGATGAAAAGGTAGAGAGCAGAGGCCCAGCAGACTATGCAGGTCAAGCCAGAGACGGCGGGCATGTCCTTGTAGGCGAACAGTCATGAGGGTTCGCCACATGCCTGGCAGAAGTAGAATCACGCCGGAGAACAAAGCTAACCCGTAGAGGAAGCAGACAACGCCGACAAAAGGCATGGCCTGATTTTCTGGTAGAGGGAGTCCCAGACGGCGATGGAGCCCCCCTATGAAAGCAGGAACCGGTGAGGGGGTGAGCTGGTAAAGGGAGGTGTCCTGAGTGTCGGATTGACTAACAAGAATGTGGGGTGCTGGTAGGCTGAGTGGCAGGTCTGGTCCCATAGGGAAGCTAAGGTTGGCGGTGTCTGGAGTCTTAAGTGTCAGCCTGTAATGGAGACCAGAGGAAGGCGAAGACATGGTATCGGGTGTGGGCCCGAGGAGTTTATCAAGTACGGTTGGTATGTCCGTTAGTGGAATGGCACTATGTGCTGGAAGGGAGGGTTGGCTCCATTGTTGGAGTGGTGCAGCGAACAAGGTTAGCGTGCCTGCCAGAAAGCTCATGGACAGCATGCTACCTGTCAAAATGCCGATCCACCCATGTAGGGAGCGGTAGCGGATGGCTAGATGCTGGAGTTTTTGGCTGTCTCCAAAACCGATAGATAGGGTCAGCCCTGTAATCCCTGCCAGACAGGCCCCCGTCATCAGCAGGAAAAAGCCCGTAACACCATAAGCCTGAAAACAGGCGAATTCTCTGTCAGCCCAACATGACGCTACGATGAAGAGGGCTGCTGCTGCGCCGCCGATAAACAGCCGTAGCCAAAGTGTGGCGGGAGAGTGTGGACGTGGAGGGGAGGAGGGACGGTTTGTTCTGTCCGGACTGCGCCGCATCAGGAGGTGCGAGACTGATTAGATATAAGAACGGCCCAGAGAATAGGTACAATGCACAGCATCGCCATGCTCCATCCCCCAAGGCAGAAGAAAGCAGGGATGACCCCAAAGACATGGGCCCACAGTATCCATGCCAGCCCGCCGGACAAGATGAGGCCGACTATAGCTGCTGAACGGTTTAATTTTTCAGGGCGAGGGGGCTGGCCGGGGAGTTGCATCCATAGAAGCACGGCCCAAATAGCCCCGGCCAGCAATCCACCCCAGAAGAAGACAGGCTCTGTTACGACCTCCGGTCTCATGCTCCCCCCTGCTTTGCCTGTATCCGACCCGTCGATTCTCTCTCTATGAGGGAAGACACATGGTGGCCGGAACTACCCCAGTTACAGGCTCGACTTTACGGGAAGTATTAAAGAAGCGTCAAACATGTATAATTTATACAGGATATAGGAGGTCCCTAATGAACCGTTCTGCTCTAGCGTGCTGTCAGGCTTGGCTTATTGCCGCCGGAACGGACGGCGTTTACGCAAACCGCTAAGCGGCCCCGCCGCTGCAAAGCCGATGAGTAGGGAAGCAGTGACCGTGAGCTGAAAAAGAAAGTGGTAGGAGGACGACATGACTTTGTTCTCCAAGGCGGGGTAACGGGAGACTTATTTTCAACGATCAGTAATTAATTTTTCGTAATAAAGGAATGGTTTTTTCTGGGTCTCTGTGAAAAATATAGAGTGCGCTGCATTGGTTGCCAGTGCAAGGGAATCAGAGAGTGTGATTATGAAAATTCGGTCGGCAGAAGAGAAGGACCTCGTTGCTATCACCGGGATATACAACCATGCTGTTAGCACGACAACGGCTATATGGAATGAACGGGTTGTAGATGTTGCTGACCGTGCTGCGTGGCTGAAAACTCATGTAGAGGCCGATCTGCCAGTGTTAGTGGCTGTTGATGAGGCCGATCAGGTAGTCGGTTATGCTACTTTTGGGCCATGGCGTGCATGGGATGGCTATCGTCATACGGTGGAACATTCTGTCTATGTTCATAAGGATAGACAGCGTGCCGGGATTGGGCAGTCCTTAATGGTCGCTCTGCTGGAGGAAGCCCGCCAGCGGGGGTATCATGCCATGGTTGCTGGGATTGAATCGGGCAATACTGGGTCCATTCGCCTTCACGAGCGGCTGGGCTTTTCGGTGGCTGGGCAGTGCAGACAGGTCGGCTGCAAGTTCGGGCGTTGGTTGGATCTGACTTTCATGCAGATTCTTTTGGATGACCGCCTCAGCCCGGAGTGATTCCCCGTATTCTCTCAAAATCCTGATTTGCATGGATGATATGATATGCGAGTGTGGATTCCTGTTTCGGGTAGGAAACAAAATGACGGACGTTCATGAGGGAGCATGGCAGATGAGACTGATGATCGCACAATGTAGAAAAGTCGGCCTGTATGGCGGGATGATGGCTCTGGCTATGAGTGCACTGGCCGGTGCCGCTCAGGCGGAAGGGTTGGATCGTGTCTATGAGGTGCAGGCGCAGTTGTCCCCAACAGCACTTGTGGCCGGTAACAGCTCGGCGACAGATGTGCTGAAAACCCAGCTCGGCCCGAATATCCGGCAGAAGCAGGAGCAGAAGACAGTTGCCATTGGGCAGGGTGGGTACAGGCTCAGCCAGTATCGTATGAGGGTACGTCTATCCCACGGCAATGGTGGTGGGTACGATAATGGGACTCTAAGTTACGTGATTTCTGCCAGCCTGAGCCGGATGTCCCATGACCATACGGCATCTATCTTTACAAGGGTACGAGGTGTTCTGAAGCTGCATAATGGTCAGGCCGCAGGGGCACTGCCTGCTAACCGTTATTTTACGGGGACGGTACAGATCAACGCCATTGCGGCGAAACTTTTCTGAGGGCAAAGGGAAGCAGGATATGCGCTGGTTCAGGAAATATGGTTTAGCTTGGTTTGTCTGCCTGATGGCTCCTGTTGGGGCCGGAGCGGCTGATTTAGCTTTGCCTGCTTCAGGGATTAAGGCACCCTATAGCCCTCTGGCTGTGCCGACCCGGATGGTACCGTTAGTGGACTCTCTGGAAACTCTGCTGAACCAGCATTACCATGTTATCACGGCCCATCAGGCAGGGGGTGAGGAAGTGTTGGTTCTCTCTCGTGAGGGGAAGAATGCTACGGCTGGCAGTACAGTTCTTTGTGCTTTGACGATGCCAGACCCGGAAACGGACCAGAATGTCGTAACATCCCGTTGCTGGTCGTTGAACTACCCCAACTGATGTAGGAAAGTCATTCTGTCAGACAGGCAGATATGTTACTCATTCTGCAATATTATATAGTCTGTCACGTCATATCCGCTGGTCGATGGGAGGATGTGATGGTTCAGAAGGGAAGGCTATCTCTATGGTTGATTCAGTTTACAGTCTGCTCGGCTACGAGGCGGAAGTGCGCCAGCTGGGGAAGAAGATCGGGCGGCTTTCCAAGCATGAGCTCTTCTCACAGGACCTGACCCCATTCCCCACCGCTCATCCACGGGTAGAGCCTCGGCATGAGGCGTTCTATTCTGAGATTGAAGCCTCTCACCAGTTTTATAGGCAGATGGTTAGCTCCATGGAGAAGGAGTTCCATGCCCTCTGTGAGTGCTTTTCATCTGAACGCTATTATGCGGTTGATGGTGATTTCAATCGTTTGATGGTGAAGTTTAACGGTGATGCAGCTAATGACACGTTAGCTTCCATGCGGTTTATGAATCGTTTTATCCTTTGCCTGAAGAAAGGCACTCCTTTTGGGGAGGATGATGCGCATGTCCTATTCGCCAATTATAAGCGGCTGGTTGTTCGCTAATCACAGGAATACATAATTCTCTGGCAGAGTGGCGCATGGCAGGTACCCCAGCATGACCTTCGATCTTTATACCACGCTGTATATTATTGCTATCATTGCTGAGGCCATGACAGCTGCCCTTTTGGCAGGGAAGTTGGAGATGGACCTTGTCGGGGTGTTTCTGCTGGGGTGGATTACGGCTCTAGGGGGCGGGTCCATCCGTGATGTGTTGCTTAACCATTATCCCCTTTCGTGGGTGAAGCATCCGAGCTATCCGCTGATCACCGGTTTTGCTGCGCTGGCCACTATCATGGTGGCGCAGCATATGCATAGGCTGCGTAAGCTGTTCCTATTTTTGGATGCGATCGGTCTGGTCGTTTTTACAGTGATGGGCTGTCAGGTTGCCATGACAGAACATCTATCTGTGGTCTGTGTCATCATTTCCGGCATGATAACGGGGTGCATGGGCGGGGTGCTGCGGGATATACTTTGTAATGATATCCCCTTGTTGTTCCGGTCCGAGTTGTATGGGACGGTTTCTGTTAGCACAGGGGTCGTTTTTTTGTGCTGTTCCCATATCGTGGATAACAGCACTATTGAGCTGATTGTTTCTATGGTTTTTGGCATCAGCTTTCGGCTGCTTTCCATCCGATATAATTGGACGTTGCCACGTTTTAGCTATCGGTCTTAACGGGGCTGTGGTGGTTCAGCTGCGGCCATGGGGTGCTAGAAGGATAAGCATAGCCCCACTGAGACATAAGATGGCTCCAGCTATGTCCCACATATCCGGTACTGTCTTCTCTACAAGCCAGCCCCATAACAGGCTGATGGCAATATAGATTCCCCCATAAAGAGCATAAGCTCGCCCGGCATGATCGGCAGGGCTAAAGGTTAGTAAAACGGCGAACAGACCAAGACACAGGCTGCCCGGTAATAGCCAAAGTGGTGTTTTTCCTAGCCGTAACCAGGCCCATGCAGAAAAACAGCCCGCAATCTCGGCAAGGGCTGCGAGGCTGTAAAGAAGGCAGGAGACCAGAAGAGGCGGCATGGTAGGGTGACCTGATGTGGTAGTTCAGTCAGGCTATAGCAGGATGTTGTATATAATAAGAAGGTTCGGAAGGAGGGGCCGCCCGTGGTAAGAGGGCGGCCATTTTCTTCTTAGGAAGATGTATGGGATGTTTCTTTTTCCGGATGTCCCGGCTGGAGATGGTTTCTGGCCCATCCGATGTTGAGGGCCAGAGCAGAGATGATGCGGTATGGCAGCACCCAGCGGGAACCGGCGGCAGGCGGGCGGATAAATACCGTCATCAGATTACAAATAATGATGAGGGACGCCGCATAGGTCTGGATGCCGGCAGGGATGGATGTGAGGAAAGAGGTGAGGTCCATTAATAATATCTCCAAAAATTGAAAACCGCCCTAAGGCGGCGGAATCAGACCATTTTTGTCGGCGGCATCTCATTAGCCACCTGTGTGACCAGGTCCCCATAAGGGTTCTGGCCATTCTCAAAGAGGATGATGGCGTTCATCATGCTCTCAATAAGGCGAGGGTTTGGCTGCCCAAGCCGGTCGTCTGGCTCTGTTCCTAGGGCGTGCGCCACGCCCCGGATGTAGGCGGCGGTATTGTTCTCGGTCGGCGGTGCCCATTTGCTGATGATGCCCGCCACCGTGTCGATTCCGTCCCGCACGATGTAGCGGGTGAGCTGGTCACGCAGGGCCTCAAGTCCCGCCTCAGCGGTGGGGAAGCGAGCAAAGCGGGCATTAGGCCCGGGTTCCAGAACGGCCCCGGCCTGATGAGCGAAATTGAGGTTGCCCGGATTGTTGTTGCGGATGCCACGGGGTGGGGCGGACATGGTTAGCCTCCGAAAAAATGTGGGTATAAGGCATGGATGATCTGGTACAGGCCAACAGCGACACCGCCCCCTATAGCCGCCCCACCCGATATGGCAGCGGTGACGATTTTGGACCGGGAAGAACTGGACTCTCGGATCTGATTGCTTAAGGCGGTAAAGCCAGTTCGGAACTCAGAAGCCAGATTGTCGATTTTGGTACTGAGCTTTGCGATGTCGTCATCATGGCGGGCCTGTACTGCCTCCAATGCTGCAACACGTTCATTCAGCGTTACAAACGGCGGCGGTGGCCCGATAAACTTATCGGTCATTATATCCTCTGGGCATAAAAAAACCGCCTCAGAGGGCGGCCATCATGGTTGTTGCGAGAGGCAGCGCTTATGATTTGCACGCAGCCCGCAATTCGTTACGCTCGTTGGCGTAATCAGCGAGGAAGAGCGGCGCTTCTTTAAGGTCAGGATGGGTGCGCAACTCCTGTGCAAGGGATGCCTGCTGCTCATGCCCATAGGCCACAAGGGGCGGGCATAGGGGCTTGAGTGTCGGCTGGATTGCGCAACCTCCGAGCAAGGCGCACATAATGGCGGTGGCCAGTGCCCCTGCTGCCAGAGTGGATGTATTTTTATCGCATCTAGGCATCAGAAGTTTCCTTTATCCAGCGTATCACGCAGCTGAGTATCGGTACGGATGCCATTGGTGCGAGCATTAAGCATGGCCTGCGTGGCCTGTGTGGCAGCATTGGCATTGGCTGTGTCACGCTGGCTTGTATCCACATTGGCGCTATTACGACCCGCCCGGTTGCCATACCAGATCAACCCGACCCAAAAGCTCATCATTGTGAGCAAGAAGCCACCTGCAAAATAGGGGTTCATGAGGCGTTCTCTCAGTGATTATCTGGCCAGCCCGCCGTTAGGTCGGCGTTCAGATCGTGCTGTAGCGTGGTGTTTAGAGCGGCGGCATGGGTCTGGCAGGCCCCCCGGTACTTCGCCAATTTCTTGAACAATGCTGTCACGTCATCGCCCGTCATGGGGACAGAGGAACCATCTGCCAGTGTCCACGCCGTGCCATCGGTCCACGCTCCCAACTGTGCCACTTGGGCCTGTTGGAGGGCGTTGGCATATGCAGTGTCACTGGAGGGGAACAGCACGGGGGCAGAAGCGGCGGAAGGCTGGAAATATACCCCAAGGGCCTTCTTCTGTACGGAAAGAGCCGCTAGAGCCGCTTGCTGTCCAGAAAGCGTGGCAGGGGGGCTATAGGGGATGATTTTCCCGCCTTCATAGGCCAATCCCCCACTGCATCCATTCTGGTTCTGCTGAAAATCAGCCCAGAGGTCAGCGGTCATGTCGGGGATTACGACTGCCTCGTATCCAGACGGGACGGCGTAGTCAGGAACTGCTGATCCTTCATCGTGCCAGAGCGTCTGCCAGCCGATAATCTGCGGCGATCCTGATTTCAGGACGATATAATAGGCGGGTATTTGCGTAAGTGCTTTATCGGACATCAGGCGTATCCTTCTACAGTCACATCAATAGTGATGGGGTTTTTCTCGCCGACCATATAGCTGCCGTCCCACGCAAGAACAGAAATCAGAACGTTAAATTGTCCTGGAGTAATCCCGGGGGCGTAATTGACGTAATGCGTCCGGCCATTTCCGCTGTCTGCACATGTGAAAGTCGCAAAGACCCCATCGGGACGAGAAAATGCTTTGGGCCAGCTAATAAGATCACCAATTTTGGCCTGAACCCGGAAACACTGCCGCATTCTGGGAGCAGATGTATCGCCGCTCTCCATCAGGACGTTGCCAGACGGCGTGAACGCAATTCGTTTATTTGGGTTGAAAATCCACGGTGTCTGGTAGGGTTGGCCGGGGTTGTTTCCGCCTAGAACGAGCTGAATATTTCCCGCCCCGTCCACCTGCCCCCAGATGGACATAATTGCCGAGCCAATCTGATAGATGCTTTGTGGGGACGCCGCCCAGTTTGCAAACTGGTTCCCGGAATTGAATACGATATTGCCATTCATCGTATCGCCAGCCTTGGCGACACGGCCATTCTCAGCGGCCTGTGCTCGGTTCGTTTCGGCACCGATTGCACTGTTCAGGGAGGATTTTGCGGCATCCAGAGCCGCATTAGAGGCATAGCCTGACAGCCATGAATCAATCTGCGCTCGGGTCACAAGTGCTGTAAAGGGGGTTGAGCCGTCAGATTCCAGTCGGACGAAACATGGTGCTTGCGAGACGCCCTGCCAGAATAAGCCAACACCCTGCCTATCGCCATCTTTGATGGAAGCACCCCATACTCCAGACACTAGATTTTGAACGCTGCTGGCGGAAGCAAGGCCGGCTAAAGGATCGGCCCAGCCCGCCATATTGGAGGCGGGGTCATTCTCGTTGCCGTCCTGTGTGCAGATCAGGAAACGACCGGAGATGCTCGGATGGGCCACAGTAGCCCCCGCCGGATAGCCTCCGATGGCGTTGGCAAAGTCAGCGGAAAACGGACGAAGAAGCCCCGCTTCCGATGCTCTGGCAGCAACGGATAGCATCGACAAGATGCCGTTCATGTCCTCGCCATAGGGAGGCACGCCGCCCGCCGCAATGGGTGTCATGGTGCTTTTGGGAAAGCCTAATGCCATGCTGGCCCGCCCGATGGCAGTTGCCGTTGTCGGGATAGAGGCGATGGTAGAGCTATCCGCCTGCGCTGCCCACGGCACGGCAAACAGATGATTAACGTCAGACTGCTTCATGATAGATGAACTCGCTGATAGAGAATATGAACCCCGGCGGGGCGGGGCAGGGCACCGCTTTGCTGAATGAGCGTTACATCCAGAGGGGTAAGGTCCCAGCTATGGCATATCGTCATTGTGCCGCCTGCAGTGCCTAGGGATGAGGCGGTAAAGAAAATGCCATTCTCGAATGTTTGCGGGCTGTCCGCTCCGATGCGGGCTTCTGAAAAGCCGAAATAATCCCCCGCCGCCGTGCCTTCATCCACATAAATGACCTTCCCATTTCCCCCGAATAGGAGCATGAGGATGCGGTTTATGTCGGCGATGGAACCAGAAGAGATGTTCGCTGCTGCCTTGGCAAAGATAAGCTGACGGAAAGCATCATCCGTTAGGGCATAATTCTCGGTGATGCTTTTGCCAGCATAGAACACCCCGTCATTAAAGGGCCGTGCTGACTCAGACCCGTCATCGGCTTCATCAAAGCCAATGAATTGGGGCAGTTCCGCCTTGATGACACGGCCAACCCCCACGATGCGCCCCCACACATCCAGCCCCCATCCGGTGGCGGTAAGGGGGTTCCAGACGTCATGAAGGAAGACCTCAATAAGCCGCCTTGGGTCCGCCGCCGCATTGAAGCGTTGGATAATGCCGGTGAGGGCAGGGCTGTTGGCATATTGGGCAAGAATGGTTTCCCGAATGTCGATCATGCCACCACCTGCACGCTGATTGTATCAGCCGTCACGGTGGGAAGCTGGTTGATGGGCAGGGTGATGCGGTTCTGTCCAGCGTTCCGATCAGTGCCGATGGTCAGGGTCAGCACCTCTGCCCAGTCGCCCAGCCCATCCACCACAGCCGAAAGGCGAGAGGCATAGAGGGTCTTGCCCAGCCTGATCCGGTTTTCCCCGGTCGTCAGATACGCCACGATGGCTTGCTGAATAAGCTGCGCCGCATTGGAAGGCACGGCATCCGAGGCCGCAATCTCCATGACTACATAAACAGCTACCGGGGTGGGGCGGTCATAGTGGAAGGAGTAGGACGGCTGGTTGCCCACATAGACGGGGTTGGTGTCCTGCACGGTGACAATCTGTGTCCCGATGGTGGGGATGCCGGGGGGTTTTTTGTTGAGGATTGCCCGCCCAATATCCGCCGGGTTCCCACCCTCGACAAGGATGTATTGAGACCCCGCCGGGATGGTCACACCCTGTTGGATGGTGTCTGCCTGTGATGGATTGTCCGTCACAAAGGCATCCGTCACGCCGGGAAGTTCCAGAAGTGCGCCCATGAGGGAAGCGTTCTGCCCAATGCTGTTGGCCGCCACGCTAGCTTGACGCCGTGCCTCAAAATCCGCACGGGTTTCGGTATCGGTCCCTGTGGCACCGGGGGCCGCATTGGTGAGGGATGCTATCCCAAGGCCTGCCTGATAGAGCGTCAAGCTGTTGGCAGGGCAGGTGATGGCCCCGGCTGTCTGGCAGGCAAGCTCGAGGCTGGCCATGCCAGACTGTGGCAGCGTGATGGCCTGCGGAGCCACATACATGTTGCCATCGTTGCCCTGCGCTACGACTGTTCCCGCCGTGATGGTCTGGCCGGGGGCGTTCACGCTGGCTTGCACCGTAACGGTCGTGGCCGTGGCGGGGCGGCGTTCCATAAAGTAGATGCGCCCGATGGCTTCCTGCATCCGGCCAGAGGATGATGCCGGGTCCACACCATTGAATATGGCGATCATCGCCCCCAGAAAGTCGCCCAGAATGGCGGTTTCTGATAGGGCGATCTGCCCTTGTGGGGTGGATAGGGCAGTGTTGGCCCCGCCACCTAGAGCGGCGTTCATGTCGGCCAGCACCCCGGCAAGAATGTCTTGCTCGGAAGGAGCGGTGAAGCCCGCATCGGTGAGGGAGGGGGCTGGGACATTGGTCGTGGCGTCAGAACTGGGCATAGTCCGTGCTCCCATCGCTAAAGGTTACGAGAATGACGCCGGTTAGTTGGCGGTCTTTGGTGGGATTGGCGAGGTGACAGGTTGCCGCTGCCACGCCGGGAACGGACATGGCGGCATCCTCGATCTCCGAAGAATAGAAGGAGAGGTCCACGTCCGAGCGGAGAATGTCCGTGTCGTAAGGGATGCCCTGCCCAGTGTCGTAGAGCACCTCGCCTAGCCATGTGCGGGCGGCGGAGCATACGTCTTGCAGGATGGCCGCCTTGTCCGTCAGCACGACCAGATTGCCGGTGCTGTCCAGTGTCAGATCCCAGTCAGGGGTGAGGGAGAGGGTTTTCATCGGATTGACTCTAAGGTAGCGTGCTGTGGATGGAGGAATTTTATATGAAGAAACACCTACTCACCGCCGCCGCTGCTGTGTTGGGACTGGCAGGAACGGCTTGGGCAGGCGCTTTGGAAGAAGCGGCCAAGCATGATCCTGCGTTAGCCGCCGCTATTAAAGAAGCCAAAGAGGATGGGAGCTACGGGCACGCCTACCAAGCCAGTAAAGATGATGTGGAAGCTGCGGCGGCACGCTTGCAAGCGGAGGGTGAAATCCACCTTCGTAAGATGGGCATGTCTCCTGACACAGCACGAAAAGCCTCTTGGGCGGCGCAAAACAAGCCGGGAAGTGCATGTACCAGATATGTTCATCAGCTTCTTGCTGACTATGATAGCGGGGCCGACCGGGGAGGGTACGATGAAGACCTTGTGGTCTCTATCGAACACTCTGGCACTTGCGAGCGTAAGAACCTCGATTAAGAAGGTGGTGCGGTTCTGCTACCCCCGGACTGCACACCTCCATGCGTATGCTGTTTGAGCGAGACGCCGCCTGCCTTTACATCGCCGCTGGTCTCAATGTCGCAGTTTGCCGTGATTTTTGTGGCTTCGATTGAGACCTCCCCCGGCGTCACAATGCGCCATCCTCCATCTGTGGCCTGAATGAATTGGTCCGGCCCGTTGTTGAGGAAGCCACCTACATACACGCAGTCCTGCATGGCGAATTGCCGGAACGAGGCAGGGGCAGAGGGCCGCCGTGTGGTGACGGCATGTGTATGATCCCGGCCAGAAATGACGATGAAGCCAATGTCGCCCGGCTTGGGGTCGATGATGAGGGCAGACGTACCGCCCTGGATGCGGAGATAGGGGACATTGTGTATGATCTGGCGAGGGTGGGGCTTGCCCTGTTTGTCCTGCTGGTGGACCATCGGCTGCACATCCACCATGCCAGTGATGGAGGCCTGCCCAGCGTGTACCGCCTTCACCTGCACCAACATGGAGGGGCCGATCTTGCGGATATGGTCCTGAATCCGTCCGTTTATGATCGTGGAGATGTCGAGGTTGGGGCTGGACCGGTTCCAGTAAGGTGCGTTGGTGTTTTCTGTCATGGGGCTTCCCCTCAGTTGCTCTGATGGCTTAGATGGACGCACACATCACGGGAGATGACCATGAAACACTTCCTCCTTCTCACAGTCGCCTTTATTGGGCTGTCTGGCGCGGCTTGGGCTGATGACGCACAGAGAGCACTCGCCAAGTCTATGGGCGTTCCCGAGAGCTGGCTTAAAACCGGATTCTCCTGCGGGGCTAAGGGGTGTTCTCAATTAGACCCAAAAGACGACATTAATAATTCAGCAGAGGTGCAGGAGGCGAGGCGCATAGCTGACGCTCGCCTGTCCGCTGAAACAGAAGTGCATCTTCGCCAGATGGGCATGTCCCCGGGCACTGCTCGTAAGGCTGTATGGGCCGCAAGGCACAAGCCAAACTCGGCCTGCGCCTATTGGGTGCGCCAGCTCACAGCAGATTACGACAACGGCCTTGATCGCCCTGATTATGACGACAAGCTCGTGATCTCAGTCGAACACTCGGGGACATGCGAGAAGAAGAACCTCGATTAAGAAGGTAGTTTCGTCTTCCCCTCGTCATGCGTGTGCTGTTTTAGCGATACATGCTCTGCAGTCCGTTGCCTGAATGAACGGCTCCCGCCCGTTATTGACTCCCCCACATACACGCAGTCCTCCATAGAAAGCTGACGGAATGAGGCTGGAGGAGAGATAGGCTCTTCCGCAGGCTTGTGGAGTATGGTTTTCATTATAGAGCCTGATGGTACAAGGTTCAGTCGTCAGATTCGGTGCCCATTCCCAACGAGGTGGGAGCCGCCATTTTTCAGGAAAGAATAGGAATAGGGGCATGAAACATCTGGTGCTGTTTGCCGTTTTTGCGCTGGCTTTGTCCGGTACGGCACGGGCCGAGGCTATCTATCTGAGGAATGAGGATGGGTCTTTCACCATTGATCCCCCCAAGGCTGATGAATTCCTGCATAAGGCCTATTCCAATAAGCGGATTGCCGATAACGCCTATGACGTATTGGTCAATAAAAGGCGAGGTAATTGCTATGATGCGGTGATTCACTTGTTGAGATATTTTGATGATGGACCGGGTAACGTGCCGAAATATTGTTACAAGCCCGATTTGGCTAGTGATGATACAATTACGGACCACCCAGAAGGGATGAAAATGCCCTGAGGGCAACACTCAGCCACAAAATTGTCAGACTGCCAGCCCTACATGCTGGAGCCAGATTGGAGAGGGGGACGGTATGCGCTACCGTTTCCACTTTTTGAGGCATAATGCGGGAACCTTGCTTTATGAAACATGTTCTTTTTGTAGTTGTAGCTGCTGCTGTATGGGTCGGAGTGGCCAATGCAGATGAACTAAGCCATATGCCGGAAGTCAAAGGAACTTTGTCTCAGGCTTTGCATAGTGCCAGAGTGGAGAGCCATCAGGCATCAAACCAGCAGGAAAAGTTGACGGATGAAGAGAATTTGCGCCGTATTGGGCTTTCTGCCGAGACGGTAAGGGATGGCCTGTGGGCTGTTGCTCATCGCCCTCATTCCCCTTGTGCCCAGTATATTCGCCAGTTAACAGCGGACGCAAAGGGCAACTCAGCTGCTCTGTTACAGAGTGACCAGCGGTTGGTTGTCTATGTTGAAAATTCTGGAATCTGTGAACGGTAAGATCTGGCCAGCGGCTTTACCCGGTAGGGGTGGCCCGTTACCCTGTCCTTTTATTCTGGCAGGATGAGGGAAAGGAAAGTGATGATGCGGAAAACATTATGCATGACGGGCCTGAGCCTGATGCTGCTGGGTGGTGGTCTGAAATCGGCATGGGCACAAGCCCCGCTGGAAGTGTCACAGGATGGAACAGTGACAACCAATGGCGTGGCGGCGGTTGGTGTTTCTCCTAATGGCGGCCAGCGTCTGGGGCAGACTGGCAAATGGCAGACGTTGGAATTGGACCATACGCTGACAGCGCTTTTGGCAGAGAAAGATGTTCTGTTTTCCATTTCGCCACGCCGGGGTGGAGATGTGTTCATCATGTTCGTTCTCAAGGGGCACGAAGTCCCTCAGCCGGGTTTGACCATTCATTTCTCCAACGGGTATGAGGTGAAAGGCTTCCATTATACTGGCACGATCAATCGTGGCTCGCAGTGGGGAGGCTACATTTCCGAGATGGAAGGTCGTGCCTTGTTTGATGCTCTGTCAGCTAGTAATTCCGTGAGCATGTCATGGGCAGGGGGTGCTGGTCATATTGATTATGACCGTGGCAGCGAGTTCGTGCATGAGCTGGAACAGACTGCCGCACATGGGCATATGCCGTTCCCGAAATGATGCCTTATTGCGGGGGTGCGCTAGCCCCCGCTCCAGTCTGAACCCCGCCATGGACATGCTGTTTTAACGAAATGCCACCTGCGCGGACATCGCCAGAAGTAGTAATGTCGCAGTTGGCTTCAATGTGGCTGGCTTCTATGGTGACAGAACCCGGTGTCACGATCCTCCAGCCGTGGTCCGTAGCCTGAATGAACTGGTCGGGCCCGTTATTGAGGAAGCCTCCTACATAGACACAATCTTGCATAGAAAATTGCCGGAATGAGGCAGGCGGGGCGGGCTTACGGGTTGTAACGGCATGTGTATGGTCCCGCCCTGAGATAATGATGAAACCTATATCCCCCGGTTTGGGGTCGATGATGAGAGCCGAGCTTCCGCCCTGTATGCGTAGATAGGGTACATTATGGATGATATCATGCGGCAGGGGGCGGGAGAGCGCATCTTGTTGCTGCACCATGGGGCGCACGGTGACTTTGCCTGTAAGGGACGCCGCACTGGCAGTTACGGCTTCTACCTGAACGAGCATGGAAGGGCCAAGCTGGTTGATGTGGCTGGCAATGAGTGAATCCAATGCGCCTTTTAGGCTGTTTTTTCCCGTATTGGAGCGCAGGAGATAGGGCGTGGCTGTAGTGGGCATAAAAGCTTCCCTGTGAGGCGTATTTAGGCGTGGGTGTGGGAGGGCATTACCGTTTGCCTAAGGTGGTGCGGATGCAGTCCATATGTGTATGCCAGGGGCCATGTGGGGTCTCTGTGCTTATGTCGTGCCAGACAAATGTTGCCAGCCACAAACCGTTCCACGGTGGGGTGCCGACCATGCCGGTTTCTGCTGGGGAGATAGGCAGGTAGGTACTATCCAGCATTAGAGGGTGCCAGAAGGTAATGTCCGGTCGTAGAAGTGTTGTTAAGGAAATGCCGGAACTGCTGTAACGGGGATAACCGATCATACCTGTTTTGGAGGATATGATAGGCACGGTTTGTTCTTGCCCGACTTGTGGAAGGCCAGTGAATGTCGGCCCCCATATTTCCAGAAGGCCTTTATAGGGGATGGCTTTCTGACCATTGGCCATTGGTATTATCTGATTTTCACCTTTTATAGGACTAAAAGGTGAAAAACTGAAGATTCCTTTCGTAGCTGTCAGGATGGTTTGTATCTGGTTTAGAGCTGTTCCCCATCTGTAATGATTTGTCAGGCTTGCATGGCGTTCCCATCCGCCGTGGTCCAGAAGCTGAAATCCAGCATCTCGGCATATGTCTTCCAGTAGCGTGGTGACATCTTGAGGGCCGTCATAGCCTTTCGCTTGTGGCAGAATGGACGCAGGAATGGTGCTTGTCATGGCGTGGACATGAAAGGGAATGTCTAGATCGTCATAATCCGTATAGGCCCTGTCGATCGTGCCAGTGAACAGGATGGCCAGAGGGGTACCTTCGTCACCAGCCTGAATAGTGATGACGGTCTTGCCTGCTGTTGTCGTGTTTAGGTTGTCCCATGTGGGATGATCGGGAATGATGGAGAGACTGTTTCTGTCTGCGTGGGAAAGCCCCTTGATGCTGACCTCCGCTTCGGAACCCGTGGTAAAGCCTGCATGTTTTATGATGGCCTGTATGGCGTGCCCCTGACCTACCGTGAAACTGTCGAAAGAGCCATCTGGTCCGGGTACGAAGAAGGTGACGCTAATTTGTTTACGGGTAAAGCTCGGTGTTGTGGTGGCTATCATGATGTATCGTCTTCGTAATGAAGCAGAAAACGGGAGCCTAAGCCGGAAAAAACAGGGTCATCATGGCCCTGTGTATCGCTGAAATACAGGCGACCGGGTAATAGGCTTGCGGGATTGCGGATGAGATCGGTGGCGTTTTGGCAAATAATGCCACGCAGAAGGGGTATGGTATCGGCTGTTAGGTCCAGATACAGCCCTGTGGCAAGTTGCCGAAGCCATATCTGACATTGCAGTCCGGCGATTGGACAGGTCAAACTTTGGGCTGCTGTAGGCCGAAGCGGGACGGTATAGATCATAGCTATCCCTTTGTCTGGAGTGAGACAGGGCCAGTATTGCGGGTTTGTGCGCCTTGGGGATATCGACTTCCAGCCCAGCGGGATGTGCTGCTTTGGCGGACTTCTTGAATAGTAATATTGGCGGTGATGACATCCACACCATTTTCAGCCGTGCGGGTAAAGCTGTACCCGGTGATGTTGGCGTTTTGGTATATTCCTTCCGGTGTGGCAACAAAGTAAAGGTTCGTGTCTTTCACCAAGCGTGAGAGTGTTTCTAGAAAGTCCTTTCGCACTGTGTCAGGCCCAAGACCGATGACACTGCGTATGAAACCCGGCAGCATGTTTTCTCCTAGTGAGCCTGTTTCTGATCCATCACAGATCATGCGGATCACCGCTCTGTAGGGAGAAAACACCTTATTGTAGCTCGTAAAGGTGCCGTTTTCTTGTGGAGCGGTGCAGATGTCGGATTGTTCATCTACCCGCAGGGATTCAACATGAGCAGCGGAGAGAACTCGTTTGGGAGCTTGGCCAAATAGGGTACTGAATGGCCCGTCTGAGGAGCGATTGAAACTCGATGCTGTAGTGGTGCTAGATTGCTCTGCTGTTGGGCGATGGAATATGCCCCATTGGCGGGCAGCTCGCTGTACAGCCCAGTTTTCCAATGCTGCGCCACCAAAGGCGGAAGCCGAGGCCCGAAGAGATGTCAGGGTGGACATGGGCAACTCCTGTAGGAAAATTCATCCGGTTTGGGTGAGTGTCTGACGGGTAAGGGCATGGATAGTGCTCGTTTCCACTGCCCGGGCAATATCCTGCGGTCTGCTATGGCCAGCCTGCACTGTGATGTGAATGTTTGGGCTATGGGTGGTCGTATTATGGGTCGTGATATGGCGTGACCGAGGGGTAGCTTCAACATGCCTGACAAGCTGGGCAGCAGGCTGGTTAAAGGCTGACTTATTCGGGATGAAAGAGGAAGAGGTCGGGCTTGGATCAAGCTGCATCTGGGATAAGGTCTGCTCTGTATGGGTTAGAACTAGCGACAGACGTTTCAGCGGATTTTCCTGTTGTGCAGAGGAGACATTGCGTTCCCCTGATGTGGCCTCAATTAAATGAGGCGACAGGGTAGACAGATGGGGCATGATTGGCTGAACCGGTGTGGATGTCTGCCCGCCAATGTCGTCACGAGGTGAAGAGGAATTACCCGGAGCGTGAAGGCCTAAAATGCTGGTAGGCTGATACGGTGCGGATGTCTGCCTGTTGATCTCGCCATGGGATGAAGAGGAATTACCCGGAGCGTGAAGGCCTAAAATGCTGGTAGGCAGACACGGTGCGGATGTCTGTCTGTTGATCTCGCCATGGGGTGAAAAGGAATTGCTCGGAGCATGGAGACCCAGAATGCTGCGGGCTGTCATCGTGGCAGAGAAACCTTGAAGGAGAGTGGCCGGGTCCGTTCTGGGGCGTGTTTTATCGCTCTGTCGTGCCTGAAGATGGAGGAAACGGGTCAGGGATTGTTCGGCATTTTGCAGGGTTGGTTCTACTTCTTTCAGGGCCTGACGGGTGAGGCGATCCTTGTGCGCTAGCAGGGTGGACCAGTCCTGAGATGCTTGTGTTACGGGAAGTAATCCCATCTGGGGAGCCGGCCCTTGAAGGGCTGGCTTTTGTTCCGCATGTTCGGGGTATTCCCGGAAGGTGGGTGGCTCTGGTGCTGCTGTCAGGGCGGGAGGAGGTGTGTCGGTAACATGGGGGTCTGTTTTGTCGGTGTCTCTCCGGCCTGGATGGGCCAGAGAGCGTCCTCCCGTGAAAAGGGCTAAAGCCCCCATGAGCTCTTGCCGGAAGGATGCAGCATCCTGCTCCCGGCGGGGCTGTGCTGGGAGGCCAAGCCGTGATGACTGGGCAATCATTGTATCAAGAATGGCCATTTATGCGCTCCACGGCCGCAACTTCCCAGAGAAGCCACATGTCTTCGCTGTCATAGAGGGTCTTTAGCTCATGCAATGTGGCTAACCCTGCATTGATGACAAAAGCCATCGGGCTGGAGAGGTTTACGCAGCAGGCGGGGGGGCCTCGTCTGGCTGTGTCTCCCTCAGCAGGGCGATGAGAGGATAGATCTGGTAAATTGCGGCCTTGAAAAAATCCACATTCAGCCGAAAGGCCTCCGTCCGCAGGGCGGGTAATGTGTTGGGGTCTGTAATATCTGCCTCGATGAGCGGTGCAGGATCAATGGCCCGGTTGTTAGGGTCCCGGCGAATTGTCACGCAGTCTAGCAGGCCAGAGAAAGCGCGGTCGCAGTCATCATCGCTCATATGGCCGAACAGGGCCATGCTTTGGCCGGAGAGACCAGCAATACCGCTTTGTAAGGCTTCCCGTGGTGTGTTGGCTCCAGCACGGGCGAGGGCACGGACAACATGCCGTGCCCAGCGGTCCGCTGTGAAGGCCGACATACGGGTAATGATAAAACATTTGCCCGCATCAGGGCCTTCCTGAGGGGTCCATTCGATGCTCTTCATGGTGTGTTCGCCTTACAGGCCCGCGGGGAGGACATTTTCCCATGTGATGTTCACGCTTCGGTTGCCCAGCGTGGTGTCCCCTGCCGGAACAGGGTCATAATCTGTCAGACAGCCATTGGTGAAGGTAAAACGCCGCCCTAGCCCATGCAGCAGAAGCTCCCCGTTTAGTTCATATACTGTTCGAGCCTGTCGGGATGCCGTGGCTATGGCGTCAAAAACAGGTAGAGAACGGGATGCTGCCGAAAAATTGAGGGTCATGTGATAGGCCGAAGGGACAAACCCTTTATTGAGGCGGCCATCAATAGAGAGACTGGTTGTGGCTAATTTCAGCTTCTGGGCCCCGCTCCAGCCATGATCTGTTGCCCAGTTTTCCAGTGTGATGGGGGCATTGAAAAGGGTTTTGACCGTGAGGGTAAAAACGGCGTCTGCTGATGTGATGAGTGCATTGCCGGACATGGTTTACTGAACCTCGATGGATGAGAGATGAATGGACTGGACCGACTGACCATCCGTGTACCAAAAGCGGCAGGGTGGGCTTTTTCGAGCGACCCGAATGTCTGCGGCTGCGGTGGAGGCATTGGGTTGGAAATACCAGCCACGGCTCTGTACCGTATCGCTGATGGTCGTGCCGGCACTCTGGTCGATTTGCTGCTTCTGAAGGGCTGTCAGGGTCACGCCAGGGCGGATGGCCCCGAACCGGAGTGCCTGGTTGATGGTGTCCTGCACGCAGGCAGAGATTAGCCCATCTCCGATGCTGTCATAAGGAATCTGCCCGGATTGCAGCAGAAGTGTTGTCAGGTCAGACTGGAATGATGCATTGAGCCATACTTGATTGATATAGCTGTCCGCCCAGAGGAAAGAGCCGGATACATGTCCATCCTCCAGCCACTGGAAGCGTCCTAGCCCGTTGGCATAGGCTCCGTAAAAATTATAGCCATTGCTGCGGAGGGTGGAAGCCGTGATAGCATCGGTCACGCTGGGGGTTAGTAGTCCACTGCGGCGGAAGCATAGGTTTGTCCGGCCATTCGTAGCGCTGAAATCAAGGGAGGCCATCCACCCTAGGCAGAAAGATGCTGCTAGTGGGTCTTGGTAGAGCAGGGTCGTGCCGTCAATATTCTGATTTTGCAACCATGTACCGAAGCTGGCACTGTTTTGGCTATTGAGAGCCTGCTTATCCGTATCCCATGGAACGTACCAATAACGGTCCGCTTTGCCAGCTACCCATGCGGCAAAGGCCTGTTTCTGTGCCAGGGTGGGCTCCCAAATCGTGGTGAAGCCGGTGAAGTCCTGGTTTTGGCTGGTGATTAGCTCCATTAGGCTGGTGGGGTCTGCCAAATGGGCGGGGTCTGCCATATGGATTAGCAGCGTAGCGGGTATTTGCGCAGCATCATCGTGGCTGGCGAAATAGACAGCCGCCATTCGGGCTTCCAGACTATCGGCTGGGAAGTCTTTTATAACGTCTGTCAGGGAACTGTATTGTTTTATCTGGCCCACACTCAAGGCAGCCGCATCGGATGGTGTCGTAATGAGAAGCCCGTTCATGAAGGGAACGCTGTTTGCCGTGCCGAGTGTGGCAGGGTTGATGCTGACAGTCTGAGAAAGAGGGATGGTGCCGGTCAGGGAGACCATGAGGCAATGTCCTTGTTTATTGAGTACGGGGATCAGGGAGCGGATGGCCGAAGGAAATTGGCCGTTGTGGCTTCTGTTATGGAGGCCAAACCAAGGGCTGTAGCGGTTTCGGTAGAGCGGGTTATGGAGGTCATCAGGATGAGATGCAGCGGCAGTGTGGCGGAAGATTCATACTGCTGCTCTGCATTGGTGAAATCCTGCTGCGTAAGAGGTCCGGTATCGCTGGGGGCTATGTCATTCCGTTTCTGTTGGAACCAAGCCACGGTTTGTCTATCCCGCCAGAGTGTGCTGATGCCTCCCAGCACTGTCAGGGCATCAGGGCCACGGGCAGTGAGCTGGATGGTTAGCTCTACAGGCTGGGAGATGGTGACACGCTCTGCGGTGTAATTGTGGTTGTTAGTGGCTAGCGGGCGGCGGGAGGTCACCTGCATGATAAGGTAGCTTGTCTGAGGTGTGGGGAGGCGGTTCTGTTGGCCTTGAAACAGGTCCCAATCGGCAGGGAGAACCATTTCTTTAAGCCAGTCCCCCAGTAGCTGCATGACAGTGCTTTCCGTTGGTGTCAGTTGGTACTTTGCCGAAAGGGAGTCTGGCGTGTGACGATCAGGCGGCACCATTGATTGGTTCCCCATTGTTCGAGAATTTTCGTGACGAGCCACTCCGATCCTTCAAAAAGGAGCGTATCGCCCCCTGTTTGCAACGGGCGGCTGAGGGTTTGGGCACTACCCTGCATGAAGATGGCCCGACTCTCCCCTTGTTGGGCGATATCGCCAATGAGTTGAAGGAGAGCAGCAGGGGCGGGCTGAATGGCGATCATCACCGGGATGTCTTCATAGAGCGGGGTTGTGCTGTAATCAGCGGCCAGTTGAGTTCCGGTCATCCGGCGTAGGTGGGCGGGCTGAAGCGGGTTGATGACGGATGTCATGGTACCGGCGAGAGAGAGGAGGTTCATGATGTCTGGCTCTCTGCGTGTGGTGAAAAGGTCGGGTAGGCGTGGATTGACGAACGTGCACGACTACGCCACCTTACGCTCAATTTTGGCTGAATGGCGGGTGTATGTTCAGCCTTGTGGGACAGGAGTAAGGTCGTATGTATGGTGCTGTAACCGGCAAAGTTGTGCTGTTTGCTGTGGTACTGATTCTGTGTCTGCTCTCTCTGACACGGACCATTTTCCTGATGATGCGAGCAAGTGATGGTGAAGGCTTTACGTTTGGGGCGTTAATCCGCCTCGTGATACCGTTTCTCTTTACTTATGTCGTCTGGTGGTTGCTCTGGCATTAATGTTGCCGACGTGATGAAAGCCCGCTTTTAGAAGCGGGCTTTTTTATATCATGGCCAGAGGCGTGCCGGGTGTGCTTGGCCGGGTAGGAAGCGCATCTGGCGGTAGGGTGCTGTGGCCTGCCAGAAGATCAGCCCATATTGTGTCTGGCTGAACCATCCAGCTTGTTTGGGTAGAGCACTGCCATCCAGAGTGATGGAGACGGCCCCCTGTGTGGCGGAGGATATCCGCCCAACAGGTGCAGCCATCGGGGGCTCCACGGTGGCACTGCCAGCCTGTACCGTCCTATTTGTGGCGAAGAGCTGTGCCTGATGTGCCACAAGCAGCCAGAGCAGTGTCCTGCGCTTTGCTATATCTCGGATAGGGGAACTGCCTGTGTTGTTGAGGATGAGTTCAGCCAGTTGGAAGAACCCTTCTGCCTGTTCCGCACTGATATGGCCTGTAAAGGCTGGATAAGTCGCCTGCCAGTCCTGATAGGAGAAAGAGACCTGCCCTGAGGGCGGAGAAGAGTCTGTCATGGAAGCATTCCCCTGTTGGTGTGCCCGTGCTGCGTTGGTTGAAATCACGTGGCACGGGCAAGCTGTTAGGCTGCTTTTTGCATGGGGGTGACGCCATCCGTCAGGGTGGTGGGATCGGCCCCCTCTAGCCCTGTGCGTTCTTTGGCCAGTTCAGTCATGGCGTTATCGGCACGCGCAGGTGTGTTTTCGGCAAAGATGATCTTTTTGGTGATAAGATCGCTCTGTTTGTTTTGCTCCAGCCATGCTTTCCAAAAATCCGTTGGCACGGTGGTGCGTCCGGCCCGGCCAAGTAGGCGGTTTTCTGCTGGGTGATAGAATGGGTCCTGCCGAATACCATTCAGCAGGATGGAGGACCGTGCCTGTGGTGGGGCCATGATGGGTGCTGTGGCCTGCGTCCGTTCGCTTAGGCTTGCGAGGTCGTGCAGGTCGAGCCGGATGCCGGAAGGCAGGCGGCAGAGGACGATAACGGTATCAGCCATGTGTTAGATTCCTGTCATGGTGACGCAAGCCACCGGGTAGAACCAGATGGTTCCCCATGTGCCTTGGGATTTCTTCTGGCGGATGTAAGAGCTGTAACGCTCCACGGCATGGGCGCGCAGCTTTTCGGTGAAGGCAGTTGTCACACTTTCTTGCCCGTCCACTTCTCGTAGGAAGAGCTGCATTTGTGTGACCTTGCTAAGACCACCGGAAAGTGTTCCGCCTGCTTCCGGGAGGGTTTCGATCTTCAGGTTAGGTAGGTTTTCTCGCAGCAAGTCTCGCAAGGAGGTGCGGAACTGGTTGGTATAGAGTAGGCACTGCTGCCGCTCTGTTGGAATGACGAGAGTCAGCGGGCTTTCCAGCGTGACATTCCCGCCCATCTGTTCGGAAAGCTGCTGGAAGGCTTTGAGAATATCGGCATAAACCTGCACAGGGTCGGTGATGCTCAGCCAGTCATTGCTACCCGTTGCCGCACCGGAGGGTGCAATCTTGGGTGTGGGCTGAATGGCGGGTGGCAGGGCTGTGTCGTTGAGGGCACCACGCAGCTGAAGCCCTTCCATTCCGAACAGGCTGATACGGTTGCTCGTCTTGTTTAGGATGGAGATGGAAGCCTCATTTTTGCGGGAAACCCAGTCGAGACGGGCAGCCCCCATGCGTTCCGCTTCTCGCTCACCCCAGCGTGTCCATGTCTGGAAGTGGAAGGACTGACGCTGCACCCAGTTGGCGTTGACGTCACTGTCACCAGAGCTGTCATAATCGCTGTAGGATACTGTCTGGCCAGAGAGTTCGACAAAGGGGAACTGTGCCGTATCGGTCAGCCAGTCACCTTTCTGGCCCTGACCATAAATAGCCTCTGCCCGGATGGGTGTGATGAGGGCCTTGATGGTCCGGGGATCGGTATAGGTGGAGAAAATGGACGGAATGCCGGAATTGGGAGCCGTCACGGTACTGTCAAACGCCAGAGTATGGTCAATCACGCCATGAATACCGAAGTCACGTTTCAGCATGGCGGAGGAAATGGAGTGGGGCATGGTGATACCTTATGGATGGTTCTGGTCAGAAAGGGAGATGGCTGGCAGTGGGGGATGCATTAGGCTGTCACAGGGTGCATGGGGCCAGAAATGATGATTGGCTCTCCCGCATCACCACCACGGGCGACAATCCAGCCGGTGGAGACTGTCCCCTGTGGGGCATTGCCCGCCGGTGCTGTCTGGAGACTGCCATCAGCCGTTGAGGCATAGACGGCCTGACCCGTGCTGGCTGCGGTGGAAGCTATGGCCCAGAAGTCTCCGCCTTCTGCAATGCTGGCCATGAAGCCCTGTGGCAGAGTCATGGTGGCGGACTGAAGATACTGTGTCGTTAGTCCCTGCTGTGTACGGTAGAGGAAACCCGCCGGAATACCGGCCCCCGTATTGCTCAGGCTTAGCCCGTCTTCATTGCGCCAGACAAAATGGGCGATGGTCAGGCCACCTGCTCCAGCAATGAAACCCCCTTCCGGTGCGATGGCCGTGCGGATGGGGTTGGCACTGGCTGGGGCACCGGGAAAACCCTGCGGCCATGTGTAAGAAACGCTCTGCTGAAAATCGGACATGGATGTGCTTTCTGTAAAGGCTGAAAGGATTGTGGGGTTTAGTAACGGCGGGGGGCTGTGTAAGGCGTAGTGGCGCCGTCAGCAGCTAGCGGATGCGGGGCCGGAGTAATCATGGCCGCTAGACGGGTATGGACAAGTGCCCGCAGCCCAGCCTGATTGATGTCGGCAAGATTGTCTGCGGCCATACCGCTGTGCTGGAGGGCATAGCGATAGACGGCATCGGCACTGTCCATCCCGTGAACATCTCCTACCAGTGGGCGGACAAGGCGGCGGGCGTCTTCCGTGGCCTGACGCAGGGCACGGTCAGCGGAGAGGGCCTTCTGAATGGCTTCATTCAAAGCAGCTTCAGTCTCTTCATGGTTGGATGCTTTGGTCGTGGGCGTTTCGGCTGTTTGTGTCATGGTGGTGGACGTCCTGTTGTCTGTTGAGGAATCATGGACCAGCACATCAGGGCCAGCTCGTCCCTTTGTTACGAGAGCAATATGATTCCCCCGGATATTGATCATGCGCCCGTCATAGGGCTGGCCGTCATAAGTGCCGGGTGTCATGTCGGCTTCGTAGGCATAGCCGCAGGAAAGCTCTTTCTGATCACCGCTCTGGATGCGCTGGATGGCGGGTCCATCGAAAATGACCATGCCGACTGTCAGGTAAGGTGACTCGAAACGGGCATTATCCATAGTGGAGCCGACTGTCAGTTCCCGAGGGTGAGCATCCGCACTGGTGGGGACGTGTTCCTCCAGAACAGGCAGGGAGTTGAAACTATCGGCCGCCTTTTCTAGTTCTTTCGGGTCCCGTAGGAGGCGGTAAGGCTGGTCCGGCTTCAGGCCGAGCCGGACATGATCTGGGATTTCTCGGCCCTGATAGATGCAGATATTGGCTTTACTAATGGGCGTCCGCTCGACACGGAGCCGCCCGTTATCATCAAAACTGCGGACGGAGCCGGTGCGGTCATAGGCGAGAATGGTCATGAGGCCTCGGATGGCTGTGGTTGTGTGGTTTGCTGCCAAAGGGGATTGAAGCTGATCTCCAGCGCAGGGTCGGTCTCACCCCAGAGGTTGAGCTGGAGCAGCGTGAGCAGGCGGTTCAGGACAGGCCGCATATGTGCTTCCTGGAAGGCGGCAATTTCATCGTAGAACACCCGGATTTCTCCGGCGGATGAGGCATTCAGTCCGTTTGGTGTGATGCCGAACAGCTTGACCAGTGGAATACCGGGGATGGAGGCCATGGCCTCCATAGACTGCGCCTGAAGGTCTGCCAGCCCTGCGAGGGGGGTGGCTACGATGGAAACATCTTCATTCTGTCGGTCGGCCACGATGATGTCCTGACCTTCAGAAATCTTCTGCATGAAGGAGGCACGGCCTGTGATGGAGGTTGTCGGGTCCGCTTCCTCGCCTGTACCAGTAGCCATGAGGCCGCCCATGTCGGTTTTTAGAACGAGCTTGGAGAAATTGGCCGTAATGTTGCTGATGCTGTTACGGGTCCGTAAGAAGTTGTGAACATAGGGCCGTAGCTGCTGTGTCAGGCTCATGCCGCCAAAATTGAATGACGGCTTAAAGAGATCGGACACGCCATAAGGCACCATGCTGATGAGTCTGTCACGATGGACAAGACAGCCCTGAACCCACCAGTTGCGGGGCCGGTAATAGTCGTCCTGCAAAGGGGAGTCAGCATTATAGGCGTTGGGTGTGGTCCAGACTGGTTCAATGGTTTTCAGCCCAGCCAATGTTCCTTTGCGAACGCCATTAGGCGTTAGAGGAAGCGGGAGTGTCTGCCCGTAAGTCGTGCGGGGTGTGTCCGCCATGTTAAGCCAAATATGGCCGATACCGTAGAGTAAACTATCCAGAATCTGCTGATGAAGCAGTTCCCGAATGTTCAATCGTTTCATCTCGACTTCCAGCGCATGGAGGCGGGCTGCGGGGTCTGAGGGAATGGCAGGGGCGGTATGGTCTGCGGGGTTGTGGGTACTGAGGCTAATCCATTCCCGTGTAGCCTCCCGTGCGATGACATCACATGGTTTGCGGAATTCTGCCCGCTGGGCCATCTGGGCGAGGGTTGGGTAGCCCAGAAAGCCGAGGCCATCTGCTATCCAAGAAGGTTGGGTGGCTGTTTGTGCCATAGCCCAGCTTGAAATGTCCGTCATGCTGGTGGTAGCGGAATCGGTGCCGAGGGAGGTAGGGCGTTCGTACCCTTTCGGCACGACACCCGGTGGTGGCTGATAGGAGGAGAATGTTGTGGCACATCCCCCATCAGCAGCGGGCAGGTGATGCGCAGCACGCCATAGGCGGGTTAGCCAGTGCGGACTTGTCTTCTTGTTCAAACTGGTGTGACGTGGGGCCTCAGGTTCCTGCCGAGGGCATGAGGTTGCAGCGGGCTGCCCTTTAAACAGACGTGAGGGAGAAAAACCAGACATTGGAAGGGCCTATCTGTAACGGAAGGGAAATGATTCATGATGTGGATTGATTGGAAAGCATCGCCGCAGCGTATCGCCGGACGGCTGTTTCTGCTGGCTTTGCTTAGTGGAGGTATACTGGGCGGCATCGTGGGCTTTTGGCTGCTTTGGGCGTTGTGCCATCCCGGATGATTGCTCCGTGTCAGGTTGGTGGAGCGAAGCGTGAGAAGTCCGGCAGGGGGGAACAGTTGGTGATGAGGCCATCTAAGGCATAGCGTAGGGCATCAATGTAATGATTGTTCGTGTCCTCTATCTGCGGGAGGATATCACCTGTCAGAGGGTCGGTCCTGTAGCGGTAGAGGCGGAACTCTCTGGCCGTTTCCGTGCAACGGGGATGGATGCGAATGGCATGGAAAGAGCGGAGCCGTTCGATACCGTCTTTCACGCTTCCGGGCCATTTTCGCGCGGCACTGATACGGAAATGATGGCGGGTTTTTAGATAATTGATGGTTTCTGGTCGGGCACTGTCCGCCCGGATAGGCCAGCGGCGGATAGCGGGTATCTTGTCGAACAGGGTGGGCAGGTGGTCCAGCGGGATATGGGTGCCGCCTGCCTCATGGTCGATATAGAGGATATCATCATGGATGAAGCAACGTATGATGGCCGTAGGGTCCCGTGAGAAGCCCCAGTCCACACCAAAATAGAACCGGCTGTTTTCTGGGGTAGAAAATTCCTCAATGATAATACGGTCGGGGAAGATGAGCGCTTCATGATGTTGCTGGTAGTCTCCCTCCCAAATGTGGTCATAATCTCGTGGTCGCTGTTTCTGATCCCATTTTCGTTCCAGATTCAAAACATCTGGAAACCATGGATTATCTGACCAGTTGGCACAAATAGTCACGAAGGAAGGGTCATTTTTTGTGTCAGCTCCCCGCATGAAGGCATCTACAGGATCGGAGGGATGGTTGGGGTTCCAGCTAAACCATATCTCAGAATGAGGCTTACGGATGGTCGGGCGTAGGAGCTTCAGGGATGTTGCTGAAAGGGATTGCGCTTCTTCCACCCAAGCGATGTCCATGCCTTCTAGTGATTTGATGGTTTCCGCATTATGGGTCTGCATTCCCTGAAACAGAATGACACCTCCGCCGGGTGTACGGATTTCCCTCTCCAGCACTGTGAAGAGGTGGGAGAGGTTTAGACGTGCAATGGTGTCCCGCAATAGCTGATGAACGGACATGGTGAGGGATTTCTGGATTTCCCGGATGCAGACAGCCCGCAAGCCGGGTCGTAGCGTAGCCTGCTCTATCAGCAGCTCTGCAAAGAAATGTGATTTGCCAGATCCTCGCCCTCCCCAGATGCCTTTATAGCGGGCGGGCCGGAGAAGGGGTGCAAAGGCACGGGGAGTCATGATGGTCAGTTGGTCTGTGGTCATGATGTGCCTGCACGGTGTGTCAGTCTGCCTATTCGGGGGGAAGATGCTGTCGTTCTGGCGGCGTTGTGCCTGGTGTAGCGGGGTCTATGATGAGGCGTTGGATGCTGTGGAGGGGGCCGCCATCTTGACCGGTATGTTCCACGGTCTGCCGTTCGCCATAGCGTTTCGGGGCACGGCGAGCCATAACCCAACGCAGCATATCAAAGCGCAGCTTGAAGAGACTAACCGTTGCGTTATCGGCTTTCTCCGGCATGGTTGCGATGTGGGAGAGGATAGTGCTTTCTAGGCTATCTGCAGATAGTTCCCGTGCCTGACGGTAGCGGGGAAGCAGAGCCGGACTTTTTTGAAGCCAGCGATAGAAGCTGCGTAAGGTCGGACGATGTGGGCCGGCGCAGATATCATGCAGGGGACGCCCCAGCATGAGGTCTTCCATCATGTCATCAAAGAGCTTCTGCGAGAAAATGACGGGTTTTTTGCGGCGGTTATGATCGGGCATGGCTGTGATGGAGGTGGCTACTGGCATGTCGGCCAGAGAAGAAAGGAAGTCGGGTACTTTCCAGAGCATTGATTTGCAACTCCCGGTTTGTGCGTAGGCGGAGCTGCGTGAGCGTAAAGGCAGAAAGTTTTTCCTGTTGCGGTGTGACAGCACTACGCTGTTTTAGAAAAGGGACGGCTCTCACAACGGCATTATGTTTTATTCCCAAAATGAGTTCATCACGCCAGCTTAGGGGAATGTCGGCCCTATGCGTTAGGTCAGGGGCCTTATATATCGGGCAGAGAACAAGGCGATTACCTTCTTCGGCAAGGACAGTGCAAAGACCACGTTTGGTCATGACAATACGACCGCATCCGAGTGGATGTCTGGTGGCGGGAGGCGTGTGAGCCATGAAATATTATCCGTTTTTTTATTAAAACGAGAGCCGTGTGCCTGTCATGGTGACGTACCGTGAATTTCCGGGTGGGGATGACAGAAACGGCGCGTAAGAGGCCAGACCATAGGCCCTGTGATGTCAGGCCGAGGGGTGACGCATCATGGAGAAAATAGGGAGGGGGCCTCTTCGGGAGGCGGCAACAAAAAAGCCGTATACCTCTATGGGCACACGGCTCGTGATGATGTACTTTTTATAGAATAAGGCGGGTGAACTGTCAATAGGAAAATGGCAGAAAGGGAAGGTTTGTCAGCTGCGGAACTCCACAGATGTGAGTTTTTGTGGCTTATTCATGATTTTCTCACCATGCTTTATAAGCCGATCAAGGCCAGTTGGAGCAATATTATAGCGATTGGATAATGTCGCTATGTCTATACCACTGTGGTGTTGGCGGGCGATGGAAATGGCCTGCCGGGCTTTCTTCCGTCTCTGTTCTTGCCAGAAGGCGGCCAGCATTTCTAACGTAGCGGCGCAGTCTTCCGAGGCTTTTTTGCGGGCATTATCCGGGTGCAGGTCAGGGTACAGTTTGGAACCAAGAGACGTGAACGACCATCCCAACCCCAGTATATTAACTAGAAGTTGATGTCGTGCCCGCCCTGCGTGACGGCGGAAGGCATTTAGCCGTCCCCAAGCCTTGCCCTGTAGTGCGTTGAAGGTGAAGACATTCCCTGCCAATGCCGGTGCTCCACCATTTTTCATGATGTCGAGGTAACCATGCTCGGCAAGCATCCAGTCCTTGATCCACTGTTCTGCTTCCGAAATAACTTCAGCTTTCAGGCGTGCAGCCAGTGTGCCGAGAGTATTGGCACGGCGACGCTTGCGGCCAATAGCTTCATAATCGGCCTTGTGGGTACGCTCCCGTGTGGGGGAGGTCGTGATATGGGCGATGCGAGACAAAGAAAATCTCCAAAAAATTGCGTGATAGTCCGCGATGGGACCTTAGGCCCATGGCAATAAGTCTTATGGAGAGGATGGCAGCAATGAGGGTATTCTTCCTTGGCAGATAAGTGTCGGAGAGCCTTTCTGAGGAAGTTTTCTCAAAATGCGGGGAAATGCCCTTATTGTCAAGAAAAATTAACAGGAGTTTCGTTGGGTTCACTCTGGACAACAAAGAGTTGGGAGGGATAATCCCCGTATATGTCTATTGAATCGCTGCTGCTACGCCTGGATTCCTTATTGGAGGCCCGGAACCTGTCTGATAGGCGGGCCTGTTTGAAAGCCCGAGAGGTCAACCCTGCCGTAGGGGTGGACTTTCTGCGGGATATGCGCAGGCGTAAACACCTGCCTCGTACGGATAAGCTCGCTGCCTTGGCGCAAGTATTAGGGGTTCCTGTTGCTACATTGGTGGCCGAGATCAGCAATTCTGAAGATAAGAAAGTGGAGGAACAGGCTGATGCATCCTCTAGCGTGCCGGTGTCGCAAGTGCAGGTCTGCGGGGAAGTGCAGGCAGGTGTTTGGAAGGAAGCTCAGGAATGGCCTGTTCCCGATCAGTATGAGATTACTATCCCTTATGATGCCGCCTATCCGGGCTTGAAGCGGTATGGGCTGACCGTGAAGGGACAGTCCATGAACCGGGTTTTTCAGGATGGTTCGGTGGTGATTGTCATTAATTTTTCCGAGCTGGGACGTTTACCTCGTAATGGGGATTATGTCGTTGCCATGCAGCGTTCCAGAGTGTCGGATAGTTTCGAAGCCACTATAAAAGCGGTTCAGATCAAGGAAAGTGGGCAGATGGTCCTTTGGCCGCAAAGTACAGAGCCGGAGTTCCAGTCACCGATTATTCTACCTGCGCCGGGTGATACTGTTTGCCATAGTGCCGCTGAAAGCCCGGATGTGACGATTCTTGCGTTGGTTGTCGGCAGTTACATGCCGATGCCACGTGCTTCTTTTTAGGGAGGATGACGGGTTTTCGAGAGAGCTATCCTATCATTGGCGGGACTGAATCGTGAAAGAAGGCAGGGCTGACGATTCCGTAAGGCGGATTCTGCATGTAGATATGGATGCGTTTTATGCGTCCATCGAACAGCGAGACAATCCGGCATTAAAGGGCAAGCCAGTGGCCGTAGGGCGGCGGGCGGGGCGTGGCGTGGTAGCGGCAGCCAGCTATGAGGCACGTGTTTTTGGTGTACGTTCTGCCCTGCCATCACATATGGCACTGGAACGCTGCCCAGAGTTGATCTTTGTGCCACCCCGCTTTGATGTCTATCGTGCTGTCTCGGCACAGATTCATACCATTTTCCGGCATTATACGGAGGTTATTCAGCCTCTTGCACTGGATGAAGCCTATTTGGATGTAACGGAACAATGGCGTGCTTATGGGTCTGCGACTGCAGTTGCCGAATCTATTCGGTGGGATATCAAGCAGCAAACAGGTCTAACGGCCTCTGCTGGAGTTTCCTACAATCGTTTCTTGGCTAAATTGGCCTCGGGGCAGAGGAAACCTGACGGGCTTTTTGTGATTTCACCTCGACAAGGGGCGGCGTTTGTAGCGGATCTGCCCGTGGAGAAGTTTCATGGTGTCGGGCCGGCAACCACGAAGCGGATGCATGCGTTGGGGATTCACACTGGGGCCGACCTTAAAAGTTGGACAGTTCCGGAGCTGAGGCAGCATTTTGGCAGCTCTGCACAATTCTATCATGATATTGCCAGAGGAGAGGATCATCGGCCTGTAGAGGCCAATAGGCCGAGAAAGTCGTTGGGAACAGAAACGACATTCACGCATGATGTTGTTGAATGGGATAGATTGGCCGCTATCTTGAAGGACATTGTGCGGAAATTGGCTGCTGGCTGTGTGCAGAAGCGTATTGCTGGGCGGACTGTCACACTTAAGCTACGGTATGCCGGGTTTCATACTGTAACGCGTGCTCGTTCGGCGGCTTTTCCTACCGTTGAGGAGGGGGTGCTGTTGTCTATGGCTTTGGAGTTGTTGCGTAGTTTCTTTCCATTAGACAAGCCCGTGCGCTTGTTGGGGCTGACCATTTCTTCACTGGTTCCTTACGATGATGGCACTTTGCCCGTGCAGATGGGTTTGTTTGAATAGACGGTCTGACCTCTCCGGGTTGCATAAGGAACAGCTTGCCTGTTCCTTCGGGAAGAGAGAGGATGAAGAGAAAGGCTATCACTGGTCAGACTGTGGGGCCGTGTCGTCCTGAAAGAGGGAGAGGGATATGAGTGATTTTCCCAAAGATGCAGCATCCTGCGTGCAGTTGAATGATGGTCATGTCATGCCGTGGATCGGTCTTGGTGTCTGGGAAACACCGCCGGACGAGACAGCCAATGTTGTCAGAACTGCTATCGAACTAGGCTACAGGGCTGTAGATACGGCCCGGCTCTATCGCAATGAAGCGGGAGTCGGGGAAGGGCTGAAGGGTCATCCTGCCATGTTCGTCACCACCAAGGTTTGGAATGATGAGCAGGGATACGATGCTACCTTGAGGGCGTTTGATGAGAGTGCCCGCCTGTTGCAGCGTGATGTTGTGGATCTTTACTTGATTCACTGGGCTATGCCCCAGCAGGGGCTTTATGTGGAGACATGGAAGGCCCTAATCGAACTGAAGAAGCAGGGGCGTGTTCGATCCATTGGTGTGTCCAATTTTGAAAAGGATCACCTGCAAAGGATCATGGATGAAACGGGAGTTGTTCCTGCGATTAACCAGATCGAGATTCACCCTTTCTTCCAGCAGCAGGAATTGAGGGCATTTCATAAAAGCGTGGGAATCCAAACTGAGGCATGGCGGCCTCTGGGTAAGGGGACTGTGCTGAAAAATGAGCTGATTGGCGATATTGCCAAGCGGCATGGCAAAAGTCCGGCTCAGGTAATTTTACGCTGGCACCTTCAAAATGGGGTGGTAGTGATTCCTAAATCGGTGCATCGGGAGCGTATGGCCGAGAATTTGGACCTGTTCGATTTTGTTTTGCCAGAACGGGAAATGGAAGCAATCGCTACGCTTCATCGTGCGGATGGTCGCATGGGTGAGAATCCGGCGAATCCGGTGTTTGGCTGATGAGAAAAGGCGCATCCTGATTGATGGATGCGCCTTTTTTTAGTTCCATGATTGGGAGATTCAGATATCGAGCAGATCGACCGAGCGGGCCTGTTCTTGGATGAACTGGTAGCGCAGTTCCGGTTTGCGGCCCATGAGGCTTTCGATCCGTCTGCGGGTCATAAGATTATCTTCCGCCGGAACTGTTACACGCAGAAGCGTGCGGCGTGCAGGGGACATGGTGGTTTCTTTGAGGTCAGAAACGGGCATTTCCCCCAGCCCTTTGAAGCGTGAAATCTCGACTTTAGCATTGGGCTTGAAGTCCGCCTTCAGGCGGCGGTCGCGGTCCAGATCATTCATGGCATATACGGTTTTGCTGCCATGGGTGAGCCGGTAGAGCGGTGGTTGGGCCAGATAGAGATGCCCTTGCCGGACAAGGTCTGGCATTTCCCGGAAGAAGAAGGTCATCAAGAGGGAGGCAATATGAGCGCCATCAACGTCAGCATCTGTCATGATGATGATGCGACCATAGCGCAGTTTCTCAAGGTTTAGAGACTTACCAAAGCCACAACCGAGTGCCTCGATCAGATCCTTTAGCTCCGTATTGGCGAGCAGTTTCTCTTGCGTAGCGGAGGCGACGTTGAGAATCTTCCCCCGTAGAGGCAGAACAGCTTGTGTTTCCCTATCACGGGCCTGACGAGCAGACCCACCGGCTGATTCACCCTCTACGAGGAAGAGTTCTGTCTCATGGGCATTACTGCGGGAGCAGTCCGTCAACTTGCCGGGTAGACGTAGGCGTTTCGTAGCTGTTTTGCGGGTTGTTTCACGGGCTTCACGACGGCGTAGACGCTCTTCTGCCCGTTCAACAATATAGCCAACCAAACTGTCGGCCTGTTGGGGATTCCCGCCAAGCCAGTGGTCGATACGGTCCCGTAGAGCGCCTTCCACAAGGCGGCTGGCTTCCTGTGTGGTTAGCCTGTCTTTGGTCTGCCCTTGGAATTGTGGATTGCGGATGAAGACAGACAAGCGGGCATTGATAGTCCCAAGAACGTCTTCTGCCGTGATGGCATTGGCCCGGCGGATTTTGCGCTGGTCTCCCCAGTTGCGGAATCCTTTGACCAACGCCGCCCGCAGGCCATTTTCATGCGTACCGCCCTGTGGTGTAGGAATGGTATTGCAGTAAGAGATGAGGGCGCTGCTGCCTTGGTCCAGAAAGGCGACAGCCCACTCCACCCGGCCACCGGGCTGGCCATCAGCAGCGGTGGGTAGCTCGGCATCACCGGCCCAAAGAGGGGTGAGCAGGGCTGGGGTGGGGCCAAGATCGGCGGTTAAGGCATCTTCCAACCCGTTGGGATAGGCGATAACAGCCTCAGCCGGTGGAGCATTCTCCCCTTTCAGAAGCTCCGGGGAGCAAGACCATGTGATGCTAACCCCACGGAACAACGCTGCCTTTATTTGGCATTGGCGATAAAGGCGGGCTGGAGAGAAGTGCAGAGCACCGAAAATCTCACTATCCGGCGTGAAACGGACCATCGTGCCCCGCCGTATAGCTGGCTTTGTGCTTTCTAGTGTACTGGTGGGTAGACCACGGGAAAAGGTCTGCCGCCATCCTTTGCGGTTGCGGTAAACCTCAACCTCCAAATGGGAGGCTAGCGCATTGACGACAGAGCTGCCCACCCCGTGCAGACCGCCCGAAGTAGCATAGGATTTCCCGGAGAATTTCCCACCTGCATGAAGCGTGGTGAAAATAACCTCAAGAGCTGACTTCTTGGGGAAGCGGGGGTGAGGGTCTGTTGGGATGCCACGGCCATTGTCACGGACCATCAGCGTGCAGGCATTTTCCAGCCGGACTTCAATGGTTGTTGCATGACCCGCCACGGCTTCATCCATGGCGTTATCAATGATCTCGGAGGCGAGATGATGGTAGGCTGCATCATCTGTACCACCGATATACATGCCGGGACGGCGGCGTACAGGCTCTAGCCCTTCAAGAACCTCAATGGCTCCGGCGTCATAATGGTCAGCTGGCTGTACATGGGAGGGGGCAGGTGTCGAATCCTGCTCGAACATATCGGCCATACTGTGATCCTGTCTGTCGGGGCGTGAGGGAAGAGGGAGGGTTAGCCTCGGCGTTTACGGTGGCTCTTGACCCGATGCGGTGGCTGGGGAGCCGTGCAGCTTTCGTAAGAAGAAGGCTGAACGATGTCCTTAGCCTCAGCATAATGGGCAAGGTCGTTGTTCGAATCGTCCAGAGCTTCAATTTCATCATACATAGGCACACGCTGGGCGCAGAACGCCGTGCCGGATTTTAACCCGCCCAGAGACTGCACATCAGCCAGCTGCGTGATGTAGTCATCATGCTTCTTTTGTGCTTGGCGGCCAAAGGTACGATGGAAGTAGGAATCAAGCCGCTTCTCAGAATCTGTCAGGATGGGACGGAAGCGCATGATGAAATGGTTGTAGCGGTCCTGCGTCTGGCAGGAGAGTGCTGTCACCATGAGTTCCGATTTCAGGCCGGCTAGATTGAAGGCCGAGTGGTCTTCTGCGGAGGAATGGCAAGCCGCCGCCCACGAGGCAGGCGCCAAGGCAAAAAAGGTCGCAGTGGCAAGGGCCAGCCCAGTTCTGCAAAAGGACAGGCTGGGAAACAGAAGAGACATATGAAAACTCCCGCTGACAGGTTCACTGCCTATATCATGGACATTTGGGAAAGTCTGCCCTGACACGAGCAATTCTTTGGTGGATATGACTGTGTGTTGATGAAGGAAGCGTTAAGCCTGACAGGCAGAGAAAGAAATATGGAAGACCTCATTCTCATGTCGGTGTTGAAAGCGTATCGTGCACACGGAAATTGGCGGATTGCGGGTAGGGCCCGGAGATGCCTTTTCCATTTGTTTTTAGTTTTCTCTGGAGTGGACTGTGCAGCAGAGCAGGTTTCTAGTGCGGGCCGGGGTTGTGGGAGCAACTCTTCTGGCCCTTGGCGGTTGTGTCGGCCAGCAGTCAAGAGGGCCGAATGGCGTTGAGATTTCTCCCAATCCTTTTGCTAATGAGAAACGGGCTGCTCATTGTGAGGTATCGCCTGTGCAGACGGATGCCGCAACGGGCCGCATGGGTGTGAGCATGACTGTCAGTGCGGGCGATGGCGGCATGTGTCCGTTTTCTATCAGCAAGGGAGGCGGGGGAAGCTATGTTTCCTTCGGTCTGGTCCCGCCTCCTGAAAACGGCAAAGCCTTTCTTTACAACTATAACGGCCGCACCTACGTGGAGTATACGCCCTCTGTGGATTACAAAGGGGCAGACACTTTTACTGTGGAGCTGATTCCTGCTCATGCACAGCCTCGCCGTCAGCTTCAGGTCCATGTTCAGGTTGAGCAGGCTGCTGTTGCAGCGGCACCGGCGGCAGAGCCGGAAAAGAAAGCTACTGCATCCGTTGGAACAAAGACGGCTCACGCTGTCCACCATACGGCATCTCGGGCAGTGCATCATGCTGCTAGAGTACATACATCGGCAGCTCAGACAAAGTAATGGGCTGTAGCCGCATGTAAAAAAACGGGCCAGATGCACTGAAGAGTGCCTGGCCCGTTTTCATTATGGATACCTCATGGCTATGAGGAGCTGGCGAGTAATAAGATCAGGTCAGCCCCCAAAGCGGCAAATGGCAAATTACTGGAGGTCGATTTCTACCCGACGATTCTGGGCTTCAGCTTTGCCAGGACGGGTAGAGACGAGCGGCTTGGAATCACCAAAGCCGTGAACGTCAATCACGCCAGCCGGTACACCATCACGGATCAGCTCAGCTTTAACGGCCTGCGCACGGCGGAGAGACAGAGCCATGTTATAAGCTGCTGCTTTCTTACTGCCTGGGTGAGCAGCAGAGGAATCGGTGTGACCGTTAACCTGTATCCGGGTGAACTGGGCCGATGTAGAGCTGCGAGCGGCTGTTTCAACAATGGCCCGTGCTCGGTCGGACAGGTTGTCCCGGTCCCAGTCGAAGAAAACAAGGTAGGTGCGGACTGGTGTCGGGGCAGGTGCAGAGGAGAAGGTTGGCTTCTGTGCTGGTGGTGGTGGAGCAGGATTGAACTCATACCTCAACCCGAGCATCAGGGAATGGTTGAAGTCCGTCCGGCTTCCCCGTTTGCCGCTAACAGGGCCACTTTCGGGGTTGGCGATATTGTAGGAGGCCGTGGTGTAATGCCTGTGATGGCCCGTAATAGTGTAGAAGCGGTATTCCATCGTTGTGGAAAGGCCAACAACCCAAGGCACTGGCAGAGAAAGCCCGAAGATACCCTGATAGGCAAACCCACCGGCACTGTCGCGTGTCCGCTGCTTGTACCCTTTATCCGCTCCAGTTCCCAGGATGCGGGTATTCGTGAACTGGCTACCATAGCCGATACCAGCCCCGAAGTAGGGGTAGATCCAGTTCTGGCCGATATCCATGTCGAACAGAGCATTGGCCATGCCACCATATTTCTGCTGGTGGCCATGGGCTGTGCTGCTGAAACCGGGGGAATGGAAGCGGGAGAGACGGTTATTGCGGTAGTTGCCTTCCAGCTCCACACGGAAGCCATCACCTAGCCCCCAGCCGATGCTGCCCAGACCGGTTATACCCGTTGCAAAGTCATCACGCCCATGGGCGAAGAGCTTCGTATGGGGGTTAACGGTCTGAGACTGGTTGAAGCTCGCTCCAGCTGCCCCGGCGACATAAAGGCCACGGACAGGCTGCGCCTTCGCCACACCAAACGCCATGGCTGACAGGCAGGCGACAAAGGCGCTGCGGGTCAGCAGTGATGTAATGGAGGTGCGTGCGATCATGTAATTACTCTCCAGCCAGACAGGTGGTTACCCTTTTCACTGAAAGTTGGAACAAACGCAATGGATTGCCCGGAAATACCTGTACCGTTATCGCCTGAATCAGGGACGGATGTGTCCTATGGGTTACAGGTTAATGAAGCCCATACCAAAGTCTGTGGTAGTTTGTCATTTGCTCCAGCAGGGGAGGTGTTCCGACGGGTCAGTCATCACGGCTGAAGCGGCGTGTCGGCATCTCATTTTCCAGCGGATGGGCACTGTCTAGAACATCAACCTCAATGATCCAGAGGTCGGGATCGTAGCGTTTCTGCCGTTCCAAATAGGCAGTTGCTTGCACCATGGCACTTTCTTCGCCGTTATCTTCAAAGGCTTGGCGATGCCATGTTGCGCCTTGTTCCCGTACTACAGCGATTTTTCCGTCTCTGCCATTCAGTACAATAAAAACGCTGCCGGCGTCTTCATCACCTTTATGGGCGAGGACAGCAACTAGACCATTTTGGTTGAGGTGTCGGAGGGTCGCCCGGACCCAGAATCCTGTTTTTAGACCATAAAACATAGGACGGTTTCCTTGAGGAGTGGAGGAACAGCTACGGAGTAGCCGGTGCTGCTGGATGGAGCATGCCACTGTCCGGAAGGGGTAGGATGGCCGTGTGGTAGGCATGAGGCAGGATAAAGAGTGCGAACGTGGCGGATAGATCAGCCGGACCGGGAGGGGCAGGCGGGCAGACCTGCCTTAGGGCAAGGCGTGTCTTTTCTGGGCTATCTGCGTGGATAAGGCGGGATTGATGCAGCGTATCGGCCATAAGGGAATGTCCATCCCGGAGGGCTGATAGCTGTTCCTGTAGGGAGAACTGCCCTTGTGGATTGGTGCAGAGCTGGGGCAGTACGCCAAGCCCTTGCAAGGCCCAGCCTTGAGGGGCTGTAATGTGCGCCCATGTCAGAGAGAGGTGGCCACCATTGGGCATGATGGATGAGATTTGAACCATGCCTTTGCCGAAGGTGCTGCTGCCCGTCACAACAGCCCGCTGCTGGTCGGCGAGTGCTGCGGCCAGAACTTCGGCTGCACTGCCTGTGTCTTGATCGACCAGTAGGGCCAGAGGGGTATTATTAGTCAAATCCCCTCCCTGAATACTCCAGACGTGATTGGCTTCTGCAGCCCGCCCTTCGGTTGTGGCAATCACGCCGTGGTCAAGAAAAAGGGCGGCTGTCATGACAGCTTGTTGCAGGATTCCACCGTGGTTGCCTCGCAGGTCCAATACCAGTCCGGGCAGGGGCGGTGCGGGGAGTGATTTGGGCGAGCTGTTGTTGGGAGGGGTATCTGGCAAAAGGGTGGAAAGATACTGGCTGACTTCCTCCGCCGTGCGGCTGGAGAAATGGGTGACTCGTAATATGGGATAGCGACCTTCCCGTTCAGGGAAAACGCTTTCATCGGCCATGCGCCCACGGGTAAAACTCCGCATGAGGTGGTGACCATCTTGAGTACGGAACTCCAACGTTACAGCACTGCCAGTAGGGCCAGTCAGCATGGACTGAAGGGCCGGGAGAGTCATTTGGCGTGTGCTTTGGTGGTCAAGACCAGTCAGGCTGTCGCCCGGTATGATGCCAGCATCCCATAGGGGACTATTGAGATTGAGTGCCGCAACAACAGGAAAATGCGCCCGTGTCCGGCGGAGGGTCAAACCAACACTTGCGGGAGGTTCGGGTGGTGTTTGGTCATGTGTGATTGTGTCGGACCGGCTGGGCGGTGGTGGGGGGGATTGGTAACGGGAATAGGGGTCTAGTCTGGCTAGCATCCCATTTAAGAAGCGGTTCAGGAGGGTTTCATCACTCATGAGCTGGAACTGGGGAACATCCCTGCGCAAAAGAGCAATGAGCTGGAGACTTAGATGGCTCCAGCCAGCCACGTCGTCTTTATCAGGTGTACGGGTGGAGAGTAGCAGGTGATGGTCGTAGAGCAGGCTCACACGGGCCGGGCTGAATATAGTCCCCGGTTGGACTGTAAACGTGAAACTGGCTGACGGAACTTGCCCGTGGCCTGGTGCTTTCAAGGACTGGGGGATTTCCAACAAAGCTTGCATTCCCCAGAGGCACAGTTCCTGTGGGGTGTGTGGTGCCAGCGTCCGGGGCAGCATGAATGTGAGAGCTGTGGATAATGTCAGCTCTGCCTGCCGGTCCTCATCGGTAAAGTCCGGGAGTGCCGGGGGGACGGGAGCGGCTGTGCTGGTGGGGGCGGTAGGATTGGACGGCGGTGCGGGACTGGTTGCTGTTGTTAAGTGAGCTGCTTTTGCGGGCAGAGTCCCGGCCTGAGACAGGGACACGGCATTAGACGGGCTGACAAAATGATGGAGTAGCTGGTGCCAGAACGGATGGGCCTGCACAGGCTGTGCCGTAGCAGGGCCGGACATCAGCATCCCAGAAAGGGTGACCCCGGTAAGGGTTGTGCGGATGGAACGCAAGGGGCGAACTGGCATCATGGATGCGATGGACCGGACTAATGAAGAAAAGGGAGGATGAAAAAACCGGTACGCTGCCATGCTGTTTCTTTCAGAGGCAGGACCGGGCAGGGTTAAATATACCCGTTACGGACTGGAGACGCATCGTTGCAGAAGAACGCCCCCAGCCCATTATGCCGCATTGTAGGAAGAAGGGAAGTCAGAAAGGAAGGTCATCCTCGCTGATATTTTTTTGTGGAGTATCCTTCTTGCGGGTAGTGCGTTTTGAAGTCGTGGCACTACTGGCCGTTTTCGTAGCAGCACTTTTCTTCTTCGTAGCGCTGGACGCTTTGGTCTTTGTAGTGGTTGCCTTTTTTGTGGTGCTCTTGGAAGTCGCATCCTTCTTGGTGGCAGTCTTTTTAGCCGCTGTCTTTTTCGTGGCTGTCTTGCGCCCCCCCTTCAGAGGTTTACCCTTTTCTTCCAGCAGGGTGAGGGCCTCTTCCAGCGTCACGTCATCCATCGAGTCTCCCTTAGGGAGGGTTGCGATGATCTGCCCGTGTTGAACATAGGGGCCAAAGCGGCCCTTACGCACCATGACCGCCTCGCCATCCTTGGGATGCGCTCCGAGCGTGCGGATGGAGGCGAGCTTTTTGGCCAGAGCGTCAACCGCCCGGTTCAGCCCTATAGTCAGGACATCATCATCTTTACTGAGCGCACCATAGATGCTGCCCATCTTGACGAAAGGTCCAAAACGGCCAAGGCCCGCGGTAATCATTTCGCCCGTTTCCGGGTGGGGGCCGACCTCACGAGGAAGTGAGAGCAGGCCAATAGCCTCCTTTAGGGTCAGCTCTTCTCCATTTCGGTCTTTGGGAATGGTGGCCCGTTTCGGTTTGGCCTTCTTATCCTCCGGGTCTGGCTCGCCACGCTGGACATACAGCCCGTAAGGCCCACGCCGGAGGGTGATGTCCTCACCCGTGGCAGGGTCATGGCCCAATAGGCGCATCCCATCGGGCAGGGCGGTTTCTTCACCATTATCGACCGTTAGAGGGCGGGTGACTCGACATTCCGGATAGTTGGAACAGCCAAGGAATGCACCATGCCGCCCCAGTTTGAGGCCCAGCCGTCCATCAGTGCAGGAGGGGCAGCTGCGTGGATCGCTGCCATCCGGACGGGTAGGGAAGAAGTGGTTGCCGAGGTCTTGATCCAGTGCATCAATAACATCGGAAATTTTCAGGTCTTTTGTTTTGGCGACCGTAGCGGAGAAGTCGTGCCAGAAGGCGGACATGACATCATGCCAATCAGCCCGTCCGTCTGAAATGTCATCCAGCTGTGTTTCTAGTGAAGCAGTGAATCCTGTATCCACATAACGCTGGAAGAAGGAGGTTAGGAAGGCCGTTACCAGCCGCCCCCGATCCTCCGGGACGAAGCGGCGGGCATCAAGACGCACATAATTGCGGTCCCGCAGAACGCTGAGAATGGAGGCATAGGTGGAGGGACGCCCAATGCCGATTTCCTCCATCTTTTTAACCAGCGATGCTTCAGAATAACGGGGAGGCGGCTGGGTGAAATGCTGCTCGGCCTCTACGGTCTTTGTGCCCAGCTGGTCGCCTTCTTTCATGCTTGGGAGGAGGCGGTTCTGGTCGTCATCGCCGCCTTTCTCTTTATCGTCATGGCCTTCGATATAGAGCTTCAGGAAGCCATCAAAAGCGATGATGGAACCGGTAGCCCGTAGAAGAGTTTGTTCTTTTCCATCGCCAATGGTGATGGCTGTCTGGTCCAGTTCGGCGGACTGCATCTGGGAGGCTACAGCGCGTTTCCAGATCAGCTCATAAAGCCGTTTTTGATCGGCTGTGAGGACGGAAGCTACCGCCGCAGGCGTGCGGGCAACATCGGTCGGGCGGATGGCCTCGTGGGCTTCCTGCGCATTCTTGGCTTTTGTGGCGTAGGAACGAGGCTTATCCGGGCAGTAGTCCTTACCGAAGGCGGAGCCGATGTGAGAGCGGATGGCCTGCACGGCCTCCGAGGCCATCGTGACGCCATCGGTACGCATATAGGTGATGAGACCGACCGTTTCGCCATTTAGGTCCACACCTTCATAAAGCTGCTGGGCCGTCCGCATGGTGGTCTGGGCGCTCATGCCCAGCTTGCGGGAGGCCTCCTGCTGGAGGGTGGAGGTGGTGAAGGGCGGAGCCGGGTTACGGCGTGTCCGCTTCCGTTCGATTTTTCGCACGCTGAGGGCGGAGGAACGGACCAGATCACGGGCTTTATGGGCTGTTTCTTCGTTGGGTAGAGCGAACTGGTCGAGCTTCTTGCCCTCTAGATGCGTCAGCTTTGCCGTGAAGTCTGCCTTGTCAGGAGTCGTGAAGAGGCCTTCCACGCTCCAATATTCTTTGGGCTTGAAGACCTCAATCTCCGCCTCCCGCTCGCAGATCAGGCGCAGGGCGACAGACTGGACACGTCCTGCACTGCGGCTTCCCGGTAACTTACGCCAGAGGACGGGGGATAGGGTGAAGCCCACCAGATAATCCAGCGCACGGCGTGCTAGATAGGCGTCAATGAGAGGTTGGTCGAGCGTACGAGGGGCCTTCATCGCTGTGGCGATGGCATTTTTGGTAATCTCGTTGAAGGTAACCCGCTCGACCTCAATATTTTTGAGGAGCTTCTTTTCCTCTAGGGCGCTGCGAACGTGCCACGAAATCGCCTCGCCCTCTCTATCCGGGTCGGTGGCGAGGATCAGTTTGCTAGCACCCTTGAGGGCCTTGGCAATGGTGGCGATCTGTTTGGAGCCACGCTCATCAGTTTGCCACGACATGGCAAAGTTCTCATCTGGGCGGACGCTGCCATCCTTGGGGGGAAGGTCCCGTACATGACCAAAAGAGGCGATGACGGTGTAATCGCTGCCGAGATAACGGTTGATGGTCTTTGCCTTGGCAGGGCTTTCTACAACCACAACATTCTTCACTGCCATGAGTTTTTCCCGGTCTCTGGTGTCCTGACGATAGGCTGCCTATGGCTGATGCCCGCTAGTGGAGACGTGTGATCTGTCCATCTTCATGCCGTTGGACAGCCCCGTTAATCTCCAGTTCGATGAGTATTGCCGCAACTTCTGAGATGGACAACTGACAGCGTGATGCAATCTCGTCAACAGTGGAGGGGGTATGCGCCAGCAGGGAGAGGATATTTTTTTCGTCTGATGTCCAGACATTTCCCCCCGTTGCAGAGGTGTTTTGCTGGGTAGGCATGGCTGATATGGCGGGGTTTGATTCTGTCTTTCGCTGGATGGAATCGTCCATGGAGGCAAAAAGCGATGACTGGCGTGGAGGTGGTCTTTCCCAAGGTGCCAGCCCATGGTCTGGCAGGGGGGCATCGTCTAATGCTGCGAGAATGTCCTCAAATTGTTCGACCAGTATGGCCTGATTTTGTTTCAATAGGTCATTCCCGCCGCTGGAACGTGGGTCTCCGGGAAAGCCGGGTATAGCAAAAAGGAGTCGCCGGAAACTAAGTGCGAGTCGAGCCGTGATGAGCGTGCCGGAGCGTCTGGCTGCCTCGACAAGCAGGCAACCACGGGAGAGACCGGCAATAAGGTGGTTACGGCGTGGAAAATGTCGGGCATTAGCAGGCATACCGGGTGGATATTCTGTAATCAGACATCCTTGCTGAGCGATGTCTGCCTGCAACCGGGCATGTTCGGGTGGGTAGGTGACATCCAGCCCACCGGGTAGGGCTGCGATAGTCCGACCAAAAGGAAGGGCACTACGATGGGCGGCACCATCAATCCCACGGGCAAGGCCAGACACGATAGTGAGACCGGCTTCTGCCAGACCGGAGGCAAAATCCTCGGTTAGTTTTAGAGCGGGGCTGGAGGCCTTACGGGCACCGACAATGGCAAGGGATGGTGATGATAGCAGCTTTGTCCTGCCCTGAGCAAAGAGCAGTACGGGGGCATTGGGTAAACCAGCCAGCAAACCCGGATAATCGGTATCCGAGCGCAATAGATGGCAGGCCCCTTGCCGCTCTAGTCGGGCGATTTCATCTTCTATTTGTGAGAGAGAGGGTATGGCGGGGACTGGGCGGCCAGAGAGGCGGGCACGGGCAGGCAAAGCTGCAATGGCCTGTTCTGCCGCTCCGTAAAGGCCCATCAGACGGCTGAATGTGGCACTGCCGATGCCTTTTGTGCGGGCCAGCCGCAAGCGGGCAAGACGTTCCGCTGTTGTCAGGCTGGCTTCTTGTGACGCAGCAGGATCATTTCTGCCCGACACGAGGTTCCGTTCCGCTACAAAGGCGGGCGATATTGCCGTAGTGGCGCAGAAGAATCAGTAGGGTGATTAGAGCTGCAGCAATAGGCCGTGCGGACATGATGGGCGCAAGAGAGAACGCCACCATCAGGAAAGGTGCTGCTAAAAACGCCAGCAACGCCCCAACAGAGGAAATTTTGCTAAGGCGTACCCCTGCTAGCCAGAGGATCGTGCAGAGCAGCCCGACCGGCCAGCACATGCCCCAGAAGACACCGATTCCCGTGGCGACACCCTTGCCACCTCGGAAACCTAGCCAAATAGGGAAGCAATGACCCAATACGACTGCACACCCTGCTACGGAGAGGCAGAGTGCCGTATTATGCGGCGAGAGTGCCTCTGCCAGCAGGACAGCGAGCAGCCCTTTGAAGGCATCTAGGAAAAGAGTAGCAGCAGCGAGGCCCTTACGTCCCGTCCGCAGCACATTGGTAGCCCCGATATTGCCGGAACCAATGCGCCTGATATCGCCTTGTCCACTCATTGCCGTGAGTAGGAGGCCAAACGGGATGCTCCCCAGAAGATATGCCACAAGGGCGATGACGGGCAGACTGGGGGGCATGAGGGTCCAGGTCAGGATACCACTCATGAAGAGAGACCTTCAGCGGTGAAGACTTCCCTGCCGTGATGGAAGGTCCGCAAGATACGGCCTTTGAGCGTTTGACCATCAAAGGGAGTGTTCTGCGCCCGACCGGGCAGATCGCCCGCTGTAACTGTCCATTCTTCTTCAGGATTGAAGAGGCAGAGGTCAGCCGCCGCACCGATGGCGAGCGTGCCGGCTTCCAGTCCTAGTAGACGGGCCGGGGCCACAGTGAGCAGACGCAAGGCATCCAGTAAGGGTAGGCCTGCCCGCAGTGTTACTCCCAGCAGGGTAACAAGACCGGTCCCGCCAGCACGGGCTTGTGCGAAGGGGAGACGTTTGTCATCCGCATCGGCGGGGCTGTGGTCGGAGGCGATGGCATCAATGGTACCATCGGCTAGACCGGCCAGCACAGCCTGTCGGTCCGCTTCCAGACGCAAAGGCGGGGAGAGTTTGGCATAGGTACGGAAGTCACCAATATCCGCTTCCGTCATAGCAAAGTAGGGTGGTGCCGTGTCGCAGGTGACACGGATTCCCCGTTTCTTAGCTTCGGCAATTAGACCAAGAGCTTCGCCAGTGGAGACATGCCCGAAATGGATGCGTGCCCCGGTCAGTTCGGCTAGGCGGAGGTCACGGGCGACCATCATGGCCTCAGCACAGGCGGGAATCTGTGGCAGCCCCATCTTTACAGCCTGCGGGCTAGCTGTTGCACAGCCCCCTTTGGCGAGGGATGGGTCTTCCGGATGCAGGATGATAACTGTGTCCAAAAAGCCAGAATAAGCCAGCAGGTTACGCATCTGCTTGGTATCGGCAATGGCACGAGCTCCATCGGTGAAGCCAACCGCTCCGGCTTTTTTCAGTAGTCCGATTTCAGCCATTTCCACGCCGGCACAGCCTTTTGTCAGCGCACCGTAAGGGTGGATAGAGACAAGACCTGTCTCCTCACCACGGCGGCGGATGTAATGGACAAGTGCTGGATTATCGATGGCTGGGTCAGTATCAGGAAGCAGAGCTAGGGAGGTAATTCCCCCCGCTACGGCAGCCTGAATGCCGGAATCAATGCTTTCCCGATATTCAGCCCCCGGTTCGCCAAAACTGGCTCGCATATCCACAAGGCCAGGGCAGAGGACTGCCCCCTTGCCATCCACAATACGGGCGGCCTTGGGGGCCTCCTTGGGGTCGATTGCGGCAATGCGGCCGTTTTCAACCAGCAGGCTTCCCTTGCCATCCCGCCCGGAGGCAGGGTCGATCAGTCGGACATTCTCAAAAAGGATACTGCTCATGCGGGATTCTTCATGCGGGAGAGACGGTCAAGCACGGCCATACGGACGGCTACGCCCATTTCGACCTGTTCGGAGATGACGCTCTGAGGCGAATCGGCAACAGCGGAAGCAATTTCCACACCTCGGTTCATCGGGCCGGGATGCATCACCAACGCCCCCGGTTTGGCTAATGCAAGGCGGCGGCGGTCTAGCCCGAAGAGGGAGAAATATTCCCGTGCGCTAGGAACAAGTCCGCTGCCCATGCGTTCCCGCTGGACACGGAGACACATGGCGACATCCGCATCTTTCAGGGCATCGTCAATGTTGTGGTGCAGGGTGACGCCGTTCAGCGTGCCGAGAGCACCGGGGAGCAGGGTAGGAGGGCCTGCTAGATGAATGTCATTGCCCATGGCCCGCAGAAGGTGAATATCCGACCGGGCCACACGGCTATGGGCGATATCCCCGCATATGGCGATTTTCAAACCGCTAAGGCGGCCGAAGTGCCGCCGGATGGTCAGGCCATCTAGCAGGGCCTGTGTGGGGTGTTCGTGCATTCCATCGCCAGCATTGACGACACTGGCCTCAACTTTCTGCGAGAGCAGGGCCGGTGCACCACTCTGGGCATGGCGAACCACCAGTAGGTCACAATGCATGGCATTGAGGGTGGAGGCCGTGTCCAGCAGGGTTTCCCCTTTGTTGACCGAGCTTGTGGCAACAGTCATGTTCACCACATCGGCACCCAGCCGCTTAGCGGCCAGCTCGAAGCTGGTGCGTGTGCGTGTACTGTCTTCAAAGAAGAGATTGATGACGGTGCGGCCCTGTAGCACGTCCCGCGGTGCATTGCGGGAGCGGCTGAGCAGGGCGTAGCTTTCGGCGAGGTCCAGAAAAGGAGTGATGTCCTTTTCTGTCATACCCTCAATGCCGAGAAGGTGGGGGATGTGGTGTGTGAGGCTCATGCGGGCAGGACACTCCGGATGCGAGCAAGAACTTCATCCCGGCCTAGTGCGGCAAGGGTGAGGTCGATTCCAGGCGATGTTGTGGTGCCTGTCATGGCAGCACGGAGCGGCTGGGCAACAGCCCCCAGCTTTAGCTCATGCTCGGCAGCGAAAGCCCGCAGGGTGCTGTCGATTCCTTCAGCCGTGAAAGGTTCCAACGCGGCGAGTTTTTCTTCCAACCCGGCCAGAACCTTCTTTCCATCTTCGCCAAGATGCTTTTCAGCCTTAGGGGTGAAGCTCAATGGCAGGCGCAGGCCAGCAAAAGAGGCGTTTTCGGCGAGTTCTACGACTGTTTTGGCTCGTTCTTTTAGCCCCGGCATGAGGGCAAGAACACGGGCCCGGACCGTCTCGTCATGGTTCAGATCGTCACGCTGTTCCAGACGCTGCATAACCAGAGCGGTCAGCCGCTCATCATCGGCACGGCGCATCCAAATGCCGTTGAGGTGGCCGAGCTTGACGTAGTCCATCCGGGAGGGGGAGCGGCCAATGCCATCTATGTCGAAGAGTTTGATCTGTTCTTCACGGTCCAGCACTTCCGCATCGCCATGCCCCCAACCGAGGCGCAGCAGATAGTTGCAGAGGGCTTCCGGCAGGATGCCTTCCTCGCGGAAATCGACAACAGACTGGGCACCATGACGCTTGGAGAGCTTGGCCCCATCCGGCCCATGAATGAGAGGTAGGTGGGCGAATTCTGGCAGGTCCCAGCCCATGGCACGGTAGATCATCGCCTGGCGGAACGTGTTCGTTAGATGGTCATCGCCTCGCATGACATGCGTGATGCCCATATCGTGGTCGTCCACCACCACGGCAAGCAGATAGGTCGGGGTGCCATCGGAACGGAGCAGGATGAGGTCATCCATTTCCGCATTAGCGACACGGACTTCCCCCTGTACGAGGTCCTTGATGATGGTTTCACCATCTTTTGGAGCCTTAAGGCGGATGGCATAAGGTACGCCTTCCGGTGCTTCAGAAGGGTCACGATCACGCCATGTGCCGTCATAGCGGGGTGGGCGTTTTTCGGCACGGGCCTTTTCACGCATGGCGGCCAGCTCTTCGGGCGTGCAATAGCAGCGATAGGCCATGCCCTTTTCCATAAGTTGGGCAACGATCTCTGCATGACGCTCCTGCCGGGTCGCCTGAAAGACGGGTTCGCCGTCCCAGTCCAGCCCCATCCATTTCAGACCGTCAAAGATGACGTCTACGGCATGTTGGGTAGAACGTTCTCGGTCCGTATCCTCAATGCGCAGGACAAATTCTCCCCCGTGATGACGGGCGAAGAGATAGTTGAACAGGGCAGCACGGGCGTTGCCGATATGGAGCAGGCCGGTGGGCGAGGGGGCAAAACGGGTACGGATCTTCATGAGAAGGCCTTATAACATGCCGGGATGGGTCGGGCTATCCACTTCAATGTGTCACCATGGGCTTTATCACAGGCGGTGGCATTTATGGAATGGAGGGTAACGGTAGCAATGCAGGGAGCAGAGGATGGGGACTGGCATAGTCGGGATGGTCGCTGGGGGGCTGGCCCGGCAGGGGAGCCGCCTGACCTGTTGGCTACCTGTTGGCGTTGCTCTGGGCATTGTGGGGTATTTTTCCTTCCCGGCTGAACCTTCCTGGGGATTCTGCCTGATGATGGGTATTCTGGCCCTCGTGGGGGTGTTGCTGCTGGTCTGGAGCCGCCGGATGGTGGCCGTGACGGAATGGGTCGCAAGCTGGCAGATTCTGGCTCGTTGTCTGGGGGGTGTTTTTCTGTCGGTCGGGCTAGGGTTTCTGCTGGCCTATGGGCAGGCCATCCGTCAGCCTCCCATGCCACGTTTGCCGATGGAGTCCGTCTGGTTGGAAGGGCGACTGGCCGTGCTGGAACCGCTTTCAGGCCGGCGTGAGGGGCAGAGACCTGGCTGGCATATCGGAGTGGATAGCGCCGTTTTTGACTCCCCTTGGTATGAAGGTATGCTCCCTTTGTCACGGCGTGTGAGTGTTACGTTTTTACCCAAAAAGGGGCAGGAGGAGAGCCTGACAGGTCTGGCGATTGGGCAGTCTGTGAGGCTACGAGCACTTCTACGTTCGCCTGCTCCGCCGCTTTGGCCGGGAGGGTATGACGGGCAGAGGGCTGCTTGGTTTTCGGGGCGTGCTGGGGCGGGTCTGGCCCTCTCTTTCCCACAGCCTGTGACGCTCCCGCAGAAAAGAGGTTTTGTTGCTCGTTGGGGTGGAGAGTTGGCGCATCTACGCCAAAGAGTCGGCCAGCTTATTGAGGCCACGCTACCCGGGCAGGAAGGGGCTGTAGCAAAGGCCGTGTTATGTGGGGAAACCGGTAGCCTTTCTGCAGAGACGAGGCAGAGCTACGCAGCATCTGGTCTGGCGCATCTTCTGGCTGTGGCGGGGTTGCATTTAGGGTGTGTCATGGGGCTGGTTTTTACTGTGGCCAGACGCTGCATGAGCCTGTCTCAGCGTTTGTCTTCCTATTGGCCCTGCAGAGAGGTCGCCATGATGGTCTCCTTTGTTGCCGGGGCAGGCTATGTCGCACTGACAGGCCTGCATGTACCGGGGGTACGGGCGTTAGGTATGGCCGGGTTGGCTGTGTTGGCCTTGCTGTTGGGAAGACGGGCTGTCTCCATGCGGGGGCTTGCACTCATTTGTCTGGCATTGGAGGGCACGTCACCTTGTCTGGTATTGGATGTATCTTTTCAGATGTCTTTTGCGGCTGTGATGGCCCTAGTTGCTGGGTATGAGGCGTGGCGTGGCTGGTTGCTCTGGCTGGGCGGCCATAATGGGCAGAAGTCTCCGGCCTTGTGGCGGCGAGTAGCTGTTCTGGTGGCAACATTGGGTATGACATCCCTGTTAGCTGGCCTTGCGACCCTGCCCCTCAGCATGGCGTATTTTGGGGCTTTTCAGCCGTGGTTTGTCATAGCGAATCTGCTAGCGGTGCCGTTGATGGGTGTGTGGGTGATGCCCTCTGGCATGGTAGCTTTGCTGTTGATGCCTCTTGGTTTGTCTTCTGTTCCGTTGCGGGTAATGGGGCGAGGCATACGGTTTATCGGCTGGCTGGCGTGCCGTGTGGCATCTGCGCCGTTGGCTTCATGGCCGGTGCCATCTTTCCCGGTGTGGAGTGTGGTTCTGTTCATGTTGGGGCTGGCAGTACTGTGCTTGTGGCAGGGCCGGTGCCGTTTGGTCGGTGTTGGTGCGATGGCGGCGGCACTGGTGGCGGTTTGGCTGATTGACCGGCCTGTGATGCTTCTTGTGGAGCCAGGGCCTGTTCTGGCTGTCCGGCAAGCGGGGGAGATGCGTGTGTTGGAAGGGCGACCCAGTTCTGGGCTTGTTGTGCAGGAGATGCAGCGTGCCTTCGGCTGGAGAGCGCAGAATATCGGCATGCCGGATTGTACGGCAGGTGTGTGTCATCTCCGTTTACGGGGAGATCGGATCATTCTGTGGCGGGGTGTGACGGGGCCGGATGAGGTTGCGGAGGTGTCATGCAAGGAGGTCGTGTTGGAGGTCCGTTTGGGAGAGCAGCATCCGCTCTGTCCCTCCGTCCGGCAGCTTGGAGCGGCTGATAGGCGGCGTGAGGGCAGTTGGGCTGTTTATGATACAGGTACTGATGATGTTCGGCTTGTATCGGACAGGATGGCGCAGGGAGACCGCCTTTGGTCCGATGCGGAGCGGCTTCAGCAGGTTGCGCCTTTTCCGTTAGCACCAGCGGAGTGATTGGCTGTCAGGCTCCGCATAAGGTGCGAATCAGCGATGGGGCGATGCGACTGAGGCGTTGCTCCAGCGTGGCGGAGAGGCGGCGATAATGGCTCGCGCCGGGGAGTGTGGGGTCCTCCCACGGTTTGGCTCCTTCGGGAAATTGAATGATACAGCGTTTTAGCCGTTCGCGTTCTCGGTTTTTCTTCCAGTGTTCTGGTAAATGGAGGCAGAGATTTTCCGTCAGTTTACCGGTTAGGAAGTTCCAGCGTTCTGGCAGAAGATGGACATGGTCGTGAAAGACTTGATTGAGGATGTCCGTTCCTGGGCAGAGATAGGGGCGTGTGGCGAGGGTAAAACAGCGGTTGATTTGTGAAGGTGAGATGAACCGGGGGCGGAGCACCATCATGCTGCTGTTAAAATAGTCTTCCGGCCGAGACAGAGACAGATGGCGGCGGGTATAGGCGGGCAGGGGGAGGTCGGGCAGACCAGCGGCGGGGGCATCGCCCAACAAGGTGTGAATAGGCACATTATGCTGGCGGAGAATCTGGGCCACGGGGTCCGCCACAGCACCGATTCCTGCTTGCTGAGGAAAGCGGTTTAGAAGTGGGGCTAGAGACCCAGTAACAAGCAACGCATTGTCCAACCAGAGAACATGGGCCGTATCCCGGAAGAGGACAGGAAGGTAGCAGCGGTAGAAGCATTCGTTGCGCCATCGCTGATGGGTATGTAGGCGGAGGGCTGCGGCCTTTTGCCCGACATCATGAAAAGTCAGATGACTATGAGTCGTTTGAAACAGCTCATTGATGATAAGCTGGAGAGCCGGGGCAACATTTGTATGAAGAATGTGGAAGTCGAGCTTCGTATGAGGGTTGTGAGCCATGACAGACTGGATGGCACAGAGCGTGGCCCAAAGGTCTCTACCGTTTGTTCCAAAAACGATGGCCGTCTCTTCCAGTGAAGGCGATTTCATGGTTTATCTCATGGATTGATCATATTTTAGTCTTAAAATGGTCTTTTATAGAGTTTTATTTTAAAATAAAGGCCTTCATGTTGCGTTTGGCCTTGGGGTCACCGTTTGGGCGGTATCTTGTTCTTGTCTTTGAAGAGACACCATTCCGTAACGGGGCAACGCCAACATTCCGGTGTGCGGGCCTTGCAGACATAACGGCCATGAAGGATAAGCCAGTGATGGGCTGGGCGGAGCATCTCTTTGGGGATGCGGCGGACCAGCTCATCCTCCACGGCTCGGACGGTTTTGCCCGGGGCAAGGCCTGTACGATTGCCGAGGCGGAAGATATGGGTATCCACCGCCATGGTTGGCTGGTCGAAGGCGATGTTGAGGACGACATTAGCCGTTTTCCGACCTACGCCGGGCAAGGCTTCCAACGCTTCACGGTTATCGGGTACCTGACCGTTGTGTTTTTCCAGCAGTTGCTGGCAGAGCAAGGCCACGTTATGGGCTTTGGACCGCCAAAGCCCTATGGTGCGGATATGTTGGGCGATGCCATCCTCACCTAATGCGGCCATGCTGGCGGGATCGGGGGCTTCTTCATAAAGGGCACGGGTGGCCTTGTTGACGGAAACATCCGTTGCCTGTGCCGAAAGTACAACGCTGACAAGCAGCTCGAACGTGTTGTTATAGATCAGTTCGCTGCGGGCATCAGGGTGCGCTTTGTCCAGCGCATTGAGAAAAGCCCGGACGGCTTTTAGGCTCATGCGGGGCTGGGTTTTTGTCGTGCGTGTGCGGGGTGTGCTGGAAGAAGCCATGAGGAATGGATGGTCCGGCCATTGTGGGAAAATTCTGTCTGTTCCTAAGGGGAGTTGGGTTTTTCTTCAAGCGGCGGGGCAATGAGGTATGTTTGATAGGTCTTGATGGATGGAGGGACAGGCGTGGCAGAAAGTAAGGACGGGCAGCGCAGCATGAAGACGCTCTCTTTTGGAGCAATATTGTCTTTTGTGATGACCCGCTGGGTACGGCATCCGGCCCTGCTGGCATGGACCTTGAGTGGCGTTGCGCTGGCAACGGTAGCAGATATTTGTACACCTTTGCTGGCTGGGCGTCTGGTAGGGGATATTTCCACCTCCTCGGCAGAAAGTGGGCGGGGACATCTGCTGCATGATGCGCTGTTGATGGTGGGCGGCCTATTGGTTCTCGGGCTGGTGGGTGTACTGGGGAGACGCTCTTCTTATTTGGGGATTAGTAAACTCAGCCTCGCTGTCATGCGCCGGGTCTTGGATGATGCTTTTGCCCGTGTGCAGCGTTTTTCGTCAGACTGGCACGCCAACAGTTTCGCAGGTTCTACTGTACGGCGTATCACCCGTGGCATTTGGGCCATTGATACACTGGACGACACATTGCTTCTGCTCATCCTGCCTGAGGTGTTGGTCCTGCTGGGTACAACGCTCGTTTTGCTGGTGCGGGCACCGCTCATGGGGCTGGTGCTGGCGATGATGGTTGGGCTGTTTGCCTGTATCTCCATCTGGCTGGCTCTGCGCTATGTGGCTCCTACGGCCCGGGTCTCCAATGAGTGGGATTCCAAAATGGGGGCCGTGTTGGGTGATGCTGTTACCTGTAATTCCGTTGTGAAGAGTTTTGGTGCTGAGGAGCGGGAAGAGGGGCATCTTCATGCCGTTGCTCGTACATGGGCGGAGAAGACCTATTATAGTTGGTACCGGGGCACGAACAGTGCCAATTTTCAGGCCTCTTACACGTTATTGATGCGTGTAGTGATGATCGGTCTGGCGGTGCTTCTCTGGTGGCGTGGCACGGCTGGGCCGGGCGATGTGGCCTATGTGTTGACGATGATGTTTCTTATTCAGGGCTATTTGCGGGACCTTGGCCAGCAAGTGAGTCAGGTTCAGCGGTCTGTTAATGAGATGGAAGAGCTTGTCGGGCTGTTCTCGACCGAGCCGAGCATTCAGGATGCGCCGGATGCCGCCCCGTTGGTGGTGAAGGCCGGGGCGGTTGATCTATCGGATGTGACTTTCCGCTACCCGTCGCAGGAAAAGCCGATCTATCAGGGGCTTTCTTTAAAGATTGCATCGGGGAGCCGTATAGCGCTCGTGGGGGCCTCTGGGTCTGGTAAGACAACGCTGACACGGCTGCTTCAGCGTCTTTATGATGTGAATGAAGGGAGCATCCTGATTGATGGGCAGGATATTGCTCATGTTACCCAGCAGAGCCTCAGGCGTCAGATTGCCTTGGTCCCGCAGGAGCCTGTGCTATTTCATCGCACCTTGGCGGAGAATATTGCTTATGGGCGGCCTGATGCCTCGCGTGAGGACATTATACAAGCGGCCAAACGCGCCAATGCGGATGGGTTTATCACCCGTCTTGCTGAAGGGTACGATACGCTGGTCGGCGAACGTGGCGTGAAGCTCTCTGGCGGGGAGCGTCAGCGTGTGGCGATTGCTCGGGCTTTTCTGGTCGATGCGCCGATCGTGATTTTTGATGAGGCAACCGCAAGTCTTGATTCCGAGTCAGAAATGCTGGTGCAGGAAGCCATGAGCCGTCTGATGGAAAAGCGCACCGTGCTGGTTGTAGCGCATCGTCTGGCCACTGTGCGAGATTTGGACCGGATTTTGGTCTTCCATCAGGGACAGATTATTGAGGATGGCACGCATGAGAGCCTGATGGCCCTACAGGATGGTACTTATCGGCGGCTTGTGTCGTTGCAGTCTCTTGAGGCCGCCAGTCAGTAGATGATTAGCCGGGTAGGGCACCAGTACCGGATGAAGCGGAATCATCCGGTACTGATGGGGCGTTTAGATGTAATGCTCATCCAGCGGTGGGAAACCGTTGAACCCAGTTGAGCAGTATGTGGAGACATAGGCTCCCGTAGCGAGGATATTGACCCTATCCCCCGTTTTCAGCTCTTCCGGTAGGGGGACGAGATTTTTCTCGTACAGCACATCCATGCTGTCGCAAGTCGGTCCGGCAAGGATGCAGGGGGAGCGACTTGCTGTATTTTCATCATGGGGAGTCTGAAAGGTGTAGCGGATGGATTCACCTTCTGTTTCTGCCAAACCGCCGAACCGTCCGATATCCAGATACACCCAGCGGGGGGTATTGTCCCCGCCGCCCCGTTTGCTGGACAGTACGACCTCAGTATGCACGACGCCTGCGCTGCCAACCATATAACGGCCCGGTTCCAGTAGGATGCGGGGTGCTCCCTCCGGGAAGTGGGTTGTCATGGCGGTGGCGATGGCTTTGCCGAACTGGTCGATACTGGGGATGGGGCTGTTGTAATAGGTTGGAAAGCCCCCGCCCATATTGATGAAGTCCAGCGTGATGCCTTGTTGGCGCAGGCGATGGTAGATTCCGGCAGCTTGAGCGATGGCATCGCCGTAGGCTTCTGTGCTGGTTTGCTGGCTGCCAACATGGAAGGACAGTCCAGCTGGTTTTAGGCCTAGATCACGTGCTTGCTGAAGCAGGGTGAAGGCACTTTCCGGGGTGGTGCCGAACTTGCGGGAAAGGGGCCACTGCGCACCGGTATTGAGAACACCAAGGCGGCAGAAGACTTCACAGCCGGGGGCATGTTCGGCGAGTTTCCGTAGCTCTTCTATGCAGTCGAAGGCGTAGAGAGTCAGGCCCTTCTGATGGGCATAGGCAATAGAGCGTGCTGTCTTGACGGTATGACCGAAAGAGAGCTTCTGCGCCGGGATACCTGCCTTCATGCAGATGTCGATCTCGCCGGGGGAGGCAATGTCGAAGAATGAGCCGAGGTTGTTCAGCTCCTTCAGGATAGCCGGGGCTGGATTGGCTTTAACGGCGTAATGGATCCGGGAAGAAGGAAGGGCATCATGCAGGGCACGATACTGCCCGCGCACGCAGTCTAGGTCTACGACAAGGCAGGGTGTGGCGGGTTTCTGTTCGGTAAGAAAACGGGCGATTTTGGGAGTCATGATACTCACGTCCCCTAAAAGTCTCCCCAATCAGTTAGGGGAGATGTTGCGAAACGGTCGAACGGACCGGCGAGATTCCGCCTGCCCCTTGCTGGCAAGGGGGTACGGGGCCAGAGCGCTTGACGTCGTTGCGTAACCGCATGAGGGCCAGTGGCACGTGCGTTGCTGCGTGGAGTGCGTGACAATGCCCAGATTTTTTTTCAATGCAAGGGGAAACTGGAACAAGGGCACCAGCGCATGACTAATCATAACGAAAAAGTGATATTTGTTCAGGTCTTCGCAAGGCGTGTGTAGGGGATGCTTCCTTCTGTTTTTTCTGGTTTTCTCCTTTCCGTTTGGCCGGTAGCGGGCATATCGACGTTCCTACTTCTCCTCCATAAAGGCGTTCTGGTAACAGAATTGGTCTGCACAAACTGACTTGATGTGTTTTTTGTAGCTGGAGGATACAATGAAGACAGGTTATCAGGGCAGGATGAAACGGCCCCTTCTTGTACGGGTTGGCAAGGCGTTGCGGCCTTGGTTCAACGGGCTGATCGCCAAAGGGTCATTAGTTCCCAATATACCTTTGTTAGATAATAGCCTGTTTCCTTGGGTCGCGGCGTTGGAGAAAGCAGCCCCGCTGATGCAGGAGGAGTTTCGGGCCATTATGGCGGAGCGCAACGCTATTCCGCCTTTGCGAGATCTCTCGCCTGACCATAAGCGCATTGCGCCTGATAGCCGCTGGAAGTCATTTTTCCTATATGGTTACGGCATTCCTGTGCCAGAGAATTGTGCCAGAGCGCCCGTTACGGCACAGCTTGTTGCCGGTATTCCCGGTCTTTGTTCAGCTCTTTTTTCCGTTCTGGAGCCCGGTGGAGAGATTCCACCTCATAAAGGGGTTACCAAAGGGATGCTGAACGCACATCTGGGCTTGGGGGTTCCACGAGATCGTGATAATTGCTGGATCAAGGTCGCAGACCACACGCTGCACTGGGATGATGGTAGGATGTTCGTCTTTGATGATACCTACCAACACACGGTGCAGAATAACACCGATGAGGTGCGTGGTATACTGTTCATCCAGTTTGAGCGACCTACTCGTGGCCTGGGGCGGTTGATGCAGCGTCTCTTCCTTGGTGGGGTGAAGAAATCTGCCTTCGTCAAGGATGCCCAGAACAATATTGAACGTTGGAACCGTATTCAGGCTGAACTGGAAAAAGTGTGATGATGGAGCCGTGGCCTGATGTCACGGCGTGACAGGGAGAGGAAAAGCGCACCCCGTGCCCGACAAGACAGCGATGCCATTGGAGCCTCCACCACCACCCAAAGGCCTTATAGCCACATTCCGGCAGGTCATCAGTAACAGCGGGGACAGTCAGACGTCTCTCAGTGCGGCAGGGTGTGCCTTCTTTGCGACGCTCTCACTATTTCCCGCTTTAACAGCCTTGATCTCCGTTTACGGGCTTGCCTTTGACGTGCAGACGGCTGAAGAGCAGCTGAGAGTTATCAAGCACATTCTTCCGCCTGCCGCTTATGACCTGATATTCGACAGGGTACATGCTCTGGTTACTCAGCCGCAGTCTTCTCTGACCTTGGGGCTGGTGTTTTCTTTGCTCGTGGCACTTTGGTCAGTGACGGCAAGTAGCAAATCTATCTTGTCCGCTCTGAATATCGTGTATCACGCTAAAGAAACCCGTGGGTTCCTGCATTTTCAAGCTCTGGCCTTTGGGACGACCCTTATGGCTGTGATTGGAGCTTGTCTCACATTAGCGTTGATGGTGGCAGCTCCAGCTATTGTGGACTATCTGCCGCGTTATCTAGGTTATGTGGGCGTGACGATGGATAGTTTCCCTCCATCGCTGCATTTTTTGGTGGAACAGGGCACGCCTGTGCTTGTGCGCTGGCTGGCTCCGGCCATCATGCTCTTTTTTGTCTTCATGGCCTTGATCGTGTTGTACCGTATCGCACCATGCCGGGACCGCATGACGTCTTGGCGTTGGATATTACCCGGTGCTTTTCTGGCGACCTTGCTTTGGGTGGGCGTTTCTATCGGCTTTTCATGGTATGTGTCGCACTTTGCCAGTTATGGCACCACCTATGGTCCACTAGGGGCTGTGGCTGCCGTCATGATGTGGCTATTCGTCAGTGCTTATGTGGTGTTGTTCGGTGCCGTGCTGAATGCTGAGCTGGAAGAGCGGGGCTACCGGCGGACAGTCCGTAAGGAAATGGGTGTTCCTGTCAAAGGAACGGATCATTGAAGCATAGGGCTGTCATCTAAGTGGGCTATCTTGCGCCACCCTCTCAGCCCGACGTGCTTCTTCCTGGAGAATGTCGTGCATATTGGTAGGGTGGCGGAAGCGGGAATGATGGCGGGGTAGCACTGTCACGGTAATGTGGCTGACACCGTGATTTCTGATCCCAAGGCTAACCGCTGCCCCTTCTGAAAGATCGAGAATCCTGTCGTTATCGACAGGGCCACGGTCATTGACTCGCACAATGACGGAACGGCCCGTGAGAGGGGAATGAATCAGCAGTTTTGTTCCCATAGGCAGCGATGGATGGGCTGCTGTTAGAGCGCTGGGCTTGAAACGCTCCCCGCTGGCAGTCCGCTTTCCTGCCAGCTTTTTACCCCCATACCAGCTGGCTAGCCCGCTCTCGGTAACGGGTTGTGAGGCTGCGTCTGCATCATTTGCCATGGCTTCTTTACGAGGGATGGTTGAGGCCCTCGCAGGCAGGAAGCTCATAAAAATAGCTAGCAAAGCAAGGGTAGATAGATGCTTTAGAAAGGGGACTGCGGCAGGAGGATGTCCGTTTCTCCGGGGGGTAGAAACAGAGTCCATGGAAGCAGAGAAAGGGAGATATACCTTCATGTTACCCACGGCAGTAGTGTTAATGATTCCGGTAAGTGTGTCACAACTTGGATAGATGGGCCACCATAAGGCTTTAAGCTGATGGTAAAGCATTGGATAATGGACGATGATTGTAGCATCCGACTGTACAAGAAGTGACTTTACCTGATGAAGATGAAGATGCTATCAGCCGTCCGGATGAAGCGACCTCTTATTGTTGTCCTGAACGGACCGAACCTGAATATGCTGGGGCTGCGGCAGCCTGATATCTACGGCGAAGCGACACTGGATGATGTGGAGCAGCTGTGCCTTCAAGCTGCGGAGCGGCTCGATGTGACGATTGATTTCCGCCAGACCAATGGCGAGGGGGAGCTTGTGTCGTGGGTGCAGGAGTGTCGGGGCCGTGCAAGCGGTATCGTCATCAACCCTGCGGCTTATGGGCACACATCAATTGCTCTGCTTGATGCGCTGCTGGCTGTTGAGCTGCCGGTGATTGAGGTGCATATGTCTAACATTCATCGCCGGGAAGCATTTCGTCATCATACGTATGTTTCACAGGCAGCCCGTGGGGTGATCTGTGGTTTGGGGATACGCGGTTATGCCCATGCCCTTCAGGCGGTGGCAGATATGATTGAGGATGAAGGATGAGCCGTATGCTCGTGGACAAGGAGGCCATTCGGGCACTGGCCGATATCCTGACGGATACAGGCCTGACCGAAATTGAAGTTTCCGAAGGCGACAGCCGCCTTCGTGTTGCCCGTAATGTGACCGTACAGGCTGCGGCTGCGCCCGTGGCTTCTGCTCCGGCTGCGGCTCCTGCTCCGGTGGCGGATGAAGCTGTGGCTCCGGCAGACTTGTCCTCTCATCCCGGTGCTGTTCCTAGCCCGATGGTGGGTGTGGCTTATCTGACACCGGACCCGTCCTCTCCGCCGTTCGTGCAGGAAGGGGGACAGGTGGCTGCAGGGCAGACTATCATGCTCATTGAGGCCATGAAGACCTTTAACCAGATCAAGGCACCTCGTGCAGGCAAGCTGGTGCGTTATTGCGTGGCCTCAGGCGACCCGGTCGAGTTTGGGGCAGTATTGGCGATCATCGAGTAATGTTTTCCAAAATCCTGATAGCCAACCGTGGCGAAATTGCCCTACGGGTGCTACGTGCCTGCCGTGAGATGGGCATCAAGACGGTGGCCGTCCATTCTACGGCGGATGCCGATGCCATGCATGTGCGTCTGGCAGATGAGGCCGTATGTATCGGGCCGCCTAGCTCTCGTGATTCCTATCTGAATGTTGCGGCCATTCTGTCTGCTGCAACTATAACTGGGGCGGAAGCTATCCATCCCGGTTATGGGTTCCTCTCGGAAAATGCAGAATTCGCCGAGACGGTGGAAGAACACGGCATCGCCTTCATCGGCCCGACCGCCGAGCATATCCGCATGATGGGTGACAAGATCACCGCCAAAACCACCATGGAGGCCCTTGGCGTTCCACTGGTGCCCGGCTCTGACGGTGCTCTGCGGAGTCTTGATGAAGCCCGTGAAGTTGCAGCGAAGGTGGGGTACCCTGTGCTCATCAAGGCTGCTGCTGGTGGCGGTGGTCGTGGGATGAAAGTGGCCCAGACCGCTGATGAGCTGGAAGAAGCTTGGAGCGTAGCCCGAACAGAAGCCCGTGCCGCTTTTGGCAATGACGAGGTCTATCTGGAGAAGTATCTCGATAAGCCCCGCCATATCGAGCTTCAGATTATGGGCGATATGCATGGCAATGTCGTGCATTTTGGGGAGCGTGACTGCTCTCTCCAGCGTCGTCACCAGAAATTGCTGGAAGAGGCCGGGTCTCCCGTCATCACGCCAGAGCAGCGGAATGAGATCGGCAAGACGGTAACAGATGCCCTTTCACGCATGGGGTATCGCAACGCCGGTACGCTCGAGTTCCTATATCAGGATGGGCAGTTCTGCTTCATCGAGATGAATACCCGCCTTCAGGTGGAACATCCGGTGACGGAAATGGTCTGCGATGTGGACCTCGTCCGGGAGCAGATCCTTGTGGCGGCTGGTGAAAAATTGAGCTACCGGCAGGAAGATATCGTGATGTCAGGTCACGCCATCGAGTGCCGCATCAATGCTGAGGACCCGGAGACATTCGCTCCTAACCCCGGTCAGATTAAGGTGTTTCATGCGCCCGGCGGTCTGGGTGTTCGTATGGATAGTGCCTTGTTTGCTGGCTACAAGGTCCCTCCTTATTACGACAGCATGATTGCCAAGCTCATTGTCCATGCTCCTACACGGGCACAGGCTATTACCCGTATGCAGCGTGCTTTAACGGAATGCGTGGTAGAGGGCGTGAAAACGGTTATTCCTCTGCACCAAAAGATTTTGGCAGACCCAGAGTTCCAGAAGGGTGAATACACCATTCATTGGCTGGAGAATTTCGTAGCCAAATTGCAGGCTGATAAAGCCTGACGAGGTTGCGGGTTATACCGTAAAAAGGGGCCGCTTCTGCTTGCCGGAAGTGGCCCCTTTTTTATGGTTGGTCATGAATCACGCTGCATTGGCAACGTGTAATTCTTGCAGCATTTGTATTCTCTTAAGAATAGCCTCAGTACACGATGCTTGATGAGGTGTGATTAGGATTGTCCCTCTCTTAGGCTGATCCCGGCAATAAAGGGGCAGCTTGGTAAGGCCAGTAGGAAAAATGCGGCCAAGAGGCTGATATTAGTCATGCTGGCTGGTCCTGCTGGGGAGACGCAGGCCAATGTACCAAAAATCAGGGTAGGGACCATCAGCGGCAGTGTCAGAACGGGGAGCAACAGGCTGTTGCGGCGTGCACCTAGCGTTATGGCCGCTGTCATGCCTCCTATGAGAGATAGGGTCAGGCTTCCTAGCGCGAGACTGGCCAGAAGGATTGGAAGAATTGGGGCTGGCAGCTGGAAGAATACCGCAAGTAGAGGGGTGGCCAGCAGAATGGGCAGTCCGGTGGTCATCCAATGTATGAGTATTTTTCCCAGAGCGATGAGAGCCGGATGTAAGGTGATCTGAAGCATATCCAGCGATCCATCCTCGGCATCGGCATTATAGAGCCGCTCTAGCGGGAGTAGGCAGGCCAATAGGGTGCAGACCCATAAAATGGCGGCACCAGTTTGCTGAAGTAACGTGGGAGACGGGCCGAGGGCGAGAGGGAACACTGTGCTGCACACGATGAGGAAGAGCAGCCCCGCTAGAGTTTCGGTACTGTTCCGGCAGGCAAGGTGCAGTTCCCGGCGGAGATGGTGCAGAAACGGATGATGCGTTTGCTCTTGTCGTCTGGAGCGTTGGTGCGGTCGTGATACGCCCGTTGCAGGTGTCAGGGTGAAGGTAAGAGGTGCTGGTGTACCAAGTGCAAGCTGGTGGTTGTCCGGCAGGGAGAGAGCAGTGTGGGAGGCTATGACGAGAGCACCACCGTAGGCACGATGCTCGGCAAGTATTGTCTCCAGTAAGGTAAGGCTGGCAGCGTCCAAAGCGTTGGCAGGCTCATCTAATAGCCATAAGTCTGCATTGGATAGAATCAGACGAGCGAGCGACACACGGCGTTTTTGCCCTAATGAAAGCAGGCGGGTGGGGCAGTCCAGAAGGTGCACTAAGGCCAAACGGTTCAGGACACTAAGGATGCTTTCCGTTTCGCAGGAAATGAAGAGGCGGAGGTTCTGTTCAACCGTCAGGGTGGGTTTTAGGGCATCGAGGGAACCTAGCCATGCGATGGTGCTTCTGCGGGTTACCGTACCTTTTGTTGGATGACAGAGCCCCGCTATCAGGCGGAGCAGGGATGATTTACCCGCCCCGTTGGGGCCGGTGAGGAGGAGGGCATCACCGGGGGACAGACTGAGCGAGAGGTCGGAAAATAGGCAGCGGCCCGCTCGTTCCAGCTGGATATGTTCCAGCTGGAGAAGAGGCGGTGGAGGGGGCGGTGCAAAAGGTGGGATAGGGGCCATGCGGATGTTTCATGTGGAGCCGTATGGCCCGAATGGATGTGAAGGGCCGACAGAAAATTATGTTCCGGCAGAAGGAAAATACAGAAATACAGAAAAGGATGTTTTGCTTAAAGGGCGGTTATGGTTAAGAAAGCGCATGGTGAATGACTACAGGGTGGTTGCCACGCTGTAGCGTGCGGGAGGGTGTTCGGAACTGACTGATTGGGTGCTGAAGGCGACCGGTATCGCCAAGTCCTTCGCTGGAAATGAGATTCTGCGGGGGATTTCTCTAGATGTGGAACGTGGGGAGCTGATTTCCATCATCGGGCCGTCTGGCTGTGGGAAGTCAACATTTCTGCGTTGTCTCAATTTTCTGGAACGTCCCGATGCCGGTGAAGTACGGGTGGAGGATGTAACTGTGTCCAGCACGGGCCATTGGCATCGTGCGGATGAGGTTCAGGCCCATCGCCTGCGAAGCCATGTGGGCATGGTCTTTCAGTCCTTCAATCTATTTCCGCATCGTACGGTGCTGGAAAATGTCATGCTGGCCCCCATGCAGGTTAAACGTATGAGCGAGGCGCAGGCGGAGCATATTGCCTGTGAGCTGTTGGAGAAGGTCGGCCTTGCTGCTGTAAAGAATCGTTATCCGGATAGACTGTCTGGTGGGCAGCAGCAGCGTGCGGCGATTGCCCGTGCCTTGGCGATGAAACCTTCCGTCATGCTGTATGATGAGCCGACCTCTGCTCTGGACCCAGAACTCTCCGAAGAGGTGTTGTCCGTCATGCGGGCACTGGATGGTGAAGGCATGACCCAGCTGGTCGTGACGCATGATATGCGCTTTGCAAGAGCGGCTTCAGATCGTGTGTTGTTCATGGAAGCTGGGCAGATTGTTGAGAGTGGCGACCCTGATGTGATGTTCGCCAACCCACGTGAGCCGGGAACACGGCGTTTCCTGCGGACACTCCTGTGACGAATGAGGGCATGGTGATGAAGCGTGTGATTTTTGCGCTGGTTCTGGCCCTATGTGGGTTCTGGGGAGCAACCAGTCTAGATGGTCCTGCTCTCGCAGAGGGTACGGCCCCTGCGGAGGTAAAGGCCCCTTCAGCGGCCCCTTTGCGGGTCCCCGGTGCTACGGATGATCGGGATTTTCCTTGGGCCTCCGATGGTGAAGCCAATGTGCCATACGTTTTTCATGACCCAGCGCATGAAGGGCGGATGACGGGGTTTGAATATGACCTGATGCAGGCCATAAGTGCCCGGATGGGGCGGCATGGGCGTTTCGTACAGAATGGTTGGGATGGATTGATCCCCGGCCTTTCTCGGGATCTGTACGCTCTGGTTATTGATGGCATCGAAATGACGCCAGAACATAAAGCCGCTGTGCTGTTCTCTCGGCCTTATTACGTGACGGTAGATCGGATCGTCTTGCGGAATGAGGAAAAGGGGCTGGATACGCTTGATGCTTTGAAGGGCCATGTGGTCGGGACCATCAAGAGTACGGCAGCCGAGCGTCTTTTATTGGATCATGACCCTGCCAATGTGCGGTCTTATGATGAAGAGACGAATCTGTTTTCTGACCTGAAAAACGGGCGTCTTGATGCGATCCTGATTGATGAACCCATCGCCCTTTATTACCGCTCTGATGATCTGAAGCTCGTTGGCCCGCCGATTGGTCGAGTGGCCTACGGGATTGCCTTCCCCAAGAACAATCCGGGCCTGCGTGATGCGGTGGATTCCGTGCTGGGTGACCTCATGAGTGACGGTACCCTGCATCAGATTCTAGCCCGCTGGAACCTCTGGACACCCCAGATGGCTGATTATACGGGGGATCAGACTTCTTCAAAAGTTCTACCAACCGCTTGGACGGATTACCGCCAGACGATGGAACGGATGTCCGGCAGCAGTGTGCAGGCGATGGTCCATCGGTATATCAGCTTCTTACCGCTGATCGGCAGCGGGGCGTTGATGACGCTGGGCGTGTCGGCTCTGGCGATGGTTCTGGCTGTGGCGATGGGGCTGGTTCTGGCTCTGGCCCGGGCTTATGGGATGGCACCGCTCCGCTGGTTGGCTGGACTATATGTCGAAATTGTACGAGGAACACCGTTGCTGATTCAGGTGCTCTTTATCTTTTACGGGCTGCCTGCTTTTGGTCTGCGTCTTTCGCCATTTACCGCCGGTGTGTTGTCCTTAGGGCTGAATTATGCCGCATATGAGGCCGAGAATTACCGGGCAGGTCTTCTGTCTGTTCCTCGTGGTCAGATGGAAGCAGCCATTGCGCTGAATATGACCCATATGCAGGCTCTTCGGCTGGTGATTGTCCCGCAGGCCTTCCGTACGGTTGTGCCTGTTATGACGAATGATTTCATTGCCCTGCTTAAGGACAGCTCCCTCGTTTCCGTTATCACGCTAACGGAACTGAGCCAGACCTATATCCGTCTGTCATCAACCTATTATGACTATATTGGCACGGGGTTGATGGTTGGTATGGCCTATCTTCTGGTCGGTTTGCCCTTCGTGCGCCTCGCCCGCATGGCGGAGAAGCGCATGGGCCGTGTAGTGGCCAAAGGGCATCATTAACGAAAGACTGGTTTAGGGAACCTGCGGGTCTGGAGTAATGGATAAGCCCTGTGATCGGTTTTCAAAACCGGATTGCAGGGCTTTCTGCCATTCTAGCGCCCAGCTGTGCATCTGGCTTAGGAACGTTCTGGCCTCAGGGTAAGGGGTTAGAGCCCTTTTTACCCATGCAGGAGGAGGGGCCAGTAATTGATGAGTCTGCTGGTCTAGCGGAGGAATGAGCGTGTCCATGAAGCCAACTTGCGCTTGTCCATCAGATGTTATGGTGACGTGCCGCCATTGGATTGCCAGAAACAGGGGAGGAATAGGAGTCACGCCAAGAGCCTGCAGACGGGCAATGGATTGATTGATGAGTGGGTTGGTACTGACATCATCGCCCTGTATCACGACAGTGCCAGAACCGATGCAATCTTCCCCAGCGGGGGTAACAGGCAAGCTGTGATTGAGGAAGTTACGGTCATCATGGCAGACACCGGTGGCATTGCCGATCCTGTCTGGCGGGATAGGCTGCTGCGTGGCCTGAGCGACGATGAGGCCCGTAATTGCCCCTTGATAGGTGCGGACAAGCGCAAGAAAAGAGAGTGGGGAATCGTTACTGATCTGGGCGGATAGAATGGGGTGCCATTCCCCTTTGGGGAGGGGGAATGTGTGGCCGCCTAGTACAACGTGATCCCGTACAATTTCGGACATGCTAGGATATTGCAGATTGAAGTGCGTCTGCTTAGTAGGCCCGTTCTCGGGACTGTCCTTATCGTCCGTAGGCGTATGAGGGGTTTTAGCATCGGGTAAGGCATGACCGGGAAGCCAAGGAGCCTGTGTCTTCAGCCATGGCGTTGGGAAGAAAGCAGCTAGTGCCAATCCCCCGATGCCGAGAATGAAGCAGAACCGCCAGAGCGGTGCCTGCTTCCACAAAGAGACAAAGGTACCAAAGAAGGTCTTCACAGGCTTGCCTTGTTCATACGATCTTGCGGCTCTTCACTTGTTTCAGCCCGGATGCGTCCTTCCCCTGCCATGACGAGATGAACATGGGTGCGCCCCTGCTGACGGGCCGTGATCAGGCTATCGCTGATCATATCCTCAATGGAGCGAAGAATATCCCGAGCACTGGCCATACTGCCTAATTTTTGCTGGCGTTGGAGGATCTCGAAGAGGAGGGCAGGGTCAATACCGCCTGCTTCAACATTCAGCCCATACCCACGGATCATCTGTTCTATTTCGAGAGCGGCCACACGGGCGAGGTCCAGCCCACGCAGAGCACGGAAGACAAAGATGCGGTCCAGCCTGTTCAGAACCTCAGGCGCAAAGCCAGCACGGCGGAGGGCTTCTGTCGATTCGGCTCTCATTTTCTCTGGCTCATCAGCCAGTCGGTCTGCAATGGCACTGAGAGCATCTGTTGCAATGTTGGAGGTTAGAACGAAAATGGCTCGTGTGGTTGGTACTAGCTCGTTGGTGGAAGCCTCCGTTACATGGCCGTCATTCCATGCCGTAAGGAACTTTTTGAAAACATCTGGATGGGCTTTTTCAATTTCATCCAGCAAAACGACAGCATCCGGATTTTCCTTGAGGCCACCCGTCAGCCGCCCAAACGTATCAGAGCCAACATAGCCTTTGGGAGAGCCAAAAAGCTGCGTGGCAGCATGAGGGCTAGACATCTGCGTCATATCAAAATGTAGCAGAGGGCGTTCCGTCTGACTGGCAATCTGTTTGGCTAGATAGGTCTTACCTGTACCGGGTGGCCCCGCTAGCAGAAAAACCCCGACAGGCCGGTCACGGTTCTGGAGAGCCAGACGGCGGCGCAACTGCTGGGCAATATCCTCACAAACCTGATCCTGCCCAATGACACGGGCGCGCAAGGCGGCGGCCAGTTCTTCAGCATTGATGGCACTTTCACGCTGTTGGCGGGCCAGCATTTCCTCCAGAGCAGTGCGGTTGGTCAGACGGCTGAGAACATCCATGAGAAGACTCTTTCTATGGCGTAGGCCCCGGCGGGCCAGACGGTCGGATGAGAGACAGTAGAACACCCCGGCAAGTGAGAGGGCAACACCGATGAGGCCAGCTGGGAGATAGCCGGGGCGGGCCCAGTTCACAGCTACAAGTAGCCAATGCAGCAGGGCCGTAGGGGATAGATTGACCATCAAGGCCAGTTGGACAGCCGCAAGGATGAGGAAGGCTGCCATCATCAGTGGCATCATGCGGGACAGCCAGGGGATCAGGGTTTTCATCATGGGCTCCTGCAATCCTGCCGGGTAAAGAAGGCCCTTTTTTCACTATCTGGCCGGGATGGGGTCAAGCCCTTTATCATAATCCTTACTGAACAATCATCGGAACAGCGAGGGAAGGGCTGGTTTGTGTAAGAGGTGGTAGAACCACAACGTTATTGAATATATTCAGCATAGCGATGGAAAGCGGCCCCAGTCTGGTAGGACCGGTACGGGTGAGCGTGACGATGCCTTCTTGTGCGATGGGGAGCAGAACTGTCTTAGCTTGTGGGCCAAGCACGACATATTGGCTGAATCCAGCCCCACTGACGACCACACTCTGCCCGGTGTGGCCAGAGGCATCAGCTAACAGCATAGCCGCCAGTCGGATCCGGTTGTCTTTCAGAGCAGCAAGAAGAGTGGTTTTCTGTTGGGTTGGAAAGTTGCTGCGGGCAATGGCTTGTGCCGCTTCATCCGGTGGCAGCATGGAAAGGGAAAGAGCCCCTTCAGTCATAGGAATAGCCTGTTCCGCTACTTTCGGCTGGAGTTGCGGTTTAGGTTGGGCCGTGTCCTGATGAGGGGCTGGCTGATTGTGTAATACCAGCAAGGTCCCACCAAGCCCGACTGCGGCTGCGATCATTGCCGCTGGGCGCCAGAGAGGCTGTTTCTGTGGGGCAGGGGCTGGTGAGGGCTGTTCCATGATGAATATTTCGCATCATTTTTTATCGTGGAACAAGGCGATAAAGATGAAGTTTTTCTCATCATCTGCCCCATAGGCCTCGTAAGGGAAGTGCTTGCATTGGGGGTAGCTCTGTCGTATCAGAGAAGTGTTTTCACTTTCCGTTCTTTTGGGGGGTGGCCCTGACGGGCCGCCTTTTTTGTTTTGGATCATTTTTCCACATCGCCGGATCAGTCCGGTCCGTCCGCCTCACTTCATGATGGTGAGAGCTCTCATGGCATCCGTCGTCTGAGCGGGCTGGAAGCGCGCATTGCGGACAGGATCGCTCCGACTCTGGCCGATATGGGCTATGAGCTGGTGCGTCTTTCCGTTCTCGGGCACGAGACACCGACTGTCCAGATCATGGCTGATCGGGCGGACGGGTCGCTTATCAGTGTTGAGGATTGCGAGCAGATCAGCCATGCCGTAGGCGCTGTTCTGGATGTGGATGACCCGATACCAGGTGCTTGGATGCTGGAGGTCTCGTCCGCCGGGATCGACCGCCCGTTAACCCGTGCGAAAGATTGGGAGCGTTTTGCTGGGCATTTGGCCAAGGTAGAGCTTGAAGTTCCGCTAGATGGTCGCAAACGCTTTGCCGGTATCGTCCTCGGGGAGCGGGATGGACTTGGCCTGCTTCGTCTGGATGACGGGCAGGAAGTTGCTCTGCCGCTGGATGACATGCGCAAGGCACGGCTGGTCCTGACGGATGAGCTGATTGAGGCAAGTGCTGCGCTGGCTGGCGTGGCGCAGGAAGAAGAGGCCGAGGCTGACGGCAAACCCCGCCGTGCGCCAAAGCTGAAACCCAAAAAGCCGGGGAAGAAAAACTGATGACCCGTCTTCTGCTGGTTGGAGGTCCGATCTGATGGACACATCTGTTACCCGTCCTGAGCTGCTTCTGGTTGCTGATGCGGTCTCGAGGGAAAAGAATATTGATCGTGAGCAGGTGCTCGAAGCCATGGAGCAGGCCATACAGAAGGCCGGCCGTGCAAAATACGGGCATGAGAAGGACATTCGTGCCACGATCGACCGCAAGACTGGCGAAGTTCGCCTGAGCCGTTGGACTGAAGTTGTCGCTGTGGCGGAAAATGAGGACACTCAGATTCCGCTGAAGATTGCCCGTAAGTTCAAGCCGGAGATTCAGGAAGGGGAGTTCATTGTTGACCCCCTGCCGCCGATCGACTTCGGGCGCATTGCTGCCCAGACAGCCAAGCAGGTGATCGTCCAGCGTGTGCGTGAATATGAGCGCAAACGTCAATATGACGAGTTCAAAGACCGTGTAGGCGAGATCATCAACGGGACGCTCAAGCAGACGGAATACGGCAACCTTATGGTAGAGCTGGGCGGTCATGCTGAAGGGCTGCTGCGCCGTGACGAGATGATCCCCCGTGAGGAGTTCCGCAACTCGGACCGCATCCGTGCCTATATCTACGATGTGCGGGATGAGCCTCGTGGTCCGCAGATTTTTCTCTCCCGTACCCATCCGGGCTTCTTGGCCAAGCTGTTTGCTCAGGAAGTGCCGGAAATCTATGACGGGATCATCGAGATCAAGGCCGTAGCCCGCGACCCTGGTTCTCGTGCCAAGATGGCTGTCGAGTCTCGTGATGCCTCCATCGATCCGGTCGGTGCCTGTGTGGGTATGCGTGGCTCCCGTGTGCAGGCTGTCGTTGCTGAGCTGCAGGGCGAGAAGATCGACATCATTCCTTGGAGCCCACAGGCCGCTACATTCGTGGTGAACGCTCTGGCACCTGCCGAAGTGACCAAGGTTGTGATGGATGAGGATGCTGGCCGTGTCGAGGTTGTGGTGCCAGATGAGCAGCTGTCTTTGGCCATTGGTCGCCGTGGGCAGAATGTCCGCCTTGCCAGCCAGCTGACTCGTTGGGATATCGACATCCTGACCGAAGCTGAAGAATCCGAACGTCGTCAGGAAGAGTTCCGCAAACGTACCGGCCAGTTCGTTAATGAGCTGGATGTTGATGACGTGATCGCTGGTCTGCTGGTGACTGAAGGTTATCACACCATTGAGGATTTGGCTTACGCTGATCCGGCAGAGTTGCACGATATCGAAGGCTTCGATGAGAGTGTGGCTGAAGAGCTGATGGCCCGTGCTAATAATTATCTGGCAGGCCGTGAGCGTGCGCTTGATGAGCGTCGTCGTGAACTGGGTGTGAGCGACGATCTGGTCAATCTGGGTGTTTTCTCTCTTCAGGTTCTGGTTGAGCTTGGCGAGAAGGGCATCAAGACGCTGGATGATCTGGCCGACCTGGCTGCTGATGAGCTGATCGAGATTCTGGGTGGTGATGAGCCGCTGGAGGAATCCGAGGCTAACGAGATTATCATGGCAGCTCGTGCACACTGGTTCGATGGTGGCGAGGGAGCTTCTGGTGAGGGAGACTCGGGTCACGACTGAGGATCATATCCCTGATGTAGATGATGGTCCGTCCGGGCGGGGGCGTCGTGCCCCTTCCCAGCGGCGGTGCCTAGTCAGCCGGACGCATGATGCCCCGTGTCATATGATACGGTTTGTCGTAGGGCCGGAGGGCAGTATTGTGGCGGACCTTGCCGCCCGTCTGCCTGGGCGTGGCATGTGGTTGAAGGCGGATAGGACCGTTCTGGAGGACGGACAGCTTGCACGGATTTTTTCCCGGGCAGCACGACAGAAGGTAAATGTGCCAGAGGGACTTTTGGAGTCTCTCAAGGATGGTTTGGCAAAGCGCCTTCTGGATGGTATCAGTCTGGGCCGACGCGCTGGTGAGGCGGTCTGTGGGTTCCAGAAGTGTCGGGAACGGATCGTTTCTGGCAGAGTCGGGGTTGTCATCTGTGCAGCAGGTGCGAGCCAGGATGAGGTGGCCCGTCTGCTGTCAGGCCAGCGAGAATTGCCGGTGGTCTGGGTGCCAAGGGCTGTTCTGGCAGCGTCTTTCGGGCGGGAACATGCGGTTTATGCCGTGATGGCCCCCGGTGCGCTGGCGGAGCGTCTGAAGGCAGAATATAAGAGATTTGCGGGGGTGGCCGAAGGTACGCTCCCGGGCCCTGATACGGTAGGGCAGTAAGGAACAGGCAGAAATTATGAGCGACGGCAACGAGCGCAACCAGAACGGAACTCCAAAGGGGACGACTCCTAAAGAAGGACAGAGCAAGGGCTCTGGTCGCCTGTCCCTGCGTCCGGCAGGACGTAAGGACGTAGGGCGGACTGTGGAGGCTGGCTCTGTGAGACAGAGCTTCAGTCATGGCCGTTCTAAGGAAGTCCGGGTCGAGGTGCGCAAGCCTAAGAGAAGTGGGGCTGCAGGTGGTCGTGGTGGCCGTGCAACGGCTGGTGTCCGCGGTTTGACAGCCTCCGAGCAGGAGAAGCGGCAGCGCGTTCTGGCAGAGGCCGCCGCCGAGGCTGCCCGCCGTGAGGCCGAAGAAGCAGCCCGCCAGGAAGCCGAGAAGATTCGCATCCGTTCTGCTGCCGAGGAAGAAGCGCGCAAGCAGGCTGAAGCTGAGAGCCGTCGTGCTCAGGAAGAAGAGGATGCTCGGACTCGGGCAGCTGAAGAGGAAGGCCGCAAGAAAGCTGAAGCTGCTGCCCGTCGGAAGGAAGCTGAGCAGCGTGTGCCGCCACCGCTGACAGGTTCCACCGCAGGTGGCGTGCAGCTTGCCGAGCCGACCAAGCGTCTGCGCCCGCTGGCAGAGCGTGCCATTATGCCGAGCCGTCCGCTGAATACGGCAGCATCATCCCGGGCATCGTCTGCCCGCTCCAGCGCTGGTAATAGTGCTGCTAGCGAGACGCTGCATTTGCGGGGGCGTGTTGGCGGTGCTGATGATGAGGGAGCCGCTCCTAGCCGTCGTGGCGGCGGTGGCGGTGCAGGTGGTGCCCGTCGTTCCTCTCCGCCGTCCCGTCGCCCGTCTTCCCGCCGTGGCGGTGGCGGAGGGCAGGATCGCCGCTCTGGTCGTATCGATGTTCGTGCCGCTATCGAAGGTGATGATGGCAAGACACGGTCGCTGGCTTCCGTCCGTCGTCAGCGTGACCGTGAACGCCGGCAGGCCGAACTGGAGCGTTTGCGCTCTGATCAGGTCCGGGTTGTGCGCGATGTGATCGTGCCGGAGACCATCACGGTGGGCGAGCTGGCCAACCGTATGGCTGCTCGTCAGGGTGAAGTCATCAAGATGCTGATGAAAATGGGCGTCATGGCGACTGCTGCCCAGAGCATTGATGGTGATACGGCAGAGCTGGTCGTGAGCGAGTTCGGTCATCGTATCAAGCGTGTGGCGGATAGCGACGTTGAGGTCGGCATCGAGGGTATCGAAGATAAGCCAGAAGACATGAAGCCCCGTCCGCCGGTTGTGACGGTGATGGGTCATGTTGACCACGGTAAGACCTCTCTGCTGGATGCTCTGCGTACAACAGATGTTGCTCATGGCGAGGCTGGCGGGATTACCCAGCACATCGGTGCCTATCAGGTGACTGTGGCTTCTGGCCAGCGGGTGACCTTCATTGATACACCGGGCCATGAGGCGTTTACCTCCATGCGTGCCCGTGGTGCCTCTGTGACGGATATCGTCATTCTGGTTGTGGCTGCTGATGATGGCGTCATGCCGCAGACGATTGAAGCCATCAAGCATGCCAAGGCTGCTAATGCGCCGATCATCGTGGCTATCAACAAGATGGATAAACCGGGTGCTAATCCGGACCGTGTCCGCAATGAACTGCTGAATCACGAAATCGTGGTAGAAAGCATGGGCGGCGACACGCAGGAAGTGGAAGTGTCCGCTCTCAAGCGTGATGGTCTCGACCGGTTGCTGGAAGCTATTCTGCTTCAGGCTGAGATTCTGGACCTGAAGGCAAATCCAAACCGGATTGCTGAAGGTGCCGTTATTGAGAGCCGTTTGGATCGTGGCCGTGGTTCCGTGGCGACTGTTTTGGTCCAGAAGGGAACGCTCAACCGGACAGATATCGTTGTGGCTGGGGCCCATTGGGGTCGCGTCCGTGCTCTGCTGGATGATCATGGTAAGCAGATCAAGAAGGCTGGTCCGTCTGTCCCAGTCGAGATTCTGGGTATGAGTGGTGTGCCGGATGCTGGTGCGCCGTTCGTGGTGGTCGAAAGCGAAAACCGTGCCCGTGAGATCAGCGAGTTCCGTCAGCGCAAGGCCCGTGAGAAGGCTACGGCCATGCAGGTTGCTGCTCGTGGAACGCTGGACCAGATGCTGGCTCGGATTCAGGCCGGTGAGCAGAAGGAAGTGGCTCTGATCGTTAAGGCTGACGTGCAGGGTTCTGCCGAAGCTATTCAGGCAACAGTGGAGAAGCTGTCCCATGAGGAGGTGGCTGTTCGTGTGCTGAATGCTAGTGTTGGTCAGATCACTGAAAGTGATGTGCAGCTTGCCAAGGCATCCAATGCCGTCATCATCGCCTTCAACGTGCGTGCTACCGTGCAGGCTCGTGAGCTGGCACAGCGTGATGGCGTGGATATCCGGTACTATTCCATCATCTATCAGGTCTCTGATGATGTGGAGAAACTGGTTAAAGGCCGGATTGCTCCGAAGCACCGCGAGAAGTTCCTTGGTTATGCAGAGGTCCGTCAGGTCTTCAATATTACCAAGGTGGGCAAGGTCGCTGGTTGTTACGTCACCGAGGGTGTCGTCAAGCGTGGCTGTGGCGTACGTCTGCTGCGTGAGAATGTCGTCATTCATGAGGGCGAGCTGAGCCAGTTGAAGCGCTTCAAGGATGATGTCCGTGAAGTGGCCCATAACTACGAGTGTGGTCTTTCCTTTGCCGGTTATAACGACCTGCGGGAAGGCGATGTTGTTGAATGCTATGAAATGGAAGAGATCCCGGCTTGAAGACACGGCCTTCCTTTGATCTCCTCGGACCGGCAGGCGAAAGCTCTGTCGGTCCGAGCACCCGTCAGCTTCGTGTAGCAGAAGAGGTTCGCCACGTTCTGGCAGAGCTTTTTGCCAGAACGGAATTTCGTGACCCGGAGCTGTATGGCGTTACCGTCACAGTGACAGAGGTACGCATCTCTCCAGACCTCCGTCATGCAACGGTGTTTGTTACCCGTCTGGGGCGTGACGACATAGAAGCTGTCCTGCCTGCATTGAAGCGTGTCGCTTCTTTCCTACGTAAGCGGCTTTCTTCTGCTTTGCGTCTGCGCACTGTGCCGGAGTTGCATTTTCAGCCTGATACATCGTTGGAACATGCGATGGAGGTGGAAACTATTCTTCGGTCGCCAGAGGTTCAGCGTGACCTACACCGTGATTCAGCTTCAGATGATGCGGATTAAGGCTGTCTGGGACGCTGATGGCACGTAAAAGAGGCAGAGACATCCACGGTTGGTTGATCCTCGATAAGCCCTTGGGCCCCAGTTCCACAACGATGGTGAATCGGCTTTTGCGTGCCTTTGATGGCCGCAAGGCTGGTCATGGTGGTACGCTGGACCCGTTGGCATCGGGTGTTCTGCCAATCGCTTTTGGTAAGGCCACAAGCACCATCCCCTATATCATGGACGCGACAAAGCGTTATCGCTTTACCTTGTCCTTTGGGGAAAGTCGGACCACGGATGATAGGGAGGGGGAGGTTCTCGCCACTTCCGATATACGCCCCTCTGATGAGGAAATCAGGGCGGTGTTGCCTGCTCTCTGTGGGGATGTCATGCAGGTGCCACCGGTGTTTTCGGCTCTCCGGGTTGGCGGGCAACGGGCTTATGACCTTGCCCGAGCTGGCCGTCCGCCGGACTTGCCACCTCGTCCTGCCCGAATCGATTCGATTACTCTAGTGGACCGTCCCGATGCCGATACGGCCGTATTTGACGTACAGTCCGGCAAGGGGGTTTATATGCGTTCCCTTGCACGGGATATCGCCCTAGCCTGTGGCACTGTGGGGCATATTTCTGTCCTAAGGCGGACGAAATGTGGGCCGTTTGATCTTTCCCATGCATATTCGGCAGAGCAGTTAGGGCTAGACAAACCGACCGAAACTAGAGACAAGGCATGTGCCCTTCCGGTTCCTCTGTTGGATGCGGCGACCGCGCTGGTCGACATCCCGGCGTTGGCCGTCACACAAGCAGAAGGAAAATCTCTGATCTGTGGGCAAGCTGTTATGCTGGCTCATCTTGAGGGGAACGTGCCTGATGGGGTGGAGGATGCTCCACTCTGGCGGGTTACGGTTGGGGGGCATGTTATCGGGCTGTGCCGGGCCGCTGAAGGGCGGTTGCGGGCAGTCAGAATGTTGGAAAACCATTTGTTTTTTGGAGAACAAGATGTCGATCACAGCTGAACGTCGCAGCCAGCTCATTGCCGAATACCGTCGTGCCGAAGGTGACACGGGCTCCCCGGAAGTGCAGGTTGCCCTGCTGACCGAGCGTATCGTGAACCTGACCGAGCACATGAAGAGCCACAAGAAGGACTTCCACTCCCGTCGTGGTCTGCTGATGCTGGTTGGCCGTCGTCGTGCCCTGCTGGACTACCTGAAGCGTAAGAGCGAAGAGCGCTACAAGACGCTGATCGAACGTCTCGGCCTGCGCCGCTGATATTCGACCACTTCCCGGGGGAGAGTTCTTCCCCGGGGTTTGGCCTTTGCTACGTTGCCAGTAAATGCTTGTGTCGGCGTTTCAGGCCACATGGTGTCATGACGTGTTTGATGCGTCATCCTCGCCATGCCGTCCGAAACGCTGTGTATAGTCTGGTATTGGCTGGGCCGTGATTATCTCTTCCGGAGGAAGACAGAATGTTTGATAATTATTTCCGTAAAGAAATTGAATGGGCCGGTCGTCCGCTGGTTATGGAAACCGGCAAGATTGCCCGTCAGGCTGATGGTGCGGTCGTGATCACCTATGGTGATACGGTCGTACTCTGCACAGCCGTTGGTGCTAAGACAGTGAAGCCGGGGCAGGATTTCTTCCCGCTAACCGTGAATTACCAGGAAAAAGCCTACGCTGCGGGTAAAATTCCCGGAGGCTTCTTCAAACGTGAAGGGCGCCCGTCCGAGCATGAGGTGCTGTCTTCCCGTCTGATCGATCGGCCGATCCGTCCGTTGTTCCCGGATAATTTCAAGAACGAAGTTCAGGTCGTTGCTACGGTCCTTAGCCACGATATGGAAAATGATCCGGCTTTGGTTGCTCTGATTGGCTGTTCTGCCGCTCTGACACTTTCCGGCATCCCGTTCTTCGGGCCAGTTGGTGCTGCTCGTATCGGTCGTATTGATGGTAAGTTTGTTGTCAATCCGACCCTTAGCGAGGTGAAGGAGAGCGCACTGGACCTCGTTGTGGCAGGTACATCTGAGGGTGTGCTGATGGTTGAGTCCGAGGCGCAGGAGCTCTCTGAGGATGAGATGCTCGAGGCTGTTATGCTTGGTCATACAGCTTTCCAGCCGGTGATTGATGCCATCATTGATTTGGCTGAGCATGCAGCCCGTGCACCGTGGGACCTGCCAGAAATCTCCAAGGAAGAAGTTGCTCTGCGCAAGCGTGTGGACAAGGTGGGCAATAAGCTGATTGCTGAAGCCTACAAGGAACGCCGCAAGCAGGCCCGTATGGAGAAAGTGGCCGAGGCTCGTGAAAAGATCGTGGCCACCCTTGAAGAAGAAGGCTTTGATGCCGAGCTGGCTAAGCCGATGATCAAGGATCTTGAGGCGCAGGTGGTCCGTGGTGCGATCCTGAAGACGGGTATCCGTATTGATGGTCGTGACACGAAGACGGTTCGTCCCATCATGGCGGAAGTCGGTGTTCTGCCTCGCTCTCATGGGTCTGCTCTCTTCACCCGTGGTGAGACACAGGCACTGGTCGTAGCAACGCTGGGAACAGGGCAGGACGAGCAGGTGATTGATGCGCTTGAAGGGGAATACCGTTCTCGCTTCATGCTGCATTACAACTTCCCGCCCTTCTCTGTTGGCGAGTGTGGCCGCATGGGCTCTCCGGGTCGCCGTGAGATCGGGCATGGTAAGCTGGCATGGCGTGCTATTAATCCGCTCCTGCCGTCTAAGGAAGAGTTCCCGTATACGCTGCGTGTCGTTTCCGAGATTACGGAAAGTAACGGCTCTTCTTCCATGGCTACAGTCTGCGGTACGTCCCTCTCTTTGATGGATGCCGGTGTGCCGATGCCACGCCCCGTGGCTGGTATTGCGATGGGCCTTATTAAGGAAGAGCGTGGTCATGCCGTGCTGACGGATATTCTCGGTGATGAAGATCACCTCGGGGATATGGATTTCAAGGTGGCTGGTACATCCGAGGGCGTGACAGCTCTTCAGATGGACATCAAGATCACTTCCATCACGCCGGAAATCATGAAGGTCGCTCTGGAGCAGGCCCGTGAAGGCCGTCTGCATATCCTTGGTGAGATGAGCAAGGCTCTGTCCGAGGGGCGGTCTGACGTTGCAGGTAATGCACCGAAGATCACAACCATGACCGTTCCTGTTGCGAAGATTCGTGATGTGATCGGCTCGGGTGGTAAAGTCATCCGTGAGATTTGTGAATATTCTGGCGCCAAAGTTGATATTGGTGATGATGGCGTTATCAAGATTGCGGCTGCCAATGACGAACAGGCTCAGAAGGCTATTAGCCGGATTGAGGGTATTGTTGCCGAGCCAGAGCTGGGACGCATTTATGAAGGTAAGGTCGTTAAAACGGCTGACTTCGGTGCGTTCGTGAATTTCCTTGGTCCCAAGGATGGCCTGGTGCATATCTCCGAGCTGACGGATGGGCGTGTGGCCAAGACGACCGATGTCGTTAAGCAGGGTGATGCCGTAAAGGTTAAAGTCATTGGCTTTGATGACCGTGGCAAGGTAAAACTCTCCATGCGTGTCGTGGACCAGGAAACTGGCGCTGATATCACGGAAAGCGTTGGCGCAAAGCCGGGCCGCTCCCGTCGTGATGCGGAGTAAGGATGTGTGGGGGGAGCCTCAGGCTCCCTTTGCATGAGTGAGTTTTGTGATTGAGTAGTGGGGACATCTGGCCTCTATGAAGTCGATCAATGCCGTCCGTTTTGGTGGTCAGGAGGTTCTACCCCTGGTCGAAGGGGGCAAAGGTGTTTCTGTCTCCAATGGTGTGTCTGCGGGTCATTGGGCTGCAGCAGGCGGGGTCGGAACACTCTCCGCTGTCAATGCGGATAGTTATGATGAGCAGGGCAATCCTGTTCCGCAGATTTATCATGGTCGGACCCGTCGTGAGCGACAGGCCGAGCTGGTGCGCTACGCCATAGAAGGGGGTATCGCACAGGCTCGGATAGCGCATGACATCTCTGGTGGCCGTGGGCGTATCCATGCCAATTTTATGTGGGAGATGGGTGCGGCCGAGGAAGTCATCACCGGCATCTTGGAGGGGGCACCCGGCCTCATTCAGGGGCTGACGTGCGGTGCGGGGATGCCCTACAGGCTGGCCGAGATAGCCGCACAGTTTGGCATCCATTATTACCCGATCGTGTCTTCCGGTCGTGCCTTCAGTGCGTTGTGGAAGCGCTCTTATGTGCGTTTCTCTGAGCTGCTGGGTGGTGTTGTTTACGAGGACCCGTGGCGGGCAGGGGGCCATAATGGCCTTTCCAACACGGAAAATCCTCTGAAGCCGGAAGATCCTTATCATCGCGTGGCAGCACTGCGGAAGGTCATGAATGGTTTTGGCCTTCAGCATGTGCCTATCATCATGGCTGGTGGTGTTTGGCATCTGGAAGAATGGAGTGACTGGCTGGATAATCCAGAAATCGGTCTTATCGCCTTCCAGTTTGGTACCCGCCCACTTCTGACACAGGAAAGTCCTGTACCTGATGCGTGGAAGCAGCTTTTGCTAACGCTGAAGGAAGGTGATGTTTATCTGAACCGTTTTTCTCCGACAGGGTTCTATTCCTCTGCGGTGAATAACGGCTTCCTGCAGGAGTTGCGGGCCCGGTCCGAGCGGCAAGTTGCTTTCCGGGCGGAGGCTGAGGGAGACTTCAACACGCCGATCTGCCTTGGTGGGCGGGGTCGTGAAGTGTTCGTTACCTCGGGCGATGCCGAAAAGGTCAGCCGTTGGAAGGACGCAGGCTACACCCAGTCCATGCGGACACCGGATGATACGGTTGTGTTCGAGACGCTGGAGAATGCTCGGCAGATTTTGGCGGATCAGGCAGCTTGCATGGGGTGCCTTTCCCAGTGTCGTTTCTCTAACTGGAGCCAAAAGGGACCTGCTTTCAGCACTGGTCAGAGAGCGGATCCTCGGTCTTTCTGTATCCAGAAGACGTTGCAGACAATTTCTCACCTTCAGGATGTCTCTCCAGAAGAACAAAAGAAGATTGTGGATCACAATCTTGTCTTTGGTGGGACAAATGCTTGGCGTTTTGCGACAGACCCGTTCTATGCCAATGGCCATATCCCGACCGTCAAGGAATTGATTGAACGGATTATGACGGGGCGGTGACGCGGCTGTCAGAGACTGATTATGAGAAGGTGCGGATTCTCGGGTCCGCACCTTTTTTATTATTGGGTTTCAGGGGAACAAGCGTTGAGTTGTCCAGTCCTGCCCATTGGATGCTCGGGTGAACAGGACACGATCATGAAGGCGGAAGGGCTTGTCCATCCAGAACTCCATGGAGAGTGGGGTGACGTGATAGCCGTTCCAATATGGAGGCCGGGGAATGGGGCCGATGGCGAAATGGGCTGTTTCTTTCATTACGGCCTGCCAGAGGGCCTTACGGCTAGCGATGGGACGGGACTGCTGGCTGGCCCAAGCGCCGATGCGGCTTGCCCGGGGGCGGGAATCGAAATAGGCATCTGCATCTACGGCGGGAAGGCGTGAAACCCGTCCCCGGATGCGTATCTGCCGCCGCAGGGATTTCCAGTGGAAGAGTAGGGCCGCCTGCATGTTGCCCTCTAACTCCCGCCCTTTGGCAGATTCGCTGTTCGTGTAGAAAATGAAACCGGTTTCATCAACGCCTTTCAGCAGGACCATGCGTGCATCGGGCAGGCCGTGCTCGTCCACTGTGGCTAGGGTCATGGCGTTAGGGTCATTGGGTTCTTTCGTCCCGGCCAGAGCGAGCCATTCATGGAACAGCAGAAAGGGGTCCTCCCCGGTGATAGTTTGACCGTCATCCCGGAAGGCAGCTTCAACAGTATCGTCAGGCGTTGGAGTAGTATCGGGCATCGTGGGGTGTGTCCTGAATCAGTGTGGGTCGTGTTCTCCTGCCATCATGGAAGGGCTTAGGGGTGTGTGTCCATAGGGCGTTGTGATGCTGGTCTGCTATGGGCGGGGAGGGGGTTGGTTAGGTGCTTTGAGCGTTCCATATAGGAGGGACGACCTGACAGGCAGGAATATGAGGGCATTATGGAGACGTTCCGGTTCATTTTCATGTTGACTCGTGATGATCGCACGGTGGAATCTGCTCTTACGGCGGCCGAGACGGCTTTACGGCTGGGCATCCGTCATATCGGGTTCAAGGATATTGGCCTGCCGGTGGAGCAGTTGCAGGCGTTGGTAGCGAAAATCCGTTCCGGTGGGGCGAAGGTTTATCTAGAAATTGTCTCTCCAGATCGGGAGCGAGAGCTGGAGTCTGTCAAAGCAGGTCTGTCCCTAGGGGTGGATTGTTTGATGGGGGGGACACATGTGCCAGACGTCCTGCCGTTATTGGCTGGGCATGATGTTGCTTATTACCCGTTTGCTGGACATGTTGTAGGGCACCCTAGTGTGCTGAAAGGGACACCGGAGGAGATTGCCCGTAATGCGGCCGAATGGGCTGCTCATCCGGGTGTGACAGGGCTGGACCTGCTGGCCTATCGTAATGATGGGGATGTGCCAGAGGTCATCCGGGCTAGCTGTGCCGCTGTGAAGAAGCCCGTTATTGTGGCTGGGTCTATCAGCACACCGGAGCAAATTGATGTTGTTCGTCAGGCAGGGGCAGCGGGTTTTACCGTAGGGACAGCAGCCCTGGAGGGGACATTCCCTGCCGGGGGTACGTCTCTTGAGGAACAGTTGAGAGCTGTGCTGACCTGCTGCGCCTGAAGGGCTTAGAGCAGTCCTAGTTCGGAAAGCTGATTGCGGAGCGAGGCCGGAAGGGCACTTATGCCGTCATCAATGGCACCGGAGGCAGTAGGGTCGAGATCAGGCGGAGCATCTTCCGGTTTGAAATAGCGCCAGCCCTGAAAAGGTCTCATGGGGCGGGGTTGGGTCGGGATAACGTCATCGGAAACGAGAATCAGCGTGCCGGGATGGCCATCGTCTCGTGTGTAGCTATCAAAGCCTATGATGGGCTGGCGGCACATGATGAGCCCGTTGATCACCCGATAGATGGACCCGCCACCCTTCACAATGTCATCGGCTCGTTTGGGCATGGTTCGTGTGCGGACATAGGCCACACCCTTGTGTCGTTCCACGGCAACCCAGTCCCGGAGCATCTCGGGCGAGGTGCAGCCTACGATCAGCTTTATCATATGAAGGGTGGGTGTCTTCGGTGTGGGCATGGCAATCATCATGATGCAGATAGAAGGACTGCCCCTACAGATGGGGATGTGCTTCGTTTTTTTAAATGTGCGTGTTAGCGGACAAGCTGGCCCAAGAGAGCTTCAAGCCGGAGGCGGCCTTCATCTGTGGCTCGGAGACTCTGATCATCTTGCTCCAGATAGCCTTCTTCAAGGCAGGCTTCCAGAATGACCGGGTCGAGGCATTCTTGTAGAGGCAAACCTGTCCGTTTGAGGAAATGGGCCGTATTAATGCCCTCCCGGAGTCTCAGCCCCATGAGCAGGGCCTCATGTGCCTTCATATCGGGGGATAATATTTCATCCTCCCGTGTTCCGTGGCCATGGGTTTCAACAAGTTCCGCCCATGGTTCTGGGGCACGGTGTCGGCGTGTAGCATGGAGCTGACCGGTAAGAGTCAAACGGCTGTGGGCTCCGGGGCCAATGCCTAGATAGTCGTCATAATGCCAGTAGGTGAGGTTATGGCGGCTCTCCGCACCGGGGATAGCATAGTTGGATATCTCGTAATCACGCAGACCAAAGCGGGCGGCTTCGTTACGGGTCATCATGTAGAGGGATGCGGCAAGATCATCTTCGGGCAGAATGAGAGTGCCTCGCCTATGCTGGGCCTCGAATTTCGTGCCGGGTTCGATGGTAAGCTGATAGAGCGATAGATGGTCGGCCGCCAGTGTAAGAGCCTGACGAAGTTCCGTGCGCCATTTTTCTTCTGTCTGGCCGGGGCGGGCATAGATCAGGTCGAAGGAAAGGCGGGGGAAAATATTACGGCCGAGTTCTAATGCCGCAATAGCCTGTTGTGCTGAATGTTGCCGCCCTAGAGCGGCAAGATCGCCCTCATCAAGGCTCTGTACACCTAGAGATAGTCGGTTGATGCCTGCTGCCGCAAAGGCCCGGAATTTGTCGGCTTCCACACTGGTAGGGTTGGCTTCCAGCGTAACCTCAAGGTCATTCACGCTGGGGAAAAGGTGGCGGGCATCCTCAATGAGGTGATGGACTGTCTCCGGCGTCATGAGGGAGGGTGTCCCCCCGCCGAAAAAGATGGAGACAAGCCGCCGGGGCGCATCCTGCATCAGCCGTGTGGCACTATGCTTTAGTTCGGCCCTCAGGGCGTTGGCGAAACGCTCCTGAGGGATAGTCTCCCGGACATGGGAGTTGAAGTCACAATACGGACATTTGGCAAGGCAGAAGGGCCAGTGGATGTAAAGAGAAAGAGGGAGAGGTTGGGTCACGATCAGATCGCAACCCGTACCCCGAACTCCATGACACGCTCCGGCGGAATCCGGAAGAACTCGGAAATCGACGTGGCGTTATTAAGCAGATAGAGGAAGATCCACATCCGCCAGAGTGACATTTTGGGCACTTTGGAACGGAAGACGAGATCATGCGAGGTGAAGTAGGAGGCCTGAATGGGGTCGAACTCCATCTCTGTCATGCCGGCGAGGGTCAGGGGAAGATTCGGCATCTCCATGAAGCCATAGCGGATGATGACCCGGCGGATGCCCGGTGCTAGCTCCTTAACTGTCATGCGGCCATCGGGATCAGCTTCTGGCTGGTCCAGTGTCTGGACGGTAACGAATAGCACCGTCTGATGCAGCACCTTGTTATGCCGTAGGTTATAGAGCAGGGCATCCGGCACCATTTCTGGGTCGGAGGTCAGAAAGACGGCCAGACCCGGCACCCGAATAGTGCGGGACTGGGTAAGCCGGGTGATGAACGACCCCATCGGCACGGCATCACGTTTCTTCGTGTTACGGATAAGCTGGCGGCCACGCTGCCATGTGGTCATGATGAGCGTGCTGCCAATGGCGATGCTGAGCGGCACCCAGCCACCATCCGGAATTTTCATCACGTTGGCGGAGAAGAACACCCCATCCATAAGGAAGAAGAAGCCGAATACGATTGCGACAGCATAGCTCTTCCACTGGAAGACACGGCGGAAGACCACCATTGCCAGCACACAGGTGCAGAGGAAGGTTCCTGTCACGGCGATACCGTAGGCGGAGGCCAGAGCCGCCGAAGAGCGGAAGGCGATCACCAGCACGACCGACCCGAAAGCAAGCAGCCAGTTGAGGGAGGGCAGATAGATCTGCGCTTCCTCATGGGGGTTGGTATGAATGATGCGGGTACGGGGCAGGTAGCCAAGCTGGATGAGCTGGCGGCAGAGGGAGAAACTACCGGAGATGCCAGCCTGACTGGCGATGATGGTGGCCATTGTGGCTAGCAGCAGCATGGGGATCTGCAACCAGTGCGGGGCCAGATAGTAGAAGGGATTGGCCAGAGTAGCCGGGGTGTGGATGATGGAGGCAGCTTGGCCGAAATAGTTCAAGGCCAGTGCTGGCAGCACGAGGAAGAGCCATGCAAAACGAATAGGAGACCGTCCGAAATGCCCCATATCGGCATATAGGGCCTCCGCACCGGTAACAGACAGCACAACCGACCCCAGTGCAATGAAGGACAGTTTGCCGTGTGTGACGATGAAGCGGATGGCCTCAAGCGGGGAGAGGGCCAGCAGCACGCCCGGGTGAAGCATGATTCCCCGTGCACCCAATATGGCGATGGTGAAGAACCAGATCAGCATGATGGGCCCGAACGCTCGGCCGATTTTGCCGGTTCCAAGTGCCTGTGCTGCGAACAAACCAAGTAGGATGATGATGGCCGCTGGAATGATGAAAGGCGAGGCATCGGGGACTGATACCTCCACCCCTTCCACAGCGGAAAGCACGGAGATGGCGGGTGTGATGATGCCATCACCAAAGAATAGACAAGCCCCGGCAATACCGATTAGCCCGAAAACCCAGCGGAAATAGTTAGATTTGCAGACACGCTGAGCCAGCGCCATGAGGGCGATGATGCCGCCTTCTTTGTTATGGTCGGCCCGCATGATGAGAATGACGTATTTGATAGTCACAACCAGCATGAGCGCCCAGAAGGTCAGGCTTGTTAGCCCGATAACTTCCCACGCCTGGGCGGGGTGTGTTTCTGATCCGACATTGCGGATGGATGATTGCAAGGCGTAGAGCGGGCTAGTTCCGATATCACCATAGACGACACCCAGAGCAGCCAGCATGGCCCCGATGCCCTTGGGGCGTGTATGCTCGCTAGGCTCTGTCGCTGGCGGGGGAGGCGTTGGCGTACCAACGGAGCTGGGATATCGAGCGTCAGAAGAAGATTCCTTGAGGGACATGCTATCCTGTTCAGACATGGAGAAACCATCCTGTGTGACTGATAGACACCCATCCCCCACAGGAAGACAGGCAGGGATGCCCCGTAACAGGCGGGGCACCGGCTATGATGATTCCGGTCTCATGACAGTTTTTTCATATGTAATGCAAGTAGAGAGCCTAAAAAAAACTGTCGCCGATCCTAATCAAGCCCGGGGGCGTTCTCCAAATATGGCCGTACCGACACGGACAAGAGTAGCCCCTTCTGCAATGGCGACCTCAAAATCGGATGACATGCCCATGGAAAGGGCAGGTAGACCATGACGACGATTCAGTGCTGCTAGTTTCTGGAAGAATGGACGAGGGCTTTCATTAAGAGGTGGAATAGCCATCAATCCTTTTACATGTCCGTTAAAGCGGGAGAGAGCATCCTCAATGAACCGGTCCGCCTCTGCTGTGCCGATGCCGGACTTTTGCGGTTCATCGCCGATATTCACCTGCACGAACAAATCCGGCAGCCGGCCAGTTTTCTGGGCTGCTTTTTCTAGTGCTGCGCTGAGGGATGGGCGGTCCAGACTTTCGATCACATCGGCAAGGGCGCAGGCTTCGGTAGCCTTGTTGCTCTGCAATGTTCCTATGAGGTGCAGGCGGAGGTCTGGCCAGTCTTTTCGTAGAGTAGGGAATTTGGCGGCAGCTTCTTGTACACGGTTTTCCCCGAAGACACGCTGTCCAGCTTCTAGAGCCTGCTGGACGGCACTTTGTGGGTGAAATTTGCTGACTGCAACGAGGCTGATATCATCCGCTGGGCGTCCTGCCTGCTGGCAGGCCGTATTGATGCGGGTCTGAATGTCTTTCAGGGCGTGGGCGATGGTATGGTTTGTCATGATAGCTTGATTGCAGCCTCGTTACGGGGAAGGGTCAAGGGGCTATGCAAAAACTATCTTGACTTTTCTCCCGCTAACTCCCGACAACGGGCGCATGACAAACGTTTCTTCTTCCCGTCTAGCCCGTTCACGCCCCAAGGGCGGACGGGGTCGGCGTACCGGTTCTCGGCCCGCCTCCATTTCCCGCCATGAAGACCCGGTAAGGGACTTGGCCTTTGATATTGTCTGTGGTGTGGTGGAGCACCGCCGGATGCTAGAAACTACGCTGGAGCGTAGCTCTTGCGAGGGCCGGGACCGCGCAGCCGCACACCGCCTCGCTGCTGCAACTCTGCGGCATCTGGGGAGTATGACAGAGCTGCTCCAACCTCTCTTGCGTCGCCAACCACCAGAATCGGTCCGCTGTGCCCTACTGCTTGGTGTGGCGCAGATTCTACATCTTCAGACACCGCCTCACGCTGCGGTTGGGACGATTGTTGATCTGCTGCATCGGCGTGGTCTGTCACCGTTTGCTGGGCTGGCCAATGCCGTTCTCCGCCGCGTGGTGAGGGAGGCAGAGACGCTGAAGGAAGGGTTAGATGATGCCCGGTTGGATGTTCCTCATTGGCTGTGGAGTGCATGGGGACGGCGGGCACGTTCCATTACGCAGGGTTTCTATCAGGAAGCTCCGCTGGACCTGACGATTAAACCCGGCTGTGAGGCCCCGGAAGGCGGGGAAACTTTGCCGACCGGGACAGTCCGCTACCCGGCAGGCACAAAAATGACCGAGCTTCCCGGCTTTGTAGAAGGGCAGTTCTGGGCGCAGGATATGGCCGCAGCTATGCCTGTCCGGTTGATGGGTGATGTGCGTGGTAAGCGGGTTGCGGACCTTTGCGCTGCACCGGGGGGTAAGACGGCCCAGCTTCTCTGTGGGGGAGCGGAGGTTGTAGCCGTGGAGCGTGAAAAGCCCCGTGCTCAGCGGCTGAAAGAGAATTTGGAACGTCTCCAGCTCAAGGCGGAGATTGTGGTGGGGGATGCTTTACGCTGGCGTCCTTCTGAGCTTCTGGATGCCGTGCTTCTGGATGCTCCTTGCTCGGCCACGGGGACGCTGAGGCGGCACCCGGATGTATTGTGGATCAAGCGGCCCCGGGACATCACAACGCTGGCGGCAGGACAGGACCGCTTCATTGATGCAGCCTATGAGATGCTCAAGCCGGGCGGGATGCTGCTTTATGCGGTTTGCTCTTTGCAGGATGAAGAAGGCCCGCAGCGTATTGCTCATGCTCTAGAAGATGGCCGGTGGGAGTTGTCTCCTTTCACGGAGGAAGAGTTGGCAGCTCTGCCCCGTGCCCGTACGGAAGAAGGTTATTTCCGCACGCATCCGGGGATGAATATTGCACAAGGCGGCATGGATGGCTTTTTTGTTGCCCGCCTAATTCGTCGCTGAGTACGACGTTATGAAAAAAGGGGCGCATCCTATCTTATGGGATGCGCCCCTTTTTGTATGTGATGGCTTACATCCAAGGAGGTGTGGGCAGATTTTTGCTGCGGAGGAATTCAGGGTTGAACAATTTGGACTGATAGCGTGCGCCGCCATCGCTAAGGATGGTGACGATATTATGCCCCGGTCCCAGACGGCGGGCCGTGCGGATGGCAGCGGCAATATTGATGCCGGAGGATCCACCAACGGAGAGACCTTCCTGCATAGTGAGCTGGTAAATCTGTTCTAGTGCTTCGGCATCGGGGATACGTTCGGCGTGGTCTGGGGCGCAGCCTTCCAGATTAGCCGTGACACGGGACTGACCGATCCCTTCCGTGATGGACCCACCGCTCACGCTGAGGTCATTAGCTGTAACCCATCCATAAAGGCCGGAGCCTTCCGGGTCGGCAAGGACGATGTCGGGGGCTTTCTGGCCGTCCCGCTGGGCTAGTTCCCGCAGGCCAAAGGCGATGCCCGCCAATGTTCCCCCTGAGCCACAGGAGCAGGTGAAAGCATCAACTTTGCCTTCAAGCTGAGACCAGATTTCTGGGGCCGTGGTGGTGCGATGGGCTTCACGGTTAGCCGTGTTATCAAACTGGTTAGCCCAGAAGGCTCCTGTTTCTTCGGCTAGACGGCGGGAGACATGTACATAATTGCCGGGGTCCCGGTAGGGTTTGGCAGGGACAAGACGGAGGTCCGCCCCGATCATGCGGAGGAAGTCCAGCTTCTCCTTGCTCTGTGTTTCCGGAACGACAATGACTGCCTTGCACCCTAGTGCATGGGCTACAAGCGTAATGCCGATGCCTGTGTTACCGGCCGTTCCTTCCACAATGGTGCCGCCTTTTTTTAGCACGCCACGGGCAAAACCATCTTGAATGATGGAAAGGGCCGCTCTGTCCTTAACAGACCCACCGGGGTTCATGAACTCTGCCTTGCCGTAGATGTTGCATCCTGTGACCTCGGACGCATGACGGAGGCGGATGAGCGGAGTATTGCCAATGGCCTCCACGAGGGAGGGACAGGGTGATGCGTGATTGGTTGATGATGTGTGTTTCATGAACAGGTCCGGCGATTATTGGTCAGTGGAATGAAACGTGTTTAACGTGACAAGTAGGGGAGTATCAGCATGATACAACCCATGGCGTCGTGAAAGGGTATGACACCCTATATATGATCGTTGATTGTAAGTTCAACAGAGGAGAATGACATGAAACAGAGTACAGCGAAGGAAAGCTGGAATAGTCTTCAGTCTGATGGCCGCGCCGTTCTGGTGGATGTTCGCACGCCAGAAGAGTGGGCACAGATCGGGATGCCAGAGCTGGGAAGTATCGGTAAAAAAGTCGTTGCGCTGACATGGGGTGCCGATAGTGAGGCAGAGTTCATCCATGGGCTGGAGCAGGCCGTGCCCGATAAAGCAACGCCACTGTTCTTTATTTGTCGCTCAGGGATGCGCTCGCAGAAGGCCGCAGAGCTGGCAGCTCAGGCCGGGTATCAGACACTGACGAATATTGTCGATGGTTTTGAGGATAAGCACGGCCCCGGCACAGGCTGGAAAGCCTGTGGCCTACCTGTAAAGTAAGGGCATAGGGGTTGCGTTACTGTCCGCTTTGCGGGTCCGCATCGGTATCGTAACGGGGCGTCAGGACGGCACACCATGGATAGCGGCTATCATAGCTTTTGCCGTCCGGTGTGCTGACCCGGCCTGCGCTGTCGGTCGGTACATGGGTGAGGGCAACGGTGTCATCCACATTACCGCCAATGATGCTGATTTCTCGGCCAAATGGTGGGGCATTCTGGTTGGTGGCGACCACAATGCCGCAATGGGCAGGGAAGCCGTAAGAGGTAGGCAACATGGAGTAGGTGATGCTGCGGCTTCTACCCCGCCCAACGCAGAGTATATCCCCTAAACGTGGGGCATAATTGGCGGGATTCTGCGCTGAAATACCGGGGTTATTACCGGAGGCAGCTGCATTGATGTAGGTGGCATGGTTGGGGGAATAAGGGAAGCGGATATTCGCCCCGCCAATACGCATAACGTAGGAAATGAAGGCAGCAGACCACGCATAGTTGCCATCACGAAGATACGAGAAAAGGGTGCCATTGCCATCGGTACGGCCTGTCCAGCGGGCTTCATTCTCTTCCGGGGCCTGACCAATCCACCAATATTCACCAATGCGCTGCCATAGTCCCGGCAGGCGTTCTGGCTTCATGGCGGGGCTGGTGGGCTCGGGTCTTTCATGCGGGTCTGCATCGGCAATGGGGCTGCCGAACATGCGCCATTCCCGCAGGGCGATAGCGGCGACATCCTGCCGGTTGAAAGGGGCAAAATTTTCGCTGGCAAAGGCTGGGACATGCGCATCATAGCCCAGTGGCCCGGTCTGTCCGTCTGCATATTGTGTCATGGGGGTGAGGGCCGGGTTGTGTTGGCTTGAAGTACAACCGGCCAGCAGGATCAACCCACATAGGGCACTCCAGCCAGCAGAGGTAGGCGTGCAGGGGAACCGCCTTTTCGTTGGGTGTATGTGCCGATCGCTGCCAGAATGACGAACTGCCTTCATGATGACCTTACGCTTGCCTGCTTGCGCCTGTGAGCATGTTTCATGCCCGAAAAGAGGGCAGAGTAGAATGTTTTCACAGGATTGGGAACGTATTTTGATAAAGCGGCAAGAGAAAGGCCGGTTGGCCATTTCCTAGCGCAACAGGCAGATGGGTTGAGCCATACAGTACCTTGTTACAGTGAAAAGTATCTCGTGCTCATTATTATATATGGTTTATGATGCAGACTGATAAAGATGTATCGTGAGGCATTATTCCTCTAAATGAAGGATCGTATCTGACAATGGTCTATGGCAAAAAACGGCTCTGTAGTTTGGTGGGTTTCGTAGGAATTTTGGGGCTGGTAAGTGGATGCGCCGGCTTTGATGATAATTTCAAAGCTAAGCAGTCGGCTTGGGCAGAACAGCCGGGGACTAAAACATTGGCTGTGCAGATTTCCGGTCACGATGACCTACATACGCAGCCTCTATCCTGCAAGTTGGCTGATGCGGATGTCATGTTGTTCCCTGATGTGCCATTTTTCCGCAATTATCTGCGGGTGGATATGGCGCAGGCTGGCTTTAGAGAGAAGATTGGCAATCAGCACGCCAAGGCTCTGGTACGGTCGGCAGCCCGTAATGATGATTGCCGGCTTGTGTTCAACAATCTTCCGGCAGGTAGCTGGCTTCTGGCTACACGGCCGCAATTTTATATCAATGATGCCGCCTCTCAGCATAGAGTGGCACCTCCCATGTTTATGTGGAATATGATCACTGTCAGTGCGGAGAGTGACGTAACGGCTGTACATGTTGAAAAAGACCTGAGCCGGATCGTCCGTAAGAAGCATCAATATGTGCGTAAACATACGCATAAGAAATCAAAGAAAAGGATTCGGGAGTTCCGTGGTGAGGGTTCCCCAGATACACAGCAGGATAGCTGGATCATGACCCCGGCTGATAAGCAGACCCTTGGTATTCTGGGAGGGGATCAGGCACCAACGGCCATTACTCCCACTGGGCAGCAGGAGCCGTAATCTTTTTAGAGGTGAGAGATAAGGCGGCAGAGAAGTAGATGTCTGCATATCCTGATAGATTCTTCAGGATATGCAGACATGACTTGCCTTTGTGGTTTTAGGGCGTTTGGTTATCCCGCTGTGCCATATTTATAGGCTGGTGCGGCCTGTGTTGTCTCGGATGAGAGAGGATAAGGGCCACCAGCAAGAACCCTGATCGCTAGAAGTTTTGCACCTGATATAGTCTCGTATGACGAGCTAGGTAGAGGGAGCGTTGCAGCGCCGTTAGTCCAGCGCATGGCTTCCTGTTCCACACCAAACCAGCCGTCTAGGGCCTCATCTGTCAGATGAGCGTCAATATTGATGGACTGGCCCGAGTGGAAGTAGAGCACTTCCCCAATCAATAAGCCTAGTGATCGCCGGTCATCCACGAAAGGGCCATGTACATCACAAGGGCGGCTTGCTCTGGAGGCAAGAACAAGGTGTTCTGTTCCGGCAGGAATGGAGAAGATTTTATAGTCGTTGGTCACGCGCTGCTCATGCAGGATGATACCCTTATCCGTAATCAGCTGGAAATCAGGATCATCGGACACGTCCTCAGCCTTGCAGGGATGCTGGATAGGGAACTGAAGAGCTTCTGCCCGCTTTAGGAGGTCATGATAAAGGGGGGCAACAAAGTCCTGCGTAGTATCCAGCGGTGCTGCTGCATCGTCCTGCCAAGACAGAGATTTGGAAGAAAAGTCATAATTTATGACATTTTCATCAGTTTTCTGACCATTTTTCAGGAAGCTATGGCGATTTCCTGTATCGAGGTAGCTTTCCGTCAGAACATTGTTTGAGATGATGACACTGTGTTTCTCAGTTTCTATGTGGAAGATGGCGTAACGGCTACCGTGTGCTCTCTTCGTACCAGACGTGCTATCGTCAGAGGTATCGAAATAGATTGAGCGTCCGTTTACCATCATGCGAGCGGGCACGAAGCATCCTTCCAGAAACAGGCAATGCTCCGCAGTAATCAGAAGGTCCGTAGAAGGGACACCGTCTGCCAGTGCATCTTTTTTGATGCGTACCGGGTAGCCTGCCATGTCCATCGGCAGGGATGTGTTGATCTGCACATGGTCTTTTCCAGCCCATGTGATGGCTTGTGGCAGCGTCTGACCTGTTGCGGGGTCATAGGTAAGGACCATGTCGCCCTGTTTTAGGTCTTCAACTTTTCTAGGGCCTTCGGGGGTCTCAATCAGGCTTCCAGCGAGGAAGCATGTATTGAAGGTAAATTTCTCTTGGATGCCTGACGGTGGAATAACGGTGGCGGTACCATCATCATTCTGGCGGAATAGAAAGTTATTATTATTTAGACGGAGGAAAAAGATGTTTCCTTTCGACCTAGGAACTCCCGGGTAGTCAAGGTAGCCATAGGTTGCTTTCGTTGGGTCGAGCAAGTCTTTACCATCAATGATAGAGGAGGAGCTGCCCTGTACGGCGGATGTGATGATATAAAAGCCGCCTTGCCCATTACTTATAATAAAACTATTTGTTGATTTGTTACCCCATGAATAATCATAGCTGCCTGTAATGGTCTCACCTGTTGTGGGGTCTGTAAAGGTGAAGTCCTGTACGGCTTTGTCGGAAGAACTGGTTGGCGTATGAGTCGAAAAGGTCGCATTTATATTATATTTCTGGTTGCTGAGTGTAGCAGGTGGCGCAATGTTTGCGGCAGGTGCGGTACCTATGGTGAGGAGGGCGATATTGATCTGGTATGTTCCAGGGGTAACAACCGGTTGGGGATTGTCAGACATCCTGTAGCTCCGGGCAGGGGATAGGGGGATCGTGAAATTTTATTTAATCATAAGAAAAATATTTATTAAAGCAATATGTATTTCAAGTTCATGAATCAATGTTTGAATGAACTGACATTCATTCTTTTAAATTATACTGAATGTAATGTATCTTATAGAATATACTGATATATGTTATAGGTAATGAATAATTAATTTCTATGCTTTCGTTGTCTCGCCTGCCAATTAGGTAACAGGATGAGTGGTGCGTTTCAGGTGGGACGATAAAAAAGGCGACAGGGGAAAGCCTGCCGCCTTTTCCATTTTTAGCTCTTATGCTGCTTCAGATTTTACACTTTGCGGGCTGGCGGAGCCATGAAAGCTGGAGAAATTGGGGTTGGGACATGACGAGTGAGGATAGCGTCAATATCCTTCTTATCCTGTTCTGTCAGCTGCCAGCCGAAGACATCGGATACACCGTCAATCTGTTCTGGCTTGCGGGCACCCCAGAGGGCAATCGTTGGCCCCTGATCCAGCACCCAGCGGATGGCAAGAACCATTAGGGATTTACCATGACGGTCGGCAATGGCCTTCAGATCGTCCACAGCGGCGATATAGTCTTTGAAATGTTCCTTTTGGAACTTGGGGTCACCAGAGCGCAGGTCACTTTCCGGGAAGGTCTTGTCCACGGTCATCTTACCCGTCAGTAGCCCACGACAGAGCGGCCCATAGGCCAGCGTGACAAGCTTGTGCTTCTTTGCATAAGGCAGAACGTCCTTCTCAATCTCCCTCTCGAAGAGGTTGTAAGGAGACTGGACGCTGGCTAGCGGGGCAACTTCGCGGAAGATATCCATCTGTTCCGGTGAGTAGTTGCTCACGCCAAGGGCACGGATCTTACCTTCTTTGTGCAGTTTTTGCAGCTCACGGGCCGTTTCATCAATCGGCGTGTTGGGGTCCGGCCAGTGGACTTGTTCGAGGTCGATGGTCTCTACACGCAGGCGGCGGAGGGAATCCTCCACTTCCTTACGGATGCGGGCCGGGCTGGAGTTGCGGAATGGCTTGTGATCGTCTTTCCAGTCCAGTGCGAGCTTGGTGGCAACACGGGCCTTGTGGGGTTTCTCTGCCAGAGCACGACCCACGACTTCTTCAGAATGACCAAAACCATAGACCGGTGCCGTGTCTATCAGGTCTACCCCTTCATCAAGGGCACGGTGAATAGTGCGGACGGCGTTATCGTCATCAGGTCCGCCCCACATCCAGCCGCCAATAGCCCATGTGCCAAGGGCAACACGGGATACGGGTTTGTCAAAACCGGGAATGAGAATGGTGTTTTCATTCATGGGTTCGTCTCCATCATTAAATAATGAGGGCGGAGCGCATGGAATGAATCATGTCTCTGCCCGGACCCGGAGGGCAGCCCCTCGATCACGGGGGCGGGCAAGGCCCTGCTGGCCACTCTGTTCATATGGGATGCAGATGGACGGTTATGCAACCACCTGTTCTTCTTTTTGGTTTTGAACAGGGAAGGAGTATGCTCACCTCAACTTCTTCTGGAGAAAGGAACAGACATTATGGCTGATTCACAGACCCCTAAAATCCCCGTTACCGTTCTTACTGGTTTTCTGGGGGCCGGTAAGACCACATTGCTCAATCATATTCTAACAGCCGATCACGGGCGGAATTACGCCGTTGTCGTGAATGAGTTCGGCGAGCTGGGCATTGATAATGACCTGGTGGTTGATGCGGATGAAGAAATCTTCGAGATGAACAATGGCTGCATCTGCTGTACGGTGCGGGGCGATCTCATCCGGATTCTCAGCCGTCTTCTGCGCCGCCGTGGCAAATTTGATGGCATCATTGTGGAAACCACCGGTCTGGCTGATCCAGCCCCCGTGGCACAGACCTTTTTTGTGGATGAAGCCATCCGTGAAAAGGCCGAGCTAGATGCCGTAGTGACGGTCGTGGATGCTTACAATGTGTTGCAGACACTCAAGGACAGCCCAGAAGCCGTTAATCAGGTGGCCTTTGCGGATGTTATCATCCTGAATAAATGTGACCTGCTGGATGAAGCCGCACTGGCCAAGGTGGAACAGAAGCTTCGGGCTATCAATTCCGTTGTGCGGCTTCACCGTGCTGAACGGGGCAAGGTGGCTCTGGATGATATCCTCAACCGTGGTGGGTTCGACCTTAAACGTGCTCTGTCCACCATGCCGGATTTCCTCGAAGAAGACGAGCAGGGGCATGACCATGACCACCACCATCATCATGATCACTGCGATTGTCACGATCATGGCCATGACCACCATCATGAGGCTGCTCACGGGCCGGGTGGGCATCATCATGCCCATAGCGAGGACGTGACGAGCCACTCCTTCACCGTGACAGAGCCGCTTGATGAAGAACGCTTCCATGCTTGGATCGGCCTTGTCCTTCAGGAGCAGGGGCCAGACATCCTACGGGCAAAGGGGATTCTGCACTTCAAGGGTAAAGAAGAACGTTTTGCCTTTCAGGCTGTGCATATGATGGCTGATGGCGATTATATCGGGCCGTTCAAAGCTGGAGAGTCGAAACAGTCCCGCATTGTCTTTATTGGCCGCAAGCTGGATTGTGCCCAGCTCCAGCGTGGTTTTGAAGGTTGCGTAGCTGTATGAGCGCGGCACAGAGCAAGACCCTGTTGCAGACTCGTGGGTCAGAGCGGTGCTTTGAGGCACCAATAACGGGTGTGCAGGCCAGTCGGGACGGCAGAACCTTCGCCGCTTTGACGATGGATGGGGAGGTCATCCTCATCCCTCGTGATGGCCTCAGGATGCCTGAAGATTGGCACGTTGTGACGGCGCATGATGGGGCCGTGTCCTTTGCGCAGGGTTGTGGAAAGGATAGTTTCCTCAGCGGTGGGGAAGATGGCCGAGTTGTGGAAACACGGGCCGATGGCACCATGATGGAACGTCATTCAGGCCGTGGTTGGATAGACTGTCTGGCTAGCAGCTCCACGCATTGGGCCTGTGCCAGCAAGAAGGAGGTTCATCTCTACGCCCACGGCACGGATGAACCCCTGAAGGTGCTGGAGCATCCTTCAGCCCTGAGTGGCCTCGTTTTTGATGCCAAGGGCAAGAAACTGGCCGCCTCGCATTATAATGGCGTGTCCATGTGGTTTGTGCAGGCCAAGGACTCCAACGTCCGCTCTCTGGAGTGGAAGGGAAGCCATACCGGGTTGTGCATCCATCCGGGTAGTGAGGCTCTGGTGACGAGTATGCAGGAGAATGAACTGCATGGCTGGCGTCTGTCCGATGGGCACAACATGCGTATGAGCGGCTACCCCCGCAAGATCGGCTCCATGAGCTTTACCCGCAAGGGCCGCTGGCTGGCGACCTCCGGGGCGGATGCTGCCGTGTTGTGGCCGTTTTTCGGAGGCGGCCCGATGGGCAAGCCCCCTATGGAGCTGGCCCGCTTGCCGGGATTGTTCGTAACCTGTGTCTGCGCTCATCCTACGGATGATATTCTGGCTATTGGGTTCGAGGATGGCACGGTCCTTCTGGCGGAAGTGCCTAAAAGTGCGGATGAGGCCGGTGCGGACCGCATCCTGCCACTTTGTAATGGTCAACGTAGCGGTGGTGCCGCCCGTGGAGCCGTGAATGCTATCGCTTTCACGCCGCAGGGCGGTGCTGTCATTTTCGGGACGGAAGAAGGCTATGTCGGGGTTGTAGATTTGTCCGCTCAGGGCTGATCTGCGGATAGTAGGTTGATCTGCCGGGGGCGTGCTGGCCTACCGGCAGATCATCTCACTCTATGCTTTGGTTTGTTTATTCTCTGCGTGCTTCTTTTGCAGATACCCCTCCTGTCGGGCCATGAATTGGTCTGCCAGGCGGCCATAGAGGGAGTGGGGGCAGACCATACGGGAGACACCAAAGGCCAGAAAGGCTGTGGCCAACAAGGCAAGGGTGATCTGCTGGTTATCGCACATTTCCATTACAATGACGGTGGCCGTCAGGGGAGATTGCACCACGCCAGAGAAATAGCCGACCATGCCGAGCAGCACGACGGCCCCGGGGGCTGTGTGGGGTAGGAAGCGGGCAACCCACCCTCCCACCGAGGCTCCGATGGAGAGAGACGGGGCAAACAGCCCGCCCGGTATGCCGGAGCAGTAAGAGATGATTGTGGCGGCGTATTTCATCAGGAAGTAGGACATGTGGGCATGGCGGGAGCCTTCCACCAGATTATGGGCCTGTATGTAGCCCGTGCCGAACGTGTCCCCGTGGCTGGCAAAGCCGAGTATGGCAAGAATGACCCCGCAGAGGGCTGTAAATAGGATGGGTTGGTTCTTTTGGATACTTCCGATGAAGCCCGGTATCCCTTTGCCGACCCGTATGAGGATGGTGGAAAAGAGGCCACCACCCAACCCGCCAAGGATGCCGCAGGCCAGCACGGCGATCCATGCCGTGCCAACAGGGACATCCACCGAGGCATGGCCGAAATAGGTATAGTTCCCACCCGTTAGGACAATAGCCGTCACACCGGCGATGACGACGCCCGTTAGCATCACACCGGATGTCCGCTGCTGGAAGGAGCTGGCTAGCTCCTCAATGGCGAAGACGATACCGGCCAACGGTGTGTTGAAGGCCGCTGCTACACCGGCAGCCCCACCGGCTAGGATAACACCCCGACGGGTTGAAACGTTGGCGTGGCCTAAAAAGCGGGAATAGGCGTTCATGATGGCCGCCCCCACTTGTACGGTTGGGCCTTCTCTCCCGATAGAAGCCCCGCAGAGCAAGCCGAGGGTGGTCATGCAGATTTTACCAGCGGCGATACGCAAGGCGAGGATACGGTTGACGAGGGAGAAATCCTCAATATGCAGCGTAGCGATGGTCTGCGGGATGCCGGACCCCTGCGCCCCGGGGAAGAAGCGTTTCGTCAACCACATGGAGAGCGCTAGCCCGCTGGGGATGACAGCGAACATAACGTAGGGGTTCCAGTTATGGAGGCTCATGCAGAGGGAGCTGGCGTAGTCCGCCGCCCGGGCAAAGAGCCATGCTGCAATACCGACCGTGATGGCTCCGGCCCAGAAAATGAGCGTCCGCCGCCACTGTGAGGTGCGCATCCGTGCCGAACGGCGGAAATGCGTAATGCGGTTGCGGCGCCTCATAGCATGCGATGAGGCTGGCGCAGAAGTATGGGAGTGTTGGGAAGAATCGGACACGTTCGGGATGGATCCGCCACGGGGCTGAGGTGAATGGTTTTAGCCCTGTTTCGGACGGAGCCTTCCCTGCGGTCAAGGGGGGATATGGTTTTGCATGGCAGTTGTGACATGCAGGTTACATCTTACATAACGAGGACGCCGCTGGCTCCCGGTTTGTGGCGTTTTGCGAGGTCTTCCGGCTCGACATGAATATGGATGGACGACCGACCCAGCACGGCCCGTATGGCATTCTCAATCCGATCGCAGATGTCATGAGCATCGGTGATGCGCATCTCATCAGGCACGATGAGATGGAACTCCACAAAATAGAGGGCACCGACCCGCCGCATACGCAGGTCATGCGCCTCCAGCGCACCTTGCCCAGCCTGCGTGATGGTCTGGCCGACTTCGTGGACGAGTTCGGGCGGGGGGGCTTCATCCAGCAAGCCGGTCATGGAATGACGCATCATGCCAAAACCGGTCCAGAGAACATTTAGGGCCACAAGGGCGGAAAGCAGCGGGTCCAGCCAGAGCCAATGTAGGATCGGGATTAGGCAGACACCAATCAGCAGTGCCAGACTGGCCCAAACATCGGAGAGAACATGATCCCCGGCCGAACTTAGGGCTTGAGAGTGATGTTTTTTCCCCATGCGCCGCAGGATGAGGGCCCAGATGAGGTTGATGACGCCTGCCGAGGCATTGAGCAGCGCACCGGGTAGAGGGGCTTCTGGTGCCTGAATATGGAGGGCATCGTGTCCCGCAATGGACAGAATGACCAGAGCAGTTAGAACCACTAAAACACCCTCGATGACAGCCCAGACATATTCTGCTTTGCCGTGCCCGTAAGGGTGGTTGTCATCCGCCGGACGGGCAGCAAAAGCCACAGCCCAGAGCGTGCCGACCGAGGCCAGAACGTTTAGAATGGTTTCGATGGCATCGGAGAGCAAGGCTCCGGAACCGGAAACAGCCCATGCAGCATATTTGATACCTAGAACGACAAGGCTGACGAGAATGGAGAGGCGGGCCACCCGTAGGCGTAATGACGTGGCGGCGTTGTCCTTGGGTAATTCGGCGTCAGACGTGGTGGTGGGCATGGGTGTGGTCCGTCTCTTTCGGGGCGGTATGGGGTGTGTTGCAAGCCGGTGTAGCACAGAGGGTGCCCTCCGGTGGTTCTACCTGAAATGTAGGGTGACCAATGGAAAATTCTTCCCGTAGCAGGGTCGTAGCCTGCGTTAGCAGGGCTGCTGTCTTGCTTTGGGCTTCCCGGGCGGAGCAGTCCGCTGGAATGGGGTGGAGGACCAGATGGACCGTCAGGGCGGTTTCGGTCGTGCTGATGGGCCAGATATGGAGGTGATGCAGGTCAGCGATTCCCGGCAAATTTCGTAGGGCGTCTTCCACGGCACGGGGCGCAATGGCTTGGGGGACTCCATCCAATGCGAGGCCAAGCGCATGGGTTAGTAGAGACCATGTGCCCCAGATGATCAGCCCGGAAACGATGAGGCTAGCCAGCGGGTCAATGTAGGAAAGGCCTGTCAGCGTGATGAGGATACCGGCAATGACCACCCCAAGGGCCATGAGCGCATCGGAGGCCATATGAAGGAAGGCTCCCCGCATGTTCAGGTCGTGGTGTGCTCCTCTCATGAGCAACAGGGCCGTGCCTCCATTGATGAGGATACCAATCCCCGCCACGACACTGATGGTCCGGCCTTGTACGATCTCGGGGTGGATGAGGTGCCAAATGGCCTGCCAGATGATGCCCCCTGTAACGAGCAGGAGGATGGTAGCGTTGAGCAACGCCGTTAGGATGGTGGCCCGTTTTAGCCCGTAGGTGAAGCGTTCGCTGGGCGTGCGGCGTGCGAGTATCTGGGCACCCCATGCGGCCAGTAGGCTTAGTACATCTGAGAGATTATGCCCTGCATCGGCTAGAAGGGAGAGGGAGTGAGCCGCAAAGCCCCATCCTGCTTCACCAATAAGGTAAAGCGTGTTGAGGATGATGGCGATGAGGAAGGTGCCACCAAAGGACGCCGGAGCGTGGACATGTCCGTGCCCGTCATGATGGTGGTGCCCATGCCCATGCCCATGCCCATGCCCATGCCCATGTGTATGCGGATCATGGTCGTGATGGGAGCAGGCTGTGCCCTTGGCCGGCTCGTGTGAATGATGGGGCATGGTCGTCATGAAAAACCCTGATAGGCACGAAGATATGTAGGGCGTGCGAGTATAAGACAAACCTATTCAGCTTTCATTACTTTTCTTATCTCAAGCTGATGGATAGGCAGCCTGTATCAGGCGAGCTGTCTTCCCTGCTTGCCAGTGCCCCGGTGCTGGCTCTAAAGGAACGGGCATGACAGCCTTATCCCCCCGTCTCGTTCCTATGCTCCGTCTCAGCAATCTTGCCCTGCCTCTTGATCACACGCCAGAAGAGCTTCGGGCAGCCATTGTGGCTCGTCTGGGCCTTAGGGGTGAGGACCTTCTAGCCTATCATATCTTCCGGCGAGGGCATGATGCCCGGAAGCGGGGCAATATCCAGCTTGTTTACACGTTGGATTGTGATGTGCGGGACTTGGCCGCCGTGCTGGAGCGTTTCAGCAAGGACCAGCATATTCGTCAGACCCCAGATATGCGTTGGGTTCCCCCCGTTCTACCGCCTCATGCGGCCGATCATGCGGTGCGTCCTGTTGTGATTGGGGCTGGTCCCTGTGGTCTTATGGCGGCTCTTGTGCTGGCACAGGCCGGATTGAAGCCAATCATCATAGAGCGTGGCCGTGCTGTGAAGGATCGTACGGTCGATACCTTCGCTCTGTGGCGGAAATCCCGTTTCACGGCAGAAAGCAACGTGCAGTTCGGTGAGGGTGGGGCTGGTACGTTTTCCGATGGCAAGCTCTATTCTGGTGTGTCCGATCCTCGCCATTTGGGTCGCAAGGTTTTAGAAGAGTTTGTGAAAGCCGGTGCTCCGGAAGAAATCCTCACTCTTTCCAAACCTCATATTGGCACTTTTCGGCTGGTGACGGTTGTGCAGTCCTTGCGGGCGCAGATTGAGGCTTTGGGCGGAGAGTATCGTTTCGAGACCCGGCTAGAAGGGATTGAAACAGCACCCGGTGAGGGGGCAGAGCGGCAGGTGACGGGGCTGCGTCTTTCCACGGGTGAGGTGTTGAAGACAGACAGGGTGATCCTAGCGGTCGGTCATTCGGCACGGGATACGTTTGTCATGCTGCATGAAAGCGGCGTGCCCATGCGTGCCAAGCCATTCTCCATTGGGGTACGGATCGAGCATCCGCAGGCGGTGATTGATGTGGCCCGGTTTGGCTCGCAGGCGGGGCATCCATTGCTTGGTGCGGCGGATTACAAGCTGGTGCATCATGCTAGCACGGGGCGGGGTGTTTATTCCTTCTGCATGTGTCCCGGCGGGCAGGTCGTGGCGGCAACTTCGGAGAAAGATCAGGTCGTCACGAATGGGATGAGCCAGTATTCCCGAGCGGAGCGGAACGCTAATAGCGGCATTGTGGTGGAAGTGCGCCCCGGTGTGGATTTCCCGGATGAACCATTGGCGGGGATTGCGTTTCAACGCCAGTGGGAGAAGGCCGCCTTTGTGGCAGGAGGTGGGGATTACCGTGCCCCGGCCCAACGTGTGGGGGACTTCCTCGCTGGGCAGGCGTCCACTGCTTTGGGAACGGTCGTGCCGTCTTATCAACCGGGTGTCACGCCGACTGATCTTGCTAGCTGTCTGCCGGATTTCGTGGTGGCGTCCATTCGTGAGGCTCTGCCCCGGTTTGAGCGGAAGATTAAAGGTTACAGCATGGAGGATGCCGTGATGACGGGGGTGGAAACGCGTACATCCTCTCCATTGCGGATTGACCGTGATGCTACGGGGCAGAGCCCAACCCTGCGGGGGCTTTTCCCAGCGGGTGAAGGGGCTGGCTATGCAGGGGGTATCCTCTCGGCGGGGATTGATGGCATTCGTGTGGCAGAATGGCTGGTTGCGTCCCTATAACGGGAATATCAGGTCAAGCCCTTAACTCATTTATAATAAAAGAAGAACGTATGTCTTTCGTTTGAGAGAATTATTAATGAGAGATTAAATATAAGACTTACGCAAGTCATGTTTCTGCCCAAGTTATGCACTAATTAGACCCCAATTAGGTTTTACCTTTATCCCATAATAGGTGGGGGTATGCGCAGCACCTCCTTCCGCAACAGCGTGGATATTGAGGGATAAGCCGGTGTTTATTATTGAGCAGAACGAGCAGGCTCCGTTGCGCTATCTGGCGAGCCAGAGAACGACCGGGTATCGCCGTTTCGGTTACATGTTGGCTTTGCTCAGCGGAGTGTCTTTAGTACCCGGCGTGGGCAGTGTTGCCCGTGCAGAGAGCATGACAAACACCCAGACTCGCAATCTGTCGCAGGGTACGGAGGTTGCGGGCGACCTTTACCAGCAGGATGGCCAGCTTGGTCTGGATGGCACAAAGGTGGATGGTACCCTCCATCTGGATGGCGGGACGGCCCTCTTCGGCCATAGTGGTACAGGCTATGGCGGTACGTTGGTGCAGTCCTTGGCTGGAAGCGGAAATGGGGTGCTCGATAAACCATCCGTTGATACGAGTCTGGCTATGACGCCGTCCCCCGATACGTCAAAGCCTTATCAGGGTGAGCTGGCGATCAGCCAAGGGAAGGGCGACACTTATAGTGGCTCTCTCAAGGGGACGGGCGTTCTGTCTCTGCTGGATGGTGAGCAGATTCTGACAGGCCAGAACCAGATCAACGGGACCGTAGATATTCGTAACGGCACGTTGGTTCTGAAGGATAAGGGGTCCTTCTCTACGGCACCGGGGAGCGTGACGGGTCCGCTCGTTGTCGGGTTGGCACGCGGGAATCAGGGGCATTTGGTGCTGGATGGGCCTGATGCGCAGATCCAGCGGATGTCCGTTTTCGTTGGTAATGGGGATTCAAATTACGGTGGTGGCGGTGGGCCGCTTGGGACGAGTGATGCAACCCTGAAGAATGGTGCGCAGATTAACGATCGCACTAACGAGAGTCTGCATGTCGTTGTTGGTAACGATCAGAACGGCAATATGAACGTGGAGAGTGGCTCCCGTGTTGCGGCTGATGAGTTCCATGTAGCGGCGTCTCACGGTTTGAGCGGCAATGTGAATGTGACGGGCGATAAGTCCGCTATTGAGGCCACCAATGCCTATGTTGGTTCTGGCGGTACCGGCACGGTGAATGTCAGTGATGGTGGCAGTTTTCAGGCTTCATCTGCGACGGTGGGTGAAGATGGCGGCGAGGGTACCATCGTCATTGGTGCCAATGGCACCATGAAGAACGATACGACAACCATCGGTGCCGGCGGCAAGGGTACTGTAACGGTTGATGGTGGTCGCTTCGAGAGTGACAAGGCCATCCACTTCGGTACGTCCGGCGACAACACCGCCTCCGATGGTACGTTGAACGTGCGGAATGGTGGTACTCTCGTGGCAGCGGATGATGGGTCCTCTCCTGCTATTTCTGTCGAGGACGGTGCAAAAGCCGTTGTTAATCTTGAGAATGCCAAGGTTCAAAACCTTCAGGGGCATGACTTGACCAGCACGGCGGCTCTGCATCTGGCAGGTACGAACGAATTCAATGTCCAGGGCAATAACAACGTATTATGGAACGGTGGCGTATCTGGTGATGACGGTAGCTTAGTCAAGACAGGTACGGGTGTGCTGGAGCTCTCAGGTGGTGGCAGCTACAAGGGGCAGGCGGACGTTCAGTCAGGTTCCTTGCATGCGACAGGCGTTACGATGGCAGGCCCGATCATCAATCAGGCTGATGCTAAATTCTCCCAGAAGGGGGGTGTCCTGTCCGGTGATCTGGATAACAGTGGTAGTGCTTCCATTGATCATGCCGATGTGACGGGAACAGTCACCAACAATGGTACGTTTACAGCCCAGAGCAGCCGGCTTGCGAACCTGGAGAATGTCAGCGGTACATCAACGTTGAATAATACGCTGGCCCTCGATGTCACGACTAAGGAAAATGCTACGCTCATCCTTAAGGATTCGGTAATTCGCTCTTTCCAGAACACTGATAGTGAATTGGATAGTGTGAATTCAAAAATCCCGGGCGTTCCTTCACCTGCTGATGTGAAAAGCGATGAAGATGTTCTGGCGGGGCGCAGTGGTGACGATTCTTCTTATGTGCTGACCGACCGGATCGGCAATGGGGAGATGATCAGCAATAGGGCAGCAGATTCCAGCTCTGACACGAGTGGCTATTCAAAGAACTCGGGTCGGACGAGGTTCAGGCGCACTTCAATCGGCGGGGTGATTAACACTGGCACCCTTCAGCTGTTGGAAAAGTCCACCGGTGGGACAGTGATTCAGAATAGTGGTAAGCTCGTACTTGATGATTCCACGGTTGTGACGCTCGAGGCTAATGGAGGTCTATTTGATATCACCAGCGGCGGGGCAACCGTATGGACATTGAAGGGCAATGGCGACGGTCAGCTGGAAGGGACAATGAACCTGACCAAGGCGGCCGACACCTATTCTGGTAGCATCTCTGGCACGGGTAATCTGACCATCTCTGGCGGTACGGAGACCCTGACCGGGAACAATACCTATACGGGTAACACTGATATTGCCCAGAATGCTGGCTTGGTTCTGAAAGGTTCTGTGAGCGGTCCACTGAATAACTCCGGCACAACGGACGTGGACGGTGGTAAAGTCGCTGGTACGACAACGAATAGCAGCACACTGACCGCTGAGAATGCAACATTGGCTGATGTCATCAACCAGGCTGGTGCTCACTTCAGTGTTTCAGGGGGGCAGATGGCCTCTCTCACAAATAACGGTACGTCAACGCTGGATCAGGGCGCTGTCGTTACGGGGCATATTAATCAGCAGGATGGTGAGCTGGCACTCAATCATGGTCAGCTTAACGGTGTGCTGTCCGCTAATGGTGGCCACTTCACTATTGGTCAGGATGGCTTTGGTGTTGGCTCTCTTGCCGGTAGTGCCAATGGTCAGCTGGAAGGAACATTAAATATTACAGCTGCTGGCGATACCTATGCGGGTAGTCTGACCGGTAATAGCGGTTTGACGGTTTCCGGTGGGCAGGAGGTGCTGACAGGCAATAACAGCTATACAGGCCCAACGCTTGTACAGACGGGCGGTCAGCTAGAAGTGGATGGCGACAATAGTGCTGCCAAGGGTCTGACCTCCGTTACCGATGGCTCTACCCTGCGGGGTAAGGGAACGATCGGCGGTGATGTGAACATCGCTTCCGGTGCCACGCTAGCTGCGGGGGCCGCGGCGGCTCCATCCACCCTGACAGTCAACGGTAATCTGAATTTGGCTGATGGTTCCCATCAGGTTTTCCGTCTTGGGCAGGCTGATACAGCTGGTGGTGCCTATAACGACTTTGTGGATGTTAAGGGGAATCTGGCTCTGGGGGGTACGCTCTCCATTCAGCCAACCGAGGGCGGCCCGAATGTCAACAACTCGTCTCTGATGACGGGTCTGTATCGCCTGTATAGCTATGGCGGGGTATTGTCCGGCACGCAGCAGCATATCGAGGTGGCTTCTCAGACTCCTACGGAAGGGCTAGCCCTTCAGACCTCTATCGACCATCAGGTGAATCTGGCCGTTAGGACGGATGGCTTCAATTATTGGGATGGAGACAACAGCTCTCACCGGGCCGCAAATGGAACGGGGAACGATAGGGTTGATGGTGGTAATGGTGTCTGGAGTGCGGCTAACTCGCAGGGTACTCCTAACTGGGCTACGGCCGATGGGATCACCAATGCCCAGTGGCAGGCTGGCAACATGGCCATTTTTGCAGCATCTGCCGGTACGGTTACTGTTGACGATAAGAAGGGCGAGGCACCTGTTTCTTTCTCCGGAGCTCAGTTTGCTAATAATGATGGTAAACAGTATCTGGTAACAGGTGACAATTTGTATGCCTCTACTGGCAAGACTGTCATCCGTGTGGGGGATGGTACATCTGCTGGTAAGGATATCACGGCGGAGATCGCCTCTGTCATTGATGGCAGCCACGTTGATGGCGGTACGGGGCTGGATAAGACAGACCTCGGCACACTGCTTCTCACCTCGGACAACCAATTCGCAAAGCCGACCCAGATTGAAGCTGGTACGTTGCAGCTTGGTAATGGTGGCACAACGGGGTCCCTTGGCCAGCAGGATATCGTCAATAACGGCGTACTTGCTGTGGATCATAGCAATGATGTCACGTTGGGGCAGGCTATTTCTGGTAGCGGTTCTGTTGTGCAGAAGGGCTCTGGCACGACTACGCTGGCCGGTGAAAACAGTTATAGCGGCGATACTAATGTTCAGAATGGCCGCCTGAATCTGACTGGCTCTCTTGCGGGGAACCTAAACAACGATGCCACCACCACGATTGATGGCGGTAAGGTTGCTGGGACAACGACCAACAGAGGCACGCTGACGACACAAAAGGCCACGCTGGCAAGTGTTGTTAACCAGAGCGGCACAGCCTCCCTGACGGATAGCACTGTCAGCCATGTTACCAATGCTGAAGGAGCCAGTCTGAACGCAACAGGTGGCACGCTGGCGGATGTCGCCAACCAAGGCGGCACAGCCTCTCTGACGGGCAGCACGATCGGCCAAGTTACCAACCAAGGCGGTACAGCCTCTCTGACGAGCAGCACTATCGACCAGGTTACTAACCAGAGCGGCACAACATCCCTCACGGATAGCACTGTTGGGCACGTTGCCAACGCTGAGGGGGGCAGTCTGAACGCAACAGGTGGTACGCTGGCTTCTGTGGCGAATAGCGGTAGCATGACGCTGGGCAAGGATAGCCATGTCACGGGTGATGTTTCTAACGACAAGGGAGATCTGACTCTCGATGGGAGCCAGATTTCCCAAACTCTGAAAGCCCAGGGTGGTCAGTTTAACGTTACGAGCAATGGTGCGGAGATTGGCTCTCTTGCTGGGGCTGGGAATGGTATCGTTAACGGCACTCTGAATCTGACCGATGCGAAAGATAGTTATGCTGGTAGTCTCTCCGGTACCGGTGGGCTAACACTTTCTGGCGGGCATGAGACCTTGACCAACCAGTCCCATCTCGGTGGCCCTGTCGCTGTGGATAATGGCACGCTGGCTCTTACCGGGCCGACAGCCCATTTGACCGCCGATAGCGGTGTGAAGATCGGTGCTGGTGAGGCTGGTGAACTTACGCTTTCCGGTGGTGCTGCCGTGCAAAGCCATGCTCCGATTGTGTTTGCTAAGGCTGAAACGGCACCGGCTAATGGTTTCAATGCCAAGTTGAATGTCCTTGATGGCAGTATGTTGAGTGCTGGTGATGCCAATGGCAGACCCGGATTGGCGGCCGAGGAGGGTTCCAAAGCGCAGTTGACGTTGGATGGTGGTACGCTTCAGAACCAGAAGGGGGCAGATCTGACCAGCACTGTGGATACGTCCATCGGTTCCACGGGGGCAGTGTTCGATGTGCAGGACCAGAACCACATGACGTTGGGTAGCGCTGTGCATCTGACGAGTGATGGCAATACTGGTAGCCATGCTCTGACAAAGACAGGGACAGGTACCTTCACCTTTGCAGGGGATGGGTCCGGCTTTAGCGGTCCGACGGACATTCAGTCTGGTTTGATGGTCGTTGAAGGGAACATGGCCCAGTCCACCATGACTGTGCAGCATGGCGGTGCGCTGGCCGGGAATGGCCATGTGGGCGGTGTGCTGGTGGCCAATGGTGCGACCCTAGGTGCAGGGAATGAGAAAAATGAGGGCGGCCTGCACATTAACGGGGACCTGACTATGGCCAAGGGCTCGGTCCTGTTCGTTCGTGGTGATAATGAGGCCACCGGACAGAAGCTGACCGGGCCGAATGGCTTCACCTACAGTGAGCTTAAGTCAGACCGGATTTTGGTCTCTGGCAAGGCTGACATTCAGGGAGGTACGCTGGACCTTCAGGTGAAGAACCCGGCGGAACTGCATTATGGGCAGGCCTATCATGTGCTGAGTGCCAATGGTGGTGTGAACGGTCGGTATGATGATCTGAAGACCAATATCGGTCAGGATTATGCCTATCTGGCCCCACGCCTTGTCTATCAGGGCGATGATGTGGATGTGATGCTCCGCCGCTCGCTTAATGGTTATGATTCTGTCGGCCGGACCCGTAATGAGGTTACGGCCGGACAGGGGCTAAACCGTATCGCCGAGAATACCGAGCTAGCCCAGGCCATGACAGTTCTGACGAAAGATCAGGCTCGCCACGCCTTGGACAACCTCTCTGGTGAGCTGCACGCTTCCATCCGAACAGGGCTGATTCAGGATAGTTTCTATATCCGTAATGCAGCACTTAATCGTCTGGCAGCGGCTGACTGCGACTATGGCCGTAACGGGCAGAGCTTCTTCGACCTGAAGACGCATAAAAAGAATGGCACCTGCTATTCTGACCATGCGATCATGTGGGGGCAGGCTTATGGTGGCATGGGCTTCAATAGTGGGGACGGTAATGCAGCCCTCACGCATCACAATACAGCAGGCTTTGTGATAGGTGCGGATGCACCGATCAATCATAGCAACTGGCGTGTTGGTGGGTTGCTGTCGTACGGGCACTCGCAGTTCGATGTCCAGCGTGGTCGTTCTTCTTCGGCTAATAGTAACAATATCAGCATCGGTGCTTATGCTGGCACGCATTGGGGCCGTCTGAATCTCCGTTTTGGGGCGATCTATAGTTGGAACGTCATCAATACCCATCGCCATGTTGCTGTGGGGGATTATGGCGGGCGTCTGAGCAGCGGTTATCTGGGCGGAACGGCTCAGGGCTTTGGGGAGCTTGGTTATAAGTTCCGTGGAGAGCGGAGCATGTTCGAGCCGTTCATGAATGTGGCTTATGTGAACATGCAGATGAATAGCTACCGTGAACATGGCAATGAGGCCGCCCTGCGGAGCCATGGGACAGATCAGGGCGTGACCTTCTCGACCTTCGGTTTCCGCGCAGCGACACAGATGGATGTTGGCAAGGCTGTCCTTATGCCTCACATCATGGGGGGATATCGTCACGGGTTTGGGCGTATGCGCTCCGGCCTGCATGAGGGCTTTTCTGTTGGTAGTGGTGGCAGCAGCATGGATGTTGCCGGGGTGCTGCTCTCCAGCAATGCCGCTGTGGTTGAAGCTGGCGTTGCGGCGAAGGTCACAGATCGTATCAATGTGGACCTTTCTTACATCGGCCAATATGGCACTCATTCTACCGAGAGTGGTGCGACAGGAAGTGTCAATGTGAGCTTCTAAGCCACATCATTCGGGTATGATGATAAAAAGGCGGTCCGTCATGGGCCGCCTTTTGCTTTTGTTCTTAATCTCCAAAGCTATAGCCGGTTTTTTTATCTCCTAGCGCACATCCTTCGGGCGAAAGAGTGTGACGCCAATGCTGATGAGTGTGCCAGAAAGAACGCAGAGAGTGGCAGCAACGGGCAGGCCAGTCACCAACGGGGCAAGGGAGGGAACGAGCCTTCCTGCCACGCCTTGCCCTAGTGACCCAACGGCATAGCTTGTGCCCATGCCTGCACTGCGGTGTGCATCGGGGAAACGCCGAGAGAGGTAATGAGGCACCAGCGCATAAACGCCCGAGGCCGCAGCCCCAATGAAGAAAGCAGAGGCGAGAAGGATGGCCCATGGCCCAGCATTAAGGAATGGGATGATCAGCAACATGACGCCAACAAGTGCGGCCCGCATGACGGTATCTTCCCCAAAACGGGTTGCTAGTGCACCGCAGAGGATTTTCCCACTGAGTGACCCGAGACAGTACAGAGCTACAGGCCAGAAGATCATCTGTGGGCTGAGATGGTGACTGTCCCGCAGGATGGTGGGGTAAAACGTATAGAGGGCGGCTTTTTGGAACTCCAAAAAGCACATGAAGGCAATAGCCTGAAAGGCCGCACCACTCCAGAATTGCCGAACAGTCTGCCAGAAGGAAACGGAGAGTGTTTCTGCGCCATCGGCCCGCTGTTTCTTCTTTTCCTCCTGCACTGCCAGCCAGAGAGGACTTTCCTTCACCTTGAAGCGGATGAAGATGATGAGTAGGGCCGGTAACAGCCCGATGAAGAACATGACCCGCCATCCATAATGGGGCAGGATGAGGGCCTGCGCCCCGGCAGAAGCCATGTAGCCGACTTCGTAACCGGACATCATGGTAGCGGAGGCCAAAGGCCGGAGAGACGCAGGGACGCTTTCCATCAACAAGGTGGCGGAAGCTGTCCATTCACCCCCAAAGCCGATTCCAAAGAGGAATTGGATGATAACCAGCGTGGCGATGCTGTGGGTTGTGCCCGTCAGAGCGGCAAAGAGGGCAAAGAAGAGGATTCCCAGCGTGAAGGCAGGTTTGCGGCCAAAGCGGTCGGAGAGCCACCCCCACCCTGTGTTGCCCACAGCACGCCCTAATGCTTGTGCCAAAAAGACACTGCCAAGAGCGGAGAGCGTACAGCCGAAGTCCTTGGCAATATCGGGGAGGGTGAACATGAGGGCTGTTTGGTCGAATGCATCAAGAAACCAGCCGCTGAAGGCAGCAAGCGTGACCTGCCAGTAAGGTAGCAGGGCACTAAATCCCGGCCGGTCATCCGGGGAGGGGGAAGAAGCGGAAACAGGCAAGATGGGCCTCCGGCAAGAAACATTCCCTGTATTAGGGAACAGTATGGCCACCAGCTATAGAGGAGTGATTCAAAAAACTGTAGCTAGATAGTCCTGTTTAAAACAGTCTGTAATCATGTTTTCGTTTATAACAGTGTTTAAGCCTTGCTTTCTGGAGGCTGGGCCATAAAGTGAGACCCCAAGGAGAGCAATGTCTATGAATTATGATACCCTGTTCCAGAATGCGCTGGATGGCCTCCGTGCTGATGGTAGTTACCGTTATTTTGCGGAGCTGGAGCGGCATGTTGGTAAGTTCCCCAAGGCCTTTCATCATGGGGTTGGGCGTGATGTGACCGTCTGGTGCTCTAATGATTATCTGGGCATGGGGCAGCATCCTGATGTACTGGCTGCCATCCATAAATCCTTGGATGAGAGCGGTGCAGGTGCAGGGGGAACACGCAATATTTCCGGCACGAACCATTATCACGTCATGCTGGAGAAGGAGCTTGCCTCCCTGCATGGCAAGGAAAGTGCCTTGCTCTTCAATTCCGGCTACCTTTCCAACTGGGTCACGTTGGGCACGCTAGCCGCCCGGCTGAAAGGGTGTGTCGTGCTGTCGGATGAGCTCAATCATGCTTCTATGATTGAAGGCATCCGCCATTCCCGCGCGGAGAAGCGCATCTTCAAGCATAATGATCTCGAGGACCTAGAGGCAAAACTGAAGGAATTGCCGCTGGATACGCCGAAGATCATCGCCTTTGAATCCGTTTATTCCATGAATGGCGACATCGCTCCGATTGAAGAAATCTGCGATCTGGCCGACCGCTATAATGCTATGACCTATCTGGATGAGGTTCATGCTGTGGGTATGTATGGTCCGCAGGGTGGTGGTGTAGCGCAGGAACGTGGTCTGGAACATCGCCTGACTGTTATTGAAGGAACATTGGGCAAGGCTTACGGCGTAGTAGGTGGCTATATTGCTGCCTCTGCGGCATTGTGTGACTTTGTACGGTCCTTCGGGTCCGGTTTCATTTTCTCCACGTCTCTACCGCCGATGATTGCCGCTGGTGTGCTGGCGAGCGTTCGCCATCTGCGCAACAGCGATGCCGAGCGGAAAGGCCAGCGGGCTGCCGTGGCCCTGCTGCGGAAGAAGCTGGAAGCGGTGAAGATTCCTTATATGCGTGGTCAGTCGCACATCACGCCGGTGATGGTGGGGGATGCGACCCTCTGCCGTGAATTGACAGACAGCCTGCTGAAGCGGTTTGGCCATTACCTCCAGCCTATCAATTATCCGACCGTTCCCCGTGGGACGGAACGTCTGCGTTTGACACCCGGTCCGCTTCATACAGAAGAAGAGCTGGACTCTCTGGTCAGTGCGCTGGATACACTGTGGACGGAACTAAAGCTGCCTCGTACAGCGGCCTAAAACCCACTTACGATCTGGAAGTCGCAGAATGTTCCACGGCGGTTAGCGAGTTCCGTCGTGTGGATGCGGCGGAGGCGGATTCCAGCATCGAAGGTGATGTTAATATGTTGGTTCAGGCTGCCGGTGATGTCCGCTCCCACGCTAGCGAGCGTGGCAGCCCGTGCGCCTGTGCCAACATGGCGCACCTGCCGGTTATCTGCCCAGTCCCAGAAGATGCCGAGCTTGTTGCTATCCGGCTGCCCCGGTGTGGGTAGATGGGCCAGCTTGAGAAGGGACAAGGCGGGGGTGAAGAGTTCCTCGCTGACGGCATTGCCATTACTGCCGAATGACGTATTGGCGAAATAACCGCGCGCATTGCCCATGCCACCAATCATCAGCTGTTCACTATAGAGCAGGTTCTTGCTGGCCCGCTGGAAGGTCACTTTCGTGGTGGAGGAAAAGCCATAAGGCAGGTCCTGTGTGCGGGTGAGCATTAGCCGGTCATAAACATAATTGGGGCTGGAGAGCGGGAAGATGCTCGCATAGGCCCGCCGTGTATCATTCTTCATTAGGCCGCCGGGGCCATAGAAGAACTGGTTGTTGATTTGCGTCTGCCCCAATGGGTCTTGAATGGACCCTGTATAGCCTACAACAAACTGAGCAGTATCGGCTTTGGAGAGTGTGATGGTGCGGGTGTGGTAGAACTGGTCGGAATGTGTGTTCTTCCAGTCAAAGCCAAGTTGGATCATGCCATCCAGCCCGACATCACGCCCAAGAGCGATATGGTCGAACATATGCAGCCAGCGTATGGAGACCTGCCCGCTGAGGCCACGGTTTATGAGGTCTGGCGTGTTGCTGGTCGGGTGGGAGAGGGCATAATTGCCAAAGATATCTAGGGCATTATGCCCGAAAAGTGGGATAGTCCAGCTTGCCGAGTGGTTGTCGAAGCGGTTCATGAAGGTGCGGTTGAACTGGTAGGTCAAGATATGTCCTAGCCCAAACGCATTGCCCCATGAGGCTCCTGTATACCAGTTGAGGCGACCTAGTGAACGGTCCGCCTGATTGTTCATGGCTCCATAGACATAGACAGGGAAACGGTCCGTCACATTAATGTCCACATCCGTGCTGCCGGGGCGACTGCCGGGGCGGTAGATGAGGTCTGCCGTGCGGAACGGATTGAGATTCAGCCAGTCCAGGTCCGTCTGAAGGGCTGTCAGGGCCATGGTCTGGGTAGGATGGAGATTGCTGGCCTGACGGATCTGCCACGAGGGCATCCAGCGGTTGCCATGCACAGTGATGCGGTCCAGACGATATTCTGAGACATTAATACGCAATACGCCTCCATGCACACGTTGGGGCGGTACCGTCACACTGATGAAGGCCCGGTCATTCCGGCGGAAAAAGATGGCGATGGCCCCCGTCAGTTCGTGCATCTTCTGGAAGGTCAGTGGATGGCCGATATAGGGTAGAATGACCTTATAGAGGGTTGGAGAATGGCTTAGCCGTAATCCTTCTGAAGAGATGGTCTGCTGGCCTGTCCTATTGCCCCGTTGTCCAGCCGGTTGCAGGATGACGGCCTCTAGCTTCGGCAGGGCAATGGTTTCTTCCAGATGGGGAGTTGGATTTGGCCCTGCTGGTCCCTGTGGAGTAGGGGGTTCCATAATGTGAGGGGTGATGTGGTCTAACCCGTCACCCGGTTCTGTCCCTGTGTTGTTGGCTGTTGGGCTACCAATCGTATGATGGTTGAAGAAACCCAGAGGAGTAGGCATTGAGGTAATGGGAACAGCAGCCGGCGTGGAAGCTGCCGGAACACCTTGCGCCAGTGCTTCGCCCGGCAGCAGCAGCCCCCCCAGCAGTAGGGCAGGATGCTGGAGACGGGGGAAATAGCGGGTCAATTTGGTGATGGAGGAGATGGGGCCAAGTTTCACGGGGTAGCAGCACCAGAGAGGGCACTGTTGCGTAGCTCTACATCGCCATTAGGGAGAAGCTGGGCAGTATTGACGGGTATTTCGTTAGAGCGGTTCCCCGCTAGGGTGAAAGCGTTACCATCTGCACTGGCGAGACTGGCAGCGGCATCCAGCATCAGGGCGGTGTCACTGGGGTTTGTCTTATGGCAGGGCTCTGGGAGGATATACAGCCCAGTCGGGCCGAAAGAGGCGTTTAGGGTTGCACGGTGCGTGCGGGGGGCGTTGGGGCTGGATGTGGTCAGGTTGGGTTGCGAACTGACCCCGATAGTCACAGTTTCGAACCCTTTGCCATGCCGTAACGTACCGAAGCGGTAGGGGGTATGAGGGGCTGTTTTTTTGGGAGAAGTGGGCAGCGGCCCGGTGCCGGGTGTCTGGCAGCCACCGGGTGGGACAAGTAGCCCATTGGGAGCGGTGACCGTACCATCGGCGGCAATGCGATAAACTTCACCAGTTAGGCTGGTCTGCTTTTTAATGGGGGAATGGGTGTTGCCCACAACGCTGTCGAGCATCGTATTGGCTGTCGTGGCACTTCGGGCGCCGGGAGAATAGCCAGCCACGGGCGTACTTTGGCCCCAAGCAGGCGATGTTATGGAGGCAGACAATAGGCCAGCGACCAGCGTAGCAGGCAGGAGCCTAACCAGAATGGCTGTAGTGGAGGCACCCATGGAAGATGATCCCCTTTTGTGGAAGACAGCAGCAGCCGTTCACGGATAGGGGATTTATAAAGTATTTTTTAAGAATAGTAAAATATTTCCAGAACCCGCCTATGCTCCAGTGCTTCTCGAAATTTATCGAAAAGCACCGGAGGAAGCTTTCTTAGATCATGGCTACTTTTTGCGGCAGGGCAATAGTGGAGGTTTCTGCTTGGGTCTCATCAATATAGGGGCCTTCTGCCAGTATCTGGACGCTCAGCATGTCCCGTTCATGGATAGAAGGGGCCTCGCCTAATGAGAGAACAGCATTGCCATTTGTCCAGCGGCAGGGGCAGGCCTCTACCACGTCCCAGCCGGGAGCATGTTGGTCCGTCAAATGGGATGTCAGATGGTGGGTCTGACCATTTTGGTACAGTTCCACAGTGCCAATGAGCACACCGAGAAAACGGCGGTCATCTATATAGGGGCCAACCGCATCGCAGGGGCGGCTCGTACGAGAGCGAAGGCGAAGAACCTTAACTCCTTCTGGCAACAGAAAGACGGCCCGATCCTGCACTCGGCGGATTGGGTAGAGGATCTCCCCGGTATCAGTCATCAGATGGAAGTCCGAATCCTGAATCAGGGAAAGAGGCGGCACCTGTCGGGCAAAGCCGAGGGAACGGGCCCGCTCATCCAGCCTCTCATAAAGTGGCCGGACAAAGGCGGCATCCACAGCGAGCGGTGCGCAAGCGTCCTTTTCCCAGCTTTTGGAAGGCGGTGGGAAGGTCACGATATTGCCCTGTTGGAGGAAGTCCATATCGTGGAAGTTGCGGCGGCTGCTCTCCGTATTGAGATAGCTTTCCGTGACCACATTATTGGCATGGACAATACTGTGCTCTGCTGTCTCAAAGTGATAATAATCGTAGGAAAGAAGGCTACGGTCATAGAAAATAGACCGATGATTGACGAGCATCCGCACCGGCACAAAACGACCGTTGAAATAAAGCGTATGTTCTGCCGTCACATATAGGTCGACATTCGGGCAATTCTCTCCCAATGCTCCCTTGCTAATGCAGACAGCATAACCAGCCCGGTCATCTGGGAGGTCTGGCTGAACCTCGACATGACCACGCCCAATCCATGTGATCGCCTCTGGCGTCTGCTTCTCAGTGGGGCCGGTTAGAACAAGGTCACCGACTGCGAGAGTCTCAACAGCTTTTTGGCCAGTGTCCGTGGCGATCATAGAGCCAGGCAGGAAGCAGGCAATGTCTATGTTGGGTGCCCCGCCATCAAAGTCCCAATCGACATTCGACAGGACCACCGTGGAACCAGGTGTGGCCGGGTTGTGCTGCTCAACGGATTCATAGCCCGTGTTCGGAACAAGCTGGAAATAAATATAGTTTGGGCTACTGTTTATGGCCTGATTGAGTGCAGCAACCCCGGCAGGTTGTTCATCAGCAGGGATAGGGACATATTGCCGCCCATTTCCTACTTGCTCAACGAATTGAACCTGCTGAATGGCAAATTCAGCAATAACGGCAGGTGTGGGGGGATAGACATCTTTGTAGGAAAACGAGCCAACATACGACAGATACGTTATCCCAAACATATTCGAGTTGGGAATATGCATGACGGCGACGGCTCGATCGCCCTTTTTGCTGATGTTTGCCCCTTGGAACATGGCAACCTGATAGATTGGTTGCGCACGCGTGATTTGGGAGTTGGGGTTGAGCCTCGTGTTAAAGACGTTTCCGGTCTGCGGATTTGGGAGAGTCTCTGGGCCGAACCAAAAACCGGGGTAGCTGTCGTTATTATTCCCCCCCGCACCAGGGGCTAAGTTGGAGTAATTCTGCGATTTTTCCCATGTGATCGACATGATATTTCTCTCCGAGGGGTGCGGTCCGCCCGATGGTTCCGTGCGATGGGGACTCATGATGACGAGAGTTCTGTGGTATTTTTGTGGTGTATTTCAGGAAGGTTTATGAATTAATTTCAGTACTGCGAGTAAGAATTTATTTTTTACTTTTCGTAAACAGTTATATTACTTTCTCTAAGGGGATGAATCAGTCTGGTAGCGGTAGTTTTTGGTTTTAGTCAGCTTGTCGAGCTAGGATAACAGGTCTGTATGGCCTATTCTCTTTCGTAGGATGGGCGGGGCAGATACGATTGGGGGCCAGTATGACACGACCTACAGGATGCGGGCCTGCTCTGGATGAGATCAGAGGCAAGGATGGGCAGGAGTGCAAGATGTTGGCCGAACAGGCCACGGATTGCCTTCTGGATTATCTATATGGGGAGCCAAAGGCACTGATTGTTGATAGTGCCCTGTTCCTGCTGGAGATACAGAAAATCTGGCAGCAACATGATGTTGATGAAGGTGCCATCTGGCAGGAGCTGAATGAGCGGATTGACCTTTCATCCGATCTGCTGAAACGTGGCATCCGGGCCCGCAAGGGGGGGCGTTATCGGTCCACCAAACTGCCCTAACGGGCTAGGCGGTCTGGATGGGATTTTATGGTGAAGGAGCGGCAGAACCGTAATGACAGGCCAACATGGGGCATTTCTGGAGCATCTGGGGGCGATGGACTGGGGTATTCTGGCCCTCATTGGTCTTTCGGCTTTGTGGGGGCTTGTGCGGGGCTTCTCGCAGGAGAGCGGGGCGTTGCTTGTCTGGGTTGGCAGCTTCTGGCTCGTTGGCCGATGGGGGAATGTGGTTCTATCACATGTGGCACCGCTCGTTTCCCCATCCCTTCAGGGTACGCCGGTCTTTGTGTGGGGTGGGCGGCTTGTGTTGTTCACTCTGATCATGATTGTTTTTAATCTGCTCACCAGCCAGTTGGCTCGTAGCGTGAGGGGGGTACTCTCCGGCCCTCTGGATGCTCTGCTGGGGGGTGGTTTTGGGTTGCTGCGTGGGTATGTCGTGCTGGTTTTGCTCTTCTGTGCTGGTAGTTATTTAGCGCAAGATTGGTTGGAGACAGCCATGCAGGGGAGCGTTTTTGCGCCATTCATCGTGCGTGGCGTGGCTTTTTTACAGGGTTATATACCGCTTTCATGGTCGGAACATCTTGCCTTTCTGCCATCGAATAGCCATTGAAGGGGGGTCGCAGGCATCACCCTGACGGACAGGCTTCCCTCACGCAGGGAAATAGTCGGTTTTTTCAAGGGGTTGGCTGCCTGTACTGCTGTGCCACTTAGATATGAGCGGGATTCTTCCCGTCAGGTTTGCTCTGCCATTATGTCTTTTCCTGAATCGTCCAGTCGTCCTTACGAGGAATGTGGTGTTTTTGGTGTCTGGGGTGTGCCGAATGCGGCCGCACTGACGGCCCTTGGCCTGCATGCCCTCCAGCATCGTGGTCAGGAGGCGGCCGGTATCGTCAGCTTTGATGGTGAAGCCTTCTATCAGCACAAGGCGTTGGGTCTTGTCGGAGATGTGTTTGGTAATCAGGATGTAATCGCAGGCCTGCCGGGGGAAGCGGCTATCGGGCATAACCGTTATGGTACAACGGGCGGAACCCATGTACGCAACGTCCAGCCTATTTATGCTGACTATGCGTTTGGTGGTCTGGCTGTGGCCCATAATGGTAACTTGACCAATGCGGCCACCCTGCGTCAGGCACTGGTGAAGCGCGGTTGTATTTTCCACTCCACGATGGATACGGAAGTGATCGTCCATCTCATCGCTATTTCACTGTATGATACGGTGATTGAGCGTCTGATGGATGCGGCAAAGAAGATCAAGGGCGCTTACTCCCTCATTACTCTGACGCCGGATAACGGCTTGTTAGGGATGCGGGACCCACTTGGTGTACGTCCGCTGGTTCTGGGCCGTATGCCCGGCTATGAGGATAAACAGGGTGGCTGGGTGCTGGCTAGCGAGACCTGTGCGCTGGACATCATTGGTGCCGATTATGTGCGTGATCTTGAACCGGGTGAGATTGTCGTCATCAATGCGGAGGGCGTGAAGTCGCTTTGGCCGTTTGGTGATGTTGGCCGTCGTTTCTGTATCTTCGAATATATTTATTTTGCCCGGCCTGATTCCATTCTGGAAGGTCAGTCCGTTTACGAAGTACGGACCCGCATTGGTGGTGAGCTGGCCCGGGAGAGCGGGGTAGAGGCCGATGTAGTCGTGCCTGTGCCTGATTCCGGTGTGCCATCAGCTATCGGTTATGCTCATGAAAGCGGCCTGCCTTATGAGATGGGCATTGTGCGAAACCATTATGTAGGCCGGACCTTTATCCAGCCGACTGATCAGGTTCGTAATCTGGGTGTGAAGATGAAGCACTCAGCCAATAAGGCCGTGCTGGAAGGCCGTAGGGTCATTCTGGTGGATGATTCAATCGTGCGTGGTACAACATCCCGCAAGATTGTCGATATGGTTCGGGCCGCTGGGGCGAAGGAAGTGCATATGCGCATTACGTCTCCGCCGACCAAGCACCCTTGCTTCTATGGGATTGATACCCCCTCCGAAAAGCACCTTCTGGCTGCTCGTCACTCGCTGGAGGAGATGCGGAAGGCTATTAATGCCGATAGTCTTGCTTTTATTAGCTTTGACGGTCTTTATCGTGCGCTTGGTCATCAGGGCCGTCCGGCAGAAAATCATACGAACTGTGACGCCTGTTTCTCCGGTGATTATCCCATCACGCTGGTTGATAAGGATGGTAAGTTGATTCAGCAGTAAAGCTGAATCAACTGGATAATCCGGTGTGGACGTTGAGACCGGTTTAGGTGAGCCGAACTTGCCGGGTTATGTGATAAAAAAAAGGGCTTGGTGGAACATTCCACCAAGCCTTTTTTGTCTGTGTATCAGCTTTTCCTGTTACGCTTTTGGGGGCGTGATGTTGGGCTGAAGCATCAGTTTAGGGTTAGCCACCCGGTCATATTCTTCACCCGTCATGAAGCCAAGGGCAAGCGCACTCTGGCGGGGGCTCAGGCCATGTTCCACTGCATGATGAGCGACCTGCGAAGCTTTGTCATATCCAATGCTGGGGGACAGTGCCGTAACCAGCACGAGGGAATGGTCCAGCTGTTTGCGGATATGCTCCTCATTGGCGGTTGTGCCTTCAATAAGGAAGCAGCGGAAATTCTCCATGCCATCATGGAGCAGGGTAAGGCTCTGCATGATGTTCTGGATCATCAGAGGTTTGTAGGCGTTCATATCCAGCATTCCGCCGGCACCACCCATTCCTACGACCACATCATTCCCCATAACCTGAAGGCACAGCATCGTCAGAGCTTCAGCCTGTGTGGGGTTGATCTTACCGGGCATGATGGAAGAGCCGGGCTCATTTACCGGTAGGTTCAGTTCACCCAGACCAGCCCGAGGGCCGCAGGCGAGCAGGCGGATATCATTGGCGATTTTGAAGAGGCTGCCCGCCAGTGTCCGCAGGGTGGAGGAAAGATGCACTAAGGCATCATGCGCACCCTGAAGAGCGAATTTATTCGTCCCGCTGGAGAAGTCCAGATGAGTGAGACGGGCAATCTCCTTACAGGCCCGTGTGGCAAATTGAGGGTCGGTATTCACACCGGTACCTAGGGCTGTTCCCCCCAGAGCCAGCGGGAAAAGTCCATCCCGGGCCTGTTCCAGCCGCTGGAGGTTATCTTCCAGCATCCCGGCATAGCCTTCCCATTCCTGCCCTAGCGTAATGGGCACAGCATCTTGAAGGTGTGTCCGGCCTACCTTGACGATATGCTTCCATTGCGCCGCTTTATGGGCGATGGCGCCTTGTAGCCGTTCCAGAGCCGGGATTAGACGGCGATGGGTTGTTAGCGCACTGGCGATGTACATGGCACTGGGGAAGGTGTCGTTGGTGGATTGCGCCATGTTTACATCGTCATTGGGGTGCAGTGGCTTTTTGCTGCCCAGCTTCTGACCGGTAATTTGGCTGGCCCGGTTGGCGATGACCTCATTAACATTCATGTTGAACTGCGTGCCAGAACCCGTCATCCAAACATGAAGGGGAAAGTGACGGTCATGCATGCCGCTCATAATCTCATCACAGATGCGGATGATGAGATCGGCTTTCTCCTTGGCAAGCCGCCCACTGGCAGCGTTGGCTACAGCACAGGCCCGCTTGAGAATGGCATAAGATTCGATCATTTCACGGGGGATGAGTTCCTGCCCGATGCTGAAATAACGTAACGAACGCTGGGTCTGAGCCCCCCAGAGGGCTGTCTGGGGGACATCAATCGGGCCGAGGCCGTCTGTTTCTGTACGATTTGCCATGAGTGAAGAGGTCCTGCCGGAAGTAAAGTGAAAGGGAAGGGTCAGGCTGCCTGATAAGGCTGATAACGGGGCCGCCAGCTTAGGGCGGCTAGAGCCTCCCGCAGGGCGTTATCATCAAGAGGGAGGCAGAGCTGTTCCTGCTGGGCCTGCCGGGCCACGGCACCAGCAACCCGCAGGGCGACATCATGAATATTCTCAATCGGCGGGAGCAGGTTTTTCCCACCAGACTGCATCGGAGAGAGAGCAGCTACAGCCTGCGCTGCGGCCATGACCATGCCCTCGCTGATGCTCTTTGCTTTGCAGGCCAGTGCCCCCAGCCCCAGACCGGGGAAGATGTAGGAATTGTTGGTTTGGTCAATGACGATGCTGCGGTCATTAATCTCAACCGGAGAGAAGGGGCTGCCCGTGCTGACGATGGCCCGTCCGGCCGTCCATGTCAGGATGTCCATTGGTGTGGCTTCGACATGACTTGTGGGGTTGGAAAGCGGGAAAATGAGCGGCTGGGGGCAATATGTGGCCATTTCCCGGATCATGCTCTCTTTGAAGAGGCCTGCCTGACCGGAAACGCCTATCAGGATGGTGGGGTGGTTCTGATTGATGACGTCTGCCAGAGTGCGGCCCTGCCCGTTCTGGGCTGTTTCGTCCTGTCGGGCAAAAAGGGCCTGTCCCTCGCTTAGCCCTTCCATGTCGTGGGTCAGCAAGCCGTTGCGATCCACGATATAGAAGCGTTTCAGAGCGTCTTCTTGCGACAACCCTTCAGCTTTCATAGCAGCAAGGAGAAGACCAGCAATGCCGATGCCCGCTGCACCACCGCCAGCAAAGGCAATACATTGTTGTTCCAGCGTTTCGCCTTTGGCTTTCAGGCCGCTGAGAATGGCTGCTGTGGCGATACCTGCTGTGCCCTGAATATCGTCATTGAAGCTGGGAAGGCGGTCCCGATAACGCTGGAGTAGAGGGGCAGCATTGCGTCCGGCGAAATCTTCCCAGTGCAGTAGGCAGTCCGGCCAACGGGCTTGAAGGGCCGTGACGAATTCTTCAATGAAATCCGCATAATCCTGCCCTCGCAGGCGAGGGCTGCGGCTGCCTATGTAGGTGGGGTCATTGCGGAGCGTGACATTATCTGTCCCGACATCCAGAGTAATGGGCATCATTAGGGCCGGATTGATTCCGGCGCAGGCCGTATAGAGGGCGATCTTGCCGATGGGAATACCCATGCCGTTGGCTCCGAGATCACCCAGCCCGAGGATGCGCTCCCCATCGGTGACGATGACAAGGCGGATATTATCATTAGGGATGGCGGCCAGACGGTCGGCTATATGTCCCTTGTCGGCCTCGGAAAGAAAAATTCCCCGTGGTTTCTGCCAGATTTTGGAAAATTCTTGGCATGCCTGCCCGACACCCGGTGTGTATACAACGGGCATGAGTTCTGTGAGGTGCTTCTGTAGTAGGGCGTAGAAGAGGGTCTCGTTATTGTCCTGAATGGCCCGGAGGCGGACATGCCGGTCCAGAATATTTGTTCCACTCATGATGTTGGCATAAGCCTGCTCAACCTGTTCTTCCAGCGTATGGATGCCGGGGGGTAGAAGGCCATGCAGCCCTAGAGCCGTACGCTCCTCCCACGGGAAAGCCGTACCTTTGTTGAGCAACGGGTCATTCAACACCGCCATGCCACGCTGGGTGACGGAATGGGACGAAAACGTAGCGGACATGGGTATTGATCCTCCGGACTTGTGGCGGGCTGGGAAACAGGACGAATGATAGGATGATGGGGGGGTAAAAGGAACCCGTCTCTACCTTTTGTTCGGGCGTATCCACCTGTCCCCGGCAAAGCGGAACTGGGCGAAGATGAACCCCGCCGCCAGCCCTGCCAGCATGAGTGGAATCACCCAGAGGGAGACGGGGGCAAAGAGCTGGGGAAAAAGCAGCCGGGTGAGGCCTAGGATTAAGGCTAGTCCACAGAGGGCGCAGATCAGGCTTTCTCGCCTCACAGGGCCATAATGTTTCTCTGCATGGCAGTGGGGGCACAGGCTGGCTGTATTCTGTAGAGGCTGGTGGCAGCAGGGGCAGGCACTCAAGCTGCGTTGGGGCAGGGCATGTGTGGCATTATCCAGTCGGGTAGCAGCGGTGCGGGTCAGTTGGGAAAAGGGACTAGATTTCATGGCTTGCTATCCTGCGGCACCGTGGCGGGTGTCATGGTGCTGGCCGGTGGGCTGATCGGTGATGTCTGGAATGCTGAGGCTGGAATCTGACTGGCAGGCTGCGGCCCAAAGAAGGGCTGCCCATTGATGGCATAAAGCAGCAGGGCCAATAACGGGACGAGGAGGAGAGTGGCGATACCGAGAAGCTTGTGAATGTTACTGGCGCCAGACAAGCTCTGGGGAGGGACAGAAATGTGATTGAGGATCTCCCGTTCTGTTTCGATACGGGCAGTATCATAAGGTTGTTTTTCCAACAGGCCCGCTTGCCTGTCCCGCTCCAGCGAGCTTAGACGCCGTTTATAGAGGGCGAGCGTTGGGTCTTCTGTCTGCCCGGATACCCGGAGGCGCACGATGAGGCTCAGGCCGATAGGCAGCCCGATGAACAGGCAGATAAGAGCAATGAGTAGAAATGACATAGGGTCAGTCCTTCTTCAGCAGGCTGTCCAGAATGCGGTGTTCTTCCGGGGTCAGGGGGGCGGGAGCGGGTGCAGAACGATGCCAAAGGCGGCGTACTAGCAGTAGAGCCACCATAAGGCTGAGAATAGGCATAAGCCAGAGTAGAGCCGTTATGGCGGAGAAAGAAGGACGTAGGCGGATGAACTCTCCATAACGCTGAACCATCCATGCCTCGATGTCCTTCGGGGAACGTCCTTGCTGGAGTTGTAAGCGAACGATATGCCGCAGGTCTCTGGCTAAAGGGGCAGAACTCTCCTCGATGCTTTCATTCTGACAGACAAGACAGCGAAGCTGCTGGCCTATTTGCTGGGCTTTTTGCTCAAGGGCTGGGTCAGGCAGCATTTCATCGGGTGTATCCACAGCTAAACAAGCAGGGATGGAAAAGAGAAGCAGGAAGAGGGCGAGAACGAGCCTCTTCATGGCACTGTCTCCAGTTGTGGGTGAATATGGGTCTGATAGACAGTGTCGGTCAGGCTACCTGTTCCATGCCAGACAATGCGCCCCCCCGTGTGCGGATCGGGCATGATAAGGAAGGTTTCTGGCACGCCGGTCACGCCCCAGTCGATGGCTGCTTGTCCTTCCCGGTCCATACCAAGCCGGGCGAAGGGGTGGCCTGCCTGTTCTAGCCAATGGGCGGCCGGGGCGGGGTGATCCTTATAGCAAAGGCCCCAGAGGGCCAGTGGGGCAGTATTGCTGCCCTGAGGAAGGGCCAGCGAGGTGGCAAGGTGGCGGATGAAGGGGATTTCCTCCACGCAGGGCAGACACCATGAGGCCCAAACGAAGAGTAGAACCGGCTGCTTTATCGCTTGGAAGTCCCCACGGGTCAGACCGGGCGGGGCGGAAGGCATCTCAGAGAGTGGTGGCAGAGCAGGGAAGTCGGGAACGGGTCGGCCTGTCAGAGGGGTATTGATGGCTCTGGGGTCAAAATGCCCCTGATTCAGCCCATGCAGCATACGGACAAAGCCCACTCCCAGACCAGCAGCTCCCAGAGCGGGCAGGGCAGCGAGAAGATGGCGGCGTGTGAGTGTCATGCCTGCACTTTCCCTTCCATGCGCAGCGGACGCCGCCGGGCGGGCAGAAGATGCAGCCCGCTCCCAAGGGCCATGATAATACCGCCTAGCCATATCCACGAGGCCAAGGGGTTTTCATGCAGGCGTAGAATAGCCGTGTAATGGCTCTGCCCCTGCGGGTCATGCTCTTCTTTCACGCTGCCCAGCGCGGCATAGAGGTCTTCCAGCGGGCGGTGGAGAATGGCGACATGTAATGTCCGCTGCCCCTGTTGTGGGAAGAGGCGGATTTCTGGCGTCAGTTCGGCAAGGATCGGCCCATGGGCATCGTGATGGCGGATGGTTAAATGTGCTTTCACGGCTTCGTAATTAGGGCCGTGATGGGCTGTCAGTGCTGTGAGTTCCCAGTCCCGCCCGGTTAATGTGGCATGGGTGCCGGGCTTGGCCTCTATGAGGCGTTCCTGACTACCCGCCATGCCGCATAGGCCAAGGATGGTTACGCCCACCCCAATATGGGCAAGACTTGCAGCCCAGAGGCTGCGTGGCAGGCGGTGAAGCTGTCGGTCCCCTGCTGGCAAGCCACGCAGGCGGAGGATGAGGTCACAGAGGGCTGCACTGATGACCCACAGGGCTAGCAGGGCAGCGAAAGCAGCTAGAGGTGTGGGGAACAGCCAGAATGCAGGCAGGATGTTCCCGGCAGTGACGAGTAGAGCCGGGGCTAGACGGGGCAGGAGTTTGTTCGCTCTAGCCTGCCGCCACGGCAGGGCCATGCTCACCCCCATGATGGCCAGCAGTGGCAGAGTGAGCGGAATGGTCGTGGCATCAAAGAAGGGTTTACCAACGGAGAGGGTACGGCCAAAGAGCAGCTGCATGAAGGGCGGATAGAGCGTCCCCGTGAGCACAACGGCGCAAAGTGTGCAGAGCAGGATGTTGTTGAGCAGCAAGGCCCCTTCACGGGAGAGCGGGGAAAATCCTGTTTGTGGGGAGGGTAAGGTGGGGGCACGGATAGCAAAGAGGAGCAGGCCGCCCCCGCCATACAGGCTTAGCAGGCCCAGAATAAACAGCCCTCGGGCCGGGTCATTGGCAAAGGCGTGAACGGAATTGAGAATGCCCGATCGCACCAGAAAGGTGCCCGAGAGGGAAAAGGCAAAAGTGGCAATCGCCAGTAATAGGCACCAGCCTTGCAGTAGATTGCGTTTCTCCACGACAAGAATGCTATGGAGAAGGGCGGTACCCGTCAGCCACGGGATGAGGGCGGCATTTTCTACGGGGTCCCAGAACCAATATCCCCCCCAACCCAGTACGGAATAGGACCACCACGACCCCAACGTGATGCCCAGCGTCAGCAACGCCCACGCACTGATGACCCACGGGCGCATATACCGGGCCCAGAGCGCATCAGCTTTTCCTTCCAGCAGAGCACTAATAGCGAAGGCAAAGGGCACGGCAAAGCCGACATAACCGCTATAGAGTAGTGGTGGATGGACAGCGAGGCCGGGGTCCTGAAGAAGCGGATTCATCCCCATCCCATCGGCTGGTACCGGCCAGAGCCGTAGGAAGGGGTTGGAGGACGTTAGGCAGAAAAGTAAGAAGCCAGCCTCCACTAGTCCCAATAAGGCCAGAATCCGAGCCCGCAGGCGGGGGGGGAGTGCTTCCGGGCGGGCTGTGGTTGGGGCGGGAAGCAAGGCCAGCCCTGCACACCACAGGCTTAACAGTGTGACCCAAAGTAGCAGCGAGCCTTCATGATTGCCCCAGAGACCAGCAATCTTATAGGCCCAAGGCTTGTTAATGGCCGAGGTTTCGGCAATGAGCTTCAGGGAAAAATCATTCCCCAGAGAGGCAATGATAAGGCAGGCCCATGTAAAGAGCAGGGCAAGGCATTGGCTGAATGCCAGAGGGCGGGCTAGAGCGGTGAGGGGACTCTCTGCTCGGCGGAGGCCGATCAGTGGCAAGATAGCCTGCATGAAGGCCAATACGCAGGCCAGAGCCAGAGCAAAATGTCCGCCTTCTGGGCAGAAAATAGTCGCCAATGTGGCCATGTTACTCCGCAGCTCCTTGTTTGTTCTGCGGGGCAGGGTGCGGAGTGGTCATGCTGTTCCAGCTGGCAGCATCTGGTGGAGGGCCGAAACGAGGGTCCCATCGGCCACTCTTTTGGAGGGCATCAGCAACTTCCTTAGGCATGTAGGTCTCGTCATGCTTGGCGAGAACTTCGCTGGCGGTGAAATCATGTCCATCATAGCGGCCTAGGGCGACAACACTCTGCCCCTCTCGGAATAAATCCGGCAGAATACCTCGATATTGTACGGTGATGGCAGCCTGTCCATCTGTCACGTCAAAGCGGGCTTCTGGCGTGTTGTTAGCGGTTTTGTCGGTATGGAGAGAGCCTGCTACGACCATGCCACCCAGCCGGATGGTCTGGGCCGGGGCTGGAGGATGGGCCACTACCTGCGAAGGGGCCATGAAAAAGACAATAGTGCTGGAGAGCGCATTGAGGACCAACCCCACCGCACTGCCAAGGCAGAGCAGGCAGGCCAGAATGATCCAGAACCGTCCGGCCTTGCGGCGGGTGAAGGGAAGTGATGCAGCCATGGTCTCCCGTTTAAAGCCAGTGGGGCTGTGTGTTAATCTTTTTCCTGTCTCGTGGCGGGATTTGCCGCTGTGTCGTGAAGACGCTGCATAAGGGTCAGCCGTTGCGAAGCGCGCCGCAGACGGAGAAGGCTGGTGGTAATTATGATTGCTAGTACTGTGATAACTAGCCCGTAGCTGGCCAGCACGAAGCCCCAGTGCGGGGGCCAAAGGGCGGGGTGTATCATACCAGCGGCTCCCGCAGGGCGAGAGATTGGGCACGGCGTTCCAGCAAGGTAGTACGGGTGCGGATCAGCAGGAGGGCAATGCCTGTTAGGGTGAAGCCGGTCGCACAGACAAGTAAGGGGTAGAACATGCTCATGGACATGGTGGGTGCCCCGGTCAGGGTGATGCTATCGGGCTGATGCAGGGTGTTCCACCATTGCACGCTGAACTTGATGATCGGCAGATCCACCACTCCAGCCAGAGCCAGAAGAGCAGCAGCCCGCTGACCTCGCACGGGGTCATCAAAAGCCCGTATGATCAGAATATGGCCGATATAGAGGAAGAATAGAACGAGCATGGAGGTCAGCCGTGCATCCCAGACCCACCATGTTCCCCAGCCCGGCTTCCCCCAGAGTGACCCGGTGATGAGGCACAGGGCAGTCGCTGTTGCACCTAGCGGTCCGGCTTCCAGAGCTACAATTCCGGCCAATGGATGCCGCCAGACCATGCATAATAGCCCGCAGAGAGCCAGCAACACATAATCTGCCGAGGCCAGCCATGCCATGGGGACGTGCAGATACATGATGCGTACCGTCTCTCCCTGTTGCCAGTCTGCCGGGGCACAGCATAGCCCCCAGACTACCCCCACAGTCAGTATTGCTAGACCAATGAACAGGCATGGAAAGATGACGGGGCGGGTAACATGTAGGAATCGAGCAGGGCTACCCGTCCATCGTCCCGATGGTATCGTGGTGGTGGAAGAAGACATAGAGAGAGTATGGCGGCTTCCCGAAAGGAAGAAAAATGAAAAATAGTACTGCTTTGGTGGCGGTCATGCTCTCATGGTCCGTATGGAAGAGAGCAGGACGCCGCAAGCCTTGAAAAAGCGTCAAAGTCAGGCATTGTAAAGCGACCGGTCGTACACGATATGGCTGCACATACAGAGGCCGGAAGGACCGAACGTCCCGGCCCGGAAAATAGGGAGAGAGTGACGCATGGCCTTTTGGCTGATCAAATCAGAGCCGGCCTCCTTTTCATGGGATGAGCAGGTGAAGAATGATGTCGAACCGTGGACAGGCGTGCGGAACTATCAGGCCCGCAATAATCTGAAGGCCATGAAGTGCGGTGATAAGGCTCTGTTCTATCATTCTGTGACAGAAAAGCGCATCGTGGGCGTGGTCGAGGTTGTGCGGGAGGCTTTCCCAGACCCAACCGCCGATGATCCTCGCTGGGTCTGTGTGGATGTAAAGGCCGATGGAGCGTTTCGTAATCCCATCTCGTTGGCGGAGATCAAGGCGGACCCAGCTTTGGAGAGTATGGCACTACTTAAGCAGTCCCGCCTTTCTGTTGCCCCGGTAACAGAGGAAGAATTTGCCTATCTGACCCGTAAGGGACAGTGGGAAAAAGCGCAGTAATTACGGACCGGTCCGCTCGGGCGGCCCGCTCTGGACATGAGGAGATTCAAACCATGACGGAACAGCGCAAGGAGCATGTACCCAGTGCGAGTTTCCTGTCTCAGGACCTTGATACGGAAGCCCTAGCCCAGCTTCATGCCGTGCTGGATGGTGTGGAGAAAGGCCGGGGTACGTTGGCCCGTCTGGGTGATCTGATGGGCGGAGCCGTTGGGCGTGCTGCGCATCTGGGGTTGCAGGGGCTGTCCCTTGCGCCGGGTCTTCAGGAAAAGCTCCAGAATCTGGCTAGCTCGGCACTGGATCAGGCCTACCGCATTTCTATTCTTGGTCTAAGCCGGAAAGGTGATGCTGCCTCCGGGGCACGGCGTGAGAATCTGATACAGGCTGCTGTGGCGGTCTCTGGTGCGGCGGGGGGCTTTGGTGGCTTCATGAGTATGGCACCGGATGTTGGTTTTACCACGTTAGCTATCATGCGAGAGATTGCTGCCATTGCGCAGGAAAATGGCGAAGACTTGCAGAGCGAGGAAACACGCCGGGCTTGCCTAGAGGTGTTTGCCTTGCGAGGCATAGGGGAACAGACAGGAGAGGGTGAGCTGGGCTTTTTTGCCGCCCGTGGCTTGATGCGGGGGCAGCCCCTTGTGATGCTGATGGCCGAGGTAGCGGGGCATTATGGCATGGCACTTTCCCGTAAGCTGGCAGCCCAGATGGTACCAGTGGCCGGGGCCCTCTGCGGTGCGGCCATTAACTCGGCCTTTCTTGCCCATTATCGGGCTTTGGCCAAGGCTCATTTTACCATCCGCAGGCTGGAGCGTACCCATGGTAATGCCGTGCGAGAAGCCGCCGAGGCTTATCGGGGTAGTCACCCGGGGGCCTGAAAAGCGGTGCTCTCTCGTCCGTAACCAGCGGATGGATGAACAGGAAGAAGGCGGCTCCTATGGGGCCGCCTTTCTTTTTTGTGGAGATTCAACCCCGGCGGGTGCGGAAGAGTTGATACAGTTCCAGCGGTCCAAAGATGAGAATCCCCAAAAGGGCGAGGACCCGCATAACATCCATGAGTGGCCTTAATGCAGGCCAGACAAGCTGTAGGAGAAAGGACAGAGCTAGAGCGATCGTATAGACATAGGTCTGTGATGAAGGAGAGGAAGAGGGGCTATTGGACATGATTCGGCGTCTCTACATGAAAGGCTGATCAATGGAGCTTATCACAGCTGAACTGCTTTTGTGTGCTTATGGGGAAGGGCTGTTCCCCATGGCTCCAGATGAGCAGAGCGATGAGCTGGACTGGTTCTGCCCGCAGGAGCGGGGCATCATCCCGTTGGATAAACCGGCTTTGCCTCGGCGGCTTATGCGTACCGTCATGGCTGGGCAGTATCGTTTGTGCAGCGATGAAGACTTTGACGGCATGATGCAGGCCTGTGCACGTTTGACTCCCACCCGCACGGAAACATGGATTAGCGGGCGTATTCGCCAGCTCTATGGAGAGTTACACCGTATGGGGCATGCTCATTCTGTGGAGGTCCGGGACCGGGAAAGTGGGGCACTGCTGGGGGGACTGTATGGTGTTTCCCTTCAGGGAGCGTTCTTTGGGGAGAGTATGGTCTCCCATGTGCGGGATGCCTCTAAAATTGCGTTGGTACATTTGATGGCCGCCTTGAGACAGGGCGGCTATCGTTTGTTGGATACGCAATATGTAACCCCGCATCTGGCTAGTCTGGGTTGTGTGGGGGTGCCCTTTGCAGCTTACAAGCAGCAGCTTGATGTTGCTATGCAATACCCTGCCCGCTGGCCGGGGGATGTCAGCCTCGGAGCCTTGAAGTCGGAGCTGGAGGGCATGATGTAGGACGTTACCGGCAACGTTGGTCGGTAAGATTTTCTCTCTGGCTCTGCCATCGTGGTCTGTTATGCTGCCATTCATCTTCAGATGAGAAACAGTCTGATACTGGTATATGGATGGAATAGCGGGAGATATGTGGATGCGGTGGCGTATCAGGGAGGCTTTGCAGAAGCGGGATAAGGCGAAGGTGTGGTCCGGAGGGGCCGTCATGGCCGCTGGTTTGGGGGCCGCTATTGCGCTGGTCAGCGGTACAGCCAATGCCGCCCCGCTAGCAGATCACCCCCCGCTTGCCCCAACACGGGATGCCGTGGTGACATATCGTTTCCAAACAGAAGTTCTGCCGGGGAAAGGGCAGGAGGCCGGGCCAGTGCATCAGGTGTCGGTGTCTTTTGCTGCTTCGGGAGATCGTTTGCGGATCGACCCGGATGATGGGCAGAGTGCCACCATTCTGGACCGCCCTAATCAGATCATGACGCTCATCAGTATGCAGGCGCAGCGTTACATTCAGTTCCGCCCGATGCATGGGTTGCATAATACGTTTCTGCTCAGTCTAGACATGACCTACCATGCAGGTGGCATGAAACGGATCGCTGATGTGCCCTGCCAAGAATGGTCTATAGACAGTCCCCGAGGTAAGGCCACAGCCTGCGTAACAGAAGATGGCCTTATTCTCGCCGAGGATGGTGTAGATGCAGATGGGCTGCAGGGGCATTTGCAGGCCGTTTCTGTGCGGTATGAGGATATACCAGCAGACCGTTTCCAGCCGCCTGCAGGGTTCCAGAGATTTAGTCCATTTCTTAAGGGAAAGCCTCCAGTCCGACCGCAGGCTCAGCCTGTGCCGGGGGCGGCGTTGGATGGTAGTACTCATGGTTCCGGCCATGTTGGTGCGGAGGGCAAACCAGTGCCAGACCAGCCATACAGCCCCGATGATTCCGTGGGGGATGGTAGTGTTTCCCATGGCGACCAGCCTAACAGTGCGGAGCATTAAGAGCATGACACAGGGAAAAATGGCTTCAGATAATGGCGGGGCGTTGGCTGTTGGTAGTTCGGCCCCTGATTTCGAGCTGGAAGGTATGGGGCCTGCTGGGGCAGAGACGGTGAGCAGCGAAGCCCTCAAAGGGACACCGTATCTGCTCTATTTCTACCCACGGGCTTCTACACCGGGGTGCACCACGCAGGCTTGTGATCTGCGTGATCATTTGGCCGAGCTGCGTATTCCCGGTGGTGGTGCGCTGAAAGTGCTGGGTGTTAGCCCCGATGGCGTGAGTGCACTGGAGAAATTCATCACGAAACAGGCACTGAGCTTCACCTTACTGTCGGATCATGAGCATACACTGGCTGAGGCCTATGGCGTGTGGGTGAAGAAGAAACTTTATGGGCGGGAGTTCATGGGCATTGAGCGCAGCTCCTTCCTGATTGACGCCGAGGGGCGTATTGCTGCTTTCAAGCGGAAGGTACGCCCAGCCCAGCATGTGGCTTGGGTGCAGGAGGCTCTAGCCCAGCTTGGCTAGCAGGCCTCCGTTGCTCTGCGACCGTTCGGGAGCGGGTATATAAGCCGGGTTCTGTGTTTGTCTGGCCCTGTCAGGTGGCCTTCTGTCTGGGGTTTTTCTGTTTCAAGGCATCCTGATATGCGTTTTTCCCGGGGTATCGTGACATGAGATGGCAGATAATCCTGCGCCGTGTGGCCTTAGGGCTGTTAGTACCGCTAGTAGGGCTGTTGTTGGCGGTGGCTCTGCTTCTCGGGCGGCTCGCTCAAGGGCCTCTGGACGTGACGGGGCTATCCCATCGCTGGGGTGGTACTCTGACCCATCTGAGTGGGGGAGAACTCCGCTGGGAGCGTATGGCTCTGTCATGGAAACCGAGAAAGAACGGTCATTCATCAAAAATTCTGTTGAGCCTCGATAATGTCCATTACCGGGCCAGTCCCGAGGGTGGAGCGGCTGACGAGGCCATCGCAGACATGCCAGAGCAGCAGCTTGACCATGTCGGGGTTGTTTTCCGGCTGGCCAGCTTGTTGCATGGGCAGGTCGGTCTACGATCGTTGGACGTTCAGGGATTGCGTCTTGTGGCGTTCCGGGATGCCGAGGGGCATATCCAGTTTGGCCGCATGAAGTACAGAACACATCATCAGAGTGGTAGCGCTACGCCACCGCTGGCCTCTGTCATGCCCTATCATCTTGATCTTCAGGATATCAACCTGACCATCAAGGATGAGGCCGCCCCATCTTCAGCCCTAGTTGTGCACTTGCCAAAGCTGAAGGCCGATTACGCCAAGCGGAGCGGCTGGCAGGGAGAAATGGAGGCGTTTATTCAGGGGGATGGTCTGGGGGCTGCCCCGGGCGATTCCACGGTTCATCTGACAGGGACAATGAGCCCCGAGGGGGAGGAGCATACCCGCTGGCAGTTGAATCTGTCTTCTGTTCGTTTCCCGGCACTGGCGGCATGGCTACCGCTTTCCCCCGTACAGAAGCGGGGTATGGCCATTCCAAACCTACCTCTCGCTTTTCATCTGGAAGGTCAGTTGAATGGCTGGGGTCTATTGGGTCATTTTGACCATATAGCCGGTGAGATTACTGCTGGTACGGGTGAAATTGACCGACCCGGCAAGATTCCTTTCCGGGTTTCTTCCGGGCAGTCTTCCTTCCATTTGGAACCTTTGGAGGCAGGGCAGGCGGGGGCTTTGGTGCTCACACTGCATACAGACCTGAAAGCTCTGGATTCTGTTGGTAGGACGGTACCTTTTCTTCTGGATGTTCATGGAAATTTTGGTCATCCGGGCCATCCTGAGGCTATGGAAATGACGGTGGATGGCACCGTCCCAGAGTTCGATTTTGCGACACTGGCGAGTGTCTGGCCGGATGGTACAGCCCGTGGAGCCCGCCGCTGGATGACAACCAACATGACGGCTGGTCGTGGTGAGAATCTCAGGCTCCAGCTTTATTTTACGAGCGACAGCGGGTTCGATGGGTTGGATGTCCGCAAGCTGGGTGGGGAGCTGACAGGCCATAACCTGAATGTGACGTGGCTGGAGGGTATGCCGCAGGTTACAGGGGAGGATGCCTATGCCCATTTTGTTGATAATGACCGGTTGTTGATCGATGTGCAGCATGGGCATTTAGCCGATGGCAGAGGGGGCACTGTAACTGTGCCGACCGGGCATATCGTTCTTAATGATTTGCTGGAGCGAGAGCAGACGGGTGAATTCTCATTGGGGTTGGAAGGGTCTCTTCCGTCTTTCGTTGCTGTTCTATCGTACCCGCGGCTTAACCTTCTGTCCCGGCATCCAGTTAATCCAGCGGATACAGGGGGTAAACTGAAGGGGACGCTGTCGCTAAAGCTGCCTCTCAAGAATCATGTTCTGATGAAGAATGTCGATTTCGGAGCGGATTTTGACTTTCAGAGCGTCTGGTTTGCCATGCCCTCCTTTGGGCGTCTTCAGCGGGGGAATGGGCATTTTTCCCTTACTGATGTCGGGTTGACCATACAGGGCAGTGCCCAGTTTCGTGGCGTGACGGTAACAGGCAATTTATTCGATAGTTTCCAAGCCAACACGCCGGGTCGCTTGTTGCTGAAAGCGGACCTGACAGCTCCTCTGGGGCCGAAAGAGTTTCGTAGTCTAGGGCTGCCTATGACCCTGACGCAGGATTCTGTGATGCAGGGCAGAGGGCAGGGGCATGTTGTTTACAGCCAGTATGGCGAGGGCCCTGGGCATAAGAAGGAGACGGCGGCGGTGCAACTGGACCTCAGAGGGCTGGGGGTCCGGGCGCATTTTTGGCGCAAGCCAATCGGGGTGGCGGCTGGGCTTCAAGCGGGTATTGCATGGCAGGATGGGCATATAACCCGCTTGGACGGTGTAACGGCTTATGGGCCACAACTTGCCGTGCAGGCTGAAGGGCGGGTGCGGTCCGGTCAATTGGGAGGGATCAACCTTACCCATTTTCAGCTTGGGCGGACGCTTGGCAGTGCTGTGGTGGATTGGCCGCTGAAGAATGGGACACCTGATGACCAGCGTTATCAGATTTCCGTTCAGGCTAGCACATTGGATATTACCCCTTGGCTGGGCAGTCATGCCGCCGGGAAGGTACAATCGTCCCATGCCCGGTCAACGCCGGAAGGAAATGGACGGTCATCCGCTGATGTGCCCCGCAAGGCTATTCTACCAGCGGGTATCTGGGCGATCGGGCTGCGTGCTGATCGGATGATTTATGGTAGGGAGCAGACAGCTAGCCGTGTCTCGGCCAACCTGCATTGGGCAGCGCAGCGTCTTCAGGGGGCCTCTCTGCACGTGGCACAGCCTGCCATTAGTTTCGACCTCGTGCCGGATGCTCACCGGATAGGGGTGCTAGATGTCAGATTTGCCATCGCTGATCTTGGAAAGTTGCTGGCTTCTCTGGATGTTTACGACAAGCTTATTGGGGGGGCGGTTGCTCTAGAAGGACGCTGCCAGCCTGTTCCAGCCGGTTCCAATGTGACCAGTGCAGAGCGTACAATGGGGCTTGGTCTTGGCCTGCCACCTTTTGCAGGAACCGTGAAGCTGGATCATCTGACGCTGGAAAACCCGCCTGCGCTGCTTGTTATTGCTACGCTGGCAGCTCCTCTGCATTGGGGGCAGATTTCCCGTAAACGATTTGAGGATGTCCGCTTGCGGGCCGCCTTCAAGGTGGCCGGAGAGCAGCTTGAATTAGCCGATGCCCAGATCAATAATCCCATTCTAGGAGCAACCATGAAAGGGCAGCTGGACTTCCGGCGGTCCACTGTGCAGATGCAGGGAACTATCTCTCCATTTTTCGGGATCAATCAAGCTGCTGGAAGTGTCTTTGGGGCTCGAAAAGGCAGTGGCATCATGGCGATGACCTATAAGCTGGACGGCAGTTTGGATAAGCCGCAGATGCATGTTAACCCGTTTGCAGCTCTGTTGCCCGGTGGGCTGCGGCGTTTGTTTGAGTAAGAGGGTGACCCCGAGTTGGTAAGACCGGGGAAAGGCAGGAGAGATGATGATGGCGGATATTATGCCGGACCTCTTTGGTGGTCCCTCATCTAGGGAGGCTTCCCAGCGTGATGAGGAAGCCGCCCGTCCAGCATCTTCCTCATCACGCCGTGGGACGGGAACCCAGCCACTGGCGGACCGTTTGCGCCCGCAGTCGCTGGATGATGTGCAGGGGCAGACCCATCTTCTGGGGCCAGAGGGTACGCTGACCCGCATGTTGGAGAGTGGCCATCTTTCCAGTTTGATTCTTTGGGGCGGGCCGGGATGCGGTAAGACGACTATTGCTCAGTTGCTCGCAGAACGGGTGGGGCTTTTTTATACTAAGATTTCTGCCGTGTTTTCCGGTGTCGCAGATCTGAAAAAAGCGTTTGATGAAGCCCGCCGCAAGGCCGAGGCCACGGGGCGGGGTACGCTGCTGTTTGTTGATGAAATACATCGTTTCAATCGTGCTCAGCAGGATGGTTTCCTGCCCTATGTGGAGCAAGGAACGGTAGTGTTGGTAGGTGCGACAACGGAAAATCCGTCTTTTACGCTGAACTCTGCCCTCCTGTCGCGCTGTCAGGTTCTGGTGCTGCACCGGTTGGATGACGCTGCGCTGGAGCAGTTGCTGGTGCGGGCAGAGCATGAAACTGGGAGATTATTGCCGCTGACGGACGAGGGACGGACCTCTCTGCGGGCCATGGCGGATGGAGACGGCCGTTATCTGCTGAACATGGTTGAGCAGCTTTTATCTTTGACAAAACGTGAGGCATCGCCTCTGGGACCGGATGAATTGGCCCGGTCCCTCTCCCGGCGGCCCGTCCTTTACGATAGGGACCGGGATGAACATTACAATCTGATTTCTGCCCTGCATAAATCTTTGCGGGGGAGTGACCCGGATGCCGGTCTTTACTGGTTTGCTAGGATGCTGGAAGGGGGCGAAGACCCCCGCTATATCGCCCGCCGCCTTGTCCGTTTTGCTAGTGAGGATATTGGTGAAGCTGACCCGACCTCTCTGCCTTTGGCACAGGCTGGGGCAGCTGCTTACGAGCGGCTCGGTTCCCCGGAGGGTGAGGTGGCCTTGGCGCAGGTGGTGGTTCATTTGGCAGTCGCTTCCAAATCCAACGCTGTTTATAAGGCGTATAACGAGGCCCGAGTTCTGGCGAAGCGGACGGGTAGTCTCATGCCACCCGCCCATATTCGCAATGCTCCCACGGCTTTGATGAAGGAGCTGGGGTATAAGAAGGGCTATGAGTATGATCACGATTGTGAGGATGGCGTTTCCGGCCAGAATTATTTTCCCGATGGCATGGAAAGAGTGACCCTTTACAAACCAGTTGATCGTGGTTTTGAAGAAAGAATCAGGAAACGGCTAGACATGTTGGCGCAGAAACGGGCATCTCGCCAGTCATGAGTGTAGAGAATCGTATTGTCAGCGAAGATGAGGCCGATCTGCGTCTCGACCGCTGGTTCCGTCGTCATTATCCCAATCTGACACAGGGTGGCTTGCAGAAACTGTGCCGTAAGGGGCAGGTGCGGGTTGATGGGGGCCGTGTGCAGCCCAACAAGCGGCTTTATCCCGGCCAGAGCATCCGTATCCCGCCGCTGCCAGACCAGAGCCGCCCCGCACCACCGCCGCCGCCTAATCCGGCGTTGGTCCAACAGCTGCGGGACATGATTATTTATGAGGACGATCATCTGATCGTGCTGAACAAGCCATCTGGTCTGGCAACGCAGGGTGGCCCCGGTATTACTGTGCATGTGGACATGATGTTGGAGGGCCTGCGGCCAGAAGGTGGGGACAAGCCCCGTCTTGTCCATCGTATTGACCGTGATACATCCGGTATCCTGCTTCTGGCTCGTACTCCCGGTGTGGCGGCCAAACTGGCAGCGGCTTTCCGGGGGCGGGATGTTAGCAAGACTTATTGGGCAGTGGTTGTCGGGCGGCCCAGCCCGGCCGAAGGTGTGATCGACCAGCCATTGGCTAAGGTTGGAGCCGGCGGAGCCTCGCTTATCGTTCCTGTCTCTCGTGGAGAGGAGGATGCAATGAGTGCCAAGAGTTCCTATGAAACGCTGGATGCTACCGGCAAGCGTTTTAGCTGGCTGGCTCTCTCCCCTTGGACGGGGCGCACCCATCAGTTGCGTGTCCATACAGAAAGTCTAGGCACCCCCATTCTTGGGGACCCCCGCTACGGAGGTGAAACGGCCCATGTGGAAGGTTTCCCCGACAGGCTGCATCTTCATGCTCGGATGTTGGATTTCCCACATCCGGCAGGGGGACGGTTGCAGGTAGCCGCTCCTTTGCCGCCTCATATGCGTGAGACCTTCCAGATGTTGGGTTTCATTGCGGGGGATACACCGGCACCACGTCGGACACGGTAATAGGCTGGCAGGGGCAGCGGCCCTTCTTGCGGATTAAGAGAACAAGGACAACAGGCAGATGAAGAAGCTGGCAGCAATCCTGATCGGACTGATAGTGGTGCTGACGGGCATAAGCCTTGCTCCGCAGTTTCTGATAGACCAGAACAGGTTGCGTCAGAGCGTCAAGGAAGTTTTCCAGCGTCAGACAGGCTTGGAATTGAAGATGGGGGAAACCTCCTTTCAGCTTCTGCCTTGGCCGTCTTTTCAGGCAACTAATGTGGTGCTGACCCGCCCGGGCTGCACGCCTTTTGTGGCGGCTCGTTCTGTCCATGCTGATATGTCTCTGCTAGCCATCCTGAACCGGGAAATTTCCTTTCAGCAATTTACGGTGAAGGGAGCGGGCATCATGCTGCATCGGGCCAGTGAGAAAGACTGTTCTACATGGCTGCCTATGATCTCGCAGGATAAAGGAGCGGTGGTTCTGCCGGGTCACGATGGCCGGGTTAGCCCCCGTTGGAAAGTCAGTTTCGGGGGGCTGCACCTGACCAACGCAGAACTTTCATGGCAGGATGATTTATCAGACGGCCATGTTCCTGCGGGCGGGCATCTCCATATTGATAGTCTGGACTTGGCAGGAATGCGCAGTGCCAGCCCGTGGGTGGACCTGCAGGGTTCGCACGACCATACGCCCTTTACACTGCGGGGGCGGGTTGGGCCGCTCAACCGGCTGGTGTCGGCCAAAGCAGAGCAGAAAGACCCGTGGGCCTTCAGTCTGGGCATGACGCTAGGAGAGGGGGAGCATCAGGATCATGCCACGTTGGATGGTGTCATGCGGGATGCTCATCATCTGCAGGGTGTGAACTTTACTCTTTCGGGGCGTTGGTCGTCCTTGCAGGGTATGAGGCATCTTTTCCCTCATGCGCTTCCGGCTGACCTTGGGCAACTGGAAGGTACGATCCGTTTCCATAGCGATGACGGGGTGGGTTCTACTTCCGCCGCTACAAATGGGGCCGATATGGCCCTGACGGATGCTCTGCTCCATTTGCCGGGTAGATTGGTGCCGGATCAGATTCATGTCCATCTCGGTAGTGTCAGCTTGCCCGCAGGAGAGTGGCATATTGCAGCGCCTCTTCAGCTGAGTGATATCCAAATTGATGCAGACAGTGCGCAGGCACCGCTTGTGCTACAGGGGCAGGCGATTTGGGGGCGTTATGCATGGCTCTTTCATGGGGAGGCTGAAAGCCTCCAGCAGGCACGGATCGCCGCTTTTAGTCGAGACCCGGCTTCCGTTGGGCTGAAATTGAACGTGCAGGGGCAGGATAGGACATTATCCAGTCTCTTCAATCGTAATGATGCCGCTAAAACAGATGCCAGACAGGATCATGTATCCTTCGACCTTCAGGGGCAGGTCGGCCAGCAGGGGAGTACTCTAGCTCTCTCCGGTCAGGCGGCGTTGCTCCAGCTTCCCGACATCAGGGGGCTATCCGGCCTGCTGGTACATGATGGTCATGTGAAGGGACAGCTTATCATGGGGCCGGTGAAGGATGCTGGTGTGTCATCCTTGTCTGTTCAGGATGTGGAGTTTGAGAGCCAAGAAATTGGCGGCACAGTGTCGGCTGAACTTCCTGTTCAACCAGAAGCCGGGCTGATGGGTAAGCTGCATCTGACTCATCTGGACGGGGACCGCTTTACATACGCCCCTATTATGGCACCAACCGAAACCACATCACCGGCTGGTATTCATCAGTCTGAAGATAAATCACAGCTAGTGCAGAAGCCTGAGTCTGCTCCTGCTCATGGAAAGACCCCTACAGGGCTTCTGACCCAGTGGTTTGGAGGGATGGCGACTAGACCAGCAGATATTGATGTAATGGCTGATCGGCTTAATGTAGCGGGCATCGCCTATCAGGGGGTACATCTGCACCTTCTAGGGCTGGAAGGGCGATTGAGTCTGTCCGTGCTGGAAGGAACTGTGCAGGATGTGCCTCTCTCGGGGGAGATTGTGCTGGATGGCTCTCAAGAACCCGTGCGGATGGGCATGAAAGCCGATCCTCTCATCTTGCCTGCAGGCTGGGTGCAAACCTTGCTAGGGCAGGACATAATGTTTGAAGGGCCTGTGCAGTTGGATGGTGCTATTGGCACGGAGGGGGCACAGTCTGCGGCCCTGTGGCAGGGGCTGGATGGACAAATAGGTCTTTCACTTGTGGATGGCCGTGTTCATCGAGATGTTCTTGCGCCTCTAGCAGGGCCTGAGGCTAGTCTGTTGAAGCTGGGGTCCGGCACGATGGGGTTGCGTTGCCTAGCTGGGACGGTAAGGTTTGACCATGGGCAGGCGCATTTCAATGATATGGCACTGGAAGTGAAGCATCTTTCCGTTATCGGGCAGGGCACGATGACGTTGGATGACATGAGCTATACGCTCCAGCTTGTTCCGCACGTCACTCTTGTGGGAGCGGATTTCTCCACTCCGCTGGTTCTTTCCGGGCAGAAAGGTACGTTCCACATCGGGGCGCAAGGGAAGGATCAGGCCACGCTGAATACGGCTAACTTTGGTAATGATGCTTGCGCCTATGCTGTGCAGCAGGCCCGTGCCGGTCGGAAGGGGCTAGCCCTCCCTGCACGGGATGAGGGTGGCTCCAGCAAGGCAGGCAACTTGCTGCGTGCCTTCGGCCTTGGTGGTAACTGAACAGAGAAAGAAAGGACGGCGTCATGGCGCAGTTCCACAAGCGGTTCTGGAAGCAGGTAACAGTGGGGCCGGTTGGTGAAGAGGGCCAGCAAGGGCCTTTGCTGGATGGCCGCCCCGTCAAGCTGCCTGCTGGGGGGCTTCTGGCTGTGACATCACCCGTTCTGGCGCAGGCCCTTGCGGAGGAATGGAAGCAGATTGCTGTAGGGGCGCAGTTTACCCCTGATGATCTGGCCCTGACACGTATTGCGGGCAGCTATATCGAGCGTATCCTGCCTGATCGTGCCGCTATGGAAGCCGCTCTGCATGCTTATGGCATTGATGACAATCTTTGCTATCAGAGTGCCGCACAGGATGAGAGGGTGGTAGCCCGCATCCGGGATTGGGCGGCGGAGCAGGGGCTGCATCCTGCTATGACGGATGGCCTCATGCCGCTAACACAGCCAGAAACTTATAAGGAGGCTCTGAAGCGGTACCTTTCCGCACGGGAGCCACTTATTCTGGCAGCTCTAGGTGTGATGGTGCCCATCACGGGGAGTCTGCTTCTACCGTTGGCCTTGGTGTATGATGTCGTCAGCTTCGATGATGCCGTGCATTTGGCCCATGCGGATGAATATCGCCAGCTGGAAAAGTGGGGCCATGATAAAGAGTTGGCCACATTGTTGGAGAAGCGGAACACGGATATTGCCGATGCGCTCCGTTTTTTACATTTGGCGCAGGGTAGAGCTCTGAACGGCTGATAAGAAAAAAGCCCTTTTGGCATTACGGCCAGAAGGGCTTTTTTGATGATCTTTTAGGAGAGCGTTTTACTCTCCGCTGTCTGGCACCATGATGCTGACGGCAGCGGTGGCAGCGATGCCTTCTTCCCGTCCTGTAAAGCCCAGACGCTCGGAAGTCGTGGCTTTAACAGAAATGCGGCTGGGGTTGACCTTCAGCAGCTCGGCAAGGCGGGCGCACATAGCTTTGGCATGGGGACCGATCTTCGGGCGCTCACAGATAATCGTCAGGTCGGCATTAACCAGCATCCCCCCTTTGGAGCGGATAAGGTCCCCAGCATGGATGAGGAAGCGGGCAGAATCCATGTCACGCCATTTCTCATCCGTGGGGGGGAAGTGGCGGCCGATGTCGCCCTCATTCAGCGCCCCATAGATGGCATCGCAGAGCGTATGGATGCCCACATCCGCATCGGAGTGACCGGCAAGACCCTTCTCATGGGGTATCTCGATGCCACAGAGGATGAGTTTGCGACCTTCGGCGAAGGCATGAACATCATAGCCCAGACCGACACGGGGTAGAAGAACGGGTGCCTGCACAGGCTGGGTCTTTTGGTCCTCAATTACACGTTCAAGCCGCATCAGATCCTCCGTAACGGTCAGTTTGATATTATCTTCCGAGCCCATGACGATTGCTACCTTGTGACCTTCTGCCTCCAGCAGGCCAGCATCGTCGGTCAGGGCTGTGCGGTGGCGGTCATGCAGGTCCCGCAGCAGGGGGAAGGAAAAGCCCTGCGGGGTTTGGGCACGCCAGAGGCCTTCCCGTGGGACTGTCCCCGTGATGACGCCACCTTCCACCTTCTTCAACGTATCGCTGACAGGTAGGGCGGGGATGACGCCTTCAAAACTTTCTAGAGCCTCAAGGGTGCGGGCGATGACAGCAGCAGGCACGCAGGGGCGGGCACCATCATGCACGAGGACGATATCTGGTTGTTCTGGCAACTTGGCCAGAGCCTCCAGCCCAGCCCGCACGCTATCATGACGTTCTGCACCACCCTCGACTGGGGGGAGGACATCTAGTCCTGCTAGAGCCTCGGGCAAGAGCGGGTCACTGCCAACCGGCTGGAGGACATCCACGTGTGGCAATAGGGCCAGAGCGGCATGTCGGATAACTGGTTGGCCTGCCAGAAGATGGAACTGCTTGCTGATGCTGGCCTGCTCTTGTGTAGCACCGGCGGAGAAGCGCCGCCCACGTCCCGCCGCCAGAAGAAGGGCGGCAATGCGTTTGCGTTTGGGGCGGGCGTGAGGGGCGTTCAAGATGGTCAGTCCTTCTTTTACGGGTTTGTCAGTGGGTCATGCCCATATGGTGGGGGCTGTCCAGACTGAAAACGGGCACGGTGACATCAAAACGGTGACCACTGGTTGGAGCGATCATATGGTAGATGCCCTCCATGAAGCCGCTGGGTGTTTTGAGCTCAGCGCCGGATGTATATTGGTAGCTGCTATCTGGCGCAATGATGGGTTGCTCGCCTACTACGCCCTCGCCATGCACTTGTTCCCGCCCGCCACGTTCATCTGTGATGGTCCAGCTGCGGGAGAGAAGCTGGATGCTCTCCTTACCCTTGTTCTCGATCAGAACATGATAGAGCCAGACATAACGATGCTCTTCCGGGTCGGAATGTTCATCAACCCAGAAGGGGCGGACATTGACAGTTATCTCCCCAGTCCGGGCCGTGAAGGCAGGCAGGGCCGTTATGGGTTCCATCTCGAGGGTTTCCGTCTCGACCATAGGGTCTTCCGGAGGGGGGGAATTATCGGACATGGGCCCCTACTTAGAATCATTATAGCGATTTGTCAGGTCATTCTGTCAGGGCTGGGGGATTTTCCCCTCTTGGTATTCAGGAAATTTGGAATCTGTCGTGGCGCAGCCCGTCACGTTCCGCCCGGGGAGAAAGCGTGAAGGGCTGCACGACCACGGAGATTATTTACCGGCCTTCAGGGCGGCTTCGGCACCACGGCGAAGGTCTTCAATCAGGTCTTCCGCATCTTCCAACCCGACCGAGAAACGGATTGACCCATCCGTAATACCCAGAGCGGCCCGCTGCTCCGGTGTTAGTTTGCGGTGGGTGGTTGTGGCAGGATGAGTGGCAAGGCTACGGGCATCCCCTAGATTGTTGGAGATGGCAATAAGGCGGAACGCATTAAGGCAAGCAAAGGCTCCTTCCCGGCCATTGGCCACGCTGAAGGCTACCAGTGTGCCGCCGTTGCTCATCTGCTTGCGGGCAAGATCGGCCTGAGGATGGTCTTTACGACCGGGATAGCGGACAGATGTAATGCCGGGTAGCTCGCTCAGGGCATCAGCAACACGAGCCGCATTACGGGCCATGGCATCCACACGCAGGCGCAATGTTTCCAGCCCCTTGGAGAGAACCCACGCATTGAAGGGGGAGAGCGTATTGCCTGTATTACGGACGAAGGGCTGGAGTGTTTCGGTGATCCATTTTTTGCTGCCCAGAATGGCCCCGCCCATCACACGGCCCTGACCATCAATATGCTTGGTACAGGAGTAGATGACGACATCCGCACCAAGTTCCAGCGGTTTTTGGCCAACAGGGGTAGCAAAGACGTTATCAACCATGAAGACAGCCCCAGCCTTATGGGCGAGGTCCGCAATATGGCGGATATCCAGCACATCCAACATTGGGTTGGAAGGTGTCTCAATCAGCACGGCCTGCGTGGGTTTGGAGAGAGCCTCTTCCCACGCTTTGGGGTCTGTACCATCCAGCATGACGGTCTCAATCCCGTAGCCGGGGAGCAGCGAGTCCAGCAGCCAGTGTGTGGAGCCGAAGAGGGCGCTGCTGGCCACAACGCGGTCACCGGCCTTCAGTTGGGCGAGTAGGGCGCAGGAGACAGCCCCCATGCCGGTGGATGTTGTCTGGCAGGCTTCAGCCCCTTCCAACAGAGCGAGGCGATCTTGGAGCGCATCCACTGTAGGGTTGCCGTAGCGGGAATATTGAAGGTGCTGAATTGTGCCTTCAAAGGTGGCATCAGCCTGTTCCGCACTGTCATAGACAAAGCCGGATGTTGGGAAGATGGCGTCAGACGTTTCGCCATGTTCGGTACGGTTGCGAGCATCGTGCAGCAGACGTGTGTCAGTGCGGCAGGAGGCAATGAAGGATGGGTCGGTAGAGGGCATGGGTTCCTCCAGCTTGAAGAGGCAGGGCTACAAAATGACCTGCCCGATTAGGATGGAGGCCGTATGAAGTCCTGATTCTACGGGAGAGAAACAGGGCCTCTTTAGCGCATGTTTTTTTACCTCGCCGCAAGCCGGCCTATCAAATCACGAGGGCAGTCTACCTTTCGGCAGCACCACGCTCCGACTATGCGCTTGGTGGGAGGGAGCGTCAAGGAGAAGCAGTGATGCCATGTTGTAAAACTCTACGAAAAGGGGATTGCATGGCACACAGCCTGCCAGTATAAGGGCCTCCACGAAGCGGATGTAGTTCAATGGTAGAACGGCAGCTTCCCAAGCTGCATACGGGGGTTCGATTCCCCTCATCCGCTCCAAACTCTCCCCAAAAAATGAGATAGTCCGCTTCCCACCCCTTAGAGGGATGGAGAGGCAGTTTTGCGCCGTGCCAGCAAAAGATAGCTGAGCGTAGAGACGAGCAGGGCTGTCAGCCATGAGATGTCCACGCCGTGCAGCCGCTCCAGCAGTGGGCCATGATAGAAGGACAGGTTGAGAAAGGGGATTTCAGCCAGAATCCCCAGCCCGTAGCTGAATAGGGCCGGGCCATTCACAAGCCCATAGACGCCGCCATCCCGTTCGAAGAAGGATGAGACGTGATAATCCCCCTTACGGATGAGGTAGAAGTCCGCCAGATTTATGGCTGTCCATGGGATCATGACGGCCATGAGCAGGTCCAGCAGGGCGCTATAGGCGGCATTGAAGGACTTGGCCATGAAGAGAGCCATCGCTGTAGCTGTTAGGATGATGAGCAGGGTGATGATGAGGCGACTGCGGCCCCGTGGCTGCCAGCTAGTACGGCAGCTATGCAGCAGCGTGATAAGAGAGAGCGTGCAGCAGTAGAGGTCCATGGCATTGGCAAAGGCGATGGATAGCCCCAGCACAAGAATGATTAGCCCTGCCCACGGCCCGGTCATGTGTGTGATGGCAACGGCAGGCGATAGACCCGTTGCGGCACTGAGGAAGGCTCCCGCTGCCATTGCCAAAAAGGTTCCACCGACTGTACCGCCATAGCAGGCGAGGAAAATACGGGGATAGCTAGCCTTTTCATCCGGCAAATAGCGTGAGGAGTCCGAGACGTAAGGAGCCGTAGCGATCTGCCAGAGTACGGCGATGGAAAAGGCCTGAAGAAAACCAGCAAAAGAGCCGTGCATGTCTGCCAGAAAGGCTTGTCCGTTTGGCAGGCTTGCTAGTCCGACAAAGAAGCAGAGCAGGATGACGGCAGCCGTGATGAAGGAGACGGCTGAGGAAAAGATTTCGATTGTCCTATAGCCGATAATGCAGGGCAGCAGGCTGAGCACAGCCATGATGAGAATGGCCGGATGTGCTCCCAGCAAAGGTAGGACGCTTCGCAGCGCATCGCCGCCTACCACGCAGTTTGAAGCAACAAAGCTGACATACATGATGACGACCATCAGGATGACCGGAATGGCCCCCCACGCCCCGAATTGCCCCCGGCTTTGAATCATCTGCGGGACACCCAGCCGTGGCCCCTGCACAGCATGAAGAGCCATGAAGACCGCCCCGAGCAGGCTGCCCAGCAGGAAGGCAAGGGCTGTCATGCTAAAGGAGATATGACATTGCAACGGGCCTAACGCACCGGTCACGACTGTTAGCAGCGTCATGTTAGTGCTGAACCAGATGGTGAACTGGTCCCGGGGGCGTCCCCGCCTGTCCGAGGCGGGGATGGGGTGGATGGTGTGTTGTTCAATTGCTGAGAACATGATGGTCTGCCTTGCCGTGATCCGTGCCTGAAATGCCGTTACAGGCTGATGTTGATGCGCCCGTAATAATATCCCCCTGTCATGGGGATACCGGCGGAGTTGTTGTCATAGAACAGCGTGCCAAGGTAGGAGTTCTCGGCTGGCATCCGGCGAGGGCGGATATTGAAGAGATTATTCCCGCCGATAGCGAGATGGATGCGCTTTGTAGCCTGGAAGCCGACCTCAAGGTCTGTCAGCCATGCGGGTGTGTTTACGAAGCGGTGGAACTGGCTCTGTGAATATTGCAGGGCAGCCGGTGCCATGTCCTGATAAGTCACGTTGTTGACCGTCTCGCCATAGCGGGTCTGGCGTAGGTTCACGTTCCAGCGGTTCAGCTTCCAATAGGCATTGAGAACAATCTTGCTGCGTGGTGATGCTGTGGTGAGATAGCCGATCTGCTGGGCATTGAGGATGGGTGATTCATCTGCATAGGTATTGAGATGATGGATGCGGGTCCGGTTAAGATTGAGAGCCATGCTGAGATTGAGTGACCCGTAGCGGTGCAGCTTCAGATTGTAATCGGCCATGATGTCCAGCCCCTGCGTGCGGGTGCTGGCACCGTTGGTGAAGTAGGTTGCCGTTACGTTGTCCGGGTCCAGACCGCTGGGCAGGGCGGCCCCCATAAGGGCGATGGCGTTTTCTGCTGCACTACCCTGAAAGCTGCCACCCGGAGCAATGCGGTTGCGGATATTAATCTGATACACATCCACAGAGACATGAAGATTCGTAATGGGTTCCATCACGATGCCGCCGCTGGCGTTGGTGGAGCGTTCGGCTTTCAGCTTCTGTGCTCCGAGGGAACTGGCCGCCACGGAGCTGACGGGCAAGCTGGCGGAGGCCCCGTTGGGAATAACGCTTAGTGCGCTGTAATGCTGCTCCAGCAGGGTTGGGGCACGATAGCCGTTGCTGATGGTAGCGCGTATGGCAAAACGTTTCGTAAAGTCATAACGGGCGGCGACTTTGCCTGTCTGGGCATTGCCGGAATCGGTGTAATGTTCGTACCGCCCGCCGAAATCGACATCAAGATGACGTAGCGGGTGAAAATCAGCATCAATGTAACCGGCCCAGACATTGCGGGTCCATGATCCGGCATTCTGTGGCATCAGGCCCGAAAAGCCCTGAAGGCCGCCCTTGTAGTAGGAGGCAGGTTCACCAGCACCGATGGTGTATTTCTCTAGCCTGTGCTGTGCCCCGAAGGAGAGATCCAACGAGTGGCCCGGAGCAAAGGCAAATTTGCGGCTGATATTTAGCGTGTTGTTCCACTGTTCGTTTTTGAAGCGTTCTGTCCGAACTTTGGTGGGGGATGTGCCATAATCGGCATAATAAGCCGGGTTGCCGCTGTTTTTAAGGCTCATATGGTCATCATCAGCCCCGTAGGTTGTGTTGGCATCCCAATGAAACCCAGCAGGCAGACGGCCTTTTAGCCCCAGAGTGACGGCGAAATCCTGTTCCTCCATGGCCTCAATGGGGGAAAAGCCGTTGGGGAAATATTGTGGGAAGACATCCGGTGTCCGGTAATCCTGAAAGCCTTCGCCGTGACGGTGGGCATAAGTGACAAAGCCATAGCCCTCCAGCGACTGGGTAAAGTGCTTGCCGAAATTGAGACTGAGGGTCTGGCGGGTCTGTTCAGCAAGGCTAAGGGCAGGGTCATCATACAGGCCCGTGCGGTCATCAATGCCTTTTTGGATGAAATGGTCCGTATGGAACATCTGTCCAGCGAGATTGACGTAGCCATCCTCACCAAGGGAAAAGCCTTTGTCGAAGCCGAACTGATACTGCCAGCCATCGCCATTATAGGCATTTGCGCCGGTCTGGGCATCGATATCAGAGCTTTTGATGTCCTTTTTCAACACAATGTTGATGACACCTGCCAATCCATCTGCCCCATAGCGGGAGGCTGCTCCATCCCGCAGGATTTCGATATGGTCGATAGCTTCAGGAGGAATCATGTTCAGATCGACCGGACTGGAGCCTTCCTCTGGCCCACTGTCGGCACTGATGTTTGCTGTGGTGTGGCGGCGTATGCCGTTGACAAGCACAAGCGTATGATTGGGGTTAAGCCCCCGCAGGCGGATGGAGGATGTCAGAGCAGAGGCATCATAGCCTGCCGTGCTGATGGTGACAGAGGGATTGATGCGGGCCAGCGCATCCGCCACGTTGAGCTGCCCTGTTCGCTGGAGCTGCTGAGCTGTGACAATATCAATAGGCGATGTACTGGTGCGTGCCCGTTTTAGGGGGGTGTTGGTCTGCCGGACAGTTAGATGTTCGGTAGATGTGGCATTGATGGCGTGGGGCCGATGGTGGGGATGGGCTGTAGTTGTATGGGGCACAGCTTTTGTTGCACCACTACCCTTTTTATGGGGTGCTCTGGTGGTTGTAACCGGGCCGTGGGTGGGAGCGGCGGCCAGAGCGGGGGATGCAAGGCCGGACATGGCTGTGGAGAGCCCGAGACCAAAGCTGCATGAGCCCATCAAGCAGGACAGGGATAGCAGGGAGGCAGGCAGACGGTAAGGGCCATGCAGGCGGGGCATCGTTGTTTCTCCAGAGTGCGAAAAGGATGGCGGGTTAGTCGGGGGAGGAAAAGCGGGTAGCGAGGGCGGTGATATGTTCCGGGCCGATGCCGCAGCATCCACCAATGATGTTGGCGCCGGCCTCGTGCCAGCGTTGGGCGAATTCGCCGTAATGCTGCGGGGTCAGCGTGCCATCTAGCGGTGTGATGCTTTCATTTGCGCCTTGGCCCTTATCCTCATGGTGGTTATGAGCGAAGCCATTGGCATAAACACCAAGCTGTAGGGTGGTCGTGGAATCACCGTGAGCCTTCAGCACGTTGCGGGCTGTTCGTAGTGCCACTTCCATGATGCGAGGGTCGCTACAGTTGAAGAGAAGAGCCTCTAACTTCAACCGAAGGGCAGCCTTCACGGCTTCTTCCAGCCGTTCACCTGATCGCAAGCAGACCGGGGCGTGCTGGTGGATGAGTGCTGCGGGATCGGAATCATCCAATGTGAAGCTTCCCCAGAAGGGCCGTGTATCGTCCGTATTCTGGCGAACGAGCCGGTGGGCTGTTTGGAGTTCCGCAATGCTGCTTTGTGTCTCTGCCAGCCAGAGGTCAACCGATGGTGCTAGCCCAGAGATGAGCGGGGTTAGGATGGCCTCTGCTTGCTGAGGGGTGAAGAGGTCGGGCCGGTAGGAGCCGCCAGTTGGAGGTAGAGAACCAGCCAGAAGGGGGTATGTCCGTTGTGCCTCTCCATTGGTTTGCGCCGCAATGGCCTGCCGTCCCAGATGGCCGGATAGACGGGCTAGTGTTTCGCCCTGTTCTGCAAAACGCTCTTCACCAATATGAAAAGGCACCACGGCATAGCTATTGCTTGTGATGACCTGCGCCCCTGCCTTGAGGAAATTTTCATGTGCCTGTTGCACTAGGTCAGGCCGCTCCATCAGGCTGAGGGCTGACCATTCCGGTTGGCGGAAGGGGGCCCCCATGCGGTGCAGTTCACGTCCCATTCCGCCATCCAAGATGAGAGGAGTGCGAGCATTATCGGGAAAGATGGACGTGATGGAGGAAGGCATGGCGTCTCTGTCTCATCGGGGGATGGCTGCGCCCCCTTGTATTTCTGTCTGTTGAAGAAGCGTCATGGGTAAAAAAAGCGGTGAAAAATATCAATCCCATACATATATAAGCATAGTGTTATATGTAAAGTATAAGCGGGAGCAGGAAAGGCAGTTACTGGGTAGAATAAATGAAAATCAGTTAATGGAATGTATTTCATCACATAAGGATGTGATTATCCTGATGTAAAACGCTGTAAAAAATATTTTGCCTCAGCCCGGAAAAAGCCGCCTGCTTCCCTACTGAAATATGAATCCCACCCTCTATGATAAGACGGTGGGAGCAGTGGGATTAGGGGCTGTTGAGGGTGTCTTGATATTTTTGACCATCGAACACCCAGCGGTCATTTCCATCAACGACGATATCAGCCATGCCATTATGACGCTGACGGGCGATACGGATGGTGCCATTCACGCTATCAAGCAATGTGTCCCATTTATCGCCATTTTTACGGTAAATGGAGGTTGTGCAACCCGCCGAACCGCAGAGGCGATAGGATTGTAGCTGGACAAACAGGATTGTGCCTTTTTGTTTCGGGGCAAGTTTGGCCGTACCAGTTAGGACGATGGGCTGTTCGTTATGGCGAGTTGCATCTTCCAGAAGGTCGGTATTCAGACTGCGGGCCGCATTGTCTAGTTCCGTACCGGGTTGAGATTTTAGCTCCACAGGAATGGTGCCAGAAGATTGGGATGCGTGATGGCGATGTGCTGAATGTTTCGCCGTGTTTGCCCCGGCAGGGGTAATCAAGGCAAGGCCAGAGAGGGCCATGACAGTGGCAGCGGGACGCAGGCTTTTGGTAAAGCCATGAAAGCGGCGAGAGGCAGGTGATAGGCGGGTCATGGCGTTGTTATCCTCTGGGAAGAGCAGGAAGGAGCAGGGGCGTTATTCATAACGTAATGTGACGACAAGCACATCCCGATAGGCGGGGTGTGCCGGGTCTTCCGGCTCGACAGCTGTCACGCCGTGATAAACCCGGTGGTCATCCACAATGGCTGTATCCAGGGGGTCCGTTAGAGTGAAGGAGCCTAAAACAGTCTGTTGATCCAACGCATGGATGCTGGTGACGCCTTCACGAATATTGCAGCGGTTGACCATGAAGACGAACACCCAGTCTACACCATCTCGATGCATCCCTTCTGGCGTGGGGAGAGCGTCCGCATCATTGGCAGCCTCGATACGGAACTGATGCACTTCTACATGCCATGATGCTGGCTGTGGTCGTTCAGAAGAGAGATGATCTGCCATGCTGGAAGAGGCCTGAAGAATGGCTGTCAGGGCAGGATGGTGCCCGATCTCATCTGTGATCGGGCTGAACCAGCGTTCCACACCGCCATTGAGCACATTATAATCTCGGCTCTGGTAATGGGGTTGATGTTCTTTGCGTGTTAGATTGTCGCCAGTGATGGAGAAAGTGGCATAACGGCGGCGGCGATAGCGTCCACCATCGGCCATGTAGAGGTCCACGCCCAGATCGTTCCAACTTTCCGCGAAACCCTGCCAGTCTTTCAGGCCGTAGGATTCTAGCCATGTTTTAGCGCGCTGTGCAGGGAGAAAGGCAAAACCGTCTTTCGTGATCTGCTGTTCGGTAGAGGCGGTGGGTATTGTGCAGGATGGAGTCATAGTGGGCGGCTCCCTGTAGCCGTAATGAAAACAGAATGGAACTGGCACCTGTCCGGCATTACGGATCATGATGGCACGTCCGCCTAGTATAGGGGGTCTCAGGGCTGCTGTCTTGCGCTCTATGCACCCTCCATGAAAAACCCCTTCGCACGATGTGGAAGGGGTTTTTCACGGCAGAACTAAAAGAGGGTCTTACTTACCCTTGTTCTCGATGGGCGTTTCTTTGCCGTTCAGGTCTGGATTGTTGGGTCGGAAGCGTTCGCCAAGAGCGGCGCAGATGGTACGGAAAATACCGCTGATGCCCATCTGGTGCTGGCGGAACAACCCTTCATGAATAAAGCGGGCCAGTTGCGCTCCAAGGCCGTGGCCACCAAAGCCTTTCTTGGAAGGCCACATGCCCCAAGCATTGTAGCGGCCCAGAGCCACAACGGCGCCACGGTCGTTATAAACGAAGGGAACGGGTTGTTTGCCTGTCAGCTGCCGGGGAATAGCGACACGGCCAACATAGCGGCCTTCCTGTCGGGCTGCCTGAGCCGTAGGGGCAGTCGGGTTGACCTCCATACGGGCACAGTCCCCAATCGCATAAATGGACGGGTCTTTCGTGGTCTGGAGCGTATCAGTGACCATGATCTGCCCACTGCGGCTAAGCTCAAGATTTTTGAGGAGGGACGTTGCAGCGCAGGCCTTCACACCGGCCGCCCAGATGGGGAAGTCGGACTCAATACGGCGGCCATCCTTGAGGGCAATATAACCACAGCCAACTTCGCTAACCATGCCGTTCGTGATGACATCAAAACCCAGCTTCTCCAGCTCGGCTTGTGCCTCAGCTGATACCTGTTCCGGGAATGGTGGAAGGAGGCGGGGTTGTGCTTCAATCAGTGTGGGCTTTAGCAGTCTTTTCCGTGCGGACGGACCAAGGCCGGGTGTGCTGTCGATAGCCTGACAGAGTTCAGCAGCCAGCTGCACGCCCGTGGCACCACCGCCGACAATGCTGAGATTGACAGGCTTGTTTGTCAGCTGTGCCCGTTCGATGAGGGAGCGGAAACGGTCGTGAATGACGTTTGCATCAGCCAGAGTGTTGAGGAAGAGGCAGTTCTCTTTTGCACCCGGCGTACCAAAGTCGTTTGCACAGGCCCCCAGAGCCACGATCAGCAGATCGTAGTTCAGTACCTGCCCATTTTCTAGGTTCAGCGTCTTTGTTGTGCTGTCGATGGTATCCAGCGTGCTCTGGATGAAGGAGAAGCCAAAACGTTTGGCAAGCTCGTTAAAGGCGAAAAGATTCCCCTTCGGGCCGATCGTGCCAGAGGCGAGCTCATGTAGAACGGGCTTCCAGATATGGACGGCGTTCTGATCGATCAGGGTAATCCTGACCTTAGAATTGTGGCTGAGCTGGGTTGCGGCTTCCAGCCCGCCAACACCCCCCCCTAGAATGACGACATGCTTTTTTGCGGACATGAAACCGTTCCTCGTTTTTCCGACGTGATTTTCGTGACAGGCGTAAGCAGGACGCATAACTATTCGTGCTCTAGCCGTCCGTATCAGTATATACAAGCCCTGTCATGGTAATCGACATGGTTTTCTGAGTATATCAGTCCCCTATTTTAAGGGGGGCTGCTGTCCGCTGATGGTAGGGCAGGCCCGGTCCGTATAACAAGGCCGATACCCTACCACATCCGGGGGTGGGAACCCCCAGCTTTAGCTCCGGTAAGAGCCGTTGATGTCGATATAACCGTGGGTGAGATCACAGGTCCAGACGCTCGAACATCCCAAACCAAGGCCTATATCTGCCGTGATTGTGATCTCCTGCTGGCGCATGTAGGCATCCAGCGCATGGACGTCATGCTCTTTGACGCTGCCTTTACTGGCCACCCAATGGTCCCCGATGGCGATGGAGAGGCGGTCCCTGTCAGCAGGTTCACCGCTCTTGCCAACGGCCATGACGATGCGGCCCCAATTGGCATCTTCCCCAGCAATGGCGGTCTTCACCAATGGAGAGTTAGCAATGGCCATGGCAATCCGCCGGGCGGACTGCTCGCTCTGTGCGCCTTGCACATCGACACGGATCAGCTTGGTGGCCCCTTCGCCATCCCGGACAACCAGCAGGGCCAGCTCATGGAGCAGGTCCTTCAGGGCTGCACGGAACTCGGCCAGTGCTGAATCCTCATGACTGCTGATCGCCTCATGCTTTGCCTGCCCAGTGGCGAAAAGCATTAGCATGTCCGATGTGGATGTGTCTGAATCCACCGTGATGGAGTTGAAGCTCGGTCCCACACCTTCTTCTAGCAGGGCCTGAAGAACCGGCTGAGGCAGAGCGGCATCCGTGGCGACATAGGCCAGCATCGTGGCCATGTCCGGGGCGACCATGCCGGACCCCTTGGCGATTCCTTGAATGCAGACCGGCGTGTCGCCTATCGTCACTTCACGGCGGGCGGCCTTGGGGAAGGTATCGGTCGTCATGATAGCGCGGGCAGCGTCTTCCCAGCCGTCATCATGCAAGGCCTCGATAGCTGCAGGCAGAGCCGAGAGGATCTTTTTGTAAGGGAGTGTCTCGCCAATTACGCCAGTAGAGGCGAGGAAAACATCCTCAACTGGGCACCCCAGCAGGTGTGCTACTTCACCAGCACAGGCCACCACGGCTTCTTCCCCGGCACGACCGGTGAAGACATTTGCATTGCCGGAGTTCACCAGCAGTGCCCGTGCATGAGGCGTGTTCGCAAGGGCGCCGCGGCACCAGGGGATGGGAGCCCCCGGGCAGAGATTGCGGGTGTAGACACCTGCTGCCGTTGTGCCCGGGGCGAACTCGACCAGCATAAGGTCGGTCCGCCCGCTATAGCGGATATTGGCTTCCACACCACTAAGCCGCACCCCGGCGATGGAGGTCAGCTTAGGCAGTGAGAGCGCCAGCGGGGAGCGGGGGTATGGTTTCGCCATGGCTTAGTGTGTTGCCTGTGCCGGAGCAGCAGCCGGTGCCGGTGCGCTGGTGATGGGCTGGCCCTTGGCATCATAATGCACGATTCGAGCCTGCTTCTCGGCGGCTTCCACAACCTGCCGGACTTCCTGACGGATCAGGTCACGGCGGATTTGGTCACGGACCTGCTCAAAGCTCGGCACAGGGGCTGTCCGTGTGCCCAGAACCTGAATCACATGCCAGCCATACTGAGTATGAACCGGCTTCTGGGTGATGGTGCCGGACTTCATAGAGAAAGCAGCATTGGAGAAGTCAGGGATCATGTCCCCGCGTTTGAACCAGCCGAGGTCACCGCCGTTTGTCCCACCGGAAGCTTTGTCCGTGGAGAGGCGGCCGGCCAGCTTGGCGAAATCAGCACCCTTGTTCAGCTGACGGATGATGCCCTGTGCCTTGGCTTCGCTATCCACGAGGATATGGCGGGCATGAACTTCTTCCTCAGGCTTCTTGGAAGCATAATGCTCCTGATAGTAAGCCTTTAGGGCTTCGTCTGTCAGTTTCGGAGCAACCTGCTCTTCCAGATAAGCGTTCTGGAGCACGTTGTTGGCAGCAGCCTCCATAGCGGCTTTGACGGCAGGCTTGTTTGCCAGACCAGCCTTGTCAGCCTGAAGCTGGATGGCCTTCTGGTCGATGAGCTGATTAATCAGCAAGGGAATGATGACGGCAGGCTGAAGCTGGCGGGCTTCCGGCGGCAGTGTAGCAGCAGCACGCTGAACATCGCCCAGAGTGATCTTCTGATCATTCACGGTGGCCAGCAGCATGTTGGGGTCTGCTGCGGGCTTGGCCTGCGGCTGTGCAGCGGCGGCTGGCTTGGCATCAGCGGCCAAGGCCTGTGCCGTCAGCGAGGCAGAAGAGGAGACGCCCCCGATGAGGGCCGTGCACAGGAGGAGAGAGCGGGAAAGCCGCATGTAAGACCTCGTCATTTCAATCTGTTAGAACTCAGCCTTTTCACCATGACAAAGCCTGCTTGCCCTAGCAAGAGCTTTACGGGCAGAAACGTGAAGTATTTCCTATATTTTATGTCATCATAAGTGTGAGGTGGCATTGCCGGTTCTCAGCGGGGGAAAAAGTGGGGAATGGTGCTGTGTCCAGAAGGAGGACAGGGGCTTTCCCATTGACCATGATGGCGAGGCCCCTTATGTCGGACATAATATGAAAAGCGTTGTGACCATCCGTAGCAGGCGTTTCCCGGTTTCCCGTGGGGAGAAGGGGCGTACGCAGTCGCTGATGGCAAAATTTTCAGGGTAACTCATGCTTTCACGCCTTGCTCGCGCCCTCTTTGGCCACTCCAACGACCGTTCGCTCAAGAAGTATCAACGGCGTGTGCCAGAGATCAATGCTCTGGAGCCGCAGGTGCAGGCTCTCACAGACGATGAACTGAAGGGTAAGACGGTGGAGTTCCGTCAGCGTCTGGCTGAGGGTGCTTCTCTGGATGACCTGCTAATTGAGGCTTTCGCTGTGTGTCGCGAGGCCTCCCGCCGTGTGCTGGGTATGCGTCATTTTGATGTGCAGCTCATTGGGGGCATGGTCCTGCATGATGGGCGCATTGCCGAAATGCGGACGGGTGAGGGTAAAACCCTTGTTGGTACTTTGGCCGTTTATTTGAATGCGCTGTCCGGTAAGGGGGTGCATGTTGTTACGGTCAATGACTATCTGGCCAAACGTGATGCTGAGGAAATGTCCCGTCTGTATGGCTTCCTTGGCCTGACCACCGGTGTGATTATCCCGAACCTGACGGACGATCAGCGTCGTGCGGCCTACGGGGCGGATATTACATACGGAACGAACAATGAGTTCGGCTTCGACTATCTGCGGGACAATATGAAATATTCGCTGGATGAAATGGTCCAGCGTGCTTTCAGCTTTGCCATCGTTGATGAGGTCGACAGTATCCTTATTGATGAGGCTCGCACGCCGCTCATTATCTCTGGCCCTGCGGATGATAGTTCCGATCTTTACCGCCATGTAGATGCTGTGATCGCCCGTCTGGTGAAGGAACAGGACGTCTTTGAGAAGGACGAGAAACTGCGCACCGTCACGCTGACGGAAAAAGGGTCCGACCGTGTCGAGGAGCTGCTGCAAGAGGCTGGCCTGCTGCATGAAGGTGGACTGTATGACCTTCATAATATCTCGGTTGTCCATCATGTTCAGCAGTCTTTGCGGGCGCGGACGCTCTTCACGAGGGATGTTGATTACATCGTCCGTGATGGCAAGGTGATGCTGATCGATGAGTTTACGGGCCGTATGATGGATGGGCGCCGTTACTCCGATGGTTTGCATCAGGCGTTGGAAGCTAAGGAAGGCGTGGAAATTCAGCAGGAAAACCAGACGCTGGCTTCCATTACTTTCCAGAACTATTTCCGTCTCTACCCCAAGCTGGCCGGTATGACCGGTACAGCTATGACAGAGGCGGATGAATTCGCCGAGATTTACAACCTTCAGGTTGTGGAGATTCCGACAAACCTGCCCGTCCGCCGTAAGGATGCGGATGATGAGGTCTATCTCACAGCGGAAGAGAAATACGAAGCCGTGGCAGAGCTTGTCCGCAAGGTGCATGAGACGGGCCAGCCCATTCTTGTTGGTACGGCCTCTATTGAGCAGAGCGAGGTTCTGTCTCATTTGCTGCGGCAGAAGCGTATTCCGCATAACGTGCTGAATGCCCGTCACCATGAGCGTGAGGCCAGCATCATTGCACAGGCTGGTGCACCGGGTGCTATCACGATCGCTACGAACATGGCGGGCCGTGGAACGGACATCAAGCTCGGCGGTAATGTCGAGATGCTGGTGGCAGAGAAGACCGCTGGCATTGAGGATGAAGCTGAGCGGGCCACTGTGGAGGAGCAGGTTCGTGCACAGGTGGCGGCTGACCACAAGAAGGTGCACGAGCTTGGTGGGCTGTATGTCATCGGGACAGAACGGCATGAAAGCCGCCGAGTGGATAATCAGCTGCGTGGGCGGTCCGGCCGTCAGGGTGACCCCGGTAATTCCCGCTTCTTCCTCTCCCTTCAGGATGATCTGATCCGTATTTTCGGGTCGGACCGCATGGGGGCGATGATGCAGAAGATGGGCCTCAAACGGGGTGAAGCTATCGTTCACCCGTGGCTGAACCGAGCCTTGGAAAAAGCGCAGAAAAAGGTCGAGGCTCGTAACTTCGATATGCGCAAGAACACGCTGAAATATGACGATGTCATGAATGCTCAGCGTAAGGAAGTCTACGCTCAGCGTCGTGAGTATATGGCTTCTGCTGATGTATCCGGTGTGATTGCGGATATGCGGGGCAAGGTGATTGAAGAGCTTGTCCATGCCCATATCCCGCAGAATTCCTTTGTGGAAGCATGGGATATCGATGGTCTGGCATCAGAGCTTCACCGTATTCTCAATCTGGATATGCCGATTGCCGATTGGGCAAAAGAAGACGGCATGGATGAGGAGCATCTGATCGACCGTATCGAGGATACGGCGACAAAGGCCCATGCGGCCCGCTCCGCTACTGTCGGCCCGGAGATGATGAGGTTGATTGAGAAGCATATCCTCCTGACCTCTTTTGATGGGGCATGGAAGGAGCATCTGCACGGGCTGGACCAGATGCGGCAGGGGATTGGCTTGCGGGCCTATGCTCAGCGTGATCCGCTGAATGAATATAAGCAGGAAGCCTTCCAGATGTTCACTTACATGTTGGAAGACCTGCGGATCCGTGTTGTGCAGTCCGTCAGCCATGTCCAGCCTGTCAGTGAAGCCCCGACCATGCCGCCAGCACCGACAGGCATGATGGAGGAGGGTGCCTCTGAGGAGGAAGCTCTGGATACGGCGACACTGGCCCGCTGGCTTAACGAGGTGCCTCGTAATGCGCCGTGCCCTTGTGGGTCCGGACAGAAGTTCAAGCACTGCCACGGCAGAATGATTTAAGAAGGGGCCGCCTTTTCCGGGCGGCCTTCTGACGCACGTTGCTGGTGCATGGAATATAGACGTTCAACGTTTTTTTAGGAGAATTAGGGTCCATGGCAGGACATTCACAGTTTAAGAACATCATGCACCGTAAAGGGGCGCAGGATGCCAAGCGTGCCAAGCAGTTTGCCAAAGTCATCCGTGAGATCACGGTGGCAACACGGTCCGGTATGCCAGACCCGGCCATGAACCCTCGCCTGCGTGCCGCCATTACGGCAGCTCGTGAAGTCAATATGCCCAAGGATACGGTCGAACGTGCCATCAAGAAGGCCAGCGGTGCCGGTGGCGGGGAAGATTATGTGGCTGTCCGTTACGAGGGTTATGGTCCGGCTGGCGTGGCCATCATCATCGAAGGTCTTACGGATAACCGCAACCGTACGGCTTCTGAGGTCCGGGCTGCATTTTCCAAGCATGGTGGCTCCATGGGGGAAACCAATTCAGTGTCCTTTGGTTTCGATCATATCGGTGTGATCGCTTACCCGCAGGATGCTGCCTCTGAAGATGACATGCTGGAAGCCGCCATCGAAGCTGGTGCTGATAACGTGGAAACTACAGAAGATGGCCACGAGATTACCACAGCAATGGAAGCCCTGATGAGCGTGCGTGATGCGCTGGAGGGCCGTTTCGGCGAGCCTCGTTCTGCCAAGCTGGATTGGCGTCCGCAGACGACTGTCACGCTGGATGAGGATCAGGCCCGTTCCGTTCTCAAGCTAATTGATGTGCTTGAGGAAAATGATGACGTGCAGGCTGTTTACGCCAACTTTGACATTCCAGACGAGGTAGCCGAGGCTCTAGCAGCTTGATCCGCCTTATGGGGATAGACCCCGGCCTGCGCTTTATGGGCTGGGGTATTGTCGATGTGGAGGGGAATCGTCTGCGCCATGTTGCCGATGGTGTTTTGGCAACCCAGAGCGGTGATGACGTTCCCCGCCGCCTTTGCGACTTGCATGAAGGGTTGATGAAGCTCATTCAGCACTATGGCCCCACGGAAGCTGCCGTTGAGGAGACCTATGTAAACCGTAATGGCTCTTCTACGCTCAAGTTAGGCTATGCTCGTGGTGTAGCCCTTGTCGTGCCGGCTCTTGCCGGGTTGAGTGTGCATGAATATGGCGCCATGGCCGTAAAGCGTGCGGTTGTCGGTACGGGAGCAGCGACTAAGGAGCAGGTCAGCATGATGGTCCGCCGTCTTTTGCCGGGGGCGGAGGTGAAGCGGGCTGATGCTTCCGATGCGCTCGCTATTGCGATTTGTCATGCTCATCATCGGGCGAGTGCGCAGCATGTGGGTGCGGGAGTGCGCATGGCATGATCGGGCAGTTAACAGGTCTTGTCTCTCATATTGAAGGGGGTCACTGCCTCATTGATGTTAATGGGGTAGGCTATGTTGTATCGGCATCAAGCCATACGCTCGGGCTGTTGCCTCGCCCGCCAGAAGTGGCCCGTGTGCTGGTGGAAACCATCGTGCGGGAAGATGCTATTCAGCTGTTTGGCTTTGCGGAAGCGGATGAACAGGCATGGTTCCGCCTTCTCACGACTGTTCAAGGGGTGGGTACCCGTGTGGCTTTGGCCATTCTGTCAGTTAGTCGTCCTAGTCTGCTGTGGAAGGCTGTCCATGCGGAGGATAAGACTGCCTTTACGCAGGCCGCTGGGGTCGGCCCCAAGCTGGCAGCGCGTCTCTTAACGGAGCTCAAAGGCAAAGTGGCCAAAATGCCAGCTCCTGCCGGTATGAGCGGGGCGAGCATGACCACTGGAGGGGGCGAGGCGGCTCTTAGCACCAGTCTGCATGGGAGTGCAGGGTTGGAGCAGGATGCCCTTATGGCTCTGGAAGGTCTGGGCTTCCGTCGTGCAGAAAGCTGGCCGATCGTCAGCCGGCTCATTGGGGAGAATGACGGGGCGGGGCTGGATGTCATCATCCGTCTTGCTCTTAAGGAACTGGCCCGGTAGGCAGAGGGAAGAGGGAAAGAGCAGGGCCGATGAACCAGTTTGTACCAGAGACACCTTCTGGCCGTGCGCCGGAGACGGATGCCACACGTCAGCCCGAGGATGTGGCTGATACCACCCTGCGGCCGCAGACTTTGGCCGACTTTACAGGCCAGAAAGCCAGCCGGGAAAATCTTTCCATTTTTATCGAGGCCGCCCGTAAACGGGGTGATGCGCTGGACCATGTTCTGCTGCATGGCCCGCCGGGATTGGGGAAGACAACCCTTGCCCAGATCGTTTCTCGTGAGCTTGGTGTGGGTTTTCGGGCTACGTCAGGCCCGGTCATTCAGCGTGCTGGAGACCTTGCGGCGATTTTGACGAACCTGCAGCCTCGAGATGTGCTGTTCATTGATGAAATTCATCGTCTCCAGCCAGCGATTGAGGAAATTCTTTATCCTGCGATGGAAGATTTCCAATTGGACCTCGTCATTGGTGAGGGGCCGGCGGCTCGCTCAGTGCGGATTGATTTGGCCCCCTTTACGCTCGTAGCAGCCACGACACGCTCTGGTCTGCTGGCAACACCGTTGCGGGACCGGTTCGGTATTCCGTTGCGTTTGGTTTTCTATACGCCTGATGAGTTGCGTCAGATTGTTAGCCGTGGCGCAGAGAAGCTAGGCATGGCGTTGACGGATGAAGGGGCGGAAGAAATTGCCCGCCGTTCCCGTGGGACACCTCGTATTGCTGGAAGGCTGCTGCGCCGAGTGCGGGACTTTGCCCTTGTGGCGAAGAAAGGGGTCGTTGATCGTGCGTTGGCAGATGCAGCCCTCTCTCGACTGGAGGTAGACAGCCACGGGCTTGATGCGATGGATAGACGTTATCTCCGCCGCATTGCCGAGCATCACCGGGGTGGCCCCGTGGGGGTGGAAACATTGGCGGCGGCACTGGCGGAAGCCCGTGATACGTTGGAAGACGTAGTGGAACCCTATTTGATACAGGAAGGGTTGATCCTGCGGACCTCACGGGGGCGAATGCTGGGGGAACCCGGATGGCGTTATCTCGGCCTCAACCCACCTTCTGATAATCTGGCACCACGGTTCCTATAAGGGCTGGTGCGGGCGGCCATTAGGGAGAATACGACATGGCGGCACATCACTGTCAGTTCCGCATTTATTATGAAGATACAGATGCGGGGGGTATCGTCTATCACGCCCGGTATCTGGGCTTTGCCGAACGTGCCAGAGCTGAGGCATTGCGCAGCCTTGGGCTTGGCGTTGGGGAAATGGCGGAAGAGGATGGAATCGGTTTTGTCGTTCGGCAGTTGAGTATCCGTTATCACGCCCCCCTGCGACTGGATGAGCTGATGGATGTGGAAACGGTTTTGCTCCAGAAGGGCGGGGCTCGGCTGAAGCTGAGACAGGTCATCACCAATCTTTCCCGAGGTGGGCAGAAGTCGGTCGTGATTGAGGTGGAGCTAGCCTGCCTGAAATTGGCTAGCATGGCTCCGTTGCGGCTGCCTGTTGCCTATCAGGAAAAACTGGCAGGGCTGGAGGTATCGGGCGGGGATTCTGCCTGACAAAAGATTTAAAGATAAAGATGTTTGCTCTTTCTGCGTCCTGTGCCATTGAAAAAAGTACTTCCTGCCGCAACATGGGCAGTAGTCCTTTACCTAACCGACCATAGAAAACAGGAGAAAGCGGAGTGGATCAGGCTGTGAATTCGAGTGCTCTGGGTGCTGCCGGGGCAGCGGGGCTTTCGCCCTTCCATCTGTTCCTACATGCTTCTCTGGCTGTGCAGCTGGTCATGATCGGGCTGGTGCTGTGTAGCATTTTTGTATGGGCGGTCATTGTGGAGAAGGTGCTTCTCCTGCGGCGGGTTAATCGAGAGGCCACGACTTTTGAGGATCGCTTTTGGTCCGGTGGGTCGCTGGATGATCTGTATGACAGTGAAGGGGCACGCCCGGTTCATCCCATGGCTGCTGTCTTCGGGGCGGCGATGGGGGAATGGCGTCGTTCGTCCCGTATTGCGGGTATTGATGTGATCCACGGTGGTACGTCTGAGCGTATCGACCGGGCTATCAGCATCACAATCAGCCGAGAGACAGAGCGTCTGAGCCGTTACCTTGTGATGTTGGCGACCATCGGTCCGGTCGCCCCATTTGTCGGTCTGTTCGGAACGGTCTGGGGTATCATGCATGCTTTTAGCTCCATTGCTTCCATGCACAACACAAATCTTTCCGTTGTGGCACCGGGTATTTCCGAAGCACTTTTTGCAACAGCTATCGGTCTGTTAACAGCCATTCCCGCCTATGTGGCTTACAACCTCATCAGCCGTAGTGTGGATAATTTCGCTGAGCGGCTGGAAGGGTTCGGGACCGAGTTTGCGGCTATCCTGTCCCGCCAGTCTGAAGAACGTGGCAGCGGGAGGAGCTGAGCATCATGGAGGCTTCATCACGCATCGGGCGGGGCAGAAGTAGGCGGAGCCGCCCAGAAGCAAACATCAATGTGACCCCGTTGGTGGATGTTATGCTGGTGTTGCTCATCATTTTTATGGTGACGGCACCTATGTTGACCAGCGGTGTGAATGTCGATCTTCCGCAGACGAGTGCTAAGCCTGTCAACTCTGATGACAAGCCCATCACAGTGTCCATCAAGAGCGATGGCAGCCTGTATCTGGGGGATGATCCCGTCAGTGCAGATGAGCTGGTAGCTCATCTCAAGCAGTTGGCGAGCGATGATTCCGGTCGCCGTATTTTCGTGCGGGCCGATGCGCATATCGACTATGGCAAGGTGATGAGTACGATGGGGCAGATCACATCTGGCGGCTTTACCCATGTTGCCCTGTTGGCGCAGCAGCCACAGGGCGGCCAGTAAGGAGAGCCTGCGTGAGCTTCTCTGCGTCATCACGATTTGACGAGATTCCACCGCCCTATCAGCGGCGGGAGCGGGGGCAGGGCAGCCTTGTAACGGGTGCTGTGCTGCTCTCCCTGTTGCTGCATGGGGGGGTGTTGGTCTTTCTACTCTGGCACCCGCAGCCGCCGTTGCCGGAACCACCGGCAGAGCAGACGGTCACTATGGTGTATGAGGCAGCCGGGGGTGCCCGTCCGGCTGCTCGGTCCACGCATAAGGCTGAAGTTTCGGCCCCACCTGCTCCGGTGGAGGCAAAGGCTCCCCCTACGCCACAGCCGCCTAAGCCGAAGCCAGTTGAACCACCGCCACCCGCTCCTCCGCCGCCTCGGCCTGTACAAGCCGCCCCGGAGCCGTCTCATGTGGCTGTGAAGACACCGGTTCAGCAGCGTGCCCCTGTGCGGGAAAAGGGCGAGGTGAGTGAGCAAGCAAAGCCGAAGCCGGAACCTGTGCATAAACAGGCGCAGGTAAAGGCACCGGAGCGTAAGGTGGAGAAGCCACCTGCCAAGCCGCAGCTTTCCCATACCCAGCAGGAGCATGAGGCTAAAAAGACGCAGGAGGACAGCCGTTCTCTGTTGGCTACGTTGGATGAGTATCGGAGCCAGGAGAAGCAAGAGCGTCCGCCTAAGGCGTTGCCTAATCAGGCACAGGGCGGGTCTCCTCGTGGCGGTGGCCGTCCTGATGGTGATACGGGTGCTTTGACGAGTGGCGAGCAGAATGCCATCGGGTCATCCGTACAGCGTTGCTATCAAGAAGATACACTGGCTCGAAACTACCAGAATTTCTCTGCACGTATGATGGTCACGGTGGATGCAGCCGGCGAAGCGCGCATGGTCACATTTTTGCCGGAGACTCGTGCCCGTATGGCAGCGGACCCGACCTATCGGGTTCAAGCCGAACGGGCCCGGGATGCCGTGCTGAGTCCTACCTGTTCCCGCCTGCCCGTACCCAAGCGCATGCTGGGGCAGGTGAGGCAGTTCCGTTTTCTGTTCAAGCCCTGAGGCTGGATTTATCTGAGGTTATTGCATGTCCTTTTTTTCTGATACCGAGGCTGAACTTCTTCAGAAGCATCTTTCTCGCCGCTCCCTGCTTGGTGGGGTTGCTGCGGGCGGTGTTCTTGTTACGCCTCTGGCCTTGCTGGGAAGTCGTAGCGCACGGGCTGCTAGCGGAAACGCCCCAGCAGAGATCACAGTGGCCGGGGCTCATCAGGCACCCATTCCCATTGTGATTCCAGATTTTGGACCGGGTCTGGGGAATCAGATTTCCAGTGTGATTTCTTCTGACCTTTCCAGCACGGGGCTGTTTCAGGTCATGGGGGGTACGGTACCGGCTTCTGTTCAGCCGGACTTCTCAGCATTGAAGGCTCGTGGTGCCCGTGTAGCTGTGGCCGGGAGTGCTGCAGGGTCTGACCATGTGCGGGTGGAGGTGCGCCTGTGGGATGTCGTGGCAGGCCAACAGATGGAAGGCCGGGCCTATACGGCTTCTCCGAGCAACTGGCGTCGTATCGCTCATATTATTGCCGATTCTATCTATAAGCGTCTGCTGGGTGAGGATGGGTATTTTGATACTCGTATCGCTTATATCTCCCGGACAGGCCCGCGCCGCCATCAGGCCACACGTCTGGCCATTATGGATCAGGACGGTGCCAATGCTCATATGCTGACTAATGGCAACTGGCTGACGTTGGAGCCACGCTTCAGCCCCATTAGTGAGCAGCTGGCCTTCCTGTCTTACGCTAATAATCGCCCTCGTGTGTATGTGTATGACCTCAATACGGGGCAGCAGACTATTCTTGGGACGTTTGAGGGTATCTCTTTTGCGCCTCGCTTCTCTCCAGATGGGCGCAGCATCATCCTGTCTGCCACGACTAAGGATGGTGGGGCGGATCTGTATCTGATCGATCTGGCCACCCAGCACCGTCGCCGTCTGACATCGGCACCGGGTGTGATTGATACTAGCCCGTGCTTTAGCCCGGATGGTCAGAGCATTGTCTTTAACTCCGACCGTGGTGGCTCGCCGCAACTTTATGTGATGAGTGCAAACGGTGGAAATGCTCATCGCATTTCTTACGGTAATGGTCACTATGGGTCGCCGGTATGGTCCCCGAGGGGTGACCAGATTGCTTTCGTCCGTATTGGCTCTGGTGGGTTCACCCTCGGCGTGATGGGGCCGGATGGTGTTGGGGAGCGGTCTCTGACACAAGGTTTTACTGTGGAGAGCCCAAGTTTCGCACCAAATGGTCGGGCACTGGCCTTCTGCCGCCAGAATGCAGCGGGTGCCGGTGGTGCGGGCTTTACCTCTTCTGTCGCTGTGATTGACGTAGCGGGTTTCAATGAGCATATCATTCCCACTACGACAGGGGCTTCTGATCCAGCATGGTCGCCGTTGCGGCGCTAAGCGTAGGGAACGGTTGTTTGGGGCTGTGGGAGACGTTGCGCTTCCATGGCTCTGGTAGCCCTTGGGGCTGCCATGCGTCTTTCCTCACCTGCATCTTGCGGGTGGGTGAAAACTCCCCCATTTACTGGGGTGCATCTTTTTGCAGGAGATTGTCATGAAGTTGAAGATGTTCGCTGTGCTGGGTATGGCCTGCGCTCTGACCGCTTGTAGTGGTGACCATAAGAACCACGATAATGACGGTGATGGGCAGAACACCCAGCAGATGAGTCAGGGCCCTGTTCCGGGTAGTCAGGCTGATCTGGTCGCCACTGCCGGGGACCGTGTTTATTTCGAGCTGAATAAGAATCAGCTTAACAGCGAAGGTCGTGCCACGCTGGACAAGCAGGCTGCTTGGCTGGCTCGCTACCCTCAGGTCAACATCCTGGTTGCTGGTAACTGCGATGACCGTGGTACGGAAGAGTACAACATTGCTCTTGGCCAGCGTCGTGCTAACGCTGCTCGTGAGTATCTGGAAGCCAAGGGCGTGGCTCCGGCCCGTATCATGACGATCTCTTACGGCAAAGACCGCCCGACAGCTGATGGTGATACACCAGAAGCATGGGCACAGAACCGTAACGCCATTACGTCTGTCCGCTAAAGCAGGCCCGGTTCCGGGAAACCTGTAGGAGGGGCAGCGGTGCCCTTTCAGCAAAGGTCGGGCCGGTTTTCTTAACCGGCCCGATTTTTATGTGCGATTATTGCCTGTCCGTTGGGAGATGAGATCATGCGTCATTCTGCTCGGCCCGTTCTGGGGCCTGTTTCAGCCACTCTGAAGGGAGCGTTGGGGGCCTTGCTGCTTTCCTGCACGGCGATTGCACCGCTCGGCTCCGCATGGGCGGATACTGGTCTCTCGCGCGAAGCCATTATGCAGCAACATCAGGCACTGGCCCGTCAGCATGGTGGTAGCAGTGACGATGGCACAGGCAGTCTTGATGATCAGGGAGATGATTTGTCCGCTCCCTTGCCGGTAGCATCTAGCAGTAGTGGAAGTAGGTCTTCTGAAGGAAGCTCTTCAAGCCGTACTAGCGGGGACTTGGTTGCCAACCTGCTGGAGCGTGTGAATTCTCTGGAAGGTCAGGTACGGGAGATGCATGGCCAGATAGAGCAGATGAGCAATCAGCTTCATCAGGATGAAGCGACGACGACCAAGCAGCTTGGGGATATGCAGTTTGCTCTTGAGAATGGCCATCATACCGCAGCTCGTCCCTCTACCGTAGCTGAAACATCTGCTACGGCTCCAGCAGCCGCACCGCATGTGGCTTCTGCCACGGAGGCGTTGCAGGCTGGTCGTGCGGCTCTGAAGGCCCATCAGTATGAGACGGCTGAAACACAGGCCCGTCAGGCACTTAAGCAGAGCAAAACAGGGTGGAGCCACACAGAGGCCCAGTACCTACTGGCGCAGTCCCTTGCTGGTCAGAAATCCTACAAGAATGCGGCTCTGACTTATTACGATGTATATAGCCACTCGCCGGAGTCCCCTCGGGCACCAGAGGCTTTGTTGGGTGTTTCGGCTTCTATGCTGGCATTGGGTAATAAGACGGCCTCTTGTGAGGCATTGCGGCGGCTGCATAAAGAATTTCCCAATGCTTCGGCTCGTGTGAAGTCTTCTGAGAAAATCTTCAGTGAACGGGCTGGCTGTCATTAAAAATAACGTCAGAGAGGCCAGAGAAGAAGAGCCCGTCACGCAGAGTGAATTCTCATCTCTTATGGAGCGGCTCGGGCCTATAGGGCCGGATGAGGCGGCGCATCCGCTCTGTATGGCGGTATCCGGTGGTGGGGACTCCATGGCTTTGGCGTTGCTGGCTCGGCGATGGCGGCAGAATGTTCTGGCTCTGGTCGTGGATCATGCTCTGCGCCCAGAATCAGCCGAGGAAGCCGCCTTAACCTGCCAGCGTTTGGCTGCGTTAGATATTCCTTCACGGCAACTTACGTTGGGACCTTTGAAACCCGGCGGTATGCAGCAGCGGGCCAGAGAAGCACGGTTTGAAATACTGGAAGCTGCTTGTGTTGAAGCGGGCGGGTCCGTTCTTTTGGTCGCTCACCATGAGGCAGATCAGGAAGAAACGCTCTGGATGCGTCAGGAGCGGGGGAGTGGGACCCGAGGGCTATGTGGCATGGCAACCCGCACCGTGAGAGGGCGGATCACGTTGCTGCGGCCATTGCTGGGCATCAGGCCAGAACGCCTGCGGGAGACGCTGCGGCAAGCGGGCGTGGTTTGGTGTGAAGACCCTTCTAATCAGAATCGCCGGTTTCGCCGTGTAGAAGTCCGGCAGGACCTGACTGATGATGAGCGGCAGGAGATGCATGATGTCAGGCAACGGGCCTGTGCTGCACAACGAGGCACGGAGCAGCAGCTGGCAGTAAAGGCCGCCCGCTATGTGGCGTGGCAGCCGGAAGGCTGGCTGAAATTTGCCCCCGATGCTCTTTTGCCCCCATTAGGGGATGAGTTGCTGGGGCGGTTGATCCGCCTTGTGGGTGGGCAGGAGTATGTGCCAGAGCGTCAGGCCGTTTCGGCTTTACGGCAGGCGGGGACGGGGTCTCTAGGGCGGACCTGCCTTGCCTCCCTTCGGGGGCGGGAAGTTGGTTGGATGCTGTATCGTGAAGCCCGGAATTTAGAAGAGAAAGTACCGGCTCGGCATGGGCAATGCTGGGATGGGCGTTGGCGTTATTTAGGGTCGGACCGCCCGGATGCGGTGATTGCGGCTCTCGGGCCGCATCGGCGGGAGGGGCGTGGTATACCGGCCTGCGTTCTGCCCGCTTTGCCTGCTCTGTGGAGCGGGGATGAGCTGCTTGCCGTACCAGAGGGGATGAGGGGGCTGCGTCCCGACCTGCCCCGTGTAACCTTTGTGTGGGATGGGGGATCTCCCTTGACAGGGGAACGGGATTGGAACGGCTGAAACCAGCTTGATAAATGCGGCAAGATGAGGGTTTTTCATCCATTTTACCCCGATGGGGGTGGGAACGCTGCCAGAAATACCTATCTTGAAGGGACTAAGTGTGGTGTGGGCCTTTGCTCCTGCGCCCCGATTTGTGAGGTTTTTGTAGAGATGAAAAACATTGGCCGTAATGTTGCGATCTGGGTGGTTGTTGTCCTAGCGGCCATCGGCATGCTGGCGGCATTCCAGCCGGGGGGGAGTCGGCAGGCTGTCCAGAAGATCGCTTATTCCGACTTTATGCATGATGTGGAACGCCACGAGGTCCGTTCTGTTACCATTCGGGAGCAGAATATTTCTGGTGTGCTGACTAATGGGACGTCCTTTGAGACCTACGCACCGTCAGACCCGGCAATGGTCTCCCGGCTGACAGATTCTGGGGTGGAGGTTACCGCCCATCCGCCGCAGAGCGATGATAACCCTATCCTTCGCTATATTGCGGCTTATTTGCCGATCCTTCTGATGCTTGGGCTGGGCTTCATGGTTTTCCGCCAGATGCAGAATGGCGGGGCTGGCCGTGGTGCTATGAGCTTCGGCAAATCTCGTGCCAAGATGATGGTGGAGAAAAAAGGCCGTGTCACCTTTGCTGATGTGGCCGGTGTGGAGGAATCCAAGGAAGAGCTAGTCGAGATTGTGGACTTCCTGAAAGACCCACAGAAATATACTCGTCTGGGTGGTAAGATTCCCAAGGGTGTTCTTCTGGTTGGTCCTCCCGGTACTGGTAAGACATTGCTGGCTCGTGCCGTGGCTGGTGAGGCGAATGTGCCGTTCTTCAGCGTGTCCGGCTCCGACTTTGTGGAGATGTTTGTCGGTGTCGGTGCGTCTCGTGTTCGTGACATGTTCGAACAAGGGAAGAAGAATGCTCCCTGTATCATCTTTATTGATGAGATTGATGCCGTAGGCCGTCAGCGTGGTGCTGGCATGGGCGGCGGCAATGATGAGCGTGAGCAGACACTGAACCAGATGCTCGTTGAGATGGATGGCTTTGATAGCAATGAGGGTGTCATTCTCATTGCCGCTACCAACCGTCCGGATGTGCTGGATCGTGCTTTGTTGCGTCCGGGTCGTTTTGACCGTCAGGTGGTCGTGCCCAATCCCGACGTGAAAGGGCGTGAGAAGATTCTTCAGGTCCATATGAAGAAGCTGCCGCTTTCCTCCGATGTTAATCCGAAGGTGATTGCCCGTGGAACGGTTGGCTTCTCCGGTGCGGAGCTGGCTAATCTTGTGAATGAGGCTGCTTTGTTTGCGGCTCGTATGGGCCTGCGGACGGTCAGCATGGCGCAGTTTGATGAGGCCCGAGATAAGGTAATGATGGGGGCGGAGCGCCGTTCTGCTGTCATTGATGATGCCGAGAAGAAGATGACGGCCTATCATGAAGCGGCTCATGCGCTGGCCTCTTATTTCAGCCCCGGTTCAGACCCCATGCATAAGGCAACGATTGTGCCACGAGGTCAGGCTCTAGGGATGGTCCAGTCTCTGCCAGAGAAGGACAATCTTACCTATAGGCGGCAGTGGTGCTTCTCTTGGATCGTCATTTGCATGGGTGGCCGTGTTGGTGAGGAAGTCATCTTTGGTCATGATCAAGTCAGTGCCGGTGCCTCTGGTGACATCAAGAGTGCGACCCGTACGGCACGGAACATGGTCACGCAGTGGGGGATGAGCGATAAGCTCGGTATGATGGATTACGGTGATGCGGATCAGATTTCCGGTATGACAGCCCGTGAGGTTGATCAGGAAGTCCGCAAGATTTTGGACGCTGCTTATGCGACCTGCCGTCATATCATCCTGACGCATATGGATGCCCTGCATCGTGTGGCGCAGGCCCTGCTGGAATATGAGACCCTGACTGGTGAAGAGATCGGGCGTCTCATCCGTGATGAGCCTCTGGGTCGGACGGATGATGAGGATCAGTCCTTCAGTGGGCGGAGGCCTTCTGTACCGTCTGCGGGCGGTGGGAGTGTAGCACCGGCTGGCGGGCTGACAGCTACCCCCGGAACTGTCTGATATAATAGACTGTTCGCTGATAATTGGGACGGGCGTATGGCGGTGGCTATACGCCCGTTTTGTTTACGAAATGCTTGCGTATCAAGGGAATGGCTGGCATTTCAGGGGGCGTTTCACGGTGTAACAGGTGGGCCTGTCCTGTCGGCGACCGGTAGAAAGCAGGCAGAGAGACAGAAAATACAGAGGGGAAGTCATGGCAGACAAGCGGATGTTTTTCGGCACTGACGGTATCCGTGGTACGGCCAATACGGCACCCATGACGGTTGAGATCGCTCAGAAGTTGGGGCAGGCGGCGGGACTTTATTTCTGCCGACAGGGAGAGACGGGGAGACAGCACCGTCATACGGTCGTTCTCGGTAAGGATACACGCCTTTCCGGTTATATGATTGAATGTGCCCTGGTCTCGGGGTTTTTGTCCGCTGGTGTGGATGTGGTGTTGCTGGGTCCTCTGCCAACCCCGGCTGTTGCTTTCCTTACACGGTCTCTGAGGGCCGATCTGGGGGTTATGATTTCAGCCTCTCATAATCCATTTACGGATAATGGGATTAAGCTGTTCGGTCCGGATGGGTTCAAGCTCTCCGATGCGGTGGAGAAAGAGATTGAGGCCCTCATGGCAGAAGACTTGAGCGGCCAGCTAGCTTCTCCTGCAGCTATAGGGCGAGCCTCTCGCCTGAATGACGCAGCCGGGCGGTATATTGAGAGTGTTAAATCATCCTTTCCCCGTGGGTTGCGTTTGGATGGTCTGAAGATTGTCCTAGATTGTGCGCATGGCTCTGCCTATCGTGTGGCACCTGCCGCCTTGTGGGAGCTTGGGGCAGAGGTCATCACCATAGGGGCTTCGCCGGATGGTCTGAACATCAATGATGGTGTTGGCTCTACTCATCCAGAGGCTCTTTGCGAGGCGGTGCGTGCCAATAAGGCTGATTGCGGCATTGCGCTTGATGGCGATGCGGACCGTGTCCTGTTTGCTAATGAACGTGGCGAGTTGGTAGATGGTGACCAGATACTGGCCCTTATCGCCACGCTCTGGAAGCGTATGGGATGGCTGAATGGTACCGAGATTGTAGCGACTGTTATGTCCAATATCGGGCTGGAAGAGTATCTGAAAACACAGGGGCTGAGCCTGCATCGTACAGCGGTTGGTGATCGTTACGTTGTAGAGCGTATGCGTCAAACTGGTGGCAATCTGGGCGGGGAACAGTCTGGCCACATGGTGTTGTCCGACCATGCTACAACGGGGGATGGTCTTCTGGCCGCCCTACAGGTACTGGCGGCTCTGGTAGACTCTGGCAGGCCTGCCAGTGAGCTTTGCCACCTTTTCACGCCATATCCGCAGACATTGAAGAATGTACCCTATAAGGGGACGAATCCTATGCAGAACCCGGCTCTAGGAGAGACTGTCCGCTGGGCGGAAGAGCAGCTTGCTGGGAAGGGACGTCTCGTTTTGCGGGCTAGTGGAACGGAACCTTTGATCCGTGTGATGGTGGAAGCTCGGGATGAGGCACTAGTAGCGGATGTGGTGGAGCGGGTCAGTGCTCACATCCAGCAGTTGGCAGCGCGCTAAACAATACATTAGGATTCTGCGCAGAGAAGAAGCCCCCGAGCCTATGGCACCGGGGGCTTTTTGTTAGATCATTGGTAGCGTAGGAGGGAGGGGCTGACTCGGCATCCGCCCCTTTTTCCGTTTTAGCCCGCCTGACGCATGGGGGGAGTCCCGTCAGAAAAGGTCTGCGGGGCAACATGGTTAGCACTGTTGGAGACAACGGCTGGGTCTTGCAGAATGTAGCCACGGCCCCAGACGGTCGTGATCATATGTTCAGCCCCAAAACGCTGGAGCTTACGGCGCAGCTTGCAGATGAACACATCGATGATCTTCATCTCGGGTTCATCAATACCGCCATAGAGGTGATTCAGGAACATATCCTTGGTAAGGACAGCACCCTTACGCAGAAGGAGCAGCTCCAGAATGGAGTATTCTTTGCTGGTCAGGTGCAGGAAGTGACCATTGACGCTGACCATCCGGCTCTCTAGGTCCAGCTCTAGCGGGCCGACACGCAGACGTGGCTCGGAGATGCCATAGGCACGGCGGGTTAGGGCCTGAATACGGGCCTGTGCCTCGTTCATGTCGAAGGGCTTCGTCACATAGTCATCAGCACCAGCGGAGAAGGCAGAAACCTTGGTGGAGGAATCCATCCGGGCAGACAAAACCATAATAGGCGTTGCGATGCGGGAGCGCCGAAGCTGGCGGATCAGTTCTTCCCCTGGTAGGTCAGCCAAGTTCAGCTCGGTTATGAAAAGATCATAATCGTAGTGCTTGAACATGTTGAGAGCTTCATCAGCGGTTCTGACATGATCGACCGCATAAGAAGATTTTTCCAACACCTTCACCAGATGGTTCACCGCAACGCTGTCGGTATCAGCGATGAGAATACGCATAATTTCAACTCCCCTTGGACTGGTTGTAGTATGGAAGATATTTTTTATAGGATGCAACCTTTGATTGTTTTTCTTGTAATCCATACAACTAGAACAGGAGCTACTTCTGCTCTCCGTATGGGGCATTTTTGTGTTGAGTAGATGATAATTTAATGTCGTCTTTTGCACTGAGGAAGAAAATAAGGGGAATGGGCTTCAATAATTAAGATGAATACTTATCCCTTTGTGTGTAACTATCTATGTATATTCAATTTTTGGCGAATATCACAGGAACGTGAAAAGCGTTTTACTAAATAAAGAAAAAATTAAAATAAGCATGAAGCCACATTAGAGCAAATTACCGAACACACTTATCGGAATAACTTTTCTTTTTTTACGGAGTTGGAGCCGCTTAATAATTTTTTACGCAAAGAAATAAAACCGCTTTACTCCCATTTTTATAGAGCAAAATAATATAATTAGGATTTTGGAAGTCCGAATCGCTTTAGGCGTCGCCGGGCTCTGTCGTGCTGGATGCCAGAAGCTGGGTGATCTGCTCTGGCGTGCCAATCAGCGCACAAGCAACAGGGTGCGTCCTGTCTGCAACCAGTACAAGGCGTGTCTGTGCAGAGCTAGGAAAGAGGTCAGTCTCTAGCGTGAAGACAGACGCATCTTGCTGCCCCTGTGCCTCCGCCTCGCGGGCCGCCTCGCTAAGGAGGCGGGCGCTGATGCGCTCCAGCGCAGGGAGGAGGCGGCTAGCTGTTTGCTCTTCCGTCTCACCGCCCTCCGTTGTGGAGTGGCGGTGATGGGCGATGAGCTCGTTCCATCCTGCACGGGTTAGGAAACTAGGAATCCCCGCCTCTGGTGTAGTGCGTTCGGCACGAAGGATGAGGCCGTTCTGAGCAAGGGAGAGGATATCCAGTTTGGGCAGGCGGGTTGGATCAAGCGTGATGGCCATTAGACCCACTCACCAGAGCGCATAAGAGGAACTTTCTGGCCGTCCTTCACTCCATCAATATCGATTCTGTCGGAACCGATCATCCAGTCGATATGGATGATGGAGTGATTGGCCCCACGGGCGATCAGCTCATCCTCGCTTAGCCCGTCAGGGTCGGTCATACATTTTGTGTAAGCCTGGCCGAGGGCAATATGGCAGGCGGCGTTCTCATCAAACAGAGTATTTTGATACAGGATGCCGCTCTGGGAAATGGGGGAAGAGTGAGGGACAAGGGCGACTTCACCAATGCGGCGAGCCCCTGCATCGCTCTCTAGAATACGGTTCAGAACATTTTCGCCTTTGCTGGCGTGAGCTTCCACAATGCGGCCTTTCTCAAATCGGACCTGAATCCCGTCAATCAGGGACCCTTGATGGAAGAGCGGCTTGGTGCTGGAGACGGTCCCTTCCACACGGGCGCAGTGCGGTGTGGTGAAGACCTCCTCTGTCGGAATGTTCGGGTTGCAGACAACGCCATTTCTAGCTTCCTCAGCACCACCGGCCCAGAGGTGACCATCAGCCAGCCCGACTGTTAGGTCTGTTCCAGGCCCGGTGAAGTGCAAGGCGTCAAAGCGGCGGTCATTGAGCATGGCGGCACGGGCATGGAGGGTCTTGTTATGCGCTGCCCAAGCGGAGACAGGGTCTGCCACATCCACACGGGAGGCATGGAAGATGCCGTTCCACAGGGCCTTCAGAGCTTCATCTTCTGGGAGATCAGGGAAGACCTGTTGTGCCCATGCTGGGGTGGCACAGGCGATGATGTTCCAGTTGATGTCAAAATTGGTGATGCGCTCCATAGCGGGGCGATAGGCCGCAGAATTAGCCCGGCTAACACGGGAGATATGGTCCGGGTTCTGGTCCTTCAGCAGGGTGGGGTTTCCCCCTGTGATGGCCATACGGGCAGCCCCGTTGCCAAAAGCCTCTGCCATGCCATTGGCTAGCCAGCCCGCAGCGGTGTCGAAACCGTCCTCGTGCCCGTGAATAAAGCGGGCCAGCGTGGTTTCATCATCCTGATACAGCGTGGTGACGAGAGAGGCCCCGGCCTTGTAGGCATGGGCGGTAATACGCCGGATGAGGGGCACGGCCTCCAGCCCCGCTGTGATGATGAGTTGCTGGCCGGGGCTGATGTTCAGCCCGGTGCGGACGGAAACTTCAGCCAGACGGTCCAGAAGTTGCTCATGTGTGAAAGATGATGTGGGCATGGGATAATCTCGTGAAATGATGATGTTTGGATGGAATTAGAGAGACAGGATTTCGTCTAATGCCTTCAGCAGGGCATCCATTTCCTCATCTGAGCCGATGGTGATGCGGAGCCAGTCGCTGATGCGGGGGCTGCTTCCCTGATGGCGGACGATGATAGCCCGCTCCCGCAGAGCATTGAAGAGCGTATCAGCCGAGCAGTCGGGGTGATGAACCAGAATGAAGTTACCTACGGAGGGCAGAACCTTTAGCCCACGCTCCCGCAGGGCCGTGACGGTGCGGTCTCGTGTAGCGATGATGCGGCCGACAGTCTGTTCTAGCCATGCTTTATCCCGGACAGACGCCTCCGCCCCGGCCTGTGCAGGGCGAGAGAGGGGGTAGGAGTTGAAGCTGTCCTTCACGCGTATCAGTCCCTCGATCAGCTCGGGCGAACCGATAGCATAGCCTACACGCAGCCCCGCCAACCCGGAGGATTTGGAGAAGGTACGGGTAACGAGTAGGTTGGGATAACGCTGCGTGAGTGGAACGACACTTTCGCCACCGAAATCAACATAGGCTTCATCAATGATGACCGTCTGGGTGGTGAAGCGTTTTAGCAGCGATTCAATAGCGGAGACGGGCAGACCGATACCGGTATTGGCGTTGGGGTTGGCGATGATGATGCCACCAGCTGGTCCCTCGTAATCCTCCACGGCGATGGTGAAATCATCCCGTAGGGGAATGGTACGATACTCCAGCCCGAACATCTGGCAGTAGATCGGGTAGAAACCGTAGGTCACATCGCTAAACAACACCGGCGCATCATTGCGGAATAACGCTTGGAAGGCATGGGCGAGGACTTCATCAGAGCCGTTCCCGGCGAAGACACATTCAACTGGAACCTGTTCCTGCTCAGCAATGGCCGTACATAGGGCGAGGGCCGCCGGGTCGGGATAGAGGCGCAGGCGGTCATCTGCGCTGGCCTTTATGGCTTCCAGCGCACGAGGGGATGGGCCGTAGGGGGATTCATTTGTGTTCAGCTTGATGAGCGTGGCCATGCGGGGCTGTTCGCCGGGGACGTAGGGCTGGAGGTCGTGAACCTTCTTGTTCCAGAACTGGCTCATTGTGCAATCTCCCCCTCAAACAGGCTGCCCAACCCTTGGCGGTGAGCAAGGTCACGGGCGGACAGGCCTTCGGCATCACGAATATCGGGATTGGCACCATGTTCCAGCAGCATACGGGCTATGCCCTGTCGCCCGAACATGATGGCAAACATGAGCGGCGTGCGGCCAGCATGGTTGGCTTGATCAATATGCGCTCCACGTTCCAACAGCAGGAGGGCAATGGCCTCATATCCTTTAAAGGCCACCCCGGAGAGAGCCGTAGCTCCCTTGGCATCTACGCCGTTCGGGTCGGCCCCGTTATCCAGCAGCAGGCGGGCCGTATCGAGCTGGTCGTTATAAGTGGCGACAATTAGTGGGGTATAGCCTCGGCTGTCGGCGCAGTCGGCAGGCATTCCGGCTTCGAGAAACTGTCTGACCAGATCATTCTCTCCATTGCGGGCCGCATCAATGAAGAGAGCGGTGATCTGCTCTGGGGTGAAGGACATTTCGGGCTGCGTCATGGATGGGCTGCCTTTGTGATAAAAGAATGTGCACGCATGTGGCCTCCGAATGTCCTGCCTGTTTGCGGCTAGGTCAAGGGGGAAGGGCCTCTCTGATACGTCGGATATGTGATTGATGCAGGATGGATGGAAGAGGGCAGCATGACCGGAATCTGCCTTAGGGTCTGACAGGTGCGACCTGTCTATACTCTGGAGGTAGGAAAATTGACCTTATTTGTCTGTTGGGCATTGCGTTCTTTCGCAGGATAAGGCCACTTGTGAAATATCCGGACTATGACAGGCCGTGTTAAGGGGCATGAGCCTGACATGGGAGACCGGATGATTGTTTGAATTGAGGATGTTAGATCAGTGAACAGTATGCTGTCGAAACTTGGCATAGACACGATCCGCACATTGGTGATGGATAGTGTAGAGCGCGCAAAATCCGGTCACCCGGGTACCGCAATGGCTCTGGCTCCGGCTATGTATGCTTATTGGCAGTTTACGATGTATTATAACCCGGCCGATCCCTTTTGGCCGGGGCGTGATCGATTTATTCTCTCGGGTGGGCATGCGTCTATCCTTCTTTATGCCACGGTCTTTCTTGCCGGAGTGAAGGATATTGAGAACGGACAGGTCGTTGACCGTCCGGCTCTGACGTTGGAAGATTTGAAGAACTTCCGCCGGTTTGAATCCCGCACGCCGGGTCATCCCGAATATGGGCTGACTGCCGGCGTTGAAATCACAACCGGTCCGTTGGGGCAGGGATGCAGTAGTGCCGTTGGCATGGCCATGGCCGAGCGGTGGCTTGCTACCCATTATGGGCGACCGGGCTATGACCTATTTGGCTATCACATTACCTCTTTCTGCGGTGATGGGGACATCATGGAGGGTGTCGCCGCCGAGGCTGCGTCTCTGGCCGGGCATCTCAAGCTGGGCAACCTGACATGGGTCTATGATAGTAACCGTATTTCCATTGAAGGCTCCACGGATGTAACCTTCACGGAAGATGTGGCTATGCGTTTTGCCGCCTACGGGTGGCAGGTGCTGGAGGTAGATGATGGCAATGATGTTCCTGCCATCTGCGAAGCTCTACAGCAGGGCCGTGCAGAAACCTCTCGCCCAACGCTGATTATTCTGAAGACGGTCATTGGTTATGGGGCACCGGGTAAGGCCGGTACAGCCTCCGCCCATGGTGAACCGCTCGGTATGGAAGCACTGGTGGGGGCCAAGAAAGCCTACGGCTGGCCCGATGACGCACCGCACTTTACTGTGCCTGAAGGCGTGAAGGAGCGTTTCCAGGAGCTGGCTGGCCAGCGTGGCGCTAAGGCTCAGGCGGAATGGGAGGCGCAGTTTGCTGCCTATTGTACCGAGTATCCGAAGGAAGGGGATGAGCTAAAGCACATCTTCGCTGGTACATTGCCGGAAAGCTGGGACCAAAATCTACCCGTCTATCCTGCTGATGAAAAAGGGATCGCATCCCGCCAGAGCTCCGGTGAAGTGCTGAATGCTATAGCGTCTCAGTTTCCGTGGCTGGTTGGTGGGGCGGCAGACCTTGCGCCATCCACCAAGACGCTCATCAAGGGGGCACGGTCGTTGCAGGCTCCGTCCAACATGGTGCAGGAAGGAGCGCATTATGATGGTCGGAACGTCCACTTCGGGGTGCGTGAACATGCAATGGCAGCCATTTGTAATGGCCTAGCCCTGAGTGGCCTACGGCCCTTCTGTGCGGGCTTCCTGATCTTCTCGGATTACATGAAGCCCGCTATCCGTCTTGCGGCTTTGATGCATCTGCCAGTGATCTATGTCTTCACTCATGATTCTATTGGCGTGGGTGAAGATGGGCCGACCCACCAGCCGATCGAACAGCTAGCCCAGTTTCGGGCGATGCCGGGGCTGACTAGTTTGCGTCCGGCAGATGCAAATGAAGTGGTGGAAAGCTGGCGTGTCGCCATGCAGCATCGTGCTGGCCCTGTGGCCCTTGCCTTGACCCGGCAGAATCTGCCAACGCTGGACCGTACCCGTTATGCTTCTGCCGCTGGCGTGGCTCGTGGTGGTTATGTTCTAGCCGATTGCGAAGGTACGCCGGAGGTCCTGCTTATGGCTTCTGGCTCCGAAGTGTCGCTTGTTGTTGGGGTCTATGAACGGTTGAAGGCCGAGGGGGTGCGGGCCCGTGTGGTTTCCATCCCGAGCTTTGAACTGTTCGAGAAGCAGGCTCGCACCTATCGTGACGCTGTGCTGCCGCCTTCTGTCCGTAGGCGTGTTGGTGTGGAGATGGCGTCCGGGTTTGGCTGGGACCGCTATGTGGGGCTGGACGGTGTCGTCATTGCCATGAATAGCTTCGGTGAATCCGGAGCAGCATCGGAGCTGATGGAAAAATTCGGCTTTACAGAACAGGCTGTTTACGAGCAGGCCCGCCTCTTGTTACGGGCCGCAGAAGACTGACTGGAGAGGAGCAAAACAATGGAAGGCACCCTGCCAGAGACCCCTTTGACCGGTCTGGCCCGTCATGGCCAGTCCATTTGGTTGGACTTCATCAGGCGAGATTTCGTTGAAGATGGTCGCTTGGCCGCCATGGTGAAGGAGGACGCCCTGAAGGGGGTGACCTCCAACCCCGCTATTTTTGAGCAGGCCATCGGGCATGGTGCGGAATATGAAGAAGCCGTACAGGCCCTTCTGGAGACGGGTAGCCTGACCGCTGGAGAACTCTATGAGGCTCTGGCTGTGGAGGATATCCGTCAGGCCTGTCAGGTTCTGCGCCCTGTTTTCGATGAGACAGGCGGGCGGGATGGCTATGTCAGCCTTGAGGTCTCTCCCTATCTAGCCCATGACGCCAAGAGAAGTTTGGAGGAAGCCCGCAGGCTTTGGCAGCAAGTGGATCATCCTAATGTGATGATCAAGATTCCGGCAACGGAAGAAGCCATTCCAGCCATCGAGCAGGCCATTGCTGAAGGTATCAATGTCAATGTCACGCTTCTCTTTGCGATTGGCATGTATGAAAAGGTGCTGGAAGCGTATCTGAAAGGGTTGGAGACACGGGTAAAAGCTGGTTTGCCAGTAGGGCATATCGGTAGCGTGGCCTCTTTCTTTGTCAGCCGTATTGATGGACGGATTGATGCCCGGATCGACCGCCGCATTGCAGCGGAAGACCCGGAAAGTGAGGCACTGCAAGCATTGCGGGGGAAGGTGGCCATTGCCAATGCCCGTATGGCGTACCAGCATTACCTTAGTGTTATAGCAAGCCCTCGTTGGCAGGCACTGGCGGCAAAGGGAGCGCAGACACAACGCCTTCTCTGGGCCAGCACAAGTACGAAGGATAAAGCCTATCGTGACGTGCTGTATGTGGAGGAGCTGATTGGTGCCGATACCGTTAACACGCTACCGCCCCGCACGCTGGAGGCCTTCCGAGACCATGGGGTTCCAGAGGGGCGTTTGGCTCAGAATGTAGAGGCTGCCCGTAAGATTCTGCTGGAAGCGGAGCGGTTGGGGCTTGATCTGGATGGTGTGGCCACCACCTTGTTGGAAGAAGGGGTGGCGGCTTTCGAGGTCGCTTTTGATGGATTGCTCGGTGCGGTTGCAGCCCGCCGGGAAGCTGTTTTGGGGGAACGTCTTATGCGAGTATCCTTGGCACTGTCAGGTGAGTTGGAAAATGCCGTTGTCGCGGCCGGTAAGAGCTGGAGCCAGGACGGCAAGGTACGGCGCATATGGGAGCGTGACGCCTCTGTCTGGACCAATGGGCCGGAAAGTAAATGGCTGGGATGGCTGGATGTCGTAAAAAACGGTCGGGCCGCTCTTGAGACTTATGAAGCCCTTGGCCGTGAGGTGAAGGAGCGTGGCTATAGCGACGTGCTGCTTCTGGCTATGGGTGGGTCCAGCCTTGGACCGGAAGTGCTGGAAGAAACATTTGGGCGGGTTGCTGGTGGTCCTAAGCTGCATGTGCTGGACAGCACCGACCCTCAGCAGGTAGCCAGCTTCCGCAAGGCTATCGACCCGGCCAAGACGTTGTTCATCGTGTCCAGTAAGTCCGGCAGTACACTGGAGCCGAACATCCTGTTCGCCTATTTCTGGGATCAGGCAGAAAAAGCTTTGGGTCGCAGCCCGAGTGAGCATTTTGTTGCCGTGACGGACCCCGGCTCTTCATTGGAGACATTGGCTAAAGAGCGTGGGTTTGCCCATATCTTCCATGGCAACCCAGAGATTGGTGGCCGGTATTCCGTTCTGTCCGCCTTTGGCCTCGCCCCAGCTGCGGCGGCGGGGTACGATGTTCGGTCCTTGCTGGATAGTACTCAGCTGATGATTGAGGCTTGTGACGCTTCCGTTCCGCCCGTTACTAACCCCGGCGTGAATCTGGGGCTCGCCCTTGGTGTGGCAGCAACGAGCTTCCGGCGGGACAAGGTCACGTTTGTGGCGTCACAGAAAATTGCCTCCCTTGGGGCTTGGCTGGAGCAGCTTCTGGCTGAGAGTACCGGTAAGAACGGTACGGGCCTCATCCCCATAGATGGCGAGCCGCTGGGCACCCCTGAAGTGTATGGGGATGACCGTGTTTTCGTGGAGCTGCGGTTGGGGCATGAGCCAGTCAATCCGGGGCTGAAGGCCCTGCGTGAGGCGGGGCATCCTGTCGTAACCTTGCATCTGGATGATGTTAGCCAGATCGTGCAGGCTTTCTTTGTGTTTGAGTTTGCCACGGCGGTAGCTGGGTCCGTGCTGGGGATCGATCCATTTGATCAGCCAGATGTAGAGTTCAGTAAGGTGGAAACCCGCAAGCTAACCAAGGCTTATGCCGAAACGGGGCACTTGCCGGAGGAAACACCCTTCGCCAAGGATGGCGATCTTGCCTTCTATGCTGATGAGCGCAACCGTGAAGCCTTGGGCAACGGCAGTGCAGAAACCATTCTGAAAGCTCATTTTGACCGTGTGGGTAAGAATGATTATATTGGCCTCCTAGCTTATATTGAGCGGAACAAAGCCCATATCGCCTGGGAGCAGACGGTGAGAACAGAGTTGAGGGACCAGCTTCATGTCGCAACAGCGGCGCAGTTTGGTCCACGCTTCCTTCACTCGACAGGCCAGGCCTATAAAGGAGGCCCTAATAGCGGTGTCTTCCTACAGGTGACGGCAGATGATGCTGCCGACCTGCCCATCCCGGGGCATGCCTATAGCTTTGGTGTCGTTAAGGCCGCTCAGGCACGAGGGGATTTTGACGTTCTGGCTGCCCGTGGCCGTCGTGCGCTGCGTGTGCATATTGCCGGGCCCCTGCATGCAGGGTTGGACCGTCTCGCTCAGCTGGTGACAGATATTCTAAAAGGAGCTTGAGGATGCGTATCGGAATTGTCGGACTTGGCCGCATGGGTGGCAATATTGCTGTCCGCTTGACCCGCAAGGGGCATGATGTTGTCGCGTTCGACCGGACACCCGCTGTCACCGAGAAGATTGTCGAGCGGTCAGAAAAGGGGCGGGCTCAGGGAGCCCCAACCTTCGAGAAAATGGTTGAGCTTCTTGCTGGTGAGGAGCGGCGTGTGATCTGGGTCATGCTGCCAGCCGGTAAGGTGACAGAAGATTGCATACAGAAGCTCGCCCCCCTGCTGGGTAAGGGTGACATCATCATTGATGGTGGCAATACATATTACAAGGAAGATATCCGCCGGGCGAAAGAGCTGGCCGAGCGTGGCATTGATTATATCGATGTCGGCACCTCTGGCGGTGTCTGGGGTCTCGAGCGGGGCTACTGCATGATGTATGGCGGCGAAAAACACGCTGCTGAATATGTGGACCCGATTTTGAATGCTTTGGCACCGGGTATGGGGGATGTGCCCCGTACGCCGGACCGTGAGGACGATGGACGTCATGATCCACGGGCCGAGAAAGGGTACCTTTATTGTGGCCCGGCCGGTGCTGGCCATTTTGTGAAGATGATTCACAACGGCATTGAATACGGTATGATGCAGGCCATTGCTGAAGGCTTTGATGTGCTGGCTAGCAAGAACTCCGAAAAACTGCCGGAAGAAGAGCGTTACGACCTGCATTTGGCCGATATCGCCGAGGTATGGCGCCGTGGCAGTGTCGTCTCTTCTTGGCTGCTGGATCTGACAGCCGAGGCTCTGGCTCGTTCTGGTGACCTGAACGAATTCAGTGGCGAGGTGCAGGACTCCGGGGAAGGCCGTTGGACGATCGAAGCCGCCATCGAGGAAGATGTCCCCGCACCGGTGATGACAGCCGCCCTATTCACACGTTTCCGGTCCCGTACTGGCAACAACTTTGCCGAGAAGGCCTTGTCTGCCATGCGGTACGGCTTCGGTGGTCATACCGAACGCAAGAAGTAATACATTGTCCTGAAGAGCGGGGGATGCGGGTAGGGGGCCGCACCCCTTCTTCCCCCCGGAAGGGAGGAGGAGACTCACATGACAGAAATATCCCCGACAATCAGATTGGTGCTATCCGACATGGATGGCACCATTCTTGATTCTGACCATACCATTTCTCAGACAACAGGCGCAGCTGTACAGCGCCTTGCTGAGCGGGGTGTGGCTCTGGCACTTGTCAGTGCTCGTATGCCGGCGGCCGTGCTGCCCTATGTTCGTCAGCTTGGGTTGAAGGGGCCGTGTGCGGGGTTTAACGGTGGAGTCTTTTTCACGCCCGATGGAAATATTCTAAAAAGCCATCATTTCCCCGTTGAGAGCCTCATGGCTATTATGGAAGCTCTGTCTTCTTTCCCTGTGGAAATCTGGTTTCAAACAGAACAGGAATGGTTGGTTCGTGATAGCCAAACGCCGTTGGTACAGCGGGAGCGGGAGCTTACGGGTATGACCCCACGGGAGGTTGAATCCCTTCCCATTACGCCGGAAACGGTAAACCGGCTCATAGTCTGTTCTGATGATATAGCTTTGGTTGCTCGGCTGGAGGAAGAGTTGGCACCTCCTTTTGATGGGCGTGCCAGCATGTTGCGTTCGGCTCCCCATAAGCTGAATATCACGCCCGCCAAGGCCACGAAGGGGCAAGCCGTGGTTGAACTTGCCAGACTATATGGCGTGACCCCGCAGGAAGTTGCCGCTCTTGGTGATGCCCCTAACGACATTCCCATGTTGCAGGCCGCTGGTATGAGCATTGCTATGGGGCAGGCGCAGGACTCTGTGAAAGAGCAGGCGAGCTATGTTACCGGAAAACCTGATGAAGGTGGCTGGGCATACGCAGCCGAGACGTTCATTATGCCGACAGCTCCTTTTTCAGATGGGAGCAGAAAGTGATTCGGAGGGTACGACGGGTATGACAACGGACATGCGCCATGCGGCCGTGGAGGTTCTGAAGGATTCAGAGGCAGTTGCTATGGAAATGGCAAAGCTGCTGATTGCGACAGTGAAAGAAAAGCGGGAAGGCAAGGTACGCATCGCTCTTTCTGGTGGGTCTACGCCTAAACAGCTTTTTGCGATTCTCGCCCGGCCTGAAATGGCCCAGCAGGTCGATTGGTCTCGTGTCGAGATTTTCTATGGGGATGAACGTCATGTGCCCGAGGGCCATGCGGACAGCAACCATGCGAGCGCCCGCACATTGTTGCTTTCCAAGGTTTCCATTCCGGCGGATCAGATTCACCCGATGCCGACAGATACCACGGCCAAGGAGGATGCCGCCCGGTATCAAAGTGTTCTGGAAAAGGCCTACGGCTCCACAACCCTTGAGGCAGGCCGCCCGCTCTTTGATATTGTCATGCTCGGTTTGGGAACAGACGGTCACACAGCATCTTTGTTCCCCGGTGAACCTGTTCTTGAGGAAAAGAAGGCTTGGGTGAGCGTTGCCGCCCCCAGCACAGCCCCGCATGAACGTCTGACATTAACTTACCCGGCCATTGCCTCCAGCGCATTGGTTGTCTTCTTGGTGACAGGGGAAAATAAAGTACCAATGTTGGCCCGTTTGCGTCAGGGTGATGGCAGCATCCCATCCGGGCGTATTGTTTCGGAAGGGAAAATCCTCATACTGGCAGACAGCGCTGCTGCTGGAGAGCCTTCATGAACGTAGATGACTGTAAACGTGCTGCTGCCCATCTTGCTGCAAGCCTTGTCAAACCGGGAATGGTTGTCGGGCTGGGAACAGGAAGCACAGCAGCCTTCATGATCGAACGGCTTGGCGAGCGTGTTGCCAAAGAGGGGCTGAAGATTCAGGCCATTCCAACCTCTGAGGAGTCAACAAAGCTTGCTCGTGCAGCGGGGATTCCGATCACGACGTTTGCAGATCATTCCGTAGTCGACATCACTATTGATGGTGCGGATGAAGTGGAACGTAAAACGCTTCATCTCATCAAAGGGTTGGGGGCTGCTCTGCTACGTGAGAAGATTGTTGCACAGGCGTCACGGCGTTTTGTCGTGATTGTCGATGTGACCAAACCGGTTGACCAGCTTGGCCAGCGGGTGCCCGTACCAGTGGAAGTTGTTCCATTTGGTTACGAGGCAACAGCGGCTCGTCTGGAGGCTATGGGGGCAAAGGTTATTCGCCCTCGTCGGCATCTGACGGGTGAGCTACTTACTACCGATAATGGGAACAGGATACTTGATTGCGCTTTCGGTCCAATCGATGACGTGCAGGCTCTGGCCGCACGACTTGATGGTACGGTGGGCGTGGTGGAGCATGGGTTGTTCCCCAATATGGCGACCGATGTGTTGGTTGCCACCGAACGGGAGGTTGAACAATGGGCGCCATGACAGAGAAAGAGGCTGCTCAGGCAGCAGCTGGTATTGCTCCGCATTACATTGTGGTGATGGGTGTTTCCGGTAACGGCAAGACCACTGTAGCCGAGTTGCTGGCCAAGAGCCTCGGCTGGCCGTTTCAGGAAGGGGACGATCTGCACCCCAAAGCCAATGTGGAGAAAATGCGCAACGGCCACCCGTTGACGGATGAGGACCGCGCCCCTTGGCTGGAGCTGTGTCATGACTGGCTGGCCAAATGCGCTGAGAAGGGTACCGGTGCCGTACTGACATGCTCCGCCCTGAAGAAGAAATATCGTGACGCATTGGCCAAGCATATTCCGGTGCAGTTCGTTTATCTGAAGGTGGACCCGAAGATCATAGAGGAACGGCTGCAGCACCGTGTCGGGCATTACATGCCGCCAACCCTGCTGCCAAGCCAGCTGGCCACTCTGGAAGAACCGACCGATGACGAGCCTGTCATTCGTGTTCCCGGTGATGCAACACCGGAAGAGCTGCGTGACCGCGTGATCGAGCGTCTGCGTGTTGTGCCGCCGCCGCAGATGGTAGACTGATACGGGGCTTCTGGCATTCGTTCAGAAATGGTCCTTAGGGACTTTGGAAGATGGCGGGGCGTTGGCTCCGCCATTTTTTGTAGGAGGGGAGTAGAGAAGAACAGCAGGCTTCTACTTTGTTACTCCCCTCGGGGCTACCGATACTAAGAAACGTCCGGGTGGTCAGAGCGAGGCGGCTGTCTGCCAGCCCGGGCCGATAATGGCAATACGGCGATGACGGCCTGTGCCTTGTAGAATGATGGCCTCGCATTTTTCGAGATAAGTTAGCTGACGTCGTGCACGGCCAAGAGAGTGTGTGCCATAGGCACGGGCCAGAGCGGCATCATCTGGGCAGGGCTCTCCCTCCATGGCAGCACGGGCCAGCAAGAAATAGACGGGCTGCATGTCCTCAGGGAGGCGGCCGGCCCGTTGCTGGATATCCTGCCATGCGTCACTTTCAGCCTGTTCCCGTGTGATGCCGCAACGGATAGTGCTTAGCATGGTCTGAAACTGAGGCATGGGCAGGATGTTGCGGGAGAATCCGGCCAGCCGGGCCCGCATTTGGAAGTCCTGATACAAGGTGGCGAGTGGCCGATAGGCCGCATCTTCATCTTGCCCTGCTTCGGCTACCAGATTCCAGAGTGTTTCCGGGTCAGGGGTGGCCATTTGCTGGCTCTGCTGTTGCTCTCTGGCATCGCGGGAAGAACTGTAGGCATCCAGCTGGGCAAGCAGGTCCGGTTTGGGGGCCGCTGGTTCCTTGCGGGGGCGGGGAGCTGGTTCGGGTGGGGCCTCTAGAATGAGGTCACGTAGCTCATCCATGGGAATATTGGGCTGCTCCAGCGGCATGAGGGCAGGCCCTCCGGCATGGCTGGCAGTTTCGACTGGGCCGATGGTAACTCGCTGTGGGCGGCGGGCCAGAGCAGGCCCCAGAGCCATGAACTGACCACGAGCAAGGTCCCGGAACGCTTCAGCGGCGCGGCGTTCCATGCCTAGTAGGTCGGCTGCACGGGCCATGTCTATGTCTAGAAAGGTCCGGCCCATTAGAAAATTAGAGGCTTCTGCAGCGACATTCTTGGCGAGCTTGGCAAGACGCTGGGTCGCAATGATGCCCGCCATGCCACGCTTGCGCCCACGGCACATGAGGTTCGTCATGGCATTGAGAGAGATGCGGCGAGCTTCATCGGAGGTATCGCCCCCTGCGATGGGCGCAAAGAGCTGCGCCTCATCCACCACAATGAGAACCGGGTACCAGTAGGCCCGTGGGGCTTCGAACATGCCTGTTAGAAAGGCTCCTACCGAGCGGAGCTGTCCTTCTGGCTCACTCTGCTCCAGATTCAGTACGACAGAAGCCCGGTGCATTCGCACACGCTCCCCTGCACTCCGCAGGCTGGCTTCAGACTGTGTGTCTGTCTCGATGACAAGATGGTCGTATTTTTCGGCTAGAGTAACAAAGTCCCCTTCCGGGTCGATGATGACCTGTTGGACAAGGGTTGCGCTCTGCTCCAGCAAGCGGCGAAGGAGATGAGATTTCCCAGAACCGGAGTTGCCCTGTACGAGCAGGCGGGTAGCCAGAAGTTCGGGCAAGTCGATATGGGCATCCTCGCCACGGGTCGTGGTGCCAAGAAGAAGGGGGCCGAAATGTGATGAACTCATGGCGTTACTTTACCGGGCAATGAGCGCGAGAGCCAGTGATGAACGCCTTCTGCACAGCAGTAGGCGGTAGAAAAACAGCCTTGTAGTAGATACCCACCTGTAGGGGCGTCCCAGTCCAGCATTTCACCACAGGCAAACAGACCGGGCTTATGGTGGAGCATGAGATTATCATTCAGGGCGTCCAATTTTAGGCCGCCAGCGGTGGAGATGGCCCGGTCCAGTTCGGCAGGGGCTATAAGACGTAGGGGGGCCTGCGTGATGGCGTTTGTCAGCTCTCTTGCTGTGCGGGCTTCCGGGCAGAGGCGAACAAGTAATTCCCGCATGGTGCGGTCCAGCCCTAATGCTTTGCGGAGTTTGTTGCTACGGCTTTCACGGATGCGCTGGCGGGAGAGACGTTCCATGATGCGCTCCGTTCCCAGAGTCGGGCGGAGATTTAGATGGATTGTTATGCCCTTCTCATCTGCCTTTGCCAGAGCCTGCCGCAATAAGGCTGAAAGGGCGTAGAGTGGTGCGCCTTCTAGCCCCCGCTTTGTGATGATGATGTCGCCTCGTTGTGTCTGACCCGCAAAACTGAGTGTGATGCCCCGAAGGGTGGCACCTTCATGGCGGAGTAGGAACTCTTCTGGCCAATCCGGCATGAAACCACAGTTAGAGGGGGCAAAGGGGGTGCAATAGTCTTTCAATAGTGAGGCCCAGTGCCCATCACTGCCCAGTCGTGACCAGCTTCCACCGCCACAGGCTAGGATAACGGCTTGTGCGGTTCTGTGAACAGGCCCTTCGGCTGTCTGGAAGGTGAGGGAGAGGCCTTGCATGTCTGTCAGCCTGTGCCGGGGAAAGAATTGCACGCCTTGTTCCTGCAGGCGGTTGAGCCAGCGGCGCAGAAGAGGAGAGGCTTTGAGAGATTTTAGGAATACGCGACCAGAACTGCCGGTAAAGCAGGGTTCGCCCAGCTCTTCGGCCCAGTGGCGGAGAGCCTCGGGTGGAAAGCAGCGGATAATGGGTTCCAGCCGGTTCTGTGCAGCACCATAGCGTTGAAGGAATAGGTCTAGCGGTTCGCTATGGGTTAGGTTCAGCCCGCTGCGCCCAGCCATAAGGAATTTTCGTCCCGGTCTGGCCATGTGGTCGAACAGATGGACCTTATGGCCTTTTTTACTGAGACGTTCGGCAGCGAACAGTCCGGCCGGGCCTGCGCCGATGATGGCAATGGGGGATGTCTGTGCCGTGCTGGTATCAGGCATGAGTGATCCGTTCGGTTGGGTGATTTGCGGGAGTGAGCTGTTGTTAGCCTGTTCCGGCCTCTCGGGGAAGACAAACCAGAGGCAGGCAGGCTATGGAAGAGAAAAGGTCATGAGGTGGCCATGAGGAGAAGGAACGACATGAAACTCTGCACAACGGTTCAGGAAATGCGGCAGGAACGGGCAAAGCTTGGGACAGTCGGTTTTGTCCCGACTATGGGGTTCCTGCACGAGGGGCATCTCTCCCTCGTCCGGCGTGCTAGAGAAGAGAATGAGGCTGTTGTCGTCAGTCTTTTTGTCAATCCCATCCAGTTTGGCTCTCCTGATGATCTGGCCAATTATCCCCGTGCGGTAGAGAGGGATATTGCCTTGTTGCAAAAAGAGGGTGTGGCCTGTGTTTTCACGCCGGATGCAGCCGAGTTTTACCCCGATGGTTTTGCTACGCAGGTGGATGTAGGCGGTGTAGCGCAGGAGTTAGAAGGGCCATCACGCCCTGGTCATTTTGCTGGTGTAGCAACGGTGCTGACCAAATTCTTTAACATCGTCCAGCCGCAGCGGGCCTATTTTGGGCAGAAAGATGCCCAGCAATGCGCTGTCGTCCAGCGTTTCGTACAGGACCTGAATATTCCGGTAGAGATCACCACCTTGCCAACATGGCGGGAGGCGAATGGTCTGGCAGGCTCAAGTCGTAACAGCCGTCTGACAGAGGAGGAACGCAGCCGGGCACCGGTTCTGCATCAGGCTTTATGTCGTGCCCGTGATCTGGCCCGGGGTGGCGAGCGCAGGCGCATGGTTCTGGAAGAGGCCATACGGGATGTGCTGGTGAAGGCCGGCCTGACAGAGATTGATTATGTCACCGTGGTGAACCCAGAAACCTTTCAGACAGAAGAGACGGTGGGGGAAACGGCTCTGGCCTTGTTGGCTGTGAAGTTGGGGGCTGTTAGGCTGATTGATAATATGCCTCTGTTCTGAAGAGAAGTTGCAATAATTCTCATGTTGCCAATGAATGGAACGGAATGATCTTCTTTTAACAAAGGGGGTCGTATCTGTCCTATTATTCGTGCGTGGAAATTTATTTAAGACAAGAGCAGTCCTATGGTTGCAACCTATGCATGACAATACATGCTGGCATGATGCAAAAACCCGGATTGGCTTCTGGTCAATCCGCAGGTGAGGGGGTAGCGTGGCGAGGTAATGAGGCATTTACATATGCTTGAAGGAGATATCGAGCATGGTTGAGAAAACCCCCCGCACCGTTTCAGCCCCCAAGAAATTCATCATCGGCACGGGCCTGCTCGCTCAGCTGCATGATTTTGTAAAAGATTTTGGTGATAACGCTTTCATCATTAGTGACGAGTTCTTTGTTGAGCGTGTTGAGAAAGAGTCCGTTGCCGGGCTAGAGAAAGCAGGGCTGAAGGGTAAGGCCGAAAAATTCCAGCGTGAATGTACGGATGCCGAGATCAAGCGTCTGGGCGAGCTGGCCAAGGCGCAGGGTGCTAACGTGATTGTCGGTATCGGTGGCGGTAAGACGCTGGATACCAGCAAGGCCGTGGCTCACTATTACAAGCTGCCTCTCATCCTTTATCCGACTATCGCCTCTACCGATGCTCCGTGCATTGCTCTGGCTGTCATCTACACGGAGAAGGGCGAGTTTGACCGTTATCTCTTCCTGCCGCAGAACCCCGATGTGGTGGTGGCTGACACGGGCGTGATCGCCGGTGCACCGGTACGCTTCTTTGCAGCGGGTATTGGTGATGCTCTCTCCACCTATTTCGAAGCCCGTGCTTGCTATAATTCCGACGGTGTGAACCTGTCCTGCAAGCGTCCGTCCCGCACGGGGCTGGGTCTGGCCCGTATGTGCTACGATCTGGTTTGCCAGAATGTTGATCTGGCCATGGACGCCGTGCGCAACAAGGTGCCGACCCGTGCGCTGGAAGAAATGGTCGAAGCGACCATTTACCTCAGCGGTACAGGTGCAGAGACAGGCGGTCTGGCTGCTGCTCATGCTGTGCATAACGGTATGACCGTTATTGAAGACCTCCACCACGCTCAGCATGGTGAGAAAGTGGTGTTCGGTCTGCTGACCCAGCTGGTTCTGGAGAATGCACCGAAGGAAGAGATCGAAGAAGTGCTGCGTGTTGTCCGGTCTGCAGGCCTGCCGATGACCCTCAAAGAGCTTGGGGTCAAGGAGTTTGTGGAGGCAGACTGGCGCAAGGTGGCAGAGATTGCCTGCGATAAGAATGACACGATGGGCAATCTGCCTTTCAAGGTCACGCCGGATGATGTCTATCATGCCATGGTTGCAGCAAATGCCCTTGGCGAGCGTTACCGTGCTGCCCATCAGGGCTAATATGGCCTGACAGGCTAGGGCTGTGGAAGTACGGCTCTTTATAAGAAAGGTCCGGAGTTTTCAGGCTCCGGGCCTTTTTTTGTGAGGTACGAGCGATTAGTAAAGTTTCTGATACAGGAGGATTGGAGATCATGCCGTACAGAGTTGCTATTATTATTCGGACAAAGAATCGTCCCCTGTTTCTGGCTCGGGCTTTTGAGAGTCTGCAGCGGCAGAGCTTTCAGGATTTCCGTGTGTACGTCATTAATGATGGCGGAGATCCCGATGAGGTATTCCGGGTCATCTCGCTATATGGCCCTAGCGAGGCAGACCGTGTCGTCCAGATGGACCTCCCAACTTCAGCAGGTCGGGCGCAAGCCATGAGCATCGGGCTTGGGCTTGTCAAAGAAGAGTATGTCCACATCCACGATGATGACGATACGCTAGAGCCCGAATTTTACGCACGCACTGTTGCTTATCTTGATGATGACCGGGCCGGTACGTTCGTAGGGGTGACGACAAGCAGCTACGATATTGTTGAGCATATGGAAGGGGGGCAAATCGTTTTCGATAAGCGTTTTGATACCCTCGGGCGCAAGGAAGGGTCCATTGTTGATTATGGCCTATTTCTGGCGCATGTCAGCTTGCTCAGCACGATTACGACAGTGTTTCGCCGCTCGGCTATTCCGGCCTCAGATGGGGTGAATACGACCCTGCCTTATGTGGAAGATCAGGACTTTTTCCAGCGTCTCATGTTGGCGGGGGAAGTGGGGATTATTCCGGATTTTCTGGCAAATTACCATCAGAGGCCATTTAGGACTGGCGGGCCGGATGATAAGAGCGAGACAGAGTTCTCCTACGATGCCATCATTGCTTATACCAATACTGTGCTGCGAGATGCCATTCAGGGTAAAGGCCGAGGAAGAGAGTTTCAGGCGGCGTTCCTCCAGCAGGCTCGTCAGGAATACCGTCTTGCCGCATCATTTTCCCAGCAGGCAGAGCAAGCCCGGGAAGAATGTAGTCGATTACGGCAGGAGATGAGCGAGCTGAGAGGTGAGTTTAACCGCCTGTCCCGTTTCATAGTGCAGCTTGCTGACAGGTTGGAGGGGCGTTGACCCCTCTCTCTGTTACCGCTGCGCCTGAAGGATAAATTCACTTAGCAGCTGGCGAAGCTGGCGTGTCCGCTGGGCCATGTTGGAGGTCGCCGCAGAGGTTTCTTCCACCATAGCGGCATTCTCTCGTGTACCTTGATCAATGGTGACGACAGCCCCGTTGACATCCCGTAGGGCCGATGCTTGCTCGGATGTTGCCTTGGAGATTTCTTTGAGGTGTGTACCGATATTGGCCACGCTGGAGATGATGGTGTCGATGGCGCCGCTGGCATCTTTCATGATGGTGGACCCAGAACTGACGTGGGTCTGAGATGTGGTGATGAGGTCTTTGACCTCTTCAGAGGCATCGCCGACCCGGTTGGCCAATTTGCGGATTTCCTGTGCTAGAACACGGAAGCCACTGCCTGCCTCTCCTGCATGGGCGGCTTCCACGCCGGTATTAAGGGCCAGCAGATTGGTTTGCGTGGCGATATTGGAGATGACGTTTGTAATCTTGTTTACGGCCTCGGCGGAGCGTTCAATCTCTTCCATGGCCGTGCTGGCACGGCGAATCATGGTGCCGAATTGTTCTGTAATAGTTTGGCATTCCTCCACAAACTGAGTGGCCTCACTGACACGGGCCTCGGTGGAGGAGACTGTAGCGGTGATCTGTTCTACGGCGGCGGCTGTTTTCTCAACAGAGGCTGCCTGCCGTTCTGTACGCTGGGCGAGGTCTTGGGCAGCGCTGTTGATCTCATCGGCTGTATTGTCGATGCTTTCTGTCGCTTCGCTGATGGTATGGAGTGTCTGACAGAGCGATGAGATAGCACGATTGAGGTTGTCGCGCATGGGGAGGTAGGTGTTGGGGAAATCCCCCTCTACCGTGTGCGAGAGATTTTTGTTGGCGAGCGCATCAATAATGTGCCCAAATCGCTCTGTGACAAACCGCCGTTCTTGCTCGATGGCTTCATCAAGCTTGTTCATTTCCTCTTTATTGAGCTTCTTGGCCTCGTCAATATAGATGGAAATGGTGAGTTCCATGTCCAAAAAGACGGCTTTGCAGAGGCTGGTAAGGGATTCCGTCAGCTTGGAGAAAGGTATCTTGGCGGGCAGGAGTGGTGCCGGGGGGGCTAGCTGAGTTGTAACATCTGTGATGATGGAGGTCAGCAGAAGGGCGTAGCCGCCAATATACCAACGTGGTTCCAGCCCGATTTTGGCATGGGTACGACCGATTTGGCGGACGGTATTGGCATATTGCAGGCCGAAATTAGCCGCTGAAATATTCTTCCAATAGGTGAGCTGTGCCTGTTTGGCTCTTTGTATCTGTGCTTCTGAACTGAAGAAAATTCTTGTATGCGGTTCTTGGCGGACCGAGTCATAAAACGCATCAAGGGCTTTGGGCAGGCATCTGTTAACATATTTCTCAATACGGCGGATAGCCAGACAGTCCCGTTCCCCCAGTTTGAGAAAATGCAGCCGGGATTTCAGGTCGTCAGTATCCTCAAGGCTTTCTTTTGGATTAGTCATGATGGCTGAAAAATTAGACATGCTATCCCCGTTAAGCATTATTTAATCGTCACTTGATCGTGATGGAACAAGATATTTTGAAAGCCCTGTGTCTAATAACAATGTTACCAGCACATTAAATAGAATATGAAATTAGTGCAATGAATTGGCCTTAATATTCTATTATATTTCTTGTTGTTATCCATTAATTGGCATGTATTATTTCTGTTTCTTTTTAGGGTGTGTCTGGATGGTCTCTGTCCTGATATGTTGGTGCCTTCATATCTGGCCATAAAGAAATGGTGGATGGGAGAGCGTGACGATGGTTTTAGGTGGGGAGGCAGGAGTGCCTCTGCAAAGGGCGGAAGGCACGTTCACGCTCAGCGCGCGTGTCCGGGAGGGACAGACACGGCGGGATGTTTTGCGGCAGGGAGGGTGTAGTCGGCTGCTGTTTCCCCGGCGTGATGAAACCCAGCTTGAGGCCGTTATGGTCAATATTTCCGGCGGGCTAGCGGCGGGGGACCAGCTGCGGCATGAGGTACGATGTGAGGAAAGGGCCGAACTTCTTATAAGTAGTCAGGGGCATGAGCGTGTTTACCGTGCCCGTTCGGAAGACCCGCCCGCTGTAATCCAGACGATCTGTCATCTAGCTCCACATTCTCGACTGGAATGGCTGCCTCATGGGACCATCTTCTTCAATGGGGCTCGGTTGGAACGTTCCATGACGGTAGAGATGGCGGGTACAGCCAGTTTTCTTTTTTACGAGAGTCGTATTTTGGGCCGCCGTGGCTCTGGGGAGCAGTTACAACGGCTGCATGTGCGGGACAGGCTGAGCATCCGGCGGGACGGGCACCCGGCGTTGGAAGATAGCACAATCATGACAGGGGATGGCTTGCATGAGTATCTTCAGCAGGCTCCGATTGCGGATGGGGCCTGTGTGGAGACCATGCTTGTTCTGGTGGATAGAGAGGCAGAGAGTTATCTGCCCCGGCTGCGCTCTTTGTTGGAGGATACAGGGCCGGAAGCCTCTTTTGCGGCATCCTGCTGGGATGGCAAACTCGTCATGAGGGGGCTAGCCCGTAATAATTGGGTAGTTGAATCTCTCATGAGCAAGATTGTGCCCTGCCTTCGCTCAGGCCGGAGGCTTCCGACAGGCTGGCGTATTTAAGAGGAGGCGTTATTGTGGCGGGGAGCAGGTGTAGGCAGGGAGCAAATGGAGCATGAAACTCACCCCACGGGAAAAGGATAAGCTGCTGGTGGCGATGGCTGCCATCGTGGCCCGTAAGAGGTTGGAGCGGGGTGTGAAGCTGAACTACCCTGAAGCCGTGGCCCTGATTACCGATCATGTCGTGGAAGGTGCCCGCGATGGCCGCAGCGTGGCGGACCTTATGGCCAGCGGTGGCGAAGTATTGGTGCGGGAGCAGGTCATGCCCGGTGTAGCGGAGATGATTGCCGATGTGCAGGTTGAAGCCACCTTTCCCGATGGAACAAAATTAGTGACCGTTCATGACCCAATCCGCTGAGCAACAGCAGGAGTGCCTGCCAGAAGGAGCCATTCCCGGTGAGATTTTACCCGCAGAAGGGGAGATCATTCTCAATGAGGGGCAACCGACCCGGCGGCTGATGGTTGTCAATACAGGTGATCGCCCCGTGCAGGTAGGCAGTCATTATCATTTTGCCGAGGTGAACCCGGCCCTGCATTTCGATCGTGAACAGGCCTGGGGCTGGCGGTTGGATATTCCTTCTGGCGGGGCTGTCCGTTTCGAGCCGGGGCAGGAGCGGGAAGTAACGCTCGTTCCCTATGGTGGTGCAGGGCAGATCAGAGGGTTTCATGGTGGGGACCGGAACAGAGAGAAGGAAATATCATGAGCCGTTTGTCTCGCCATGATTATGCCCATCAGTACGGCCCCACGACTGGAGACCGCCTGCGACTAGCCGATACGGCACTGATTGCTGAAATTGAAGACGATCGGACTCTTTATGGGGAAGAGGTGTGCTTTGGTGGTGGCAAGACCATCCGGGACGGCATGGGCCAGTCCCAGCGCAGTCAGGCTGAAGGAGCGATGGATACGGTCATCACCAATGCGGTGATTTTTGACCATTGGGGAATCATCAAGGCGGATATTGGCATTCGTGCGGGCCGTATTGCGGCCATCGGTAAGGCTGGGAACCCGGATACCCAACGGGGGGTGGACATTGTCATTGGGCCGGGAACGGAGATCATCGCTGCGGAAGGGCGCATCGTCACGCCGGGCGGGATCGATAGTCACATTCACTATATTTGTCCCCAGCAGGTTGAAGAAGCCCTCGCCGCTGGGGTCACGACCCTCGTAGGTGGGGGAACAGGTCCCGCCACCGGGACAGCCGCCACAACCTGCACGCCGGGGCCATGGCATATGGCCCGGATGCTTCAGGCCGCTGAAGGTCTGCCCGTTAATCTTGCTTTTGCGGGAAAGGGTAATGCTTCTCGCCCTGCGGCACTGGAGGAGATGGTGCGTGCCGGGGCTTCCTGCCTGAAGTTGCATGAAGATTGGGGCAGTACGCCATCTGCTATTGACTGCTGTTTGTCTGTCGCAGATCGGATGGATGTGCAGGTGATGATTCACACTGATACGCTCAATGAAAGCGGCTTCGTGGAGGATACCATCGCCGCCTTTAAGGGGCGGACGATTCACGCTTTCCATACGGAGGGTGCCGGGGGTGGCCATGCACCGGACATCATCCGAGTGGCGGGCTTACCGAATGTGCTGCCATCCTCCACCAATCCGACCCGACCTTACACGGTTAATACGCTGGATGAGCATCTGGATATGCTGATGGTTTGCCACCATCTCAATCCTCGTGTGCCAGAAGATATCGCCTTTGCGGAAAGTCGTATCCGTAAGGAGACCATCGCCGCAGAGGACATTCTCCATGACATGGGGGTGCTGGCCATGATGTCCTCAGACAGTCAGGCGATGGGCCGTGTGGGGGAAGTCCCCCTGCGGACATGGCAGACAGCCCATAAGATGAAATGCCAGAGAGGGCCTTTGACGGGGGATAATGAGCGGGCGGATAATGCCCGCATCAAACGCTATCTGGCTAAATATACCATCAATCCCGCTATTGCTCATGGCTTGTCGCATGAAGTTGGCTCTATTGCCGTAGGGAAGCTGGCTGATCTGGCTGTGTGGGATCCGGCCTTCTTTGCTGTTAAGCCCGACCTTGTGGTGAAGGGTGGGATGATTGTTTACGCCATGATGGGCGACCCTAATGCGTCTATTCCCACACCGCAGCCTGTGCATGGCCGGATGATGTTTGGAGCTTATGGCGAGGCTTTGGCAGCGACCTGCACGACTTTTGTCTCGCAAGCCGCTTTGGAGGATGAGATCGGCCTGAAGTTGGGGTTGAAACGTTCCCTCTCTGCGGTACGCAACACACGGGGCGGTATTGGCAAGGTGGATATGGTCCATAACAACGCCATGCCTCATATTGAAGTTGACCCGGAAACTTATGAAGTCCGGGTTGATGGTGAGCCGCTGACCTGCGAGCCTGCGGCTGTTCTCCCTATGGCACAGAGGTATTTTCTGTTCTGATGAAACATGTTGTCGATATCCTGCCAGCAGGTCGCTGGAACGAGGCAGAGGCCGCTGATGTTTTCGTGGCGGATTATGAGGGGCGGCACAGGCGGCGCATTGTTCTGTCCCTAAAAAGCGGGGAGCGTGTTCTGCTGGAGTTGAAGGAGGCCCGTCTGCTTAATGAGGGGGAAGGGCTGGTGCTGGATGATGGGCGTATCATTCGGGTAGAGGCTCTGCCGGAAGCCCTTATGGAAGTCACGGCCCATTCGGCTTTGCATCTGCTCCAGTTGGCATGGCATCTGGGTAACCGGCATTTGCCTGCCATGATAGAGGAAAAGCGGATTCTGGTGCGGCAAGATGCCGTGATTGCCGATATGCTCGCTGGGCTAGGGGCGCATGTGCATCTCTGCGAGGCACCTTTTTCGCCAGAAAGCGGGGCCTATGCGGGGCGTGGCGGGCATGATCATGCCCACAGCCACAGCCACAGCCACAGCCACAAGGTCTGATGAACCGAGTGGAAGGAATAGGCTTTCTTCAGCTTCTCTCATGGGTATCTCCGGCCTTTCCGACAGGCAATTACGCTTATAGTCACGGTTTGGAATGGGCTGTAGAGCAAGGTAGCCTGCATGATGTGCAGTCCCTCTGCCTGTGGCTTACAGCCCTTCTGGAACATGGTTCCCTGAGGAATGATCTAATCTTTCTGAAGGAAGCGTGGGACCATGCCACGGATGAAGCTGCCCTCATGGAGCTGGCAGCTCATGTTCTAGCCTGTGCATCATCACGGGAACGGTATGAGGAAACGCTCTGGCAGGGGGAGGCTTTTCTACGGGCAGCATCTGTTTGGCAGCCCGACTGTGAGAGACTGCGCCAGATGATGGCGTGTCCGCTACCGGTGGCGCAGGGACTTGTTTTTAGCCGGGGCGGTGTCGGGCGGGATGAAGCCCTTCAGGCAGGGGCTTATGGTGCCGTGGCGGCTCTTGTGGCAGCTGTGGTCAAGCTGGTGCCATTGGGGCAGACGGATGGGTTGCGTGCGCTGCACCATATGGAGCGTGTCATCCAGAAGGCCGTGTTAGAGACCAAGGGGCGGACATTGGCGGATGTGGGTAGTGCCTGTTTTGCTGCCGACCTTGCGGCTATCCATCACGAAACACAGAGAACAAGGCTTTTTCGTACATGACGACATCATCTTCTGATCATCTGGTTGCCGGACGGCACGGCCCTTTGCGTGTGGGGATTGGCGGGCCGGTCGGTACGGGTAAGACGGCCCTCATGGATGCGCTCTGTCGTATTTTCCGCCAGTCTTATAGCGTGGCGGCCCTGACCAACGATATCTATACCCGTGAGGATGCCGAGTTCCTCACCCGTGCCGGCTCTCTCCCGCCAGAGCGGATTATGGGGATCGAGACAGGGGGATGCCCGCACACGGCCATCCGGGAAGATGCCAGCATCAATCTGGCAGGGATCGAGACGTTGCGGGAGCGGTTTCCCGATCTGGACCTCGTTTTGGTAGAAAGTGGGGGTGATAATCTCGCTGCCACTTTCAGCCCCGAACTGGCAGACTTGACGATTTATGTCATTGACGTGTCTGCTGGGGATAAGATTCCCCGTAAGGGTGGGCCGGGAATTACACGCAGCGATTTGCTGGTTATCAACAAGACGGACCTTGCACCGCATGTCGGGGCCGATTTGAACGTGATGGACCGGGATAGCCGCATGATGCGGGGCAGCCGTCCTTTTGTCTTCACCAATATCCGGGCTGGTGAAGGGGTGGAGGCCGTTGCCCGCTTTATCATAGAGCAGGGTGGGCTGTAACCCGCCCTGACTCCTTCAGGGCTTCTTCAGGCCAGCACAGAGAGAGCAGACTGTGTCGTCCTGCTCTGGCAGGCACAGCATGTCGGGCCGTTCATACTCGCCCTCGCAAGAGATGCAGCGGTGTAGGTCGGTGTTGGCTGTTCCATCGGAATGGAAGCGGGGGGCGGCAATGCCGTCATCATCCCGCAGTAGGTAGGTGCGCCCTCGTGTCAGCAGGGCCAGAAGAGGCGTAGCGATGCTGGCGACCAGAAAGGCGATGAGGGCGGAGTAGGGCTGTAATCCAGCCCCTAGCACGCCCTCATAGGCTAGAATGGAGACCAGAGTTGCTAATAGGAAGGCCCCCGTGCCAACCGGATTAACGGCGGGGAGCATCGTCCGGCGGAACTCTGGTTCTTTCGGGGAAAGGCCAAGCAGATATTTGTTGAAGACAATATCCGCCGTAACGGTCATGATCCATGCGATGGCACAGTCTGCATAGAGGCTGAGAATGGCCTGAAGGATGGAGAACATGTTACCTTCCATCAGGGCTAGAGCCAGCAGCAGATTAATGACCAGAAAGACCAACCGGCCGGGGAAATGGCCCGTTAGCCGTGTATAGGCACTCGTCCATGCGAGCGAGCCTGAATAGGCGTTCGTGACGTTGATCTTGATCTGACTGATAACGACCAGCACTACAGCCAGAATCATGGCGAGGGTGGGGGTAAAGATAGTCTGCAAAGCGGCAAGGAACTGATGCACCGGCTCGGTAGCGGTATGGGCACCAACCTGCTTCAGAATAAAGACAGCTAGAAACGCCCCGATGATCTGTTTCAAAGCCCCCAGAATGACCCAGCCCGGCCCCGCTGCAATGACGCTGAGCCACCATGATAGGCGGTTCTCTTTCGTCTTTGTGGGCATGAAGCGCAGATAGTCGATTTGTTCACCAATCTGCGCCATGAGAGCGAGGGCCACGCCAGAAGAAAGCATGATAGCCGAAAGACTCAGGGCCTCATGGCCGGAAAGACCGGGGAAGCTGAGAAAATGCGGCACCAGGGCAGGTTGTTTGTAGATGAGATAGCTTACTGGCCCTAGCATGAGCAGCAGCCAGAGCGGTGTCGTCCAGACCTGCATTTTGGCGAGAGCCTTCATGCCATAAAGGACGAAGGGGAAGACTACGAGCGTAGAGAGCAGATACCCGGCCCAGAGCGGTAGCCCCAGCCCAAGAGCCAGCCCCTGCGCCATGATTGATCCCTCCAGCGCAAAGAGAATACAGGTAAAGCTGGCAAAGACGAGCGAGGTCAGGATGGAGCCACTATAGCCAAACCCGGCGCCACGGGAGATCAGGTCAAGATCGATATTATATCGGGCGGCATACCAAGCGAGTGGAAAGCCGCTGATGAAGATGATGAAAGCTGCTACCAGAATACCCAGAATGGCATTCCATGTCCCATAAGAGAGAGCGATAGAGGCACCAATGGAGAAATCGGCCAGATAGGCAATACCACCTAGAGCCGTAATAGCTACCGTTGCGGGCGACCAGCGGCGATAATGGCTAGGGGCGTAACGGAGGGGGTAATCATCATCGGCCCGTTTGCCGTCATGTCTGTCATCTGTCTGAGAAGAAGAGGGCGTTGTTTGCTGGCCTGTACTCATGAGGTGGTGTCTCCTTGTCTTCCAGAAGGGTAGACTAGGGTATTCATAACGAAACCGGAACAGTAAAAATCCGTTTCTGTGGATTTGTATGAGAGGGCAGTCGCTATAAGGCCGTTGGGCAGGCACCGTCCGAATAAGGGGGTGTTTTTACTCTCGGGAAGCACATTTGTGTTATGTTACGTTTTTGTAACATGGCGCTAACTTTCGGTAATCATGGCAGGAATTGCCAGTATTCATCAGGGGAAAAGGCCTTTCCCGTATGGGATGGGGGATGAGTGCGGCGGGGTTGGCCCTTTTAAGGGGGGCTGTGTGAAACGGCCTATTTTGGTAGAGTGTGCTCTGGCAATTTTTTTATCCAGGAGGGGGCCATGGCCACAACTGCCAAAATCAGTGTTACTCTTGATCGTTCCAAGATGCTGAATTTCAACTCATCCATGTATGGGCCTGAGTTCCTCGAGCGCATTCTGGAGGCTGTGCAGTCTATTGCGCCTGAGTCCTATCAGGTGCAGGCTAATTTTGGCTCAGACATCGCCACGGTTGATGTCACCACCACGGAAGATGTGGAAGAATTTCCCGATATTACAGCGATCTATGCGGCTATTCGGGAAACCTATGAAAAATGGAACCATGCTGTCCGCCAGATTGATGAAGAAAAGCTGGCAGACCTTCCCTTTGCGAAGGATCAGCAGCTGGTGAAGACGGAAGAGCATCGTGGCGAGGGTGATGCCTCTGACCGCTTTGTCGTCATTGATATTCATTATGATGATGAGGGCTTCATCGTTTACGAGATCGAGAAGCTGGACCCGGCAGGTAAGCCGATCCCCGATACCCGGGAAGCTGTGTCCCTTGAGCATCTTGAGGAAATCTTCAAGGCTGCTCAGTAAAGCAGGGCTGAAGAAGAGCCACCATCGCTCTATGAGCGTGGTGGCTTTTTTTATGACTGCGTTTTTGGGTGTTATTCCAGCTTGTTTATTGTGTGCCTGAGTAAGATTGACGGCCCTAGCTCTCTGGCAGAAATGTTCTGTAACTATTAAGTAGCGCACATGGAGAAGAAAGCCCGACCAGAGAACAGTCTGGCTTTCTTAAGGACTGTTTGGAGAGAAGGTCACGGAATGTTTCTGTATCATGGGCTGTCGCATCTTTTTGCAGAAAGTCCGGAGCTGGCTTTTTTCCTATCAGTTGGTCTCGGTTGTTGGGTTGGGCGCATAAAGGTTGGGGTGTTCCAGCTTGGAGGTGTGGCCGGGTCCTTGTTGATGGCCGTGCTGATTAGTCAATGTGGCGTACATATTGGTTCCAGCCTCAAGACCGTACTGTTTGTCCTGTTCATCTATGCGGTAGGCTACCGGAGCGGGCCGGGGTTCTTTCGTTCATTAGGGCGGCAATCTCTCAGGGAGGTTGTCTTGGCTGTCATTATGGCGATCAGTGCCTTTGTGACGGTGGTCGGGGTGGGACGGCTGTTCCATCTGGATAAGGGCATGGCGGCCGGTTTGGCGGCTGGTGGGCTAACACAATCAGCCATCATCGGCACGGCTAGCTCCGCTCTGGAGAAATTGAGCTTGCCATTGGCGCAGGTGCAGCAGATGCAGGCTCATGTCGCCGTGGGCTACGCTGTGACGTATATCTTCGGGTCTATCGGGACGATCATTTTCTGTGTGAATATCCTGCCGCTCTTTATGCGCCGCAACATGCGGGATGATGCGCTGAAGGCGGGCTCATTGCCGGAGGAGGTAGAGGACAATGCTCTTCCGGCTGTTCAGGATGAAGAAGCATCCCGGCAAGCGGCGGTACCTGTCGCCACGGACCTCGTTTATAACATGCTAGGCATGGCACTGGGGTTGATGCTCGGGCTGGTGGTTGTCCGGTTGGGGAGTGTCTCTATCACGTTGGGTAGTGGTGGCGGTGCCTTGTTGTCTGGCCTGTTGTTTGGCTGGTGGCATGGGCGGCATCCTACATATGGGGAGATGCCATCTTCTGTCTGTCTGCTATGGGGCAGTTTTGGCCTAGCAGGATTTGTCGCTGTGACGGGGTTGCAAACAGGTGGGCAGGTTGTGGAGATTATTACCCATCAAGGGGTGATGATTCTTCTGCTGGGCATGATCGTCACCATCGTGCCGCTCGTGGTGACAGCCCTTGCCGGACGCTTTCTGTTGGGCTATCGGAATGTTGCCCTCTTTGCTGGGGCTTTGGCGGGGACACGCAGTTCTAACCCGGCTTTTGGCGAGGTTCTGGCCAAGGCTGGTCATAGCAGCCCCACCATTCCCTTTGCCATCACCTATGCTTTGGCCAATGTGCTGCTGACATTGCTGGGCCCGCTTATTGTTGCTTTTGTGTAAAAAGGCCTCATCACTCATGACCATTCGCCGTATGCTGACCATCCTCAAAGCCCGCACGGGAGCCCGGCATTATGTAAAAACAGCTTGCTCGGCCGTTAGGATGTTGCCGTTGGGGGCCGGGCTGATGGCCGCCGCTCCGGCTTCGGCAAATGTAGGGCAAGATGTGGCTCATCTTCCTCGTGTGCTTGTTCTGGCAACGGGTGGAACCATTGCCGGTAAAGCCGATCCTCGTTCGGCTATTGGTTATGATGCTGGTTCTACAACAGGGCAGCAGCTTGTAGACGCTGTGCCGGGGGTGGAGCGGCTCGCTCACCTTCAGGTGGAGCAGATTGCCAATATTCCCTCACAGGATATGAACCATAAGGTCTGGTTCCGACTTGTCGAGCGCATCAATAAAGCCTTTGCCCAGCATGAGGCTGATGCCGTGGTCATTACCCACGGTACGGATACGATGGAAGAAACGGCGTTTTTCTTGGATACCGTTCTGCATCATGAGCAGCCTGTGGTGATGACGGGGGCCATGCGTCCCGGTTCGGCCATTAGTGCGGATGGCCCCGCCAATATTTATGAGGCCGTCAAGGTGGCAGCACATCCGCAGGCAAGAGGGCGTGGCGTGTTGGTGGTGTTGAACGACACTATCCACGCAGCACATTGGGTCAGCAAGGCTGACAGCACGGCCTTGCAGACATTTGTTTCCCGCAATGCGGGGCCGGTAGGGATTGTGGACCCGGCTGCTGTCCGATTTTATGGTCCTGCCCGGGCTCGTTTGTCCCTCCCGCTGCCGTCTGGTACGGACCTTCCCCCGGTGGATGTGATTTATGCTCATGCGGATATGGATGGTCGTCAGATTGATGATGCTATCCGTGCCGGTGTGAAAGGGATTGTCATTGCTGGGATGGGTGATGGCAATGTATCTGCTCCGGCTCTACAGGCGTTGGATAGGGCTGTTGCCGCCGGGCTGGTGGTTGTGCGGTCCAGCCGTGTTGGAGATGGTTTTGTAAACCGTGATGTAGAAGTGGATGACGATGCCCATCATTTTGTCGCCTCTTATGATCTGAACCCGCAGAAGGCCCGTCTGTTGCTCCAGCTTCTTCTGGCCGGTGGCGTGAAGGATGCTGTAGCCGTGCAGCATGTTTTTGCTTTTGGGTATTGATTGCCTCGTTACGTCTCTTACCTTGATGTAAACCGTCGGTAGATCGGCGTGAGCAGGTTTAGGGAGGGTACAGGCATGGATGAAGCAGTGCAGAACGGAGAGGCGCAGTCCCGGATGTCCTCTGTTGCCCGCCTCACACGGCGTGGTCTGTTGGGAGGGCTGGCCGGATTAGCGGCCTCTCCCGCAGTAGGGCACGCCCTTGGATCCATCGTTTCCAGTCCGAGCGTGATTTCATCGCCACCTCGTACATGGGGGGTGGATGAGACACCGGCTAATTTACCGGACCCGGATGTTTTGCCGCTGGACCCGTCTTTCGGGCTGGTAAATTACGGCAATTCCCCCTTGCGGAAGCTCTGGCAAGGGAGCGGCTGGCTGGAAGGCCCAGCTTGGTGCACGGTCGGGCGTTTCCTCCTGTTGAGCGATACGATCACAAGCTGTCAGTATCGGTATGATCCTGAAGATGGCCCACAGGGGCATATGAGCCTGTATCGCCGGCAGAGCTTTAATGCCAATGGTAATACATTCGATGCTGAAGGTCGGCTAATTACTTGCGAGCATGGGATGCGCCGGGTTATCCGCTGGGAGCATGATGGCAGTGTGAACGTACTGGCGGACCGTTATCGGGGGAAAACGCTGAATTCCCCCAATGATGTTGTCGTGGCCCCTGATGGTGGTATCTGGTTTACTGACCCCGCCTATGGGGATGGCGTGGTGGAAGGCCATGCCGATGTGGATGGCCCAGCCAACCCGCAGCGTCACCTTAATCCATATCTGGACGCAGAGCTAACGGCCCAATATGGCGGGCTACGGCGGCAGGAGGATCATACCTTCCGGGTTGATCCAAAGACTGGAAAGGTCGAGGCTGTATTGGGGCAGAAAGATGTAGCGGGGCCGAATGGCCTGTGCTTCTCGCCTGATGGTACTCGGCTTTATGTGGCGTCTTCTGGCGTTGCTGCCGGTTCGCAGCCGCCATTGCCTGATCATGCGATCCATGTGTTCGATATGAAGCAGGGACGCCCGACCAACGGGCGGCTTTTTACGGATTTCACACTGGCCGGGCGGGCCATGCGCCCTGATGGACTGCGCGCCGATGTGGAGGGTAACCTTTGGTGCGGGGCGTGGGGACCGCTAGGGCTGTGCGGCGTATTTATCTACAACCCGCATGGCCAGATGATTGGTCGCATCCGCCTTCCTGTTGGTTGCTCGAACCTCACGTTTGGTGGGCCGAAGCGCAATATTCTCTATATGTGCTGTGGCACGGCTTTGTTCAGTCTGATCACAGCAACACAGGGTGCAGGTCATAGCTGACGGATTGTGAATGGGTTACCCACAGTTCTGGCGGATGGAATGGTGGATGATCTGGGGATGAGCGTGTGAATAGCGGGTATGGAAAACAGCAGCCTGTTCGCAGGGTTTTTTTGAAGAGATAGGACAGACTGGCGATGAAACATCCGCAGACCATTCAGATTTTTCTACCTTCCGGCGATCCGCAGAGCTTGCGTATTGCTGCGGTGACAACTCGTGTTGTCAGTATGATCGAGATTCCAAGGGCGCAGCTGGATCTTTTTCTGAAACGGCCAGAAGCTAATCAGGTTGGTATCTATTTTCTGTTTGGAGAGGACGATCAGACGGCGCAGCCCAAGGTTTATGTCGGTCAGACAGGTAAATTGGGCACGAGACTGAAAGAGCATAACGAAAAAAAGGACTTCTGGAATAGGGCGGTCGTGGCTGTATCGTTGACTGGTAATATTACGCTGACTCATGCCTATTTCTTGGAGGCAGAAGCCTTGGAAAGGGCCAGCGTAGTAGGTCGTTATGTGTTGGAGAATAAAACAACAGGTACATCGCCTCATACGCTCCCTGCTATGGCGGCAGAATGTCGGGAACTGTTTGAAACAATTCATGTTCTGCTGACCACTCTTGGATATCCTCTTTTTGAGGCCATGATTAAAAAATCTTCTTCGGATGGCTCATCAGTGGTGGATGAGACGGACACAGCGGCGGCAGAGATGTTTTTCTGCCAGGCAGAAGGGGTTGATGGACGTGGCTATTATACCGAGGAAGGTATGGTGGTTCTCAAAGGATCATACGGCCGTGGGGCTAGTCCAGCTTTTGAGAAGTCCTTGCCGGGCTGTGCTGCAAGGCGGCAGGCTGCCATTGAGGAAGGCGTGTTGACGTGGGATGAGGGACGACTGGTCCTGACACGAGATGTCGTTCTTAAAAATCCATCACCGGCAGCCAGTTTTCTGTTAGGGCGTTCTGCCAATGGCTGGACAGAATGGAAGAATAAAGAGGGGCGGACGCTGTCACAATGTGTTCGGGAGATAGGGCAGAGCGAGGAGCTAACCGGCTGATTAGCTTCTGATGTGAGAGACATCAGCTAGGTGGGGTCAGATAGCCGAGGCGGTGCATAACCCCAGCGTTATTAACCTCATAAACAAGTGGCGTCCCGGTCGGTATTTCCAGCGTCCGGGCATCGTTTGGGTCAAGGTCGTTTAGATGGCCGATAAGGGCCCGCATGACAGTTCCATGCGTGATGACAAGCAGGGATTGGCCCCGCTGTAAGCTGGGGAATAGCGTGTTCTGCCAGTAAGGAAGAACACGCTGCATAGTCGTGGCCAGGCTCTCCCCACGAGGGATGTCGGCCTTAGGGATGGCGGCATAGCGTGGGTCATTGCCGGGATAGTGGGGACTGTCCAAGGTTACCTCTGGTGGGGTGACGTCAAAGCCCCGCCGCCATTGCTGCACCTGTTCCCGCCCGTAACGGGCGATGGTGTCGTTCTTGTTCAGTCCCTGTAAGGCGCCATAATGGCGCTCATTCAGCCGCCAGCTGTGATATTCTGGAAGCCAGACCTGATCTAGCTCATCCAAACAGTGATGAAGGGTGTGAATGGTCCGCCGGAGCATGGAGCAATGGGCGGCATCAAATTGGAGGCTATGCTCCCGCATCAGGCGGCCTGCTTTGCGGGCTTCTTCATGCCCCGTGGGGGAAAGGTCCAAATCATACCAGCCTGTAAAGAGGTTGGCTTCATTCCCCAGACTTTGCCCGTGGCGCATCAGTACCAATTTTGCCTGCGCCATGATGTCTTCTCCCCGCTCCGTGCAGTACTGCATATTTATGCCAGTCTGATCGTATCAAAATGTCAGGATATATCAGACTAGGAAAGATTATAGGTATCATGACGGCGCATAGCTTATGATACTTGTCAGGACACTGAATATACGTCATCCCTTTTAAGAGTGATCATGCAGGAGAGGGTCTTATGACTGACCATCAGCAGAATAATCTTTTAAAACAAGAAGGTAATTGCGGAATCGTCATGGGGATTCTGATTGTCCTTACCGGTATTCTTATGGCAATGGCTCCCGTATTGACCGTTGTTTCTTTGACGGCATTACTGGCTGTCGGGCTGCTGGTGACAGGCGTTTTTACGCTGGTGGATGTGTTCCGCCGTGCCGGTATGGAGCGTCGGATGCTTGATGGCCTTTTGGGGGTTATCTGCATCATTTTGTCTTTCCTGATTTTCTTCAATCCCGTTGGCTCTGCTTTCGGGCTGACGATCTGGGTAGCCGCATGGTTCATCGTGCGTGGTGTGATGGAACTGGCCGGAATGGGAGCTTCCCCTTATGGGCGTAGCTTTATGGCGTTGGATGCCATCGTTAATATTGTTCTCGGTGTTACCCTGTTTTGCATGAATCCGATCGTGGCGCAGGCAGCTCTAGGGTATTATGTGGCGATTAGCCTGATGTTCTGGGGCTTCTCGGTGATCCACCGTAGCGTTCTTGTTAAACACCTGAGCTGAGAGCTTTTTCTGGGTAAACCGGTGTGGAGACCCGGCCTTTTATGGCCGGGTTATTTGTAGAGGATCAGGGGTTTCCTAGCTCTTTGATGAGTGCAGCGGTGAACTGATCTGTTGTCGCTGTACCGCCGAGGTCTCCCGTGCGTGGGCCATTTTGGAGGGTACGGGTGATGGCGTGACGCAGGCGGGTGGCTAGAGCGTTATAGCCTGTATGGTCCAGCATAAGAGCACTGGCGAGGAGCAGAGCCGTTGGATTTGCCTTGTTCTGTCCAGCAATATCAGGGGCCGAACCGTGTACAGCCTCGAAGATGGCCATGTTTTCCCCGATATTGGCCCCCGGTGCCAGCCCTAGCCCCCCTGTCAGGCCGGATATCTGGTCGGAGAGAATATCACCAAAGAGGTTTGTGGTGACGATCACGTCAAACTGAGATGGGTTCAGGCAGAGCTGCATAGCGCAGGCATCAACGATGCGTTCATCAAAAGCAATACGGCCCTCATAACGGGCGGCGACTTTCCGGCCTGTTTCCAGAAACAGGCCACTCATTAGCTTGAGGATGTTAGCTTTGTGGACGAGCGTTACTTTTTTACGGCCATGCGCAAGAGCGTACTCAAAGGCGTGGGTCACGATGCGCTCACATTCTGCCCGTGTTGTGTAGCCGGCGGAAAGGGCCATCCCCTGGGGGTCATCCCCCTGTGGGAGGTAGTAGTCACGGGCAGCGTAGTAGCCCTCGATATTTTCCCGGATCAGCACAATATCCAGCCCATCATAACGGCGTAGATCGTCTCGGGGGATAAGTGTTCGGGCGGGGCGAATATTGGCGTAGAGGTCGAATTTCTGCCGTAACGTCACATTGACGGACCGAAACCCCGTACCGCTAGGTGTTGCTAGTGGTGCCTTGAGGGCAAGGCGGGTGCGTTCCAGACTCCGGAGCGTGGTATCTGGCAGAGGGGTGCCGTCTTCTTCCAAAGCGGCAACACCGGCTTTTTGCTCGTCCCAAATGAAGGGGGCACCAAGGGCCGCCAGAGCTTGTTTAGTGGCTTGTGTGATTTCAGGGCCGATTCCATCGCCGGGAATCAGGGTAACGGGGATAGGCTTGCCCGTTGTGGGGGATGCATGAGCCGACATAAGAACTCTCCCTGGAGATGGGGCCGGATGCCCTTCTGTGACCATAGAGGGCAAAACTATCTGCCCGGTCAGGAGAATGACTTCATCATGCTTCATAACGATGAGGCAAGGGTTGAGGCGGTAAAGTTCTTTTCATGAGATCAGCTTCTTGCGGGTAGCGGGGATGTATGCGTTACTCGAATATAACGATAACGGAATAAACTGGACTGCTCCGGTTGCTTTTCGCAGGGAGGCCGTATCATGGGCATTGGGGAAACAGCGATAGGGCACAAAGGTGCTGGCCAGTGGGTGCTTTGCAAGGCGGATGATTCTGCGCAGCCTATTCATCTAGATAGCATGGAAGGCCAGATAGGGCCGGACGTGGTGGATATGCGGGGCCTTTATAAACAGGCGGGTGTGTTTTCTTACGACCCCGGCTTTGCCAATACGGCTGCGTGTCAGAGTGCCATTACTTACATTGATGGTGAGGAAGGCATATTGCTTCATCGTGGCTATCCGATTGAGCAGCTCTGCGAAAAGGCGAGTTTTACGGATGTAGCTTGGTTGCTCTCGCATGGTGAATTGCCCGATGCCCGGCAGAAAGTTCGTTTTGAACAAGGCCTCATGGCCGAAGCCCACCTGCATGAGCAGATACGCAACTTCTTCAACGGGTTCCGGCGGGACTCCCACCCTATGGCTATGCTCTGTGGGACATTGGCTGGGCTTTCCAGCTTCTATGGCAATCAGGGGGCCGACCAGCGGCACCGCATCACGCCAGAGGAACGGGAGATGTCCACGCTCCGTCTGGTGGCTAAAATGCCAACCCTTGCGGCATGGGTTTATCGTTATAGCCGTGGTTTGCCACTCATCTATCCACGCCCCGGGCTGAGCTATGCGGAAAATTGCTTGCATATGCTGTTCTCCATGCCGGAAGCGCCGTGGGCGGTGAATCCCGTTTTGGCTCGTGCTTTTGATAGGATTTTGATTCTTCATGCTGATCACGGGCAGAATGTTTCCACCTCCACTGTGCGGACGGTCGGTTCCACGGGGGTGAATCCGTTTGCCTGCATTGCCGCTGGTGTGGCGGCCCTCTGGGGGCCTGCCCATGGCGGTGCGAATGAGGCTGTTTTGGACATGCTGGATGAGATCGGCACCGTAGACGGCATACCGGACTTTATGAACCGCGTGCGGAATCAGAAGGATGGCACGAGACTGATGGGCTTCGGGCATCGTGTTTATAAGAAGCTAGACCCACGGGCTGGGCTGATGCGGCGCATCTGTCATGAGGTTCTGGCCGAGCTGGGGATGGATCACGATCCCCGTCTTGAATTGGCCCTAAAGCTGGAAGAAACGGCTTTGAATGATGAGTATTTCATCTCTCGGCGGCTTTATCCGAATGTGGATTTTTATTCCGGCATCATTCTGCGGGCGATGGGGATTCCGTCTTCCATGTTCACGGTCTTTTTTGCGGTGGCTCGCACCGCAGGTTGGGTTGCCCAGTGGAAGGAGATGCTGGAGAGCCGCCCCGGCATCAGTCGTCCCCGAGCCTTGTATGTAGGGCCAACTAGACGGGATGTTCCGCCTTCTTATGGCGTAGAGGGCTGAGCGGGCAGATGCAGGAGAGCGGGGGCATATCATGAGTGAGATGAACGGGGCCGGCGGGCAGATAACTATTGCGTGGCAGATACTGGAGCATGAAGGGCAGAGCTATCGTTATGTGCCTCTTCAGCCAGTGTTGGCCGAAGCTGGAGAAAAGGCACGGCGTCTGCCTTATGCGTTGAAGATCGTGCTGGAGAATGTTCTGCGGCAGGGACGGCATGATGCGGCTGCCTTGGTAACGGGATGGGTTGAGAGTTGCCATTCTGAAGGCGAGATTCCCTTTTGTCCCGCCCGTATCCTGATGCAGGATTTTACAGGCGTGCCCGCCGTGGTGGACCTTGCCGCCATGCGGGATGGCATGAAGGCTCTGGGAGGGGAGCCGGAAAAGGTCAATCCCTTTATCCCTGTAGACCTCGTGATCGACCATTCCGTGACGGTGGATGTAGCCGGGCAGAAGGATGCTCTGGAGCAGAATGTGGCCCATGAGTTCAGCCGCAATCGGGAGCGTTATAGCTTCCTGCGCTGGGGGCAGCAGGCGTTTGATAATTTCCGGGTCATTCCGCCAGAGGCAGGCATTTGCCATCAGGTGAATCTGGAATATCTGGCTCCGCTGGTCATGCGGAAAGAAGAAGATGGCGTAACGACCCTGTTCCCGGATACGGTTTTCGGAACGGATAGCCACACGACTATGATCAACGGTCTTGGTGTTCTGGGCTGGGGCGTTGGTGGTATTGAGGCGGAAGCCGCCGCCTTGGGTGAAGCCATTGCCATGCGCTTGCCTGATGTCGTTGGTGTGTATTTGGAAGGGCGGCCCGCTCCCGGTGTCACGGCCACAGATATCGTTCTGACCCTGACAGAACAGCTTCGGGCGGAAGGTGTTGTCGGCAAGTTTGTGGAGTTCTTCGGGCCTGCGCTGGACCATATGCCCGTGGCGGACCGGGCTACTATTGCCAATATGGCCCCAGAATATGGAGCGACCTGTGGCTATTTCCCTCCCGATGCGCTGACAATGGAGTATCTGGCTTTAACAGGCCGCTCAGCAGAGCATATCCGTCTTGTGGAAGCCTATCTATGCACGCAAGGCCTGTTCCGTAAAGGTGAGGAGGAACCGCTCTTCACCACCGTGCTTCGTCTGGACCTTGCCTCAGTAAAGCCCTCTGTCGCCGGGCCGAAAACGCCGTCCCAGCGTCATGATCTCTCTGCCGTGGCAAGGACCAGCCGTGCCGCACTGGCTGCCGATAAGCAGGATGGTGCTCGTCTGCCCATCGGTACGGAAGATGCAGCCCTTGCGGAAGAAACGCTGGGGGCCGGGGATGTTGTTCTGGCGGCGATTACCTCATGCACCAACACATCCAATCCTGCGGCCATGCTGACGGCGGGCCTTCTGGCACGAAAGGCCCGTCAGCGAGGGCTGAAAGTGGCAAGACGCATTAAGACTTCTCTGGCTCCGGGGAGTCAGGCCGTAACCCGTTATCTGGAGCGGGCTGGTTTGCTGGAGGATTTCAGTGCGCTGGGTTTTGAGATTGTCGGTTATGGCTGCACGACCTGCATCGGCAATAGCGGGCCGTTGCAGGTTGATATTGCCCGGATGATCACGGAGCATGATCTGACAGTGGCTGCAGTGCTGTCGGGCAATCGTAACTTTGAGGGGCGTGTGTCCCCCTATACGAAGCTGAATTATATCACCAGCCCGCCGCTTGTGATGGCTTACGCTCTGGCCGGGACTGTAACACGAGACCTGACTACCGAACCGCTCGGGCATGATGAGGCTGGGCAGCCTGTCATGTTGGCCGACATCTGGCCTGATGGAACAGAATTGGCCCAGCTCATGGCGAAGTCTGTCGTGGCGGAGGCATTTGCCAGCGGTTATGCCACTGTGGAGCAGGGACCAGCCCAGTGGCAGACTTTAGGGGATGGTAAGGCCAACGCAACCTTTGCTTGGGATGAAACCTCCACCTATATTCATTCTCCGCCGTGGCTGAGGGGTGATGCTGGTGTGACGGGGCCGATCTGTAATGCTCGGATTCTGGCCCTTTTTGGGGATAATATCACGACAGATCATATTTCCCCAGCAGGGACGATTGCAGCCAGTTCGCCTGCAGCCCGCTATTTGAAGGAACATGGTGTAACGCCAGCGCAGTTCAATTCCTATGGTAGCCGCCGGGGGAATGATCTCGTTATGGCACGGGGGACGTTTGCCAATATTCGTATTCGGAATGAGATGATTCCGGGTAGTGAAGGCGGCATAACCCGCCATTGGCCCGATGGCGAGGAGGGGGCCATCTTCGATGTTGCTACCCGGTATCAACAGGAGCAGGTACCGCTGGTTGTGATTGCTGGGCGGAATTACGGCATGGGGTCGTCACGAGACTGGGCAGCGAAAGGGCCTCGTCTTTTAGGTGTGAAGGCTGTCATTGCGGAAGATTTCGAGCGGATTCACAGGGCCAATCTGGCCGGGATGGGGATTCTACCCATAACTTTCCCTAAGGGTGTGACACGCCAGTCGCTGGGCCTGACAGGGCAGGAACAGGTGAGCATTGATCTTCCTGCCGAGTTGGAACCACGGCAGCTTGTTCGTGTGTGTTTTACGGCTCCTGATGGAGCGGAGCAGGTCATTCAGGCCACTCTTCAGCTGGAGACAGAGGTCGAGCTAGCCTACATCGCCCAAGGTGGCATTCTCCCTTATGTGCTGCGGCGCATTACTGTGGCTGATGGAGCTAATGTGCAGCATTGAGTTTTCCTGATGATGTGAGGGCAGGTTGGTGTTACGGTGACGGACCTGACCCGAAGCAAGGAGAAAAAAGATGTTCAGACGCTCTCACGCCGTCATGGCAGGAATGGCAATAGCTGGGATGCTGTCTGTCCTGCCTGCTTTTGCTGCCGGGTCGAAGGATAATCGGGCCGCGGCTGTAGAGGCCGTGACAGAAAAAGGAGGCGGCCTGCCTGAGATCATGGCGGCTGAACATCCGGGGGTTGCCGCACGGTCTGCTTTTGCTGGGCCGTGGCGTTATGGTTGTGCCTATCCGGCTAAGGGTAGCCGTCAGGGAACGCAGTTCTGTACCATCCAGCTAGAGCATATGGCAGGCACCACAATGGATAGCGGATTCTTTCTGCTGGCCCATGCCACGCCGGACCTCATCAAAAAGCCATTGGCCCAGCAGCCGTGGCAGATCAGTTTGAATCTGCCGACACGTCTGCCCTTCGACATGAAGGCTGATCTTCAGTTGAGCGTGGATAACGGGCAGGCCGTACCTCTGGCATTGCAGTCTTGTGACGACACGGGCTGTATGGCCCAGAAGGAGCTTCCTGCTTCGATTGTGCTCGCTCTTGCTTCTGGTAAGACGGCCCAGCTGACGGCAAAAACGAAGACAGGCGAGCCGTGGGCTTATGTGTTCCAGCTTTCGGATATTCAAATGGGGATGCAGCAGCTTGCGGGTTGGCTGGAGCGTGGCGAACTGAACCCATGAGGTGTCAATCAGCCTTCAGCCTCCCCTGTTACGGCGGATAAGTAGCAGGAAGGCGAGGCTGAGTAGCGAGGCTAGGCCGATAGTCGTAGCCATGGGGCGGGGCGTGCCATCAGCCATCAGTCCCACCATGCCAGAGCCGATGATGCCGCTGCCGTAATGGACAGCACCCGTCATAGCCGAGACTGTACCTGCATGGCCGGGGTCATCATGTAAAGCACCGGAAAGGGAGTTGGCCACAATGAATCCCGCCATGGCAACGAAGAGGAATAGGGGGATGAACATTCCCCATATCCCGCCAAAATCAGTCCAGACATCGATCATCAGCCAGAGGGAGACCACAACGCTGATGGCGGCCCCCATGATTAGTAGTTTGTCACTCCCCCATGAACGAACCAGCCGGGCGTTGATCATATTGGCGGTCATGATACCAACAATCCCCATGCCGAAGAGTAGTGCATAGAGCAAGGAAGAGGCATGATGATAGCTGATGTAGGCAAAGGGTGAACCGGAAATATAGGCGAATGTTCCAGCATAATAGCAGCCACCTGCCCCGGCATAGCCGATCAGGCGGGGGCGGCGGATGAGCTGGGCATAATGGGAAAAGGCATGAAGGACAGAATGAGACCGTTCCTTCTGTTTTGGCAGGGTCTCCGGTAGGAAGACCATGCTGCCCAGCATGATAATACCCACACAGACCAAACTGACGAAAATAGCCCGCCAGCCCCAGAAGGCCAGAATCTGCCCACCAATGAGCGGTGCAAGCAGGGGTGTTATGGCCGTAACGGTCATTAATGTAGAGAGCATCTGCGCAGCACGGTGACCATGATAGAGGTCTCGCACCATAGCCCGGGCAATGACGACATTGGCACAGGCCCCAATGGCCTGAAGGATGCGGAAAGCGATGAGTGTCGTGATGGAATTAGCAAGGGCGCAGCCTGCCGAGCCGAGTGTAAAGAGAACTAACCCGAGAGCGATGGGCAGCCGCCTGCCATAATGGTCGCTGACTGGCCCCCAGATGAGCTGGCTAGAACTGAACCCGACTAGATACCCCGAGATCGTCCATGCCATTTCTCCGCCGGGTGCCTGTAGGGCTTGCGACATGGTAGGCATGGCTGGCAGGTAAAAATCGGTGGAGATGGCCGCAAAACCCATCAGAACACTGAGAATCCCCAGTAGGCGAAGCGGATGGGTAGCTGGTGGCGATATGGGGGCAGAAGACATGTTTCAAGAGATGTGGGGCTGGCGTCCTTCTGTCAAGCGATGCTCTGATTGGGGGCTAGGCAAGATCGTGTCGCAGCACGATCTTGCAATGACACCATAAAGTGGCACGATGGGTCTTCAGTGATGGATGGTGCAGATCATCCGGCAGCTTGAGCCGTGCCGGTAGAGAGACGAGGAGAGAAGGCCATGCCCACAAACAAGCAGAATGAGGGACAGTGTCCCCCCATGCATGGGCTGGCACGGCGTGCCCGTGTGGCGTCTGGGATTTTATCCGTATGTCCAGCAGAGCAGCGGACAGCGGCCCTGCACCATGTGGCTATAGGGTTGCGGAATGAAACAGAGGCCTTACTGGCTGCTAATCGCCGGGACCTTGAGCAGGCCAATCTCAGCCCGTTTTTCCGGGAGCGGTTGACCTTGACAGCGGAACGGCTTGAGGGCGTTGCCTGTAGCGTAGATGCTCTAGCGGGTATGGAAGACCCGGTCGGGCAGGTTCTGGCCGTATGGCAGCAGCCCAATGGCTTGAAGTTGCATCGTGTGGCTACGCCGCTTGGTGTGCTGGGTATGATCCATGAGGGGCGGCCCACTGTTGGGGTGGATGCGGCAACTTTGGCCATCCGGTCCGGCAATGTTCTACTGTTGCGGGGCGGGCCGGAGAGTTTCCACAGCACACGGGCCTTACATCGTGTGATTCAGCAGGGGCTGGCCCGTGCTGGCTTGCCAGAGGACGTTGTGCTCATGGTGCCAGATGCCGGACCGGCCCATGTGGAGGATATGCTCCATGCGGTAGGGTTGATTGATGTGATTGTGGTCCGTGGCGGGCGGGCACTTGTGGAACATGTGCAGGCAGAGGCCCGTGTGCCGGTTCTGGCTCATGCGGCGGGGATGTGTCACAGTTATGTTCATCAGGCAGCAGACCTAGAGCTAGCGAGAAAGGTCGTGCGTAACGCTAAGCTTCGCCGTCCCGGTATTTGCGGGGCTACGGAAACGCTCTTGATTGATGCGGCGATTGCTCCAAGCTTTTTACCGAACATTGTGGCTGATCTAACAGCGGAGGGCTGTACGTTTCGGGCGGATGAAGCGGCCCGTGCTATCCTGCCGGAACTGCCAGCCGCTATTGAAGATGATTTCGCCACGGAATGGCTGGATAAGGTTCTGAATATTTCCGTCGTGGAAGGGGTAGATGCGGCCTTGGCACATGTTGCCCGCTTCTCGTCCCGTCATACGGAGGCGATCCTGACGGAAGATGAGGCTGTGGCGCAGTATTTCATGCAGCGTGTTCCCAGTGCCATCGTGATGTGGAACACCTCCACGCAGTTCAGTGATGGTGGTGAATTTGGCCTAGGTGGAGAGATTGGCATTATGTCAGGTCGTATGCTGCCTCGTGGCCCGGTTGGCCCAGCCCAGTTGATGACATATCGTTATGAGGTGCATGGCAAAGGACAGTTACGTCCGTAATATGCCAGCTATGGCAGGGCGGTCCCCCGTTATGAAATTAATAGATATGAAATCATTTCCCAAAAGCAATATTCTGTGCCTAAATGTTCCCATATCGAAATAAGATGATCGGATATGGGGAGATAGTCTATGGGATCGTTCAGCAGGTCCGTTAGAGGGCAGGGTAGTGCTTCTCCAACGTCATCGGCCGGCAGTGCCGGGCTAAAAAAGGTCATGGGACCGTGGAAGCTGACGGCACTTGGGGTAGGGGTGACTGTTGGTGCCGGTCTGTTTTCTTTAACAGGCGTTGCAGCGGGCCAGCATGCAGGGCCCGCTGTGCTGCTGTCCTTTATTGTGGCGGCCATTGCGTGCGGATTTGCGGGCCTCTGCTATGCCGAGCTTGCGGGGATGATGCCTTTGGCCTCTGGCTCTGCCTACTCCTATGCTTCCCGTATTATGGGGCGAGGGATGGGCTGGGTCATTGGTTGGGATTTGATACTGGAATATATCGTTGCGGCTGCTGCTGTGGCCTCCAGTTGGTCGGGCTATGTGGTCTCTTTGCTGCGTGGTTGGGGGATCGTTCTGGACCCTCGGTTTCTTGCCCCTACGATGACGCCGGTCATCATGCCGGATGGGCGGCATGTGCTGGCGTGGGTTAATGCGCCGGCTATGCTGATCCTCGCGCTGGTTTCGATCATGCTGATGCGGGGAATGAAGGAATCCAGCACGATCAACAGTATCATCGTAGGGCTGAAACTTTCCATTGTGGCACTGGTTATCATCATGTGTCTGCCATCAGTAAACGGAGCGAATTTCCATCCCTTCATCCCACAGAATACGGGACATTTCGGGCACTTTGGCTTTAGCGGGATCATGCAGGCTGCGAGCATGACCTTTTTTGCCTATATCGGGTTTGACATCGTCTCTACCGCTGCACGGGATACAGCTCATCCGCAGAGAGACCTTCCTTTAGGCATTATGGGAAGTTTGCTGATCAGCTCTGTTCTTTATGTAGCGTTTGCTGCCGTTTTGGTCGGTGTGGTGAATTATCACGAGCTTGCCAATGATCCCAACCCGGTCGCCACGTTGATGGATCATGTTCATATTCCGTTTCTGGCTCCATTGGTGAAGCTGGGGATTTCGATAGGGTATATTTCGGTTCTATATGGGTTGCTTCTGGGCCAGAGCCGTGTGGCGATTGCTATGTCGGATGATGGGCTGTTGCCCCGTTTTCTCGCACGGCTGAACCCACGGACTCATACCCCTTGGACGACACATATTTTGATTGGCGTGGCAGCCTGTGTCTTGGCGGGGACATTACCGATTGGCGTTCTGGGAGCCATGACCTCCATTGGGACGTTGCTGGCTTTTGTGATCGTGTGCATTGCCGTTATGATTCTACGGTTTCGTGCGCCGGAGATGGAGCGTTGCTTTACAGTGCCGGGTGGGGCGTTGTTCATCCCACTGGCGGGGGCGTTGTCCTGCGGTGCCGTGATGATGTCCATGGATGGTATCACATGGGCACGGTTGGTGATTTGGCTGGTGATCGGTGGCGGTATTTATCTGGTCTATGGGCGGCGTCACGGCCGTGTAAATGGATCGTAAGAGGGAATGGAAGGCTGGGACCGGCAGGGTAGAGGGTGATCTGTCGCCATTGTTGCGGACTTATTGGCGGCAGAAAAGTGCTGTATGTATCCTCCTGTTGCAGAATAGCATTATGGTCGGCAAATGTATTTCCGAGGTCGTAACATTTTCTGGATTATTGGTCTGACATGAGATAATAAGCCGCCAGAACAGCCTAGAAAAAGGACGGACATGGCGGTGAGGGTGCAGAAACTGCTTTATGCGGCAGCAATGTCAGCTGGTGTTTTTGCTGCACCTAAAGCCTATGCTGATATTTCTTTGTTCTCCCGCAAGGATATTACCATTAACGCCGCCCTCGATATCGGGGGCGATGCGTTTTATTTTCCCAATGCCAATTTTGGTACTGGCTCTTATGCGCCGCATAAGTCGGGTTATTCACGCACAAAAAATGTCACTCTGGCCGAGCTTTATGGCCAGCCTATGCTTTCTGGCACATGGCAAACCCCGTGGGGTTTCTCAGTATTTGGGTTGGTGTCTGCTATTGGGTCCACAACCCTAGGGGATGGTGATGCTGAAAGCGTGAGCCAGACCTCGGGCACACCCCGGCAGGTGAATCTTGAAGATGCTAATCTGGGTGTGAAGATTCCTCTCAATGGAAAGAGGAGGCTGATCATCGAAGGGGGACGGCAGAAGTTCCAGATTGATGATGGCTTCCTCATGGGGAAGGGGGCTTACAGTTCGGGCGAGCGTGGGGCCTGGTGGTATGCCCCTCGCTTTGCCTTTTCCGGGCCCGGTGTCCTGAAATATGAGGGGCAGTCTATCCGGTCGGATGTCTTCATGCTGGAGAATAACAGTAATAACCGCCAGACTTACGGGAATGACAAGCCAGAAACAAAGTTTGTTGGGTTTGATGTAACTCTTTTCCGTAGCAAACCGGGCGGAGACGGTGGAAGTACCTACGGGGATAGGGAGGCTTACGTTACGCTGACGTATTTCTATGTTCGTCACGCCGATAAGGGAGCCGCTTACGATTACTCCAACAGGGCAGATCGGCAGGGCATGAGCGTGACAGCTCTCAGTTGGGGCGGCACACCGTTCGCCATGAAGAGACATCCTTTTACAAAGAATATTACATTCTATGGCAATTTTGTTTCTGAGCAGAATAGCCACGCAGGCAATGGCTATAAGGGTGTCAGCGCATATGCTGTGTATGTGGAACCCGGCTATACGTTTGCCAACCTGCCATGGCGGCCGCATGTTTTCTACCGTTATACCCGCTTCAGTGGTGGTAAGAACCCGCATAGCCGGACGAAGCATAATTACGATACGTTCTTCCTTTACGATGGTGCTCGGTACACTTATGGCGGCTACTGGCCGGGTGAAATCGTAGGGAACAACATGTCACCGCTCTCCAATATGGAGGTTCAGCAGTTTGATATTACCGGGGTACCGCCTGTCCATCTGCTGAAGAAGGATGACGAGCTGAAACTCGGCCTGCATTTTTATGATCTCGCTTATCTCTACCCTACCGGGGCAGGCCTTCCAGCGGGAACGAAGCGGCATATGTCAGATGAGGTTAATGTTTCAGCCGAATATGCCCTTGATGCGAACACATCTGGTGCGATTGCTGCTGGGGCGGCTTTTTCTGGTCCGGGTGGGCGGGCTTTGGCCAAGGATGGCGTGCCAGCTGGGCAGGGCATGCCGAGGATTCATGGTGCTTCTGGCGTGCTGGAAGTGTATTTTTATAAACATTTCTGATTTTTTTCTGCTTATTTTCTTGTGAATGCCACTCTGCCGACCAGAAACAGGGTAACGGAGCAGAAAGGTTAATAAACTGCCTGCCAGAGCGTAATTTTGGGCTGTAATTTCTGGAAGATATGACAACGAAAAAAAGCTATATATCATAAGTAAATTATAGATTGTTTTGATATATAGACTGGTCAAGCGATAGACATTTAGGAATTATTCTGCAATGAAATGAAGAAGAACATTCCTAAAAGGTTTCTCATATGTCAGCAAAAATGCGGAAGCTCTTCGTTTCGTTGGCCGCTTTGGGCAACGTCTATGCGATTTCTGACGCCTATGCTGACCAAACACTTGTTTCTACAAAGAATATCTCGATCAAGGCTTCTCTGGATATTGGGGGGGATGCATTCTTTCTGCCAAATACTAATTACGGTACAGGCTCTTACCGTGAGCGGCGGACAGGTGGTTATGCCTTGATCAAGGACACGACCTATGCCGAGCTGTATGGCAAGCCCATAATTGCTGGGCAATGGAAAACCCCGTGGGGTTTCAGTGTATTCGGGCAGGCTTCAGCCATTGGGTCTACGACATTGGGGGATGGGGATGCTGAGAGTGTGTCCCAGACCACACGAACCCCTCGTGCCGTTACGTTGGAGGAAGCCAATCTGGGAATAGATTTGCCCTTCAATAGTGAGAGAAAGCTGATTATCGAAGGGGGGCGGCAGAAGTTCCAGATTGATGATGGCTTTCTGATGGGGAAAGGGGCTTATAGCTCTGGCGATCGTGGTGCGTGGTGGTATGCGCCCCGTTTTGCTTTTTCTGGTCCGGGTGTCATCAAGTATCAGGGTAAGAAGCTCCGTGCGGATGTCTTCATGTTGGAGAATAATACCAATAATAAGCAGAACCGGAATTATGACCGCCCAGAGACAAAGTTCGAAGGGTTTGATATTACATGGTTCCGAAGCAAACCGGGTGGGGATGGTGGCTCTTCCTATGAGGATAGAGCGGCTTATCTGACGCTGGCTTACTTCCATGTACGGAAGGCAAATATCGGTGCTGCCTATGACTACGCCAATCGTGGAGACCGTCAGGGTATGAATGTAACCCAGCTGGGTTGGGGCGGTACGTTTGTGCCGATCAAGGCGCTAGGAATCTCGAAGAATTTTACCCTCTACGGCACGTTTGTTTCTGAGCAGAACAGCCACGCCGGAAATGGGTATAAAGGGGTTAGTGCCTATGCAACCTACATAGAGCCAGGCTACACATTTACGACCCTGCCGTGGAAGCCTCATATCTTCTACCGCTATACCCGCTTTAGTGGGGGAAAGAACCCGCAGAGCCGGACAAAGCATAATTACGATACGTACTTTTTGTACGATGGTCGCCGTTATACATATGGTGGGTTTTGGCCGGGAGAGATTACGGGTATGTATCTCTCTCCACTCTCCAACATGGAGGTGCATCAGGTGGATTTGACGGGTGTCCCGCCTGTTCATCTGCTGCGGAAGGAGGACGAGTTGAAGCTAGGTCTGCATTTTTATGACCTGTCTTTTCTCTACCCAACAGGCTCTGGGCTGCCGAGTAATGTCGGGAGCCATATGTCAGATGAGCTTGATTTCTCCGCAGAATATACGTTTGATGGTAATACATCGGGAGCGATTACCGGTGGCGTTGCTTTTGCGGGGCCAGCGGGGAAAGCACTGGCAAAGTCGGGTGTGCCGAGTGGCATGGAAATCCCTCCTATCCACGGAACGTCCGGTGTGCTGGAGCTGTATTTTTATCGTCATTTCTAGTAGGGGCAGGGTTTTATGCTGTTCCGGCTTCCCTTTTGAGAGGGGATGTTACAAAATGGGAATGACTTAGCGGGGAGCCTACCATCCATGGGATGGGCAACTTGCACAGCCAACTATTCATAAGGACCTTTTCATGAAGGAACCCACCACTGACCAGACTCTGTCCGAAGATAAAGGACTTTCGAGTCGTCATATTGCGATGATCGCCCTTGGCGGCGTGATTGGCGCCGGGCTGTTTGTCGGGAGCAGTGCCGCCATCGCCAAAGCGGGGCCGGGCATCGCACTTGTTTTCGTGGCCGTTGGATTCCTGATTATGGCGATCATGCGGATGCTTGGCGAGATCGTTGTCAGTGACCCTGGCCGTGGCTCTTTTGTGGAGTATATCCGCCTCGCCCACGGGGATCGGATCGGCTTTGCCTCTGGCTGGCTGTACTGGTTCTTCTGGGTAGTTGTGATTGGCTCGGAAGCTATCGCTGGTGCCATGATGCTGCGGGACTGGATTCATCTGCCGGTCTGGCTGCTGGCTGTCGTGCTCATTCTTTGCATGAAGCTCGTCAACTTCTTTGCGCCTAAGATCTTTGGTGAGTGTGAGTTCTGGCTCTCCAGCGTCAAAGTCTTCACCATTGTGGCCTTTATCCTGCTGTCGCTGCTGTTCGTTCTGCACGTGTTTGGGCCGGGTGTTCCTGTTCATCATAACCTGTTCGGCCAGCGTGGTCTGTTCCCGAATGGTGTCGTGCCGTTGCTAGCACTGGTGCCGACCGTGCTGTTCACCATGATGGGATCCGAGATCTCCACCGTGGCAGCTTCTGAGACATCTGACCCGGGCGAGAATGTCTCCCGTGTGACACGGACGCTCGGCCTGCGTATCATGATGTTCTACGTCTCCTCCATTTGTTTGATCACGATGATCGTTCCGTGGTGGACCCTGTATCCGGGTAAGTCCCCGTTCGTGGCCGTGCTCAAGATCATGGGTGTGCCGGGTGCTGCGCTGATTATGCAGATTGCTATTCTCAGTGCCGTTCTGTCCTGCCTGAACTCCAGCATGTACATTACGTCCCGTATTCTGACAGAGCTGGCTATTCAGGGTGATGCGCCTGCTTTCTTGGTGCGTACATCACCGGACAAGGCCCCTCGTATGGCTATTACGATCAGCTCCGGTGCTGGTCTGTTGGTGGCATTCTCCTCGATCTTTGCACCGAGTGAGATTTTTGGCTTCCTGCTGAACTGTAGTGGCGGTCTTATCCTGCTGACATATGCCCTGATCTCCACCACATACATCGTACTGCGTGGTCGTAGTAAGAGAGCCGGGACCAGCAAGCATTTTGCGCTGCCGCTTTTCCCGTATTTCAGCATCCTGTGTCTGGCTGCCATTGTTCTGGTGTTTGTGGCCATGCTGATCAATCCAGCCGAGCGTGAAACAGCCTTTGCCTCCCTCGGCACGGCGGTGGTCTGCTACCTGATGGCTTGTAACTTCGCTAGCCGTCTGGCCCCTGTAGCGACAACGGAAGAGCCTGCCTCCACAGAGGAACAGGCTGACAAAGAAGGCGAATAATGTTGATGGGGGAGGGTAAGCCCTCTCCCAGAAAGGTTCATCTTCGGGAAGAACGGATCTGCTCGTCAGGTCCGTTCTTTTTTTATGCCTGAACAGGAAGGGGGGGCTGTTCAGCTTAGGGAAACCAATATGGCCCCCAACCCGATAAATGCGATACCCAGCCAGCCTTTAACGGAGAGCTGTTCTCCCAGCACTGTGACGCCGAGGATGGCAACAAAGACGACACTTAGTTTGTCGAGTGGGGCCACACGGACGGCATCTCCCATTTTGAGCGCACGAAAATAACACAGCCATGAAGCCCCTGTTGCCAGCCCGGAGAGCAGAAGGAACAGGCAGGCCCGTGGGTTGAATCCTTCGGTGCTATGAAACTTACCTGTTACCAGCAGGATCGTGCCCAGTACGCCAAGAATGACCAGTGTACGGATAAAAGTGGCGAGGTCGGAATCAATAGTGCTGACGCCGATCTTGGCGCACAGGGCTGTCAGTGCTGCAAAACCAGCCGAAAGTAAGGCCCAGAAAATCCATGAGGAGGAAAGCATGATGATGTGGCCTCTCTGGTGTCTCAAGAATGGAAGTGAGTTGAATGAGTAAAAGACCAAGGGAGGTACTTCCAGCCCGGTCATAAGCGAGAGTTAGGGGCTGCCCCTACTGCACGGTAGTTTTTACCTGTCGGATGCTTCCGTTCTCTCTGTGTGGTGTCTGCCATATTTGTGGCGGAGCTGCGGATATTGAGAGTGTGCACAAAATGCGAATGAGAATCAATTTTCAATTGCAAAAGAGGTTTCGTCTATCTTAGTAATAAGAATCATTTACAACTAGCAGGCCGTCATGAACCCGTCCATTCTCTCTAGAAAGCTGCAATCCCGCTTGTTGCACTGCGTTACACGGGCTGTAGCGCTTGGTGCTCTGTCTTTCGTTATGGCTACTGCGGCTTATGCCCGTGCGCCGATGGTCAATCTGGGGAACGCTGCGGCAGCCGGTGATGAGAATGCGGATGGTCCTTTTGGTTTTCTTTCGAATTGGAAACGTGATTCCAATTTGCTTGGCAGCATGTGGGGGTTGCGGACAGCCATGGGGAAGGCGGGGCTGGTGTTCGCTTTGCAGGAGACGTCAGAGATCTTCGGCAATGTGACGGGGGGAACACGTAAAGGAGCCGCTTATGATGGGCTGACCGTGGCTGTGTTGCAGCTCAATACACAGCGTGCCTTTGGCTGGTATGGGGGTACCTTCCAGGTCAGTATGGAGCAGATACACGGGCGTAATCTGAGTGATGATAACTTGCAGGTTGCCCAGACGATCAGCGGTATTGAGGCTGACCGCTCCACACGCTTGTGGGAAATGTGGTTTGACCAGAAATTCCTCGACCAGCAGGCTTTGGACATCAAAATAGGCCAGCAGAGTCTTGATCAGGAATGGATGGTCAGCAGCAATGCGCTTGTCTTTGCTAATACGATGTTTGGCTGGCCCATGGTGCCCTCTGCTGATCTGCCCGGAGGTGGCCCGGCCTATCCGTTATCTTCACTGGGTGTGCGGGCAAAATATTGGATGGCCACACCACTCTATGTGCAGGCTGGTGTATTTAGTGGCAGTCCTGCCCATAATGTTAGTGTGGATGCACAGAAGAGCAACCGGTCTGGGACGAGCTTTGTTCTGAACCGTGGTGTTCTGGCTCTTGTCGAGTTCCAATATGTTTACCCTGCTCTGGGGGCGATGGTCTCACCAGATCAGGCCGATGCGCTTTCTCGGGTATATCGTCTTGGTGCATGGTACGATTCCGAGCCTTTTTATGATCAGTATTGGGATAATACCCATATTCCACTTGCTTCTCCGGCGAGTAGCGGGGTGCCTCGTCAGCATCGTGGTGCTTTCAGCTTATATGCGGTTGTGGATCAAATGCTGTGGCATAGCCATTATGACCCTAACCGGACATTTAATGTTTTCGGGCGTGCAATGGGAACGCCGCAGTCTAACCGTGTTCCGAATGACTTCAGTCTGAACTTTGGGTTTACGTTAAAAGACCCGCTGCCGTATCGTCAAGATGACACGTTAGGCCTTGCCATGGGCTATACGCATTTCAGTAAAGCACTGGCCAAGTTCGACAAGGCCACCCGTTTTTATAGTGGGGCCTACACACCTGCCCAGAGCGGGGAAACCTATATGGAGCTGATGTATCAGTGCCAGATGACAGGTTGGCTCCAGCTACAGCCCGACTTTCAGTACATTTTCAATCCGTCAGGTGGTGTTCCAAACACTCTCCATCCTGACAGGCGCGTGAAGGACATTGCGGTCCTTGGTCTACGCGCAAACATTGCCCTGTAGGAGGCCTCTCATGAAGTGTGTTTTTTACCGAATGTTACCGGGGCTGGTCTGCTTGACGATAGCTCTAATGTATGGCGAGCAGGCAGGAGAGGCCGCACCAAGGGGCTTTCTGGAGACTATCCATCGTCATGCCATGCTGGCCTCCACCAGTCCGGGGAATGGAGACCTCAATCCTTACGCTATTTATCTCGTGCCGCAGGATGTGGGCAGCCTGAAGAAGGATGAGGTTCTTATTACCAACTTTAATAATGTAAATAATCTACAGGGGACGGGGACAACGATTGTCGCTTACTCCCCTGTTACTAAGAATATAAGGCTTTTTGCCAGTGCGCCGGCCAATCTACCAGCCTGTCCGGGAGGGATTGGCTTTACGACAGCACTGACGGTTCTGAAGTCTGGCTGGGTTATTGTAGGTAGTACACCAAGCAAGGATGGCACAACAGGCACGAAGGGGGACGGGTGCCTTCTTGTTTTCGATGCCAATGGAAAATTCGCTACCGCATGGAAGGGGCCAGATATAACAGGGCCTTGGGGGAATATTGCGAGCATAGATAATGGGGATACGGCAACGCTCTTTATTTCTATGGCGGCGGCAGGGCTGCCAAGCCCTTATGTTTTGGACCCTGTAACGCACTACCCGCCCATCTTGCATAATGCGACTGTTCTGCGTTTCAATCTGCATATCCCTCAGGGGCAGCCCCCAGTTCTGGATAAGCAGACGATCATTGCAAGTGGTTTTGCTGGCCGTGCCGACCGTGATAACTTCCTCTTTGGGCCTACAGGGCTTGCTTTGGATAGTGACGGCACATTGTACGTTACGGATGGTTACGATGAAGAAGTGACCGCCATTGATGATGCTGTAAACCGGACAACGCCCGTCACACGAAAGAATGATGCGGTGGGGCGTGTCATCACCAAAGGGCAGCTTCTTAATTGGCCATTGGCGATGATCTGGGTGCCGGGTCATCATCTTCTGGTAGCGAACGGGCGCAACGGGCAGGTTGTTGAGATCGACCCGGTGGCGAAGAAGCAGCTCTATGCTCAGTGGGTTGATAATGATCAGGCACAGCAGCCTCCCGGTAATGGGGACCTGTTCGGTCTAGCCATGACGCCGGACAATAAGGGTTTCTATTATGTCGAAGACGATATGAATACCCTCAATGTTGCCCTCCCGTGAGAGTAGAGCCATGACATCTTTTCTTTCCCGTCGCCGTCTTTTGGGTGGGGCGTTGGGGTTGGCAGGGCTGGAGCTGATGAAACCGACAGTCAGCTTTGCGCTGCCTGCCCGGATACAGCATCAGCCCGGCATTACATTGCCGCAGTTACCGTTTCTGTATTTCATTACGTTTGATCTTACGACAGACAAGAAATCCGACATAGCGGCCCTCATGCAGAAATGGACAGAGGCGGCCGATGCCTTGATGAAGCATGAGTCAGCCCCTCATCTTGTTGATTCCGGAGATGTGGAAGGGCTGGAGCCCGGCACTCTGACCCTTACTTTCGGTTTTGGCCCGGGATTGTTCATGAAGGACGGGAAAGATCGGTATGGTCTGGCGGCCTGCCGCCCAGCCCCGTTGGAGGATCTGCCTCGTTTTACAGGGGATCAGCTTGTTCCTGCCCATACAGGGGGGGATCTATGCGTACAGAGCTGTGCAACAGACCCGCAAACGGCCTTTCATGCCATACGCATCCTTGCCCGTCTGGCGGACAATGTCGCAACGCCGCGCTGGGCACAAACGGGCTTTTCCCCGGATTTTGCGAAGCACCAGACGGGTCGTAACCTCATGGGCTTTAAGGATGGAACCATACAGCCTGATATTACTAACCCCGCTGTGGCGGATCGTGTGTTGTGGGCAGCCCCTACGGATAAACCGTGGATGCAGGGTGGGACCTACCTTGTAGCCCGCATTATTCGCATCGCTCTGGAACATTGGGACAGGACGAACACGGGTTTTCAGGAACAGACAATGGGGCGTCAGAAGCAGAGTGGTGCCCCTATTGGGGGGCATCATGAATATGAACCATTAACGCTGAAGCAGACGGATAAAGACGGCAACCCCATTACGCCTGAAAATGCACACGCCCGCCTTGCTGCGCCGCAAGAGAATGGTGGGGCAGAGTTGCTGAGGCGGTCTTATTCCTACGATAATGGCCTAAGTTACATTGCCGAACGCTGGCCCCCGTGGCGTCAGGGTAATGAGTTTGATGCGGGGCTGATGTTTCTTGCCTATCAGCAGGACCCTCGCACAGCCTTTACGAAGATATTCGAACGCATGTCTAAGTTCGACATGATGAACCAATACACAACCCACATCGGCAGCGGCCTTTTCGCCTGTCCGGGGCGTCTTGATGGCCATTACATAGGGCAGGAGCTGCTGGGGTGAGGTGAAAGCTCTTCACCTGTTGGCATCGTTACGAGGTGTAGGGAGACAGTGCTAGGCTCTCCTTCATCTCGTTACGAGCTGCCAGAGGCTTAATTTCATACTAGAGGCGAGGCAGGTACCGGGTACGTTGCCACGATGGAAGTTGTGAAGGAAAGACAACGGCAAGGGGCTGAAATATGCCCCATTGTGATCGATTTTAGGATTTTTTGATGGTGGACCCGGCGCGATTCGAACGCGCGACCTTTGCCTTCGGAGGGCAACGCTCTATCCAGCTGAGCTACGGGTCCCCGTTGGCGGTACTTTTAACGGGAAGGAGCTTGTTTGCCTAGCCCTTAATCTGTTCTTTTTTCCATTCTGTTTAGCGTGTCTGCTCCAGCCAGAGCCACATAGTGGCGGCACTGTCCCCGCCGGAGGGCAGAAAATGCCCCGGCTGCTCCAACCACGAGATGATGTCTTTGGCCGGGCGGTCATGTGGTTCACGGGTGATGAGGTGATAACCACGGGGCAGTTCGTCCAACCGGAAGAGGTCCTGAGGGGATTGCTGGATAAGGTGATGTGTGGCCGAGGCCGGGACAAATTGGTCTCGATCTCCCCAGATAAGTAGGGTTGGTGTCTGTACAGAGGGCACGGCCTCCAATGCACGGGCCATTAGATGCGTTAGCCCTCGTAGGGCGTGGACGTTTGTCTCGTGGCGGGTTAGCGGGTCGAAGAACATGCGGCGCAGGGCTGTGAGATTGCCCGTGGCGACATGATGTCCCGGTACATGTGCACCTGTTAGCCGTGCCTGTGGTGTTATGAGATTCCAGCCCTCTAGAAGGCTCTGCCACGGCTCACCAATCGACATGATGGCCGGGGCTAGTAGGATCAGTCCATTAGGACGGGGGGCAGGTAAGCTCGTGCTGGTGAGAAGGGCAAGGGCGCCGCCCATGCTTTCCCCCATCAGATAGAGGGGCTGGCCGGGCCAGCGGTGTTGGCACCAGCGTGCTTCCTCCACGGCATCGGCAATCATACGGCCTGTTGAGCTCCAGTTTCCATGAGCCGGGAATTCCCCAAAACTCCGTACATCTGGTGCCACGATGAGAAAGCCCGCTCTGTTTAGAGGGGGAGCTATGACCTCCCAAGCGTCTCGGCTGTCCCCGAAGCCGTGAAAGGCCAGAATAACGCCTCGAAGAGGGGGCGTTGGTTCATAAAGCCGTACTGGAGCCTGCTTGCCATCGGAAAGAGTAATCTGCGTACTAGCAGGGATGAAGGCAGCCTCGGCAGGGCGGTGGGGCAAAGTCTGGGGGGTAGGGAGAGTCTGGCACCCCTCAAGCAAAGCCATGAGCAGAAATACGGCTATGACAGACGGGGGACCGTTTTTAAAACGTCTGAAATCGGCTAGAGAAGAAAGCATCTGTAAGACTGATCTGCCAGCATGGGCAGGGGAGAAAGACGGCGTGACGTCAAAAAACACACATCTGGTTCTGGTGGATGGTTCGGGGTTCATTTTCCGTGCCTTCTTTGCCATTCGCCACATGAGTAATCCGGAGGGTGTACCCGTCAACGCCGTTTACGGCTTCACCAACATGCTCTTGCAGCTCATGAGAGAGCATGAAGGCCAGCCGATGGCCGTGATCTTTGATGCAGGCCGTAAGACGTTCCGTAACGATATTTACCCCGATTATAAAGCCCATCGTCCCGAACCGCCGGAAGACCTGCGACCCCAGTTCGACCTCATCCGTCAGGCAACGGACCAGTTCGGGATTCCGGCCATTGAGCTGCCGGGCTGGGAGGCGGATGATCTGCTGGCAACTTATGCGCGTCTGGTCGTAGAGCAGGGTGGTAGCTGTACCATCATTTCGTCAGATAAAGACCTGATGCAGCTTATTCGCCCCGGTGTGTCCTTGAAGGACCCGATGAAGCAAAAGCCCATCGGTCTGGCCGAGGTCGAAGCTAAATTTGGTGTGACGCCGGATAAGGTGGTGGATGTGCAGGCCCTCATGGGAGATTCCACCGATAATGTACCGGGCGTGCCGGGGATCGGTCCCAAAGGGGCAGCACAGCTTATCAACGAATATGGGTCGCTGGAGGCTGTTCTGGAGGCGGCTCCCAGCATGAAGCCTTCCAAGAGGCGGCAAAATCTCATCGACCATGCTGAGGGGGCCCGTATTTCCCGCCAGTTGGTTCTTTTGGCGGATGATGTGGCTGTGCCTACCCCCGTGGAGGAGCTGCGTCCTCGGGAACCTGATGCCGAGACGCTGCGGAGCTGGCTGGAGAGCATGGGCTTTTCTTCCATTCTCCAGCGTATGGGTTTTGGGGGCAAAGCCCGCCATCCGGCGCAGCGCAAGCCCGCCGCCAGCCCTGCTTCAGCCACGGAAGAGGGGCAGGATGTTGGGAATGTTCCCCGTAGTGAGGCCTCCTTCGGCCCCTATGAGACCGTGACCGATAAGGATACGCTAGCCCAGTGGATCGCCGCCGCCCGTGCCGCAGGACGGGTAGCTGTGGATACGGAAACGACCGGCCTAAACGCCCGCACGGCCGAGATTGTTGGTTTGTCTCTGGCCGTAGCTCCGGGGAAGGCGTGTTATGTGCCGTTCCGTCATGAAGGCACGCTGGAAGCCCCTGTCGGCGAACAGATGGCGGTAAAAGCCACGCTGGAGCAGCTTGCCCCGCTGATGGCCGATAATACGGTGTTGAAGATTTTCCAAAATGCGAAATATGACCTCACCATCCTGCGGCAGGCAGGTTTGGAGGTCATCGCCCCGTTGGATGACACGATGCTGCTTTCCTACGCCCAGTCTGCTGGAGCGCATGGTCAGGGCATGGATGAACTCTCCCGTCTGCATCTGGATCATACGCCCATCTCTTATGATGAGGTAACGGGAACAGGCCGTAACCGCATCCCGTTCACACAGGTGCCGCTGGACAGGGCCACCGCCTATGCGGCGGAAGATGCCGATGTGACGCTCCGCCTCTGGGAGGTGCTGCGTGTAACCCTTCCTCGTCAGAAGGCTACGGCTCTGTATGAAGAAATGGAACGTCCACTTATTGCCGTTCTGGAACGCATGGAAGAAGAGGGTGTGCGGGTCGATGCCGATGAGCTGCGCCGTTTGTCGGAAGATTTCGCCACCCGTATGACGGAGATGGAGCAGGGGATTTACGATCGGGCTGGGCGGTCCTTCAATATTGGTTCGCCTAAGCAGCTAGGGGAGATTCTGTTTGATGAGATGGGGCTCCCCGGTGGTAAACGCACCAAGACGGGCGCATGGGGCACAGACTCCCGTGTTCTGGAGGAACTTGCCGAGCAGGGGCATGACCTTCCCACGGCTATTCTGAACTGGCGGCGTCTGGCCAAGTTGAAATCTACTTATGCGGATGCGCTGCTTAAGCTGATGAACCCGAAGACCCAGCGTGTGCATACGACTTTTCAGATGACGACTACGACCACGGGGCGTCTTTCCTCCAACGAGCCGAACCTCCAGAATATTCCCATTCGCACGGAGGAAGGTGCCCGTATCCGTCAGGCCTTCGTGGCAGCGCCGGGGTATAAGCTTCTATCTGCCGACTATAGCCAGATTGAGTTACGCCTTTTGGCCCATGTGGCGCAGATTGAGCCGCTTTTGGACGCTTTCCGTCATGGGCAGGACATTCACGCACGCACAGCTTCCGAAGTGTTCGGCATCCCGCTGGAAGAGATGGACCCACTGACAAGGCGGCGGGCTAAGGCCATCAATTTCGGTATTATTTACGGTATTTCGGCCTTTGGTCTGGCCCGGCAGCTTCAGGTGCCGCAGGGCGAAGCCAAACGCTATATTGATGCTTATTTTGAACGTTATCCCGGCATCCGGGACTACATGGAGACGATGAAGGAGGAAGCTCGGGAAAAGGGCTATGTGCTGACTCCCTTCGGTCGCCGTTGTTATGTGCCGGGTATCAAAGCCCGTCAGGCAGCACAGCGTTCCTATGCCGAGCGTCAGGCCATTAATGCCCCTCTACAGGGCGGTGCTGCGGACATTATTAAGAAAGCGATGGTCCGTCTGCCAGAGAGACTGGCCGATGCTGGATTGAAGGCACGGATGCTGCTTCAGGTGCATGATGAACTTCTTTTTGAAGTCCCGAATGATGAGGCTGAAAAGACGGCAGCTCTTGTAAAAGAGGTTATGGAATCCGTGGCTACATTGGATGTCGCTTTGTCTGTGGAGACAGGGCTTGGCCAGAACTGGGGTGAGGCTCATTAAGGCCAGTGGGAAAGAAGAGGGGAGATAACGGCATGACTGTTCAGCAGGCTGGGGACAAGAACGGGCTGGACCCCAAGAAGAAGGTTCGCCGTGCAGGGTGGGTTGTTCTTGGTCTGATCCTGTTGGCGGGATTGCTGGGTTATGGGGGATATTATCTCTCGACTGGCACGAACGAAGGGGCACGGGTTCATACGCAGGGCAATGCGGTGGGCGGGTCTTTCCGTGTCTTTTCCCTCGGCGGGGGAATGGTGACGGAGGGTGATTTCCAAGGATCATGGACAGTTGTTTGGTTTGTGGACCCACGTTGCCCGCCTGAGCGTTGCCAGCCGCCGCTTAAGGCTCTGGACCAGACACTCGTCACGATGAAGCAAAAAGGCCGGAAGACTCTGCCATTGGTCGTTTCGCTGGATGCCAGAGCGGAAGACCCCGACACGCTGAAAGATTATGTGATGGGTGTAGCCCCGCACATCTTCCCGGTTTTTGCGACCCCGAACATGACACAGGCCATGACACGCCTGTTCCATGCTCCCTATGCGCTGGAGCCGGGGCAGACATATTATCAGCCTGCCCCATCTTTCGTGGTCATGTCACCGGAAGGTCATTATGCTGGCATGATTCCAGTGACGGATGACACCACAGTCCTGACAGCAGGGCTGGAGCAGCTCATGGCCCGGTCTGGCCAGAATAGAGAGTAAGGAACAGCCCATGTTACGCTATCCCATTCTTCTGCTGGATTATGATGGTACGCTGGCTGAGACACGCCCTGCCATCCTGCGGAGTCTGGAGGAGGCTTTCGAGGATATTGACCGCACGCCTCCGCCCCGTTCCTATTTGCAGGAGCGTTTGGGTAAGGGAGATGCGCTACAGGGTTTTTACCAGAGCATCGTAGATGAAGGTGCCTCGATGGAGGAGGCACAGCGTTACGTTGCAGCCTATCGTAAGCGTTACACCCAAGCGGATGAGGAAGAAACCTACCTGTATGATGGCGTTCATGAGGTGCTACAGATTTTACAGGGGCGAGGTTACCGGCTGGTCGCTGTGAGCAATAAGCACGGGCCTACTCTGCGGCACAGCCTTGCCCGGTTCCAGTTGGAAGACTTCTTCGAGGCTGCCATTGGTGCCGAAGAAGGGCTGCCCCGCAAGCCGGAGAAAGAAGTGTTCACCCAGCGTCTGGCCCATTTCTTACCGGGTTGGAAAGCAGAACAGTTCCTCATGGTGGGCGATACAACAGCGGATATTAATTTTGCTCAGAACCTCGGCATGGATGTCTGCTGGGCTAGCTACGGGCACGGTGTGGCAGAGGTTTGTAAGGCTTTGAAGCCAAATTACCAGCTGGATAGCCTATGGGAGTTACCCGCTCTGTTATCCGATACAGAGAGCTGAACAGGCTGGATTATCAATGTAAAACATGCCCGGCCCATGGAAATGAGCCGGGCCTGTTTTGTAGCACATGGGGAAAGTCTTACAGTCCGATGTCGCTACGGAGCATCTTGTCATCCCATTGGATGGTTGCTGCTGCCTCATAAGCACGGGAGCGGGCCTTGGCTGCCGTGGGGCCTGTGGCGCAGATGGTCAGAACACGCCCACCATTGGCCAGCAGCTTGTCGCCATCCAGTTTTGTTCCTGCATGGAAGACGGACACGCCGGGAAGCTGTTCCGTCCGGTCCAGTCCGGAAATGACCCCCCCCTTGATGGGCGCATCCGGATAACCTTTGGCAGCCAGCACCAGAGAAATGGATGGTTTGTCCGAAAAGCGGATACTGTCTTCAGACAGTGTGCCTTCTGCCAGAGCCTTAAGGGCTGGAAGAAGGTCGCTTTCCAGACGGATGAGCAGGGCCTGAGCTTCCGGGTCACCAAAGCGCACGTTGTATTCGATGAGCTTCGGGCCTTCTTCCGTCAGCATCAGGCCAGCGAAGATCACGCCACGGAAGGGCGTACCACGGCGTACCATTTCTGCCAGCATCGGGCGGACAGTGAGGTCCAGTGCGGCTTCCTGTGCTGTACGGTCAAAATCCGGTGGCGGGCAGATAGCCCCCATGCCGCCTGTGTTCGGCCCAGTATCCCCATCGCCGACCCGCTTATGGTCTCGTGCAGCTCCAATCAGGCTGGCTTTGTCATCGGCGCAGAAGGCGAAGAGGGACACTTCCCGTCCGACGAGACATTCCTCAATAACCAACGGCAGGCCAAGGCGGTCGATGGCATCCAGTGCTTCATCTACGCTTTGGGCGACGACCACGCCTTTACCGGCAGCCAGACCATCCGCTTTGATGACGATAGGGGCACCCTGTTCACGCACATAAGCCTTAGCGGCGTCTGTGCTGCTATTGGTATCGAAACGCTGCCAGCGAGCGGTAGGGATACCAGCTGCATCGGCGACTTCTTTGGTGAAGGCTTTACTACCCTCCAGCGCAGCGGCTGCTTTGGAGGGGCCAGCACAGGCGATGCCCGCCTGCTGGCAGGCGTCGGTCAGGCCCGCTACAAGGGAGACTTCCGGCCCCGGTACAACAAGGTCGATCTTTTCTTTTTTGGCAAACTCGACCAGGCCGGGGATGTCATCGGCAGCGATGGAAACGCAGCGGGCGCAGTCCGCCATGCCGGGATTGCCGGGAGCGGCAAAGAGTGTGTCCAGTAGAGGGGACCGGGCAATGGCTGTGGCGAGGGCATGTTCCCGTCCACCTGAACCGACCAGAAGTACGCGCATTCTGTTTCCCTTTATTATGTCGTGCGGTGAAGATAGCCGCTTTCACGTTGTCCCTCATTTAGCATAGAATGGCCATATTATGGAACGAGAGAGCCTTCTTTCTCCCACCGGGCCGCAGAGCGGCACGGGTTCGGGGAGCAGCAACATACCGGAATATTCTGTCGGGTCGATTTCCTCGGCGATCAAACGTGTGCTGGAGGGGACGTTCGGGCGTGTGCGTGTCCGTGGTGAGATCACGGAAATGAAGCGTTACGCTTCTGGCCATGTTTATCTCTCCCTCAAGGATGAAGGTGGGAAAATTTCTGGTGTTATCTGGCGGGGTAATGTCTCTCGGCTGGGTATGGTGCCGGAGAATGGTACGGAGGTTATCGCTACGGGGAAGATTTCCTCTTACGGTGAACGCTCGAACTACCAGCTCATCATCGACAGGATGGAGTTTGCTGGCGAGGGGGCTCTTCTCGCCCGGATTGAGGCTCTGCGTATCCGGTTGCGGGATGAAGGGCTCTTCCAGTCAGACCGTAAGAAACCTATTCCCTTCCTGCCCCGTTGCGTGGGGGTTGTGACATCCCGATCCGGGGCCGTGCTGCATGATATCTGCACGACCATTTCCCGCCGCTTCCCACGGGATATTGTGCTCTGGCCTGTGGCTGTGCAGGGGGAAGGGGCCGCACGCCAAATTGTCCATGCTGTGCAGGCTATGAGCGCTTTGCCCACCCCGCCGGATGTGCTGATTGTGGCTCGTGGTGGGGGCTCGTTGGAAGACCTCATGGCTTTTAATGACGAAGCTGTGGTGCGGGCCGTTGCTGCCTGCCCGCTGCCAGTCATTTCTGCTGTGGGGCATGAGACGGATACGACCCTTGTTGATTATGCCGCCGATCAGCGGGCCCCGACACCCACGGCTGCAGCTGAAATGGCTGTGCCCCTTCGGTCGGAATTGTTGGCGGACCTTACCCATCGGACAGCCCGACTTTCCGGGGGGATGGCGGGGATATTACAGCGTCAGGGGCTGCGATTGCAGGCTGTGGCCGCCCGGATGCCAGACCTGCCGGGGCTGTTGGATACAGCCCGGATGCGGCTGGATGACCGTGCCCAGAGGTTGGAATTAGCCTTACCGGGTTTTGTAATGCGGGCTCGTGCTCGGTTGGGGCAGTCTGCCTATCATCTGCCAGCTGTGGAAACTGTATTGGGGCAGCGGCGCAGCCTTGTGGAAACGCAGGCAGGGCGGCTGAAGTCTGGATGGGAGAGATACATACAGGGGTGCCATATGCATCTTTTGCGCTCTCCGCTACGGGTAGAGACTGTGCAGTCCCAGATGAATCTTCAAAGAACACAGTTGGAAGGGGTTGCTCGTCATCTGAAGGCAGTATCCCCTCGGGCCATTCTGGAACGTGGCTATGTTTTGGTGCAGGATGAAGCGGGCCGTGCGGTCACTTCTTCCAAGGCTGTGCCGGAACGGAGCCGGGTCCGGCTTTCTTTTGCAGATGGTGTCCGAGAGGCCCAGTTGGACCCCGAGAGGGTTGGTCAGCAGGCTCAGCAAGGCGAGTTTAGCTTATAAGTGTTGCTGCATTTATTTGTGTGAAGGGCAGTAACAAGGTCAGGGTGATGAGAGGGATATGATGCATAAGGTCGTTATGGCAATACGGGGGTGCGGCCTAATGTTTGTGATGGGAGGTATACTGGCGGGTTGTGCCAGTACGCCACCTACACGGCAGGACGCAGCGGCACAGCATCCAGCGATTCAGAGCTTTGCGGGGGCTCCTTCTGGTAGTGGGGGAGATGTTGCTTCTTCCGATCGGACGAAAACGAACCTTCCGTCTGCCCCGGTTAATACGCCGCTGTGCGGTACGGCCCTACATGAACAGGCTAGAACGGGTGCAGGTGTGTATAGCCGCAGCCTGACAGTTGGAAATAGCTGCGCCCGTAATGCCTGTTTCCAGCCTTTGACAGGCACATTCATCGCACAGGATGGCAATAACAGCGTGTGCCGTTAAGGTCTTTAGTTAGGACCAGATAAAGAAAAGGGCGATCAGAGTGTAATCTGGCCGCCCTTTTTTTAGAGCCTGTTACGGTGGTGGTGGCTTTTAACGCCGCCACCAGCCCACACGCCGTTTTTTGGGTTTTGTCTCATCAATGTTGACTGGCTGTGGCGCTACAGCATTTTCAGCTGGGGCGGCTTCTTCTACCTTGGGGGCAGAGGGAGCTTCTTCCGCAGGTTCAGCCTTCTTGCGCCGTGCAGGACGCCGACGACGGGCGGGTTTTTCCTCCGTCGTTGCTTCTGGCACAGCCTCAGTCTCTACGGCCGTAACCGGTGCGGGAGCTGCCTCCACGGCTTGCGTGTCAGCAACAGTCTCTGTTGCTTCGTTGCGTGCCGGGCGGCGGCGAGGGCGGGGACGGCGAGCCTGACGGCGGGCCGTTTCTTCCTCAACCTCAGCAGGGTCAACCGGACGGGAGGGGATTTTGACAACTTGATTGTCGTCTTCATCCTGAGCCTGATCAACAACAATGCGGCTGCGTGTTGCTGGACGCCGACGGGTGCGTGAGCGGCGAGCGGGTTTCTCGTCTTCAGTGTCCCCGTGGCCTTCCACACTCACGGCCTCTGCTGCCGGGCGAGCCGGTTTCTGGCGATGGTGGGGAGGCGTTGGTTCATCCGCAACGGTGATCTCGTCATCATGGGACTGGGCAGCCCTGAGGCTTTCCTGCTGTTCCATCATGTCGAAAATATCAATACCTGCTCCCTGGAACGGGTTGGCCGGTGTTGGCCCCTGATAGATTGCAGAGTCCTGCACAGTATCCCGTTCTTCCTGCTGGCGAGCTGGACGACGCCGAGCTGGACGCTCACGGCGGCGAGCTTTCTGCTCTTCCTCATCCCGATGTGCTGCTGGTGCAGGTTGATTGGCAGACTGGGAAGAGGTTGTAACACGCCGTGTTCTGGTACGACGACGACCGGGCATGAGAGCCTGTCCATCATCTTCAGAAGTGGCTTTGCTGGTATTGGCAGTTTCAGCCTCTGCTGGAGCCACATCCTTTTGGGGAGCGGTTTCGGCCTGAATGTCCTGACTATCCTGCTCGTTACGCCGGCCACCACGACGGCGGCGGCGGCGGCGGCGGGGTTCTCCTTCGCTGCTGCTTTCTTGCTTTTCCTGAACATGCTCGGCATCGGCTTTGGGGCTGGTTTCCGGCGTGGCGGCAGGAGCGGACCCTTCTGTGATGTCGATTGTGCGAACCGTGGTGACAGGGTTTTCCTCACGAGAGGGCTTCTGCCGTGATGCCAGCCGTTCGATACGCAGCTCACCTTCCGGCAGGCTTTCGTCATTTTCGAAGCGAATGGTCATGTTATGCCGCTGCTCAAGCTGGCTGATGGCCGCCCGTTTGCTGTTGAGCATGTAAAGGACGATGCTGGGGCTGACATGTACGATGATATCGGACGAATGGCGGCGGCTAGCTTCATCCTCGACACTACGGAGAACTTGCAGGGCCATGCTCTCCACACCACGGATGAACCCTGTTCCCTGACAGTGCGGGCAGGGGCTGAGCATGCTTTCTGCAATGGAGGGGCGCAAACGCTGGCGGGACATTTCGAGCAGCCCGAAATGGGAAATGCGGCCTAGCTGGATGCGGGCACGGTCCATCCGGAGCGCATCTTTGAGACGCTTTTCCACCTGACTGTTGTGGCGGCGGCTCTCCATGTCGATGAAGTCGATCACGATTAGCCCAGCCAAGTCACGCAGACGCAACTGGCGAGCAACTTCCTCGGCGGCTTCCAGATTGGTACGGAGGGCCGTTTCCTCAATATTGCGCTGAGAGGTAGACTTGCCGGAGTTAACGTCAATTGCAACGAGAGCTTCAGTCTGGTTGATGACGATATAGCCACCGGACTCCAGCTTGACCGTTGGGGAGAACATGGCTTCCAGATGGCTTTCCACCTGATAGTGGGAGAAAAGATTCTGCCCTCTATTCTGCCACATGCGGATGCGGCTGGCATTGTGAGGCATCAGCAGGCGGGCGAATTCTTTCGTATTCTTCCACGCCTCTTCTCCATCCACCAGAACAGTCTCGATGTCCCGTGTGAAGAGGTCCCGGATAGCCCGCTTGATCAGGCTTGCTTCCTCATAGATCAACGCTGGAGCGATGGAGGAAAGCGCATGGGTGCGGATATTGTCCCAGAGCTGGAGGAGATAGTCGCAATCTTTGGTGATCTCCGCTTCCGGGCGGCCAGCACCCGCTGTGCGGATGATCATGGCCATTGTCCGGGGCAGGTCTAGCTTGCTAACGATGTCCCGCAGGCGGCGGCGGTCGGTCTCGGAGGTGATCTTGCGGGAAACCCCACCACCACGCAGAGCGTTGGGCATCAGCACGCCATAGCGACCAGCGAGGGAGAGGTAGGTTGTCAGAGCAGCGCCTTTGTTCCCACGCTCTTCCTTGACGACCTGCACAAGGATGACCTGCCGGCGGCGGATGACTTCCTGAATGCGATAATTACGCAGGAACCGCGCCATGCGACGGCTGGCACTTTGTTCGTCACCGGTATCATGTTCACCGCTGACAATTTCCGGGCCGGGTTCATCCGTGTCGGAGAGAGCGTCTTCGTCTAGCTCCTCATCATCGGTATCGTTGTCCCGGTTGCGCTGCTCAGCAGCATATTCTTCTTCCTGAAGGGCAAGAAGTTTTTCCCGGTCGGCGACGGGGATTTGGAAATAATCGGGGTGGATTTCGCTGAAGGCCAGAAAACCGTGGCGATTGCCGCCGTAATCTACGAAGGCAGCCTGAAGGCTCGGTTCTACACGGATGACCTTGGCGAGGTAAATATTGCCTTTAAGCTGACGGCGCGCTGATGTCTCGACATCATAATCTTCAATGCGCTTGCCGTTCATGACCACAACGCGGGTTTCTTCGGCGTGTGTGGCGTCTATGAGCATCTGCTTTGTCATGAAGGACTGGACTCCGTGGCGCATGGGTCATGGCCCTGTATGCGCCGATTGTCTTGGTCGACAGAGGGCAGGTGATCCGGTTTCTTGCGGGCGCACATCCTGTTAGGGGCGCCAGATGGGATAACACAGAACAGCATTGCAGCCTCTGGTAAACACGCTGATGGCAGGTCCTGCCATCGGGAATTGATGCAGCCCGCCTAGGGGATGGCGATGCCATCCAGGTGGGATGCCGGTGGTTCGGATGCAGCCTTCCTGCCAGGGTGTGAGCACACCGGGAACAATTGTCCCGGGCTATCTGCACCAAACGGCGCGGAGAAGGTACTGCATTGCGGGCCCTGCCTGATGCGGTCCTGCCAGCCCATTTTTAAGGGCGGGAGTGCATTGGAGCTCCGGGCTTCTGCTCGGTGACAATGGCCTAAATCAGGGCTGATGGCAAGTGGGTAGTTGATGGGCAGTGGAACGGGCGGAATAAAGCCATTTTTCCCTGTTTATGTGAGGTTCTGTAGCGAGGTGTTAATCAAAGAAAATGGGAAGGCGGTTCCCGTGCTAGGAGGGATCGCTTAATGGAATGGAAGAGGCTGGGGAGCCGTGTTTGAAGATAAGGTGGTGTCGTGGACCGAACGCAGAGGAGGATCGCCATGGCAAAGCTGACACGCCGCCATCTGTTGGGCGGGGCGGCCAGTGGGGTGTTGTTAGCTGGTGGAGGGGGTGCTTTGGCTGCGCGTCATGGTGTGGTCCATGGAGCTTCCCTTCATTTAAAGAGGGCGGGACTACATGCCGGGCAGGCTCCTGCCGTGCTCCGTAGGGTTCCGCCACCTAAACCCGTTATCATGCTCGACCCCGGCCACGGTGGAAAAGACCCCGGGGCCATTGGTGTTTCTGGAACGTATGAGAAACATATTGCCGTGGCGGCTGCGACAGAGCTGCACAATCTTCTCATGGCTTCTGGTAAATATGATGTCGTGCTGAGCCGGAAAGATGACCGTTTTATTCCGTTGGCGGGGCGGGTGGAGCTAGCCCATCGTCATAAGGCAGATTTATTCATTTCCATGCATGCGGATGCACTGCATCAATCTGATATTCGTGGGGCCAGTGTTTATACGCTTTCCGGCAATGCCTCGGATAGGCAGACGGCCATGCTGGCAGAGACGGAGAACAGTGCGGATCGTTTTGCCGGGCCGGGTGTGGCTGGTGTACCGCCGGATGTGGAGGAAATCCTCAACAGCCTCGTGCATGAGGAAACACGTCGGGGGTCGGCCCATATGGCGGCTAGTGTGATCCGTTCATTCCAGAATCGTATCCAGCTTCTGCATCATCCCTCCCGACATGCCGCCTTCAGAGTGTTGAAGTCAGGTGATATTCCCTCTGTTCTGGTGGAAATGGGCTTCATGTCCAATCATCTGGATGAACAGGCCCTACGGCGAGCTGCTCATAGAACGCAGATCACGCAGGCCATGAAGCAGGCCATTGACGGCTACTTCCTACGGCAGCGGAGGGGGATACTGTAAAAAAAGTCTGGTAGTCGCTTGCATCATTTGTCATTGCCCGCTACCCTGCCCGGGCAATGACATTTTTTAGCGCCCTCCTTCTACGACTTATGAACCCCTGAACGCCATACGGGCGAGCAGGTGCTTTGCTGCGTTCAGGGGTAAAACCTCCCTTTTTGGACCTTTCGTAGATTTTTAGAGTAGGGCGTATTCATGTCTTTTCAGCATCCTTCCTTTGGTCATATTGCCGATAATCGTATCATTATTTTCGATACGACCCTGCGTGATGGTGAGCAGTCCCCCGGCTTCTCCATGAATTTGGGTGAAAAGCTGCGCATGGCCCATGCCCTGGCCGCTCTGGGCGTGGATGTCATCGAGGCAGGCTTCCCGGCAGCCTCGGAAGGTGACTTCGAGAGCGTGAAGCAGATTGCCGATAACGTGGATGGCCCTGTCATCTGTGGTTTGGCCCGTAGTGCCCCTAAGGATATTGAAGCCGCTGGTAAGGCCATTAAGGGCGCACGGCGTGGGCGTATCCATAACTTCATCTCCACATCTCCGCTGCATATGAAGTACAAGCTGCGGATGGAGCCGGAGCGGGTGCTTGAGCTGATCGCTTTTGGTAACAAGGAATCCCGTCGTTATACAGATGACGTGGAATGGTCGGCCGAAGATGGTTCCCGCACGGAGCCGGACTTCCTGTGCCGCTGTGTGGAAACAGCCATTGCCAATGGGGCAACGACCATCAACATCCCCGATACGGTTGGTTTTGCGACACCGGACGAGATGGAACGCATCTTCACTATGCTGAAGGAGCGTGTACCGGGTGCGGATCAGGTCATTTTCTCCACGCATAATCATAACGATCTGGGGCTGGCTGTAGGCAATACGCTGGCAGCGGTTGAGGGTGGTGCCCGGCAGATCGAATGTACGATTAACGGTATTGGCGAGCGTGCTGGTAATGCGGCTTTGGAAGAGGTCGTGATGGCCCTGCGGACCCGTCATGACCGCTATGGCATGGAAACGGGCATCGAGACACCCCGCCTGCTGGGCATGTCCCGTCTGCTGGCTACGATCACGGGTTTTGACGTCCAGCCGAACAAGGCCATCGTGGGACGGAATGCTTTTGCTCATGAGAGTGGTATTCATCAGGATGGTATCCTGAAGCATGCTGGCACCTATGAGATCATGACGCCGGAAAGCGTGGGCTGGACGAGCACGTCTCTGGTACTGGGTAAACATTCTGGCCGTGCTGCCTTCCGGGATAAGCTGAAGGCTCTGGGGTATGAGGGTCTGACAGAAGAGACCGTCAATGCTGCTTTCCAGCGTTTCAAAACACTGGCAGACCATAAGAAGATTGTCTTCGATGATGATGTGCGGGCACTGGTCGATGATGAAAGCCGTGACCATGAGCGCGTCCGTCTGACCTCTCTGGAGTTGCAGGGCGGCACGCAGCACGCTGCTCAGGTAGTGCTGGATGTCGAGGTTGATGGTGAGGCCCGCCATGTGTCTTCTACGGGTAATGGACCTGTGGATGCTGTTTTCCGGGCTATTGGGGAAGCATTCCCGCATGAGGCAACGTTGGCATTGTTCTCTGTGGCCAATGTTACAGAAGGGACTGATGCTCAAGCCCGCACGACGGTCCGTCTTCAGGAGGGTGGCCGCTTGGTGGATGGGCAGGGAAGTGATGCTGATACGGTTGTATCAGCTGCCCGGGCCTATATTCATGCACTGAACAAGTTGCTGGTAAAGCGTACACGTGGTGAGCCAGAAGAACTGTCTGTCTGAAGAATAAAAAGATAGCCGGTGGCTTGATGGGTGCGTCTGTGTCAGTCACCGGTTCAGACTCTGTTACAGTAAGAGGCTGAATGTTACTGTACGGTAATTAAAGCGGAGTTTTCTGCGAAAAAATATTGCCCAGGGTGGGAATATGGCCTTGCTGAACTGTTGTGGGGCTCTATAATTTGCGGCGAATGCTGTGGATGGTGTTCTTGATTATTTCCACTCCCCGTGAGCACGGGGCTATCCGGCCAGGAGTTTTGAATGTTCTCTCGTCTGTTGGGGCTCATTTCCGCTGATATGGCGATCGATCTTGGCACTGCTAACACCCTTGTTTATGTCAAGGGTCGTGGTGTGGTGCTGAGTGAGCCTTCCGTTGTCGCTGTAACAGAAGTGCGCGGGCGCAGACAGGTTCTGGCAGTGGGGAATGAGGCCAAACTGATGGTTGGCCGTACACCGGGAAATATTCAGGCCATCCGCCCATTGCGGGACGGCGTTATCGCCGACTTTGAGAGTGCGGAGGAAATGATCAAGCATTTCATCCGCAAAGTTCATAATCGCCGGTCCTTTTTTAGCTCACAAATTGTCATCTGCGTTCCGTCTGGTTCCACTGCTGTGGAGCGCCGGGCTATTCAGGAAAGTGCAGAGAGCGCCGGGGCTCGGAAGGTGTATCTGATTGAGGAGCCCATGGCGGCTGCTATCGGGGCAGGCTTGGCCGTGACAGAGCCATCCGGCAGCATGATTGTGGACATCGGGGGTGGTACAACCGAGGTTGCTGTGATTTCTCTCGGGGGTATCGTCTATGCCCGTTCCGTTCGGGTTGGTGGCGACCAGATGGACGAGGCTATTATGGCCTATATCCGCCGCAACTATAATCTCATGATCGGGGAAAGTTCTGCCGAGCGGATTAAGATTGATCTTGGTGCCGCTACGTTCGACCCCAATACGCAGACCGAAGAACGGACCATGCCGCTCAAGGGGCGTGACCTGCTGAATGGTGTCCCTCGTGAGATCACCGTTAGTGAGGCGCAGATTGCGGAGGCTCTTCAGGAGCCGGTAGGCCATATCATTGATGCTGTGGCAACCGTTCTGGAACATACGCCACCGGAGCTAGCTGCTGATATTGTGGAGAAGGGCATTGTCCTTTCTGGTGGTGGTGCGCTGCTGCGGCGTTTGGATGACGTGCTGCGGAATGCCACAGGTCTGCCGGTTGTTGTTGCCGAGAATGCGCTGTCCTGCGTAGCCGTGGGGACGGGGCGCACTCTGGAGCATATGCAGCAGCTTCGCAGTGTTCTGAGCAGCATGTACTAATCCTTTTCTGTCAACAAGGCTCTGGTCTCAGGGCTGAACGGAGGGGGGAGGCGGGCTTATGGTCTCCATTCACACACGCCAGCTTCTGGCCGGGCTGGTTCTGCCGGTCATGGTCTTTCTGGCGGTGGGGATTGTGCTGGCCGGACAGATATGGCCGGGTAAGGCCATACAGCTGCGTATGGCGGCGGTACAGAGTGTGGGGCCTACCTATCAAGCTCTTCTCTTTCCACAACGGCAGTTTCATAAATGGCAGCTAACGCTACAGGGCGTGGGCGATCTTTTGGCGTCTAATGCCCGCCTAAGGCAGGAGAACCGCCAGCTCGCTTATTGGTATGGCGAGGCTCAGACTCTCCGGCAGGAGAATGCCCGCCTGAAGGCGGCCCTCCATTGGGGAACGGAAGATTCCAAGGACTATGTCAGTGGGTGGGTTGTTCGGGATGAGAGCGGCCCTTATTTGCGGGCGGTCCTGTTGGAAGTGGGCGACCATAAGGTGCAGCAGGGCAGTTTGGCGGTGGATGCTGTCGGGCTTGTTGGGCGTGTCAGCGAGGTAGGGCCGCATGTTGTGCGTGTCCTGCTGATTGAAGATGCCGCTAGCCGTATTCCCGTTACATTGCAGAGTAGCGGCGGGGATGCCATGATGATTGGTGATAATACACCCTATCCCCGGCTTATGTATTATAACCAGAGTCTTCCTCCAGAGGAGGGTGAGCATATCGTCACACGGGGACAGACAGGCCTTACAGGGGGCGTGGCTGTCGGGCGGGTGCATTATCTGACACCGGGGCAGCCGGTCGTCATACCCGATGCAGCTCTTGGGAAGCTGGAGCTGATACGTGTTTTCGATGGTAATTTCATGCTGGAGGCCCCACCCAGTGCGGGGCGGGTGCGGGAAAAACCGCCGCTTTTACCAGATCATCGAGATGGTGAAGCCCCTTCAAACTGGCAGAATCTACGCCGTTTTTTGCCCTTCGCGTCTCTTAGGAATGGCTGACGTTCCTTTTTCCGTGCAAGGCACATCATTATACGCCGTTGGTTAAACCGTCTGTTGTCATTGATGGTCTATACAGGCCTCTCGATGGTATATTTCGGACATGGTTCTGACCCTGGACCGGAAATAGCCCTAAAGATGTGTTCTGCTTCTTGGAATGTTTGCTTTCTATGGGTAAGCACATTATTCCCGAGGGGGCATGGGGCCGGGAAGATAGCAACGGGTGCAAGATTATGGCATTACGGTTGGAGCAAGGGCGGCTGGACCATGAGGCACTAGAAGGTGTGCGGCAGCGCAAGCTGATGGTTCGGGTACGGCGCAAGTTGTCGCCCTGTATCATCATGGTGTTTCTAGCTTTTGTGCTGTCTGCTCCATTCGGTATTCTGGGGCAAACTGAACTTCAGACGGCACTAACATTAGGTACGGTCTGGTTCTGGGCGTTATACCGTCCTGCCTTCATGCCGCTGTTTGGCCTGTTCTGTAGCGGGTTGGTGATCGAGCTGTTCAGTGCCAATCCCCCGGGTGTGCTTCTTTTTTGGATGCTGGTGGCTTATGGCGTGGCTCATGGTTGCCGTGTCGGTCTTTCCCGTCGTGGATTCCTGTTGTCATGGATTTTGTACGGGTTGATCGTTCTGGGAGAAGCTATGACGGACTGGGTGCTGATGGTCATCCGGGTGCGGGGAGCTTTGTCAGTTTATCCCATTGTTTTTCAGGAATCTCTTGCTGTGGGGAGCTATCCTTTCCTGCATGTTCTGTATTTGTGGGGGCTTTCTGTTATGGAAAAACACGATAGATTATAATAGACTATGGCTATCTGAAACATGGAAGCCTTGAGTTTTCCTTTTTTTAATCTTTCTTTAAGTGTATATTGAGCAATGTTCTTCCGGCGTGATGAAACCCGTCCGCCATTTCGGAAACGAAGTGGTCCAGCCGCTGACCTGTCTTTCTCAGAGGAGCAGGCTGTCGGTGGGGGTATGTTCACACGCCGAGCCCTGCTGCTTTTGGCGGTGCAGACAGGTGTCATGGGGACGCTGGCTCATCACCTGTATGAGATGCAGGTCGTCCACGGGGATGAACTGAAGGAACAGGCCCGCCGTAATCGGACAAGCCGCCGTCAGATCGCTCCCGCCCGTGGTGAGATTTACGATCGGTGTGGTGTTCTTTTGGCCGGGAATCGTCCCAACTGGCGGGCACTGGTCATGACGGAAGAAACAACGGACCTTCAGGCCGTGGTGGACCGTTTCGCCACGATTGTTCCGCTTGATGAGCGTGACCGAGCCCGTATCGAACACGACCGTAAACATATTCGCCGTTATGTTCCGCTGACCCTCAAGGAGTTCCTGTCTTGGGATGACGTGGCCCGTCTGGGGCTGAATGCTCCAACATTGCCCGGTGTTCTGATTGATGTGGGGACGACACGAGAGTATCCGCTCAAGGAGCTGCTCTCTCATATCATTGGTTATGTGGCCCCACCCAATGAGGCGGATGTTCAGCGGGATGGTATTATGGCCCTGCCGGGTATGAAGGTCGGGCGTGCTGGGCTGGAGCAGACGCAGGAAAGCCATCTCCGTGGCCAGCCCGGTACGGTGGAGATGGAGGTGAATGCCCATGGCCGTGTCATGGGAGAGCTGGAACGTGTGGAGGGTCAGCCAGGTTCCCGGCTGGAGCTGACACTGGATACAGTCCTCCAGACACGCATTAAGGATCGTATAGGCGAGCGTGTAGCCAGTGCTGTGGTGATGGATTGCCGCAATGGCGAGGTAATGGGGCTAGTTAGCACACCCTCTTTTGATCCAACTCTGTTTGATGGTGGTATCAGCCGGACACAGTGGAACAGCCTGCTTACCGATCAGCGCACGCCGTTGGTGGATAAGGCCGTCTCTGGTTTGTATCCGCCGGGGTCCACTTTTAAGCCTGCTGTGGCGCTGGCGGCGTTGAGGGCTCATGCGATTACCCCGTCAGACCGTTTCTCTTGTCCCGGTTATTACGATATGGGCGGCGTGCGGTTCCATTGTTGGAGCCGCTATGGGCATGGGTCGATTAACCTCCATCAGGCATTGAAGTATTCTTGCGATGTCTATTTCTATCAGGTGGCCCGCCGTTGTGGCATGGAGTCCATACATGAGGCAGCGGCCATTCTGGGGCTGGATGGGGCACTGCCGATAGAGTTGCCTCATGTGCGGTCAGGGTCCGTCCCCACGCCAGAGATGCGCCGCCGTCATGGGCATCACTGGAATGGTGGGGATACGGTCAATGCCGGTATTGGGCAGGGGTTAGTGCAGACGACACCGCTGGCACTGGCCACTTATGTGTCCCGTCTGGCGACAGGGCGTATTGTTCAGCCGCATCTCTTACGATCTGTAAGCGGGCGGGAGATTGTGCCGACCCCTGAGCCTCTGCCTTTCGCACGGGAGGCCTTGGCAGCGGCCCGGGGGGGGATGTTTGCCGTGGTGAATGAGCCACAGGGCACAGCACCAGCGGCGCGGTTGAATTTACCGGGTGTGCAGATGGCGGGTAAGACCGGCTCGGCACAGGTGCGGAATGTCCCGCGGGCTTTGCGTGAGAGTGGGCATTTTAATTCTATGAACCTACCGTGGCAGTATCGCCCTCATGCTTTGTTTATCTGCTTCGCCCCATACGATAATCCTCGTTATGCTGTGTCTGTTGTGGTGGAACATGGTAATGCTGGCGCAACGGAAGCGGCACCGCTTGCAGCGCAGATCATGACGGATACTCTCATCAGGGACCCAGCCAGCCGGACATCTCTTTCCAGAGGGGTTGTTGCACGGGCTGACGGCTTGGATGACTGAGGCAAAAGGGATGGCATGTCGCTGAAGGACTTTACAGTTCCCCGTACTGCTCGCCGTCTGTTGCGGGCGGAACCCAATCTGCGCATGTTCTCCCGGCTTTGGCAGATCAACTGGTTTTTTGTACTGCTGGTTTGTTGTCTGGCAGGTGTTGGTTATGTTGCCCTTTATTCCGCCGGTGGGGGGCGAGCAGAATCCTTCGCCCAGCCCCAGCTTATCCGTTTCTGCTTCGGGCTGCTCATGATGCTGGGTGTGGCCTTGGCAAGCCCCCGGGTGTTGCGGATGCTCTCTGTGCCTATTTATGGCCTGTCCATCCTGCTTCTGGCACTGGTGCTGAAGATGGGGCATGTGGGTAAAGGGGCGGAACGCTGGATCAATCTAGGTGGTTTCCAGTTTCAACCTTCCGAGTTCGCCAAAATTGCGCTGGTTCTCATGCTTTCGACATGGTTCTACCGCATAGGGCGGGAGCGTATGGGCAATCCGCTACGGCTCATTATCCCGGCCCTTCTGACGCTTCTGCCAGTGGTTCTGGTGCTGAAGGAACCTAATCTGGGGACGGCAACCATTGTCGGCGTGATTGGGGCCTCATTGTTCTTTGCCGCTGGGATGCGTTGGTGGCAGATCATCATTCTGGTGTCGCCGCTGCCGTTTCTTGGGCCGTTCATTTATAATCACCTCCACGATTATCAGAAGGCTAGAATTGATACCTTCCTCCATCCGGAGCGGGACCCACTAGGGGCAGGCTATAATATTCTCCAATCCCGTATCGCTTTGGGGGCGGGGGGCCGCTGGGGGCAGGGCTATCTTCATGGTACACAGGGGCAGCTGAGCTTCCTGCCGGAGAAGCAGACCGACTTCATCTTCACCATGATTGGGGAGGAATGGGGTTATGTAGGCGGGGCAGTTGTTATCGGGCTTCTCTTTTTGATCACACTTAGTAGCATGCTGATTGCCTTGCGCTGCCGGAACCGTTTTGGTCGGTTGGTTGGGCTGGGCATTGCGATGGATTTTTTCCTCTACTGCGTGGTCAATCTCTCCATGGTTATGGGGGTTATTCCGGTTGGAGGTGTGCCCTTGCCATTGATCTCTTACGGGGGATCAGCCATGTTGACCATGATGTTCGGCTTTGGTCTGCTACTCTCCAGCTGGGTGCATCGGGATGACCCTGACTGATCTATTGGAACCGTAGGGTCGAGACCCCATCTGGGAGACATCGGGCTACAACGGAGTGTCGTGGCCGGTTTTATTTCAGGTGTCTGTTTTTATGCATCAGTGGTTTCTTCCCCTGCTGGCCTTCACCACCGCAGCGGCGATCTTCACCATTACGCCGGGGCTGGATTCCGTCATGGTCTTGCGGACGGCTGCCTCCGATGGGCGGCGTGCCGGGGTCGGGGCTATTTTTGGCATCGCCGTGGGGCTGAGCCTCTGGGGGCTGGCAGCGGCGTTTGGGCTAACGGCTCTTCTGGCGGCGTCTTCTACAGCGTTTTTTATCGTGAAATGTGTTGGTGCAGTTTATCTGGTCTGGATTGGTGCCAATCAGCTTCTGCGGCCCCGCATGGCACTGACAACGGAGGCGGGGCCGGAACAGGCCCGGCAGGTGGAGCATCGCAATGCCTTCTGGCCGGGGTTCCGCCGTGGAATGTTGACGGACCTTCTCAACCCCAAGGCAGGCATTTTTGTTATCACCTTTTTCCCGCAGTTTATTCCGCCTGCCACGGATGTGGTGGCGTTTACGCTGGTGCAAGTGGTGATCCAGGTTGTATTGACCTTCATATGGTTGGGGCTGCTGGTGGCTCTGACGGTCCCGTTGGCACAGTTTTTTAACCGTCCCGTCGTGGTACGCCGTCTGGATCGCCTAACGGGATTGGTATTTATCGCCTTCGGTGCCAAAATTTTTCTGACAGATAGCCCTTCCTCCTGAGGAAGGATATGGAAAAGGCCGGTGAGAGAATATCCCACCGGCCTTTCTTATAGTTTGTTTATGATGGTGATGATTAGCCTTCGATGCGGCCAAAATCAGCGATTAGCTGGCCACTGCGGCTGAAGGCCGAAAGCAGACGTAGGCGGTTGAGCCGCTGGCCTGCATCATCAGCGTTGACAGTCACAGCCTCGAAGAAGCGGTCCATGATCGGGCGCAGGACTGCAAGATGCTGCATAGCACTGGTGAAGTCATCATCGGCCAGACTGGCTGTGATCTTCGGTCCAGCATCGTTTAGGGCTGCATCCAGCTCACGCTCCTCATCCTGTACATAGAGGGCCGCTTCAGGTGCCTGATGGTGTGGCCCGTCCTTTTTCTCTTCGATGCGTAGGATGTTCGTGGCACGCCGGTAGGCTGCTAGAAGATTTTGGCCATCTTCCGTACCCATCATGTCAGAGAGTGCTTCCACACGGCTGAGCAGGCGGACAAGGTCGCCATCTAGATGGTCGGTGAAGAGGCTCTTATCTTCCTGCACTTGCGTGACGGCTAGGGTGGCATCCAGCACGTCATGACGGCGGCCTTCATTGCGGAGCTGGACCCGGAGCCTATCCGTAAAGAAGGGCTCTAGCTCATCCAGAGCGGAGTCTTTGCCGTCTTTCCCAGCGTAGGCTTCCGCCGCTTTGGAAAGTAGGCTGCCGAGGTCGATGCGCAGGCCATTATCCCGGATGGTGCGGATTACCCCAAGGGCAGCACGGCGCAGGCCGTATGGGTCGCCAGAGCCGGTGGGTGTTTCGCCAATGGCAAAGAACCCAGCCAGCATGTCCAGCCGGTCCGCTAGGGCAACGGCGATGGAGACGGGGGCACTGGCTGTGCCATCCTGTAGGCCACGGGGCATATAATGCTCGGCAACAGCCTGTGCTACTTCTGGGGCTTCGCCATCATGGGCGGCGTAGTATCCGCCCATCACGCCCTGAAGTTCGGGGAACTCACCAACCATGCCGGTTGTTAGGTCAGCCTTGGCAAGCAGTCCGGCCCGTTCGGCATTTTTTACCTGCGTGTCATCCAGCCCCATAGCCTTGGCGATGATGCCTGCCAGAGTGCTGATGCGCTGTGCTCGAGCTTCTTGCGTGCCTAATTTAGCATGGAAGGTAACGAGTTTCAGCGCGGCGACACGGTCGGCCAGTTTTGTCTTGCGGTCGAGGTCCCAGAAATGGCGGGCATCGGCGAAACGGGCACGCAGTACCCGCTCATTCCCGGCGATGCAGAGTGACCCCCCATCGCTGAAGGTCTGGTTAGCCACGAAGGCAAAGTAAGGGGCTGCCTTGCCGTCCTGTGTGCGCAGGGCGAAATACCGTTGATTGACCCGCATGGAAACCTGCATGACTTCCGGCGGGAGGTCCATGAAGGCATCGTCAATGCGGCCCAGCAGGGGAACAGGATATTCTACCAGCCCACTAACCTCCTGAACCAGTCCTTCATCCTCCACCAGCGTCAGACCTTTGTCTTCGGCTAGTTTATGGACCCCCTGACGGATGAGATCTGCCCGTTTGTCTTCATTGATGACGACATGGCGAGCTTCCAGCTCTTTCAGCCATTGTTCGGTGTTGGTGACGGTGAACGTGCCGGGGGAAAGGATGCGGTGGCCTTCGGTTACGTTGCCGCTCTTCAGCCCGTGGGCATCATCATCCTGACGAGCCAAGGTGAAGGGAACGGTCTGTCCATCCAGCAGGCAGGCGATGTGATGAAGCGGGCGCACCCATGTGAAGAGGGAGCCGTTACCCCAGCGCATGGCTTTGGGCCACGGGAACTTCCAGAGCAAATCCGGCAGCTGCTCGGCAATCAGCTCTGCCGCTTTGACGGGCGGCAGGGTGCGGTTGAGAACCCAGAAGCCGTTTTCCTTTGTCAGTTCATCAGGGCTGACACCATGTTTGCGGGAGAAACCGGCTAGGGCCTTTTCTGGAGCATTCTCCCGTGGGCCACGCTCAGAAATAGTGCGGGTCGGGATGCTCTCATCTACCTCAAGGCTGGCAGCGATATGGCGAGCACCGTAGAAGCTGCGGATGTTGCGAGGCTTCAGGTCGGCGAGAGCCTGTTCCAGCAGGCGGGTGAGGTCCGCGGCAGCACGGGCCTGCATCCCCGAGGGGATTTCTTCGCAGAACAGATCAAGAAGCAGTTCAGCCATGGGAGGTTTCCTCCTCGTCTCCAGCAAGCCATGCCTCGCAGGCGGCTTTGGCCAGCGTGCGCACACGCCCGATATAGGAGGCACGTTCCGAAACGGAAATGACACCCCGTGCATCCAGCAGATTGAACAGATGGGAGGCCTTCAGGCACTGGTCGTAGGCAGGCTGGGCCACACCAGCTTCGGAGAGGCGGATGGATTCGGCTTCGGCTGCTTTGAACTGGGCAAGGAGCATGTCCGTATCGGCCAGCTCGAAGTTATGGCGTGAATAGTCCCGCTCAGCCCGGAGGAACACATCCCCGTAGGTCAGGCCCCGGCCATTGAAGTCGAGGTCATAGACATTCTCGACACCCTGCACATACATGGCCAGACGTTCCAGCCCGTAGGTCAGCTCAGTGGAGGGGACAACAGTTGGGATACCGCCGACCTGCTGGAAGTAGGTAAACTGTGTGACTTCCATACCATCACACCAGACTTCCCAGCCAAGCCCCCACGCCCCGATGGTTGGGTTTTCCCAGTCATCTTCCACGAAGCGGATATCGTGCTTTTCGGGGTCAATCCCAATGGCACGGTAGCTTTCCAGTAGCAGGTTTTGGCTTTCCTGCGGTGTGGGTTTGAGCAGCACCTGATACTGGTAATAATGCTGGAGGCGGTTCGGGTTTTCCCCGTAGCGGCCATCGGAGGGGCGGCGGCAGGGCTGCACATAGGCAGCTGCCCACGGCTTGCGCCCTAGCGCACGCAGAGTTGTATGAGGGGAAAGCGTACCTGCACCCAGTTCAGTATCGTAAGGCTGGAGAATGGCACAGCCCTTCTGTGACCAGAACTGATGAAGGCGCAGGATCAGATCCTGAAAGCAGGGGGGCCGGGATGTGGACAATTCACTAGGCTCCATTAACGTAAAGATGGCCGTACATTACAGGATGACCGCCCAGATCGCTAGCGGGCAGGGGCAGAGGGGGTAAAGAAGTTGCTACTCTAGCATGGCTGTTCCTTGTGAGGCGGTTTGCATAATGGGTGTAATTCTGCGGGGCCTGCTGGAGGGAAGAGGACGAGGCCTTGCAGGGGATGCAGAGCTGTATCATATCATGTGGGATCAAAGAGGCAGCATCTCCCGCATTGCGTCCGGTCGGGCGGGTGGGGGGCTGCGAGTAGTTGTGAAGGACAGCACGCCCATGAATTCGGAAGAACGTGATCTCATAAGTCGCTTTGTGGCCCGTGTTGGTGGGGGCGTGGGATTGCCCAATGGCCAGAGTCCGGCCTCCCTGCCGCCGATTGACCCGGAGGCGGACCGTTTCATTGCCGAGAACTTCCAGCGTTTCCCGGAAGCCCGCTACCGTATCACGCAGCTGGCTGTCGTGCAGGAGGCTGCACTCTCGCAGGCGCAGGCCCGTATCCGTGATCTAGAGTTCCAGCTTCAGCAGGCACGGGGGCAGATTGCACAGCTTCAACAGCAGGCTAGCCAGCCGGGGCAGCAGAGCAGTGGGCAGTCTGGCGGGTTCTTCTCTGGTTTGTTTAGCCGGGGGCCAACTGCTCCGCCGCCGCCTCGTGGTGCATCCCTTCCGCCGGGCTGGGGGCCTGCCTCCGGTGCCGCTGCGCCCGAAATGGGCCGGGCTTACGCTCCACCACCGGGTTATCAGCCGGGCATGTTTGGGCGGTCTGGTTCGGGCTTTCTAGGGTCTGCCCTGTCGACCGCAGCGGGTGTTGCTGGTGGTATGATGGCTGCTCATGCCTTGGAGGGTTTGTTCTCCGGTGAACATGGTGGTGAGCATACCCATGAGAGCATGGGCGATGGTGCCGGTGATGGTTTTGGCAGCGAGACGACCATCATTAATAATTACGGTGATAATTATCAGGACCCCTTCGCTGGGAGTGGAACGGATGCAGCCGGGTTCTCTCCGCAGGATTTTGGCCCGCAGGACGCACCGGTTGATGATGGTAATGACATGGGCCGGGATGATTTTTTCTGATACAGCCTAACAGATGATACAGCTGGCAAGGTCTTTGGAGGGCCTTGCCCATTTTGTGAAACCTTCCGAGCATGGCCGGCCTCATGTTCGGGGGAGGGTGTGCCCGCAGGGGCCTGACGGAGAACAACAGGACAAGATTTATGGAAGAAGCGCCCCGACCCGTTCTTGGACCTGATGTTAGTGCGGCGACACCCGATCAGCAGCCAGACCGTACCCTGTATGATGTGGCTGCGGTGGAAGATGTTAAAGAAGGGGAAGTCCTTTCTGTTCTCATCAAGGAGCAGTCTATTGCACTGATCCGTGTTGGGGGAGAGGTCCATGCCGTAGGAGGCCGCTGCCCGCATAAAGGAGCACCATTGCGAGGGCGTCTTCATTGCCACAGTAAAGTGCATGGCGATGTGGTTGTTTGTCCGTGGCATAAAGCGGTATTCGGCGTGCGGGATGGCAAGGTAAAAGAGCCTGTCGCTTTCTCTAGCCTGCCTGTTTATCCCGTCCGACTTGTGGAGGGGCGGGTTCTAGTGGGGGTAAGCCCCATCAGTGCTGGTGAGGCTCAGAAGTGCATGGAAGACAGTTCCGTGTTGGTTTTGGGGGGTGGTGCAGCGGCGGCTAGTGCCATTTACACCTTGCGAGAGGAAGGCTTTGGGGGAAGCATTGTGCTGATAGGTGAGGAAAGCCTTCCCCCTTATGATCGCCCCTCGCTGAGTAAGGGTATTTTCCTTGGTGGGCCGGATAAGGTACAGCCGCCCTTACTGTTGAATGAAGCCTTTTTTGCTCATCATGAGATCACCCGTGTACAGGGTAGAGTCGTCTCGCTGGACTGTAAGAAACGGCGGGTTGAGCTGGCCGACGGGCGGGATTACAGTGCCGACCATGTGCTGATTGCGACAGGTGGTCAGCCGGTGAAGCCTGCTTTGCCCGGTATCGAACTGGATGGCGTCATGACTTTGCATGGCGTGCGTGATGCTCGGCAGATTGCAGAATGTATCACAGGTGAGCAGGCGGTTATTTTGATCGGGGGTGGCCTGACCACGCTGGAGCTTGCTTCTGCCCTTCGGCAGAAAGGTGCCGGTGTCACGATCATTGCCCCGGAGCAGGCCATCTCGATGGAAGCCCAGTGGGGGCGTGAGGTGGGGCGTATTCTGCAACGCCTACATGCCGATAATGGCGTGGCTTTTGTTACCGATAGCAAAGTGGTGCGTATTTGCGGGACGGATCAGGTGGAAGGGATTGAGCTGGATGATGGCATGAAACTTCCCTGCACTCATGTTCTCGTTGCTATTGGTAGTGAGCCGTGCCGTGATTTCTTGCCGGATCATATCGGCAAGGATTCAAAGAATGGGATGACAGGCATTGTGGTGGATAAGGATATGCGGGTGATGCCGGGTGTCTATGCTGCCGGTGATGTTGCGATATTTCAACATGAGGGGACGTTTTGCCGGGTTGAGCATTGGCGGCAAGCGCAAATAGAAGGGCGGGCTGCTGCTAGGACTATTCTGGGGCTACCCCGCCAGCCCATGCCTGTTCCATGGTATTGGACGCAGCAATTCGGCAAAAAATTGGAATATATAGGCTGGGGAGGCCCATTTGATCGGGTCTTGATTGAGGGAGACCTAAACGGTTTTGATTTTATGGCCGCTTATATGCGGGGGCCAAAAGTGGTGGCGTTGGTTTCGGCTGGGCGTTCGTCAGCTATGGCGCGGGCTGCTGTTGATTTTGATGATTTCGTGGCGAAAGAGGTGCGGACGACAGTCGTGTGAGATGACTGTCGTCAAGTCTTTCGGCACGGGCAGAACGTTAGGAAGTTCGGAAGGTAGTATAATTTCTGATTTTTAAATGGTATTTAGGATATGTAAATTAATAACCCCATAATTTTATGTTCTCATTTATAAATAATGAGTTTAATTTTTATATTATTTTAATTATTTTCATATAGCGGAATATCTACAATTTGTTTTTTGTCTTTATTAAAAAAATTATTAATTCAATATTGTGGATGTTGGTGATAGAAGGCGTCTTCATTCACTCTCACTATTTATGGTTGTCATGGGTAACAATGTCTCGTCTCGGCTATCCATTCCCATTTTCCACCAGGAATGGTGGCTTGCTACGGTCAGCCGTCAGACATTTTCTTCTATTGATGTAGAAATGGGTGGGAAAATTGTCTCCCGTTTCCCTTTTGTAAGGAAGAAGCGGTTGGGTTCTTATGTAATAAGGATGCCAAAATATACCCGGACATTAGGCCCGCACTTCTCATTACCGCCTTCTAAAACATTTCGTTACGAGCAAAATATCCGTCATGTTGTAGATCAAACTATTGCCAGACTCCCCAAGTATCATGGCGTTCATTTTTATTTAGACCCAGAAAATGATTCTGCATTTGCGTTCCGACTGGCCGGTTTTAAAGTATATCAGGGATTTACATTCCGCATCATGCCCGAAAAATCGTTGGAAACAGCGTGGCAGGATTGCGACCAAAAGACTAGGAACCTCATCCGTACGGCGGATAAAAAACTTTCGGTTCAGGAATCTGCGGATGTTGAGCTGTTCATCACTTTGGTTGAGCAGGAGCTGCCACAGAACCATCATGATTATCCTTTGTTGCGGGCTTTGTTCACAGAGGCTTATAGCCGGGGGCAGGCCATAGCACTGTATGCTTATGATGGTGAGGTGCCCGTTTCGGCAGCGTTGCTCATCTGGGATGATAACGTACTGTATTATTGGCAGGCTGTTCGGGTCCGTAACTCGAAAGTGCCGGGTTTGAATATGCTTTTGATATGGAAAGCGCTTGAACAGGCTAAGAAACGGGGTTTGATTTTCGATTTTGATGGTTTTGGGTCCGTCCGTACGGCCAAAATGCTGGCAAGTTTCGGGCAGAAGCCCGTTATCAGGCCAGAGGTCCGTTTTGAGACCTTTAGTTACACTATAAAGCGTTATGTCCTTAATATAGTCAGGCGTCGTGTCTTGCGGAAATACCGGAGTTACGACCTGTCCTGAGGTGGTTGTAGGGGGTAGTAGTAGGTAGATGCCTGCCGATTAAGATTGGCTTTCCACGGCGATTAGGGTAGGAAACGGCCTTATGAGGAGAGCTGCGTTCAGGGCGTAGCCGCCATTCCATGCAGTGAGCCGGAAGGGCAGGGAAAGCCTGCACAGGACCGGGCCATGAAGAAATTGACGAGGTTTGAATTCATGCACCAGTACCGTACCCATTTCTGTAACGCCTTGCGTGCTGATGATGCAGGCAAGACCGTACGGCTGTCTGGCTGGATTCACAGCAAGCGAGATCATGGTGGTCTGCTTTTCATCGACCTGCGGGATAGCCACGGCGTGACGCAGATCGTCATCCCCTCTGAGGGTGCCTTGCTGGAACAGGCCGAGCGTTTGCGTGTGGAGAGCGTCATCACCGTGACGGGTGAGGTCGTGGTGCGTGAGGAGGGGCAGCGTAACCCATCCTTGCCGACAGGCGATGTAGAGGTCCGTGCCAGCGAGATTAACGTGCAGTCTCGTGCTGAGGTACTGCCGTTTCAGGTGGCTGGGCATGAGAATTACCCCGAAGAGCTGCGCCTGAAATACCGTTATATCGACCTGCGGCGTGAGAAGATGCACCGCAATATCCTGCTCCGCAGTCAGGTTATTACAAGCCTGCGCCGCCGTATGGTTGAGCAGGGCTTCACAGAGTTCCAGACCCCCATTCTGACGGCGTCTTCCCCAGAAGGCGCACGGGACTTCCTCGTCCCGGCTCGCCTGCATCCGGGTAAGTTCTATGCTCTGCCGCAGGCTCCGCAGCAGTTTAAGCAGCTGGCAATGGTCGCTGGGTTCGACCGTTATTTCCAGATCGCCCCGTGCTTCCGTGATGAAGCCTCCCGTGCGGACCGTAGCCCCGGCGAGTTCTATCAGCTCGACTTTGAGATGTCCTTCGCCACGCAGGAAGATATCTTTGCCGTGCTGGAGCCGGTGCTGGCAGGTGTCTTCAATGAGTTCACGCCAGAAGGTTGGAAGATCACGGATGGGGCTTTCCCCCGCATCCCCTATGCTGATGCCATGCGGGATTATGGGTCCGACAAGCCAGACCTTCGCAACCCGCTGATTATCAAAGATGTGACGGAGCAGTTCGCTGATTCCGGGTTCGGTCTGTTCGCTCGTATTGCAGCCTCTGGTGGCCGGGTGCGTGCTATTCCGGCTCCGGGTGCTGGCAGCCGCCCTCGTGCCTTCTTTGATAAGCTCAATAACTGGGCACGGGAGCAAGGAGCTGGTGGTCTTGGCTACATCATTTTTGATGAGGAAGGCGGCAAGGGGCCGATCGCCAAGAATCTGGAAGCTGACCGTGTCGAGAAAATCCGTGAAATCTGCGGCCTAAAGGCTGGGGATGCGGTCTTCTTTGCTGCTGGTAAGGGCGATGAGGTCGTTAAATTCTCTGGTGTGGTCCGCACGAAGGTGGCGACTGATCTGGAGCTGATCGAGCAGAATGCCTTCCGTTTCTGCTGGGTTGTGGACTTCCCGATGTATGAGCGCAACGAGGAAACGGGTGAGATCGACTTCTCTCATAACCCGTTCTCCATGCCGCAGGGCGGCCTTGAGGCTCTGAATACACAAGACCCGCTGACCATTAAGGCTTATCAGTACGATATCGTGTGTAACGGTGTGGAACTGTCTTCCGGCGCCGTGCGTAACCATCTGCCAGAGGTGATGCTGCGGGCCTTTGAGATCGCCGGTTATGGCCCGGATGTGGTGGAAGCTCGTTTTGGCGGGATGCTTAATGCCTTCCGTTACGGTGCCCCGCCGCATGGTGGTGCTGCGCCGGGTGTGGACCGTATTGTCATGCTGCTGGCTGATGAACCGAACATCCGTGAGGTCATTCTCTTCCCGCTGAACCAGAGCGGTGAGGACTTGATGATGGAAGCACCGGCTCCGGTTGAGCCGGCCCGTCTGAAGGAGCTTTCTCTCAAGCTGGACCTCCCTAAGCCGAAGCCTTCTGCTGGTGGCAACAAAGCTCCAGAGAAGAAGGACTGATTCAGGTTTTTGATCTGACGGTTTGATATAGAGAGAAGGCCGGGGCGGTGTAATCCGCTCCGGCCTTTTTTGTGTTTACATCTTTACAAGGAAACACCGATACTGACCCGGATGGTCCGTCCTTGCCCCCATGAGACACGGGTATTGGCTCCCGAACTCGAGATGAAATAGGCCTTATTGGCAATATTGTCTGCATTGAGTTGTACACTGGCTGTATGGCCGTAAACCTTCCGGATCTTCCATGCAGCGAAGAGGTCCACCGTGGCATAGCCGGGTAGCCAGAAGCTATTGCGGGCATCACCGGGACGCCGTCCGACATAGCGTGCTCCCGCCCCAAAACGCAGGCTGGATTGATGCCAGGGTAGATTGGTCTGATACGTTAGGTATCCACCGCCTGTATGACGGGCCACGTTGGTGAGCAGCTTCCCTTGTGTAGCGGGAATGTCCTTCATGGTGCGGGCGTAGGTATAGGCGTAGTTGGTGATGATATTCCAATGGCGGGTGAGACGGCCATTGATCTCGGCCTCTACGCCTTTGGAACCGGCCAGGCCAGAAAGACGCTGCCGTAGGGCTCCGGTCTCGGTCTGTCCATCGGTTTGCTGAATGTTCTTTTTGTGAATGTTGTAGAGGGCAACATCTGCTGTCAGGAAGCCCTTCTGATAGCGGGCACCGACTTCAAATTGCCGTCCACTCGTAGGTTTGTACCCGCTGGTCAGCACCGTGCCGGGGGATATCTGGTTGGGGTTGTAGGACTGGGAATAATCCCAGAAAAAAGAGACATGCTTGGTGGGTTGATACACAACCCCGATGAAAGGGAGCGGCTTGGCGTAGGAGGAGTCCGTGGCTTTGACGAATGGTTCCCCACCGCCATAGGAATAATGGAACCACTGGTACCGGACACCCGGGGAAATGGTAATACCGTGGCCGATATGGATATTGTCTTTGACGTAGAAAGACGCACTGTTAATGCGGGTATGATAATAGCCGAGGCTTTTATCATCTACGCCTTTCATGGGGAGCTGGCCATACACAGGGTCCGAGGGGCGGAACCCGCCATAGGTGCTTCCAGTTAAGAAGCTTCCTTGTGTGATGCGCCGGTTTTCGTAGTCGCCGCCTATGGCAATTTTATGCGTCATGCCGAGCAGCCTGTGCTCGGAAATGACATCTAGCGCGACATAGCTATTTGCACGGGTCGTGCCCGTATTGCTGCGAAAGCGGCGGCGAAGGATGCCCGTGGTAGGGTTATAATCCCGTGGGTCTGCTTGCCGATCGTGATACCTGTCTGCATTCCAACCGCTGGTAAGGCGTATCCGGTCATGCTGTGTCAGCCGGTATTCTGCTGCACCTGCCAGCAGATGGCGGGTGCCATAATCAGCCGTCCAATGTTCATCCAGCCGGTATTTACGCCCACTGATCGGCTTGCCGTTATAGAAGAAGGCCCCACGGTCCAACACGTTGTGATAATCCTCCCACTGGTAGGAGAGGTCGAGCTTCAATCGTTTATGTTCGTAGCGCAGGCTTGGTGCGACGATCTTGTCTTTGTTTGCCCCGAAGTTGCGCCAGTAATTTTCATTCTTGAAGTTTCCGATCAGGCGGAAGGTCAGCTCCTTGTTGGCTGTGAGAGGGCCGCCCACATCCAGCGTCCCAGAACCTCCGCCGAGTGAGGCCCATGAGCTGTTGAAGGAGGCTGCCCAGTCTTTGCGGGGCTGCTTGGTGATGATGTTGATAACGCCACCCGGCTCCTGCATTCCGTAGAACAGCGAGGCGGGACCTTTCAGAACTTCGACCCGTTCGGTCGTGGCGGTGGTGAAATTGCGGCCTATGGGCATGCGTACGCCGTCTCGTAGGATGGACCCGTCATCAGGCCCACCGAAGCCCCGTTTTAGTAGGCTGTCCTGCGTGCCGCCAAAGCTGTTGCCGATCGTGATGCCGGGAATATATTTGGCAATGTCCTCCATGGTCTGGGGGTCCATGTCTTTGATCGTTTGATGAGTGACGACATTGGCTGTCTGTGTCTGTTGGAGGAAGGACACCCCCGTCTTGTCCCCGATACTGCTTTCTTCAGCTCCGTAGCTGACATGCCCATTGCCGTAGACATGGATCAGCTCTTGCTTGGGTTTGTGGGTAGGAGGTCTTTTTTTCTTCGTATTGTTTGTGTGTTTTTTGAGGTCGTTCTGCTCGTTGGGAACAGGTGTGGACATGGGAAGGGTGTTGGAAGGAGCCGGGTCTGTTTCTGCCCAACCGGGCGTAGAGGCGCAGAGAGCTAAGGTAGAGCAGGTGATGAGGGGACGAAGAGTTGTACGCATGAACCTATTTCTTGAGAGTGATTCTTAAAATTAATTTTATCATTAAAATATTTTTTAAAATCAAGCGGTTTCCTTCCTCTCGGCTCTGGCGCAAGGTTTGAGAAAGGATAAATAAGGAGCCTGTGGCGAATGAATTTTGATGAGGTCATGCCGGATTACGTGCCCGAAATTGCACCGTCTGTGCGGGAGGAGGTCATGGCTAGCCTGCATCAGATAGAGCAGGAGCATGGGATCGAAATTCTGTTCGCCGTGGAGAGTGGTAGCCGTGCTTGGGGCTTTCCATCACCAGATAGCGATTACGATGTGCGCTTTGTCTATCGCCATCGGTTGGACTGGTATCTGTCCTTAACGCCGGGTCGGGATGTGATCGAACTACCGATCTCTGATGATTTGGACGTGAATGGTTGGGACCTACGCAAAGCTCTGAACCTGCTGACAAAACCTAACCCAACCCTGTTGGAATGGCTGGTCAGCCCGGTGCGTTATTTATGGCGGGAGGAAGCGGATGAGCTGGCGGCTTTTGCCCGTCAGATTGAGGCTGGATTAAGCTGCCAGCAGCATTATTTGAATTTGGGGCGGAACAGCTGGAAGCGGGCCATGAATGATGATGGCAGCACCCGATACAAGCGGCTGTTCTATGCGCTACGTCCTGCTATGGCTTTGCGTTGGATGCGCCTGCATGAAAACGGCAAGCCACCCATGAATTTTCAGGCTCTCTGTCAGGGATGTGCGGTTCCGGCTTCTGTTCTGGAACCTATCCGGGAGCTGTTGCATCTGAAATCCAGAAGCCGGGAGCAGCAGAGTGGTCCGCCCATTCCTACCGTAAATGAGTTGATTGAAACTGAATTTGCCCATGCAGAGGCCATGACTTTACCTAAGCCGGGCACGGACGTGCATGAGCAAGCGGAAGCATTATTCCGGAAATTGGTGAAAACGCAGGTTTAGGAAAGGCGCACCACCACCGGCACATGGTCGGATGGCTTCTCCCGGCCTCGCTCATCTTTATCAATGATGAAGCTGGTTAGGCGGTCGGCCAGGCGAGGGGAGAGCAGGGCGTGGTCGATCCGCAGGCCAGAATTACGCTGGTAGGCCCCTGCCTGATAATCCCAGAAAGTGTAATGCCGCCCCGTAGGGTGCAGGCAGCGCAGGGCGTCCGTCAGGCCGGACCAGAGGAGGCGGCGGAAGCTCGCACGGCTTTCCGGGCGGAGTAGGGCATCATCCGGGGATAGGGCCTTGGGGGCGTAATCCTCATCCGTGGGACAAACATTGTAATCCCCGATGAAAGCGAAGGAGCGATCTTCCTTTTGCAAATTCAGGGATCGCTGATGCAGAGCATCGAAGAAGTTCATCTTCTTGGCAAACCCCGCTTCACCGCCTGAGTTACCATTTGGCAGGTAGAGGTTGCCAACGGTGGTGCCATCCAATTCAGTTTCAATATAGCGGGCTTCGTCACTCTCGAAACCCGGCAGATGATCGGTCGTGACGGTCAGCGGCACACGGCTGATGAGGGCAACCCCGTTATAGGTCTTCTGCCCCGCCACGGCGACGTGAAACCCAGCGTCCTCAAAGAGCTTTGGGAATTGATGCGCCTCGCATTTGATCTCCTGAAGGCACAGCAGGGTGCAGTCCGGGTTACGGTCCAGCCAGTCCTTTACCAAGTGGGCACGGGTACGGATGGAGTTGATGTTCCAGCTGGCAAAGGTCAGGGACATGGGGCGCAGGGTCTCCGGGAGGAAGGGAAGGTCAGGCGAGTGAAAAGCTACTGCCACACCCGCAGGATGAGGCGGCATTGGGGTTGTTGACGGTAAAATGGGCTCCCATCAGCTTATCGACAAAGTCTAGCTCAGCTCCTTCCAGAAGGTCGAAACTCATCGGGTCGATGAACACACGGGCACCGTCTTTCTCAATGATATGATCATCATCCTGCTTTTCCCGTACCAGCTTGAACTGGTATTGGAACCCGTTGCACCCGCCAGCAAGGACAGACACACGTAGGGCCATGCCATCTGGCTCGGACTGCTGGCTGATAATCTCTGCGATACGGGCAGCTGCCGCCGCTGAAATGTCAAAGTCGGCCATGGAAAACTCTCTCCACATCGTCATAAATACTCACACCATTGAGGCCGAAATGGTGGAGATGCTGTTGACACTATAAAGCTGACCGCCAAGAATCGAAACCGGAAAGGTTGTATGCTTCATGCGGCCCGCATGGATATGGGGACGGACGATGGAAATGGCCAGATACGCAGTACAGCGTCAGGGTGCCCGTGGGCGACAGTTTGCGGAGGCGGAAAGCCAAACCCGTACACCGTGGCAGCGGGATAGAGACCGTGTGCTGCATTCTTCGGGTTTTCGGCAGCTTCAGTATAAGACGCAGGTCTTCCTCAATCATGAGGGAGATTTCTTCCGCACACGTCTGACCCATTCGCTGGAAGTCGCCCAGATTTCTCGCTCCATAGCCCGCACGCTGGGGGTTAATGAAGACCTGACAGAGGTCATCGCACTAGCGCATGATCTTGGTCATACGCCCTTCGGTCATGCTGGTGAGGATGCGTTGCAGGCCGCCATGAAGGACTGGGGCGGGTTTGATCATAACATCCAATCCCTCCGGCAGGTCACTGAGATTGAGGCCCGCTATCATGGTTTCGATGGTCTCAACTTGACATGGGAAACGTTGGAAGGGTTGGCTAAACATCACGGGCCTGTCCGGCGTCCTGCGCCGTGGTTGGCTAGCTTTGATGGCCGATACCCGATGGACCTGACCAGCCATGCCTCTGTGGAGGCGCAGATCGCTGCCATCTGCGATGATGTCGCCTATCATGGGCATGATCTTGATGATGGTCTCCGTGCTGGTCTGTTGCATTTTGAGGATATTGAAGAGGTTCCCTTGCTAAAGGCCTGTCTGGATGAGGCCCGCTCTCTGGACTGGTCCGGGCACAGTGCTCTCGACAGTGCTCAGCGCATTCGCCACGAAACGGTACGACGTGTCATCAACCGGTTGGTCAGTGATTTGATCACGCAGAGCCGTCGCAATCTGGAGGAGCTGGCCCCGCAGAGTGCTGATGATGTCCGCCATGCAGGTCGTGCCGTGGTGGAATTTTCTACAGAGATGGCCGAGCGGAATAAGGAGATTAGGAAATTCCTCCATGCTCGGATGTATCGGCATTGGCGTGTCCGGCGAATGACCCGCAAGGCTCGCATCGCTCTGGCGGAGATATGCACCATTCTGGGGAATGAGCCAGAATTACTGCCGCCCCCGTGGCAGGAAATGGCACTGGAACGGCGGCGAGCGGGAAACGAACAAGCTGCCCGCCGCATTGTAGCCGATTATATTGCTGGCATGACAGACCGCTTCGCCATGGAGGAACATCGCCGCCTGATGGACATCTCCGTTCTGGGTTAAGGGGGCAGGTCGTGCCCTCTGGACTGTTTCAAAAAGAAGCGGTGGCTTTTATAGTGGGTAAACGCAGGAATGACAGGCAGAGCAACGGGCCTGTCATGTAGTTGATCGTGGCTCCATGTGGGGCTTCTGACAGGTTTGAAGAGAAAGTTATAGAATATGGCAGGCATTGCCCCGACAGCATCATCCCCGGATTGTCTTTTCACCGTCATGCGGGAGAAGGTTGTAACAGCCCTCAAGGCGGTTCTGCCGGACCTGCCTGATGATGTTGCTGCTCGTGTGGAAGTCACGCCGCCTCGGGATGCAGCTCATGGCGATATGGCCACCAATGCTGCCCTTTTGGCCGCCAAGCCTGCAAAGCGTAAGCCGTTCGAAATTGCCAAAGAGCTGGTTGCCGAATTGGCTAGCTTGCCAGAGATTGCCCATGTGGAAATGGCCGGTCCGGGCTTTGTGAATATGACGCTGAAGCCAGACCTGTTTCACGATGTTGCCAAAGCCGTGCTGAAGCGTGGTGCTGCCTATGGGCGGTCCAGCCTTGGGGCGGGGCGGCGTGCCAATGTGGAATATGTGTCCGCTAACCCGACAGGCCCAATGCATGTTGGCCATTGTCGTGGTGCTGTTGTGGGCGACGCGCTGGCAAATCTGCTGGATGCAGCAGGCTTTAAGGTTACACGGGAATATTACGTCAACGATGCTGGCGCACAGGTCATCGCCCTGACATGGGCGGCATACTGGCGTTACCTTCAGGCCATTGGCACAGACATTCCTGCTGAGGAATTTGGAGAGCTGGCCCCGAGCGGTCTGCAATATCAGGGTGAGTATCTCATCGCTGTTGGGCAGGCTCTGGCCGAAAAGCATGGCCGCTCTCTTGCCAATGCTGATGGTGGTGTCGCCCCGGAAACGACATGGTTCGAGACTGTCCGTGCTGAAGCCCTTGAGCATATGATGGGCATGATCCGTGATGACCTCGCCGCACTGGGGATTCATCACGAGATTTTCAGCAGTGAAGCCGAGGTTCTAAAGAGTGGCGAAGTAGATGCCGCTATTGCGAACCTCGAAAAACGTGGCCTGCTTTATGAAGGCGTGCTGGAGCCGCCCAAGGGCAAGAAGCTGGAAGATTGGGAAGCCCGCCCGCAGACGCTGTTCCGTTCTACAGAGTTTGGGGATGATCAGGACCGTGCGTTGCGGAAGTCCGATGGCTCCAATACCTACTTTGCTAATGATGTCGGTTATCACGCCCGCAAGGCGTCCCGGTCTGACCTGCTGATTGACGTTCTGGGGGCCGATCATGGCGGGTATGTTTCCCGTATGCGGGCCGCCGTTGCTGCCCTGACAGAGGGCAAGACGGATTTCGAAGTCGTCATGTGCCAGATCGTCCGTGTGGTGAAGGATGGCGAGCCGGTGCGTATGTCCAAACGGGCCGGAACCTTTGTCACCCTGCGGGATCTGATTGATGAAGTAGGGCGGGATGCCGTACGCTTCACCATGTTGACCCGTAAGGCCGATGCTCAGATGGAGTTCGACCTAAACGCCGTTGTGGCGCAGACCCGTGATAACCCGGTCTTCTATGTTAATTACGCTCACGCCCGTTGCCGCTCTGTCCTGCGGCTTGGGGAAGAAACTTATGGTGCCGCTGCGGTAACGGAAGAGGCCCTCGCTGGGCAGGACCTGTCCATCCTGACGGCAGATGAAGAGTTGGCTGTCCTGCGCCGCATTGCCAATCTGCCCCGGCAGATCGAGGCTGCTGCCCTTGCACGGGAGCCGCATCGTATTGCTACATACTGCATTGATCTGGCGTCTGATTTCCATGCGCTTTGGAATCGTGGGCGGGAAGACACCAGCCTGCGTTTCATTCAGGATGACGCACCGGAGGCTAGCAAGGCACGGCTTGCCCTTGTGGCAGCCATTGCTTCAACCCTGCGGATCGGCCTTGGTATCCTCGGTGTCGAGGCCGTAGAGGAGCTGCGCTAAGCCATGTCCATGCCGGACGATTACCATAATGATATAGCCCCACCGCAGGCGGATGATCGTCTGGGTGGGGGAAGTTACAGGCCGCCGCCTCGCAGCTACCGCCCGGATGCACACCGGGGGGAGCGGGCCGAGGCAAGACCGAGCCTGCTGGCTTCACTTATGGGAAGGCAGTCCGGCACACGGGGGCTGATGGTACTTGGTGCGGCAGGGGCCGTCCTGTTGTTAGGCGTTGGCGGAGTATGGAGCTGGGTAGCAAGCCATCATCCGTCTGGTGTGCCTGTCATCGGGCCACCACCTTACCCTGTGAAGGATCGTCCAGCAGACCCCGGTGGCATGATGGTCATGGGGGATGACACGACAAAAAGTGATGTAACTGGCCGGGGAGCCGTGCATCTGGCCCCTCCGCCAGAGCAGCCTGATGCAAGCCTCCTCGCAGGGCGCATGACATCACCCCCTGCTTCTTCTGGTAACGGAACGACCAATAATGCGCCTGCTGGAGGCGAGCAGGCTGCTGCCTCACAAGCTGATGAAACCGAGGCAACCGGTGATGACGTGGCGCATGATGAGCAGGCTCAGAGTACACCCCATCCGTCTGAGACGGTAGCGGATAAACCTGCTAAGACAGCTACGGCGGATAAGGCCCCATCTTCTGGGGATACACCAGCACCAAAGGCTACTGCATCTTCCTCCGGGGATGATGAGGATGAAGCTGAAGATGCAGGAACCGAGGAAGAAGTTAAAAAGCCCGTGGTGAAAAAGAAGCCCACACCAGCCCGCAAAGCGGTTGTGGCTGATAATGACCTTTCGGGGGATGTGCTGCCTCCACCAGCGCCTGCCAAAAAGACTTCTCCTGCGCCATCGGCTCCAGCAGAGGTCCATCGGAAAAGTGCTGGTGCAGTGGGGGGAGCTGGCCGGTACGAGGTTCAGCTTGCCGCTCTAGGGAGTGATGAACAAGCCCGACAGGAGTGGAGCCGCCTGCGCCGTAAGCTTCCCGATCTTCTGGGGAGTTATGAGCCGGTGTATCGGAAGGTGGAGCGGGATGGAAAAACCTTTATCCGGTTGCGTGTTGGCGGTTTTGAGGACAGAGCAGCCGCCCGCCAGCTTTGTGTCCGGCTCCATGCGCAGGCGCAGGCTTGTGCTGTGGCAACGAACTGAGAACGGTAATATCGGCTTGTGAGTGACGCATTGCATCTCGTGTTGGAAGGGTTTGAAGGTCCGTTGGACCTTCTGCTCGACCTTGCACGGTCCCAGAAGGTTGATCTCCAGCAGATTTCTATTCTTCAGTTAAGTGAGCAATATCTGGAGGTTGTGGAGCGGGCCCGAGAAGGGGCGGCTGCCTTGCGGCTGGAGATTGCAGCGGATTGGCTGGTTATGGCAGCGTGGCTGGCATGGCTGAAGTCCCGCCTCCTGCTGCCCTCTGCCGAGCAGGATGACGAGGCAGAAGATGCCGCAGGGCAGCTGCATGAGAGGCTGATCGACCTTGAGCAGATGCACAGGGCGGCTTTATGGCTGGAGGAGCGGCCACGGTTGGGGCGGGATGTCTTTGCCCGGCCGGAGCCTGAAAATCATACACGTGTTGAAATGGCCCCACTGAGGGGTGATGCGCCCGCTCTTGTTCTGGCTTATCTGGCTGCTCGGCGGCGGGGAGGGCGCAAGCGGACCTATTCACCCCGAGTAGCCCGCTATTGGAGTGCCCAACAGGCACGGGATGCTCTGGCCCGTCTGTTAGGGCGTAAACGTGTAGCCGGTTGGCAGTCTCTGAAGGATGTTCTGCCGGAGCTGGTGGAAGGTGGGGCGTTGGAGAGGCGTGCTGCTGTGGCCGGGGCCTTGATGGCTGGGTTAGAGATGGCCCGTGGTGGCAGGCTAGAGCTGCGGCAGAACAGTGCTTTCGGGGATATTGAATGGCGGGAAAGGGAAGAAACTGGGCATGAGTGAGACAGGACCATCCTTTCAAGAGATCCCACCGGATATGGCCGGACAGGATGAGTTCGCCAGGGCCGTCAGTCTTGTGGAGGCCTTGCTTTTTGCAAGTGCAGGGCCGGTAACTGCCAGCAGTATTGTAGGCGTGCTGCGGGAACAGGGATTGGAGGCACAGGCTGATAATCCCGGTGCTGTATTGGATGGCCTCGCTCAGCGTTACAGAGGCCATGCGGTGGAGCTTCAGGCGATTTCGGGGGGCTGGCAGCTGCGGACGAAGGCCATGTTTGGCCCGGCACTGGAGCGGGTAATTGAACGGCCCCGGCGGTTGAGCCAAGGGACGTTAGAGGCCCTAGCCATTGTGGCTTATCATCAGCCCTGCACCCGTGTGGAGATCGAGACCATTCGTGGGGTCAGACTGGGGCAGAGCATCCTTGATACCTTGTTGGAAGAAGGGCTGATAACCCCCAAAGGGCGCAAGGAAGTGCCGGGCCGCCCTGTCCTGTGGGGGACAACGCCACAGTTTCTACGGCTTTTTGGCCTTGCAAGCCTTGCAGACCTGCCCCGTCGGGAGGAATTGCTCTTCGAGTCTCCTTCCGATGAGGAGGGAACTGGGCTAGAAGACATCATACAGCCTTCATGAGGGGAGATGGCCGCCAATGTTCGACCTGAGCTGGACAGAAATTGCCCTCTTGGTGATCGTTGCGCTCGTCTGCATCGGGCCCAAGGACCTGCCCGTGGCCATGCGGACCCTCTCCAAAGCCATAAAGGCCATCCGCCGGATGGGGGCAGAGTTCCAGCAACATATTGATGAAATGGTCAAGGAGGCGGACCTTAGCGAGGCCCGGGACCAGTTGCGGGAGATAAGGCAGTTCAGCCCCCGGGAGCAGCTCCGCAAAGCTATTGATCCGGATCGATCGCTGGATAGGCAGATGGAGTTTGGCAGGCAGGACGGTATGCCTATGGCTCCTCCGCCCCCACCACCGCCTCCACCCCCACCGCCTGCACCGGGTAGTGAAGAGCTAGGGAAGGCGCGTAGCTATGCGCAGCCGCATAATGCCCGTATGCAGGCACAGGCCGAGGCTCTGGAGCGAGCACCGGCTGTGCTGCCGCCTACCACTGCTTTGCGGCTCATTGAAGAATCTCGTTATTGGCATCGTCCGGCCTTTCTGCCGCCGGAGGTTGCCCTGCATAATGGCCGTCGTGCAGCTATCCTTACAGAGGTCCAGCCCCTTGAGAGCGTGAAAGGAGAACCGCCGCATGGTTCAGCCTGAGAGATCTGATGAGACGGCCCGGACGGTAATACCGCCAGAAACGCCCCTCCAGCCTGAAGGCTCACTCCCGCCACCAGGGGGAGAGGTGCAGCCGCAGCAGGAGCGTTCTGTTGCCGGGGATGCTCCGATGCCGCTATTGGATCATCTGATTGAGCTGCGGCGGCGGCTCATCTGGTCTCTGGCTACATTCGTGGTGGCCTTTCTGATCTGCTACCATTTCTCCGGTGAGATATACCGGTTTCTAGCTGCCCCGTTGGCCAGTATCATGCGGCAGAAGGGCGAGCAGCCCCATCTGATCTACACCGCCTTGTATGAAGCCTTCTTTACATATGTGCGTGTGGCTGTGTTTGGGGCGTTCTTCTTGTCCTTTCCCATGATGGCTATTCAGGCGTGGATATTCATTGCGCCGGGCTTGTATAGGAATGAGAAAAAGGCCTTCGCTCCATTTCTGATTGCCACGCCGCTGCTTTTTCTTATGGGGGCTGCGCTGGCTTATTATCTGGTTTTCCCGTTTGCGTGGAAGTTCTTCCTGTCGTTCCAGCAGCTGGGTGGTGAGAATCAGATGGGTATTGAGCTTCAGGCCCGTGTTTCGGAATATCTGAATCTCGTCACCAAGATGATCATGGCTTTTGGCGTTTGTTTCGAGCTGCCCGTGGTACTGACGCTTCTGGTGCGTGCCGGGTTGGTCGGCACGGCCTTGCTGCGGCGCATTCGGCGTTATGCTTATGTTGGTGCCTTTGCCATTGCAGCCGTCATTGCCCCGCCGGATGCTATCACCATGCTGGGGTTGGCTGTACCATTGGTGGGATTGTACGAGATTTCCATTCTCGCTGCCCGCCTTGTCGAACCGAAACCCATCACGGCAGATGATGACGGGGAAGAGGCCTTACCTGACAGTAAGGACGTGGCCTGAATATTTCCCGGCAGGCAAAACTGCTATAGAGACAGACCTTACTAGTTCCAGAGACAGAGCGGAGTATCCTTATCCATGCATGACCTCAAAGCCCTACGTGCAGACCCTGCCGCTTTTGATGCCGCACTGGCCCGCCGTGGCCTGCCTGCTGTGGCGGACTCCCTCGTGAAAGAGGATGAACAGCGTCGTGCGGCTCTGGCCGAGCTTCAGGAGGCTCAGGGGCAGCGTAAAGGGCTGGCAAAGGAGATCGGCCAGGCCAAGCGTAATGGTGAGGATACGACCGACATTGAGGCGCGTGGTGCCGCCTTGCGTGATCAGATCGCCACGCTCGAAGCTCGGGCCAATGAGATTCAAAAGCGCATTGATGATGTCCTTCAGCGTCTGCCGAACCAGCTGGATGCCAGCGTTCCGGATGGTAAGGATGAAAACGACAATGTCGTTGTGCATCAGCGTGGTGAGGTGCCGTCTTTCTCCTTCGAGGCAAAACAGCATTTTGAATTGGGGGAAGCTCTGGGGCTGATGGATTTTGCATCGGCTGGCAAGATTGCCGGGTCCCGTTTTGTGATGCTGCGGGGTGTTCTGGCTCGGTTGGAACGTGCGTTGGGGCAGTTCATGCTGGATACCCATACGGGTGAGTTTGGCTATGAGGAGGTGACGGTCCCCCTGCTGGTTAATGATGCTGCTATGTATGGCACGGACAAGCTGCCGAAATTTGCTGAGGATTCCTTCCATACCGATGATGACCGCTGGCTTATTCCTACTGGGGAAGTGCCGCTGACGGCCTCGGTAATGGGCGATATCTTACCTGCTGAAAGTCTGCCACGGCGGATGACGACATTGTCCACCTGCTTCCGGTCTGAGGCTGGTTCCGCTGGGCGGGATGTGCGGGGGATGCTCCGGCAGCATCAGTTTACTAAATGTGAGCTTGTCTCTGTTGTGGCACCAGAAGAGAGTGACGCCGAGCATGAGCGTATGACCCGTGCTGCCGAGACAGTGTTGGAGCGTCTGGGGCTGCCTTTCCGGCGGGTGCTGCTCTGTGCTGGAGATACGGGCTTTGGTGCTGCAAAAACATATGATCTGGAAGCGTGGCTGCCGGGGCAGAAGGCATGGCGTGAAGTCTCGTCTTGCTCCAACACACGGGATTTTCAGGCACGCCGCATGAATGCACGGATGCGCAAGGAAAAGACGACAGCTTTTGTCCATACGCTTAACGGCTCTGGTCTGGCTGTTGGGCGTGTGATGATCGCTCTGATGGAAATGTACCAGCAGGAAGATGGCAGCATTATCGTGCCGGAGGTTCTGCGTCCCTATATGGGCGGGCTGGATATCGTCCGGGCCTAACGGAAAGCGGGGGTGACCATCCCTGCTTATGTCGGGGATGGTCGGTCTGCTTAGTTTATTTCTTGTAAAAAGATATTTCCCTCAAGCCAGTTTGTAAGTTTCTGGTCAATAGACGGCTGTATATGGTAGCCGTTTCGGGACTATCCGTATGTGGGGCTGTAACGCTTCGCCATACTTCCGTCTTTCAGGATACATCATGACACTGTTTCGTTATCTAGGGTGTGCCTTTGCCATCGGCACTCTGGCCCTGTCGTCTTGTTCGTCATCCATAGGGCCGCACAATATGCGGCGTGACCGACTGGATTATGAGAAGGAAATGAGCCGGCAGCAGAATCAGGAGATGCTCTTCAACATTGTGCAGCTCCGCTATTCTCTGTCGCCCACACTGATCGAACCGACACAGATCATCTCGGCCTACACGGCGGAGACAAGCTCCAGTGCTAATATCAACGGTACGCCGTGGATTCAGGGAGCCGGGGGATCATTAGGTGGCTCTCTGGGTTATTCCTATAGTGATAGCCCGACGGTGACGTATCAGCCGGTTTCGGGTATTCAGTTCTCCGTTAATATTCTGCGGCCGATTTCCCCACAGACGCTCCTACCGTTGATCTCCAGCGGTCTGCCGGTCGACACGTTGCTACAGATGACGATGCAGTCCATCGGTCCGGCCAGCAATACGACCAGCACGATTGCCGGAACAGAAGGTAAGGAGGCCTCCATCCGCTTTACCTATCTGCTACGTGCGTTGCGTAAACTACAGGCAGGTAATGCGCTGAGTATCCGTAGTATTGCCCCGACAGCTGCGACCAAGACGCAGCCTGCCCAGCCAGAGCGGACTTTCATCCTGCTGCCGCATAGCAGCTCGCCGGAGATTATCGAGCTACAGGGGCAGGTACGGCAGGCGTTGCAGCTTCCAGCAGGGTGTGAGCAGGCTGAAGTCATTTATGGCCGTACAGTGGACCATCCGGGGCAGGTTGCGATGGTGACACGCTCCATGCTGTCGATCTGGGAAGATGTGGCTAGCACGATGGAAGTGCCGCAGAAGATGGTTGATAAGGGCGTTACGGCTCCCTCCGTTGTGCGTGGCCCGAATGAGCCGCAGCCAGCCATCATCATTCATTGCAGCCCGACAAGGCCTAGTAATGAGCAGGCCTATACGTCTGTTGAGTATGAAGGGTCTTGGTACTGGATTGCCAAGGATGATCTAGCCAGTAAGCTGGCTTTCTCCATGCTCCAGTTTATTCACGCTATTGCCGAGACGGCCTCGGTCAAAGGGGCAATGGTCACCATTCCAAGCCGTTAAGGCTAACGGGCTGACCTGAAGCAGAACGGGCGTGTCGTTGGATGACACGCCCGTTTTTTGTGCCGATTTAGTCTTTCTTGCGTTTGCCGTGCGGTTTTTTCTTACCGAAACCACCCGCTTTGCTGCGTGGGGTTTTGGAACGGTTGTGGCCTTCGCGTTGCCGGGTGGGGGCATCCCCATTGCGGCGACCCTGATAGCGGCGGGAGGATTCACGCATCCGGCTCTGGGTGCGGAGCACTTGCTCAATCCATTCATCCAGAATGGCAGCGTTCCGTTCAGCTACGATGAGTTCCGGATAATTCTCCGGGAAGCGCATCGCCAACCACCGCCATGTTACAAGGCGGCGATGGCGTTTCTCGGCTCGCTCTAGCTCCTCCCGTCCGGCGGTGGCGGCAGCGGGGAGGCGGCCTGTGCCGGGGGGGAAGATGCGCTGCCCACGGGCATGGAGGGCGGCCCATTCCACAAGGCGGGGGATGCCGTTGTCCCGTGTGTTGATCGGACACATGGCGTAGGTCCAGCGGGTGGAAAGGTCCAGCCCGTCCACACCTTCCAGCGCAGCGGCGATTTCCAGTGCCTGCTCCATGTCGGCCAGACGGTAATTGGGGTCATCCGGGCGGAGGACAGCCCGCTTGATGCGGGTCAGCACGCCGTAAAGACTGTCTGTGTCCATTTCCTGCGCTACGGCCTGCACGATGTCGGCATCGGGCTGGACGAGGGGGCGAAGTTCCAGTGTGGGTTCTGGCGGGGCGTCCAACATGTGACGGATGAAGCTGGGGCGGCCTGCTCCTTCCAGTACGCAGACAAGCCCTTCCTCATGTTTGCCGAAGCGGCCTGCACGCCCGCCGATCTGTTTGACCTCTTGCGAGACAAGATTGCGGGTTTGTCGTCCGTCATATTTGCGCAGCGTGCTGAACACTACCCGGCGGATGGAGAGGTTGAGGCCCATCCCGATTGCATCGGTGGCAATGAGGATATCGGCCTCACCCCGGTTGAAGCGTGCCGCCTCGGCACGGCGGACCTCTGGGCTGAGGGCACCATAGATGACTGCAACACGGCGGTTATGGGCCATCAGCTCAGCCCGGAGGTCCAGCACATCCCGGCGGGAGAAGGCGATGAGGGCATCACCGGCCCGCAGGTCTGTCAGGGCTAGCGTCCCGGCGGGGCGGAGGGGGCTTTTACGCTCCAGATGGATCTCATCGACCGGGTCATTGCAGAGCTCGGCAATGCGCTTGACGAGCGGGATGCAGTCTGCGGCTCCGAGAATGAAGACATGCCGTGCTGGAACCCCCATGATAGCCGCTGTCCATGCGGCGCCTCGGTCTGGGTCGCTGAGCATCTGGGCTTCGTCAATGATGGCCACATCGACAGGGTTGTTGAACGGGCACATCTCCACCGTGGCGGCGAGATGGCGGGCTGTGGGGTCGATGATGCGCTCTTCCCCAGTCGTCAGTGAGGCGGGGACCCCCCGGCTGAGCATGGCTTCCCGGAACTCATGAGCCAGCAACCGCAGCGGGGCAAGAGCTAACCCGCTCTCTGCCTGTGCTAGGGCCTCCAACGCTGTGTGAGACTTGCCGGAATTGGTCGGGCCGGTCACGAGTGTGATGCGGCGATTGAGTGCTCGGGCGGTGCGGAAATGGGCAGCAAAGCGGTCTAGTGCGGCCACACGGGCGATGGCGGCATTACCTGTGCGGGCCTCTGGGCTATCATCATAGCCATCATCGCTTTTTTTGCCCGTGCCACGCCGCCAGCTATTGAGCAGGGGGCGGCATTTTTTCAGCTCTGCGGGGTCGAAATAGAAAATTTCCAGCCCGTCCGGCTGCATATCCCGCTTGGCAACGGGCAGGCGGTTTTCACCAATCCACCGCAGGGCTTCCCGGCGAGAACAATGCAGCAGAGCCGGGACCTTCTCGAAGCTAACAAGGGTAGCTTCCCAGTCTTTGATCTTCTGAAGCTCCCGTGCCCGGCGGGCTTCGGCCTTGGCCCGGATGTCTTCTTGTTCTCGTGCCCGACGCTCTTCTTCAAGGATCATTTCATCCTCAAAGCCAAGGTCTACGCCACCAAAGGCTCGGGCGATGCTGTGGGAGAGCCGTTCAATTTGTGTGCCAGAAAGGAAGGTGCCGACATCGGCAAAGTCTGCCCTCATGTCGTCTAAAACGCGTAATGGGGTGTCGGCCATCTCCCGCCAGCGTTCTTCCAGCACGCTTTCTAGGACGGCACTCTGGCCGTCTTCATCAATCAGCGGGTCGCTGATGCGTTCGGCAGCCAGCAGAACATCAGCTTTGCGGACCCAAACATCCCCGTTGCGGTGGGCACGGTTCATCATGCCATTGGCCCAGCTGCGGCGGCGGACCTGACAGAGTGCATGGAGCAGCTCAGCTTCGTTGATCTCTGTCTTGTCTGCTCCGAGCCGGCGGGCGACCTGCCGTAGCAGGGCGGCACGCTCCCGGGGGGTAATGGCCAGATGGGCACCGAAGGACGTTTCGGCCTGCTCAAGGGCCCGTTCTGCCGGGGAAGAAGGGGGGATGGAGGATGGGTCGTGGGGCTGGGAACTGTCTGTCATGCTGGTGTTTTCAGGAGCGCAGGGCAGGGAAGTCAAGAGAAAAGGGGTGAGGTTGTCCCGTTTCTGGTGACAATCGGGTAAAAGGAAGGCATGTTGTTCGTCATATTGGGCGGTGTCCCCGGTTGCCGGGAGATGCCGTTTCCTGTTGACTAACCGAATGTGATTTTTACATTTTTGGAGATGAAGACGGATCATGAGCACGCCTTACCCCGCTGAATCCGCCCCCACACCCGTGATTGATGAGCCGTTGACCGGCCTTGTTCCTTTTGAAGGGCACGAGGGCCAGTATCGCCTTGCCGAGCCGACAAAGGAATATAGTCACCTTTATCCGGCCAAGGTTCAGCAGGTCCATCATTGGACGAACCGCCTTTTCAGCTTCACTACGACTCGTGACCCCGGTCTGCGTTTCTCCAACGGCCAGTTTGCGATGATTGGTATTGAGGTAGAGGGTAAGCCGCTGCTGCGTGCTTACTCCCTGGCGTCTGCTAATTATGAGGATCAGATGGAGTTCCTCTCCATTGCTGTGGAGAACGGCCCGCTGACCTCCCGGCTGCGTCACGTCAAGGTAGGCGACACGGTGCTGATCGGCCGTAAGCCGGTGGGGACTCTGCTGCTGGATAATCTGAAGCCGGGCCGTAACCTGTATTTTCTTTCCACCGGGACAGGCCTTGCACCGTTCCTGAGCCTCATCAAGGACCCGGATGCTTACGATCGTTACGAGAATGTGATTCTCACTCATACGGTGCGTGAACGTGGCGAGCTGGCCTATCGTGATTACATCACGAACATTCTGCCCAAGCATGAGTTCCTCGGTGAGGACGTGGCCGCCAAGCTGAAATACTATCCGGCTGTTACCCGTGAGGAGTTCCCCGTGCAGGAGCGCATCACGGCTCTCATCAATAACGGGCGCATCTTCCGTGATCTGAACATTGATGAGCTGGACCCCGAGCATGACCGTGTGATGATTTGTGGTTCTCCAGAGATGTTGGCTGATACTCAGAAGCTGCTTGAAGAACGTGGCTTTGAGGAAGGCAATATGAGCCGTCAGGGCTCTTATGTGGTCGAGAAGGCTTTTGCCGAGCGGTAAGCTGTAGCTATCCGTTAAGCGGGCAGGTTCGGGAGGATGTAAACGGACGGTGTGAGGGCAAGGTGTCCTCACGCATCGTTGAAGCCCCCCAGACCTGCCCGTTCTGCTATCTGGTAGAAACGGGTCATGCGGATGCAGGGATAATCGGGGCTTGCTTCTGCCGGTAGATGGAGTGGCAGGCGGGAAGGGATGCTATGCAGGATTATGATCTTTTCGTGATTGGCGCAGGGTCAGGCGGGGTGCGTTGTGCCCGCATTGCCGCCCAGAACGGTGCCCGTGTGGGCATTGCCGAACGTAGGCACTGGGGCGGGACCTGCGTGAACTTGGGCTGCGTGCCTAAGAAGCTGATGGTCTATGCCGCAGAAACAGGCCGGATGATTGAGGATGCCCCAGCCTTTGGCTGGGATGTGCAGCGTCCGTCCTCCTTCGACTGGTATAGCTTTATCGCCGCTAAGGATCGGGAGATCGAGCGGTTGAACGGCATTTATATCTCTATGTTGGAGAAGGCCGGTATCGACCTCTACACGGGCGATGCAAAACTGCTTGATGCAAACACGTTGGAGATTGGCCCTTCCGTTCTAGCACCGGAGGCCTCGGTCCAGCGTATTCGGGCTAAGACGATTGTGCTTGCTACGGGTTCCACGCCGGTGCGGTTGGATATCCCCGGGAGTGAGCTGGCCATCACATCTGATGAAGTGTTCCATCTGCCAGAAAGGCCTCAGAAGGTCGCCATCATTGGTAGTGGTTATATTGGTGTGGAGTTCGCCGGGATTTTGGCGGGTATGGGGTCGCAAGTGGACCTGTTCTATCGTCAGCCTCTGCCGTTGCGTGGATTTGATGAGGAAGTCCGTACCCATCTTAAGGAGCTGATTGACCTTCACGGTATTACGCAGCATCCGGGCATATCACCAGTCCGTCTGGAAGATATTGGTGGGGGCAAGGCTGTCCGTTTGGTAACGGATGATGGAGCGTCCTACGAGGTCGATGCCGTCATCATGGCCACAGGTCGCCGGGCCGCAGTAGATTCGCTAGGGCTTGAGGCCGCAGGCGTGGCGATGGAGAAAGGGCATGTTGTGGCTGGGGTGGATGGTAAGACCAATGTGCCGTCTATCTATGCCATTGGGGATATTAGGGATCAGTATAATCTGACCCCCACCGCCATTGCAGAAGGCCACATGCTGGCCGAGCAGCTCTTCAACCCGCAGGGGCGGATGTGGTCATTCGAGACATTGCCGAAGGCGGTCTTTTTCTCATCGCCTGTGGGTGTCGTGGGGCTGAGCGAGGAAGAAGCAGCCAAAGACCACGATCTTGCCATCTATACCTCTCGTTTTACCCCCATGCGTCAGACGTTGCCGAAACGGGCGGGCAAGATTCTGATGAAGCTGGTGGTGGACCGTCATAGTGATGTGGTGTTGGGGGCGCATATGGTCGGGCCGGATGCGCCGGAGATCATCCAGATGCTGGCCATTGCCGTTACGGCGAAGCTGACAAAAAAGCAGCTGGATCAGACCGTAGCTCTGCATCCCAGCACGGCGGAAGAGTTTGTGACAATGCGAACACCCACTCGTCTGGTAGATCGCCACTAAACAGACAGTAGGAGGGGAGGGCGGATCATGAGCTGGCTTAAGTTACAGCCGAATACTCTGAGTGCCGTCCTGTTCTCCCTACGGACGACCATCGCTTCGCTCGTGGCTCTGGCTATAGCCTTCTGGATGGAAATGGGATCGCCTCAATGGGCGGCCATGACGGTTTGGATCGTAGCGCAGAACTCCCGTGGGATGAGCCTTTCCAAGGGGCGGTGGCGTGTTGCTGGAACGCTGCTGGGCATGGTGGGGGGTATCAGCCTGATAGCGGTGGCCCCGCAGCACCCGTGGATTTTCTTTGTTTTACTGGCAGGGTGGGTCGGTTGGTGTACCGGCATGGCCTGTCTGCTGGAAAATTTTCGCGGTTATGCGATGGTGCTGGCCGGTTATACTGGGGCCATCATTGCTGTTGGGGCAGCAGAGCAGCCCGATCAGGTCTTTTATATCGCCATGGCTCGAGGGTCTTATATCCTTCTAGGTGTTGTGTGCGAGATGGTGGCAGGAATGGTCACCGTGCCGGGAGCCGACCGGCTGGCCCGTGCGGACCTTCAAAAGCGCATGGCCACCCTGCTGAGCGAGACGGCTTCTGCGCTGGCGCTCGTCCTGCGTCGGGATGAGCGGGGCGTAGCAGAGATGACCCGGATTCTTGGCTCATTGCAGGGGCTTAATGATCAGCTTGAGTTCATCCGTATTGACTCCCGCCATGCTGGTGAGGAGGCTGACCAAGCCTATGTGACGCTTGAGCGTGTGTCTTTCGTTCTGGCTCGTGGTGTGGGGGTCCGGTCCCGGTTGGCTTCGGCACCACATCTGCCAGATCGGCTGGCCGTGGGGCTGGAGCGTGTCGCTGGAGAGCTAGATGATATAGCGGCTTTGCTTCGGAAGGATGTTGCCCATGTCATGGATGGACTGGGGCAGCTTGAGACGATGCTTCAGGAAAATCATGCGGAGTTGGAACGATGCCTGCCAAGGGATGATGAGGATGCTCTCCAGCAAAGTATTGTCGGGGTTGGTGTGGAGATCATGCTTATTGATTTCCGTTCTGCTGTGGAATCTCACTATGCTGGTTTGCGGAAGATACCGGGGCAAGAACGGCACCGCATAAAGCGTAGGGCCGATGGAAGGCTTGCCGCCATTAACGCCATTCGTGCAGCCGTGGCCATATTGATTGGTGCTCTGGTGTGGGAGGTGACTGCTTGGTCTTATGGTGGGGCTTATATGAGCCTGCTTAGTGTGGTCTGTGCCCGCTTTGCCATCATGAATAATATGATTCTGGTTAGTAAATATTTCTTTTATGGTGCGGTGTGTTCGGTGCTGGCCAGCATTATTCCGGTTTTTCTGATCATGCCCATGAGTTCCGAATATGCCGTATTTGCTCTGCCATTTTCCGTATTGATGTTTCTGGGGGGACTGGCCCTGCGTGTGCCGTCCTTGGCAGGCATTGCGGCATCCTACGTGAATTTCTTTCCGTGGATCATGGGGTTGGATAATCAGGGACGGGTTGATGAGGTGACATGGTTCAACCAGTCCCTTGTGTTGCTGCTGGCCCTGCTAAGCGGGATTCAGGTGTTCCGTACGGTTCTGCCGTTCTCTGTAACGCAGGCATGGGCGCAGTTGCGGCGGCAGCTGGTCAAGGAAATTCAGAAGCTGAAAGAACCGCTAAGGGGCCGTGCCCAGACCCAGCGTCTTTGGACAAACGAGACAACATTGCGGATGGAGCAGATCATCCGCTTTGCAGGGCAGATTCCGCAGGATGAGATTGATAGCATGATCCGTGGGACGTTGGCCGTTATGACGGTCGGACGTAACCTGCTGACCTTGCGGGACCTTGTTACGCTCGGTCGCTTGCCCCCCAGTGCCTTGAAGGCAGGGGAGCATATGGTGCGGGATATTATCCATCTTACAGAGCAGGGGCGGGAGGATAACCCGATGACATCCGAGCAGTTCATGCAGGAGCAGACACATCTGGAGATGGTCTTCCATGGCAGTCGGGCTTTTTCCCGTCGGCGTGATCTAGCGGCCGGGATAGGCTGCCTTAGGATTATTCGTTTTGAATACCAGACAAGCCGGGCTTTCTTCTTGAAGGGCGGTAAGGCTTCCGTGCTGGAGCCCGCAGTCTGATAAAAACCCCGCTTCCCAGTGAGAGAAGCGGGGCCTGTGTGATTTAGAACGAACAGTTATAGAATGTCGCTCGGATTAGAAACCATTGCCACGGGGGGCGACCCAGCCGTTGCCAGTGGCATCACCCACCTGACCGCTTTGGACAGGGTTGGTATCCTGATAGGAGCTACCGAACTTGCCGAGATTGCTGCCTGTGACGGCATCCCGGTTGGAACGGAGATGGGCCTCGTGATCGGGGTCTGGACCGTTTTCAAATTCCGTTGAAGGCACATCTTGATAACCCGGCGGTGGTGGGCGGTGCCCCCGTGCATGGAAGTGTTCACCACCTTTAGAGGTGTTCTTCTGTGCTTCCTGCTTGGAAGATGACGTGGGAGTATCCTGATAAGGCGTGTTAAAATGGACTGTCTGGGCCACGGCGGAGGGGGCAGCAGCTGGAACAAGAGCTGCAAGACCAAAGGCCGCCGTTACCGCTGTCAGCCATTTGAAAGAGGAAGAAAGGTGCGAAGCCATGTGTGTTCTGTTCCTGTATCAATAGGGGTGCTTCTTTCCCCCATATATCCTGTGAGAGGGTATGATGATCAAGCTTTTTCAGGGTAAAATGATGATGAGGTCACAATGCGGCCATGGTACAAGGCCCGGCTTGAATAATTTTCAGCCTACTCTACCATTAGAGTAGCATTTCGGTCATAAAATTACCCATTACAGTTACGGGTCCAACCAGTATCCACGGACGGCCTGATGTGAAAAGGCCGCTTCCCTCATCGCAGGAGAACAAGATGCAGCAGTCAGACGGACATAGCAGTACGGCGGAATGGTCACCGGCCAGCTGGCGTACACGCCCGATCCGTCAGGCCCCACACTATGAGGATGGGGCCGCCCTTGCCGCCGTGGAGGAACGCCTGCATGGCTATCCGCCGCTCGTTTTCGGAGGTGAGGCACGCCGCCTGAAAGAACGTCTCGCTGCGGCATCCCGGGGGGAGGCCTTCATCCTTCAGGGTGGCCCCTGTGCTGAAAGCTTTGGTGAATTCACAGGGGATATCATCCGGGATACGTTCCGGGTGTTGTTGCAGATGGCCGCTGTGCTGACCTATTCTGCCAAGGTACCCGTGGTGAAGATCGGGCGTATGGCTGGGCAGTATGCCAAGCCTCGGTCGTCCGATATCGAGACACGAGACGGCGTGGAACTGCCCTGCTATCGTGGCGATAACGTCAACGGCCCAGAATTTACGGCAGAGGCCCGCAAGCCCGACCCTGCCCGTATGGAAATGGGGTATTTTCAGGCAGCGGGTGTGCTGAATCTGTTGCGGGCCTACTCTCGTGGTGGCTTTGCTAACCTGCATGAGGTCCATCGTTGGAATCTGGATTACGTCCGTAACTCTCCACAGGGGGAGCGTTATGAAGAGCTGGCGTCACAGATTGAGGATACGCTGGCCTTCATGAAGGCCTGTGGGGTGGAGGATAATGCCCCGCAGTATGATGAGGTGGAGTTTTATACCTCTCATGAGGCTCTGCTCCTGCCCTATGAACAGGCTCTGACCCGTGTAGATGAGGCAACAGGCCGTCATTATGGCCTTTCAGCCCATTTCCTCTGGATTGGTGATCGCACCCGCCAGCCGGGCGGGGCGCATGTGGAGTTCCTGCGTGGGGTGGATAATCCGATCGGCATCAAGGTTGGACCGACCACGACTATTGAGGACCTTCAAAAGCTTCTGGAAATCCTCAATCCTGAGGATGAAGCCGGACGTATCACGCTGATTTCCCGCATGGGGCATAGCAAAGTGCGTGATCTCCTGCCGCCGTTGCTAGAGGCCGTGCGTAAGACTGGTCGGACCGTCACATGGATTTGCGACCCCATGCATGGCAACACCACGACCTCATCCAACAAATATAAGACCCGTGCTTTTGAGCATGTTCTGGATGAGATCATGGGCTTCTTGGAAGTGTTCGAGCAGGCCGGGGTAACCCCGGGTGGTATTCATCTGGAAATGACAGGTAGTGACGTTACAGAATGTACGGGCGGCCCACGTTGCCTGACAGATGCTGACCTGCCTGTCCGTTACAGAACATTCTGTGACCCCCGTCTGAACGCTGAGCAGTCTCTGGAGATTGCCTTCCAGCTTTCAGACCGGTTGAAGCGCATTTTTGAGAAACGCTGAAGGCCTCTGCCAAGAGGCAGCACTGGCCCAGTTCTGTCAGGGAGAGACAGCGTGGTGAGTTGGAAACAGGCTCTTGAGCAGGCTCATAGCCCGAGGGAAGTACTGGATATGCCCCAGATTGAGGGGCGGACGGATGCCTATTTCCTGCGGATGCGGGATATTGTCAGCCAGTTTGGTGATTGTCGGGTGACCTATGCTGTGTTTGTGCGCCGTCCGGTTGTGGCGGCGTATGGGCTGGCCTTGCAATGGGTGCAGAACGTTGCCCATCATCAGGGATTCCCCGTTGAGATCACGGAAGTGCATCCAGAAGGCACATGGGTCGGTGCGGGTGATCCGCTTTTCTATCTGACAGGCTCTTTAGTCTCTCTGGCCCCGTTGGAAACTTTACTGCTTCAGAAGACGGGTGCGGCCTGTGTGGCAGCGCATAATGCCTATCAAATGGCCCTTGCTTTGCCAGAGGTTCCTTTTCTGGCGATGGATGCCCGCCATTGTGCTGGTGGCGAGATGCAAGAGCTGATGGCCTATGCCGCCGCTGTGGGGTCTCGGGCTGCACAGCAGGAGGGGGCTGTCGGGTTCATCGGTAATGCGAATCACGCTACGGCGGGTTTCTTTGGGCAGGAGCGGGGATTAGGGACTATGCCTCATGCCTTTATTGGTTATGCTGGCTCTACCCTGCGGGCAGCGGAAATGTATGTGGAACGCTTCCCCGATGAACCTCTGACTGTTCTGGTGGATTATTTCGGGCAGGAAGTGACGGACATGCTGGAAGTCTGTCGCCGCTTTCCAGACCGTGCAGCAGCAGGTGAGTTGAGCGTGCGGCTGGATACGCATGGCGGCCGCTTCCTCGAGGGGCTAGACCCACAGCGTTCTTATGAGGTGCTGGAACGTCATACGCCGGGCACCATTCGCCGCTATCGGTCGGAAAAAGAGCTGCGCTACTTGGTCGGAACAGGTGTTTCCGCTGCTGCCATTTGGCGGATGCGGGAAGCACTGGATGAAGCAGGCTTCCCGAAGGTGAAGATTGTCGTGTCTTCGGGCTTTGGTATTTCCAAATGCATGGCCATGCATGATGCGTCCGCTCCGATTGATATTGTGGGGACAGGCTCGTTCTTGCCGGATCGCTGGTCAGAAACCTATGCCACGGCCGATATTGTCTCCTATGATGGCGAACCACGTGTGAAGATCGGGCGTGAATTCCTTCTTCAGAAAATTCAGGAAAGGACCGGATGATGAATGACGAGGATAGAGAAGCTAGACGGGCTTTCATCAATGGCATCCGGGGAGGAGGAAGCGACCAGAGTACCGAGGAGGCTGCACAGGCAGAGGCCGAGGCAACCGTAAAGCAGGCTGATGATGGTTGGGTCGTCCGTATTCTTGATCAGTCTGGTGCCAGTGAGGGCGATGATGACGTGGTAGAGGAGGTGAAAGGCTTTCTCGACCTTGCCCACGCAAACGCTTTTGCCCGTGCGTATGTGCGGGATAGCATCGAGCGATGCCGTGTCCCCGGTGCGGCAGATAGGGATGTGTTGCAGAGCTGGTTCGCCTTTGGTGAGAATGCCGAGGTTGTAGATGCAGGTGAGGAAGGCTGGAAGTCCAGCACAGAGCTAGATGATTTTGCCTCCAACCCGGCCACCCCGATGGAACGGGACTGGCGGACGTTGGACCCTCGCCGCCTTGTTAGTGATGAAGAGCTGGCAGGCCCGCCTGACGAGAATGATCAGGATGAAGATGATGATGCCTTCGTGGCGGAAATCATCCGGCACCGCCAGCAGGAGCGGTGAAGCGTTCCTGAAGATCAGCCCTATGGATGGCAGGGGGGATCGCCCCCCGTTGAAAGAATGAGAACAGAGTACGGTATGAAAGTACGTTTTGCCCCCTCTCCGACAGGGCATATTCATGTTGGTAATGCCCGCCTTGCCGTAGCGAACTGGTTGTTTGCGCGGCGGCATGGTGGTCAGTTCCTATTGAGAATGGACGATACGGATACTCAGCGTGGCAATAAGGCCTATGAGGAGGCGATCCGCCGAGACTTGGAATGGTTGGGGTTGAGCTGGGATGAATATGCCAGACAGTCCGAGCGTCTGGCTCGCTATGAAGAAGTGATCGAACATCTCAAAGCAACGGGGCGGCTTTATCCCTGTTTTGAGAGCGAATTGGAGTTGAAATACAAGCGGGAGCAGCGTTTGAGGGCAGGGAAGCCCCCTCTGTATGATCGCTCCATGTTGAAAATGACTGATGAGCAGCGTGCTCGGGCAGAAGCCAACGGTAAGGTGCCTTATTGGCGTTTTAAGCTAAGCGGTGCCACCCGCCGCTGGCAGGACCTTGTGATGGGGGATTGCCATGTAAAGCTGACAGCCGTCTCAGACCCTGTCTTGGTGCGGGCCGATGGCAGCATCCTCTACACGCTGGCTTCTGTCATTGATGATCTGGACATGGGCATTACCCACATTCTGCGGGGTGAGGACCATGTGACCAATACAGGCGTTCAGCTCGATATTGCAGAAGCTCTGGGCGCAAAAGAGGGGCACTTCACTTTCGGGCATCTACCGCTTTTGCTGGGGCAGGATGGCGGGAAACTGTCCAAGCGTCTGGGCGGGCTGGCCCTTTCCACATTGCGGAATGATGGCATAGAACCTCGCGCTCTTGTTGCTTATTTGGCCCGTCTAGGCAGTTCAGATGACCCGCAGGTGGCATCGAGTATGGATGAGATCGTGCAGAGCTATGAGATTAGCCACGTGTCTCGTTCCGCAGCCCGGTTTGATGTACCTCAGCTTCTGGGGCTAAATCGTCGTGTCCTGCATGGTATGTCTTACGAGGATATTCGCCCGCAGCTACCCGAGGGGGCTGATGAAGCGTTCTGGTTGGCCATTCGGGGCAATATTGATCTATCTGTTGAGATTGCCCATTGGTGGGCTGTCGTAAAAGGTCATATCGTGGCCCCATCTCAGCCGGAAGAAGCAGATTTCCTGCGTGAGGCCGCCCGCCTTCTGCCAGAAGAGCCGTGGGATAATACGGTTTGGAAGCGTTGGATTGATCTGTTGAAGGCGGAAACTGGCCGTAAAGGCAAAGCTCTGTTCCTGCCGCTGCGTCTGGCCCTTACAGGGGAAGATGCAGGGCCGGAGTTGGCGGCCCTTCTGCCACTTATGGGTCGGGAGCGTGTGCTATTGCGCTTGAAGGATGCCGTACAGCATTAAGGCGTGCTTCTACCGGGATCGGCCTGTGGTCAGGTCGTCCCGGAGGGAGGGTCATCCGATACTGTGATCGGCTCTTCATCAGCGGCAGGGAGAGGGTCCGGGGATGTCATGTGGAATAGGCTGAAGTCCACTTCCATCAAGCCCCGCTCGGTCTCCTTGAGGAGACTGACGAACCGTGCCCCATAGAGTATGTCCTGCGCAGCGTAAGTGTGGTTGGCGAACACATCCTGCGCTGAAACAGGGTCGGTCGCATTGAGGATCAGGAAGATGCGGGCTTGTTGTGCCTCGAGTGTTGCCCGATCCAGCCCATAGAGCGGGCTGTTCTCTGTGATGCTATGGGAGAAAGAAAGGCTGACCGGGAAGACCGGGAAGTGACTATGCCCTAGCGTCAGCGGTTCTAGCTGGAGCGATGTATGCCCCCGTTCATCGGAACGTGTGCGGGCTAGGATGGCCTCAATACTGGTGTTCATCAGGGGGGTTTTACGAAGATTCCCCAGCCGAAAATTGAGCTTGGGAATGTCTCCGTCCTGAAATATCGTCACCATGTTGCTAAACAGGACCCGAGCATGAGGGCGGGAGAAGCGGGCAAAGACAAGACCAGTAATGATGGCGGTTGAGATCGTCCCGATCAGCATTTCAAGTGTGGCAAGGGTGTTTGCTGCGAATCCCTGCGGATAAATGTAGCCATAGCCGACCGTGGAAAGGGTCTGGGCACTGAAGAAGAAATCCCCCCAGAAGTGACCCGCTTTCACGTTGCTCAGCCCATGTGGCAACAGATAGAAACCGAGGCTGAATAGCAGGTTGAGCAGGAGATAGGCTGCCGTCACCGTGGCAAAAAAGGGCATCCATCCCATGGTCAGGCAATTATGATACATGTCCCCTAGAAGGTGGCCACGTGTCTTCCTGCGTGTAACGATGTTCAGGACGTTGTCCTGCGAGAGAAGGCTCATCCCCGGTGTTGACTGCACTGGTTTGTGCGGGTGAAGTAGAGCCTCTGGCAGTTTAATATGCATGGGATTTTAAGGCCGGTTGAAGGAAGGGGTAGCGTATCTTGCCCGGGCAGTGTGCCGGGCAAGAATGGCATCATTTTGTATGGCGTATCTTCCGTGCCCGTGAAAGTTCACTGACGACACCATGCAGTGTCCGCAATTCCTGCTCGGTGATTTCACCACGGGCGAACAGATGGCGGAGATTGCGGATCATACCCGGGCGTTTCTGCTCGTGGTGCAGAAAGCCACATTCATCAAGGTCCCGCAGAAGGTGGGTCATGAAGTTTTCAACCTCACCTTTCGTAGCGACATGTGTCTCATTGGTCATGAGATACTGCTCGGGCACGGTATCTTCTGTCAGATACCATTCATAGGCCATAACAAGCACAGCCTGAGCCAGATTGAGCGACATGAAACGGGGGTTGAGTGGATAGCGGATGAGCGTATCGGCCCGGGCCATGTCTTCATTATCCAGTCCTGCCCGTTCTGGGCCGAAGAGGATACCGCTTTTTAGTTTCCGGCTGCTGGTAGCTCGCAGTTCTGCCGCAGCACCACGAGCCGTCATGACCGGCTTGATGATATGGCGGGGGCGGGGGCAGGTGGCAAAAACACGGTGTAGATCGGCGATGGCATCATCGACCGTTTCGAAGACTGTGGCTTCTTCAAGGATGCGATCAGCCCCGGAGGAGGCATACCAAGCCCGGGGTTGTGGCCAGCCATCACGCGGGGCCACGAGGCGGAGATGGAACAGCCCACCATTAGCCATGGCCCGGGCTGTAGTCCCGATATTTTCGGCCAGTTGAGGGCGGACGAGAATGACAACGGGGTCAAAAGGAGCGGGTGGGGCCAGATCGGCCCCGCCGTTACGGCCTGTCATGGGGTATATTATCCTTTCCGCCAGATTGTACCGGCTGGGCCATCTTCCAGCAGGATGCCCTTTTCTGCCAGATCATTGCGTATCTGGTCAGCCAGAGCAAAATCACGGGCCTTACGGGCCGCAAGACGTTGTTCAATCAGGGCCTCAATGGCGGCGGGGTCAAGTTCTGTTCCCCCCTGGAACCAATCAGCGGGACTCATGGTAAAGAGGCCCAAAAGCTGCCCCCCTGCGAGGAGAAGATTTGCCGCTTCCTGCTGGCCATCTAGTGCAGCATCGGCATAGCGGTGAAGCACGCTGAGAGCCAACGGCGTGTTGAGGTCATCACAAAGAGCATCCAGTACATCAGCCGGGACGGCATCTGTTGCTGTGGGAGTGGTTTTCTCCAGTGCCCGGTAGAAGCGGTCCATAATGCGGCGGGCTTCGTCCAGCTTCTCCCATGTAAAATCCAACGTGGAGCGGTAATGCGACCCAAGGAAAAGCAGGCGCAGGGCCTCTGCCGGGGTGCGGTCTAGTACTTCATGGATAGTGTGGAAATTACCCAGCGATTTGGACATTTTCTCCCCGCCGGAAAGTAGCATCCCGGTATGGAGCCAATGGCGGGCAAAATGGCTGTGAGGGTAGCAGCAGAGAGACTGTGCCCGTTCATTTTCATGATGGGGGAAGAGCAGGTCATTCCCGCCGCCATGAATGTCGAAACTTTCCCCGAGGTAACGTTCAGCCATGGCAGAACATTCGATGTGCCAGCCGGGGCGGCCACGACCATAGGGGCTATCCCAACCCGGTTCATCCTCGCTGGATGGTTTCCAGAGGACGAAGTCACCGGGGTTACGTTTATAACCGGCGACTTCCACACGGGCACCGGCCTGCATATCTTCCAGCGAACGGCCAGATAGGGCGCCGTAGCTGGGGAAAGACGTGACATCAAAAAGCACATGCCCGTCTGCTTCGTACGCATGACCCTGCGTGATGAGACGGTCGATCATTTTCAGCATATCAGGAATATGCTGTGTGGCTCTGGGTTCAATAGTAGGGGGTAGGATGTTCAGAGCGGCGAGATCGTCGTGAAAATCCTGTGTGGTACGTTCTGTTAGGCGAGCGATGTCTTCGTTATTTTCTCGTGCCCGCTGAATGATTTTGTCATCAATATCGGTGATATTGCGGACATAGGTAACCTGCGGATAGAGCGCACGGAGCAGACGGACAAGCACGTCTGCACTTAGCATGGAACGTAGATTACCAAGATGCACCCGGTCATAGACGGTCGGTCCACAGAAATAGAGGCGGACATTGGTGGCATCATCAGGGGTGAAAGGGACAGTCGAACGCTGATGGCTATTATGAAGCCTCAAGCCGGACTGGGTGGACATCGGGTCTGGATTGCTCTGCTGCGTGCTCATGTCTGTTCAATGCGACAGAGATGCGTCTGGTGCAACAGGGAAATCACTCTTTAGCACTTGCGCTTTGGGTTATATGCGATAGAGACAAACTCATGTCCACACCCAGAATGAAACATGTCGCCCCTGCTGTGGGGATGTCCGCTCACATCCGCACTTTGATTCAGGTTGGTTTGCCTCTTGCTCTCTCTCAGCTTTCGGAGATGGCTATGGGGGTGACTGATACCATCCTGTTGGGAAGCCTCGGGGTGGACGCTGTGGCCATTGGAGGGATTTCTAATAATTTCTTCTTCACGACCATGATCTCTTTTCAGGCTGTGTTGGGTGGAGTCGGTGTGTTGCTGTCCCATGCCCGTGGCGGAGTGGAGCATGGTCATGGGGAAGGCCATGACAGACGGAGCATCATCAGTGCGGGGGCCGTGCTGGGTTTGCTGGCGTTCATTCCCTGTTTGATCCTGTTGCTCTGTTCTAGCCGCATATTTGGGCTGATGGGTGAGCCATTCATGGTGACGGAGCAGGGGGGACAGTTCATCAATGTGTTGCTTTATGCGCTCTTTCCCAATCTGGTTCTGCTAGGGCTGTGCCGTGTAGCATTGCCATCGCTCGGAGCAGAATCCCTGTTGCTCTGGACGATGCCTGCCATGGCCTTGTGTAATGGGGTGCTTAATGCGGCCCTGATACATGGTTGGTTGGGGCTGCCTGCCTATGGCCTGTTTGGGTCCGCCCACGCCACGATGCTGACAGGCTGGGCCATGAGCCTCGTTCTTTTACTTCTCTGCCTCTGGCGGCCCAGCTTGCGGGGGCTGTTAAAGCCGGCGAGGGTGCGGTGGCCTCTTCTAAAGGAGCTGCTGGTACTGGGCTTGCCCATGATGATTACGGCGGCCTCTGAACTGCTGCTGTTCCAGATTACGACACTGAATGCTGGACGGTTGGGAACGCGCAGCCTTGCGGCGCATCAGGTGGCATTGAATACTATTTCCCTCTTTTTCATGGTCTGTTTGGCCATTGGGCAGGCTGCGAATGTGCGGGTTGCCTATTGGCGGGGGGCGAAAAAAACGGCGGAGGCCTGTCGTGCCTCCAGCGGTGCCTTGTTGCTCGTGTTGGGCTGGACCGTCATGACAGGGCTGGTTCTCATTTTGATGCCCGAGGTTGTGGCCCGTCTTTATTATACGGGGACCCCGCCAGATGTTGGCACGTTTACCACAACGGTTCTGCTGCTGAAAATCGCTGGGATTTTTCAGATCGTGGATGGAGTGCAGGCAGTTTGCAACGGGGCGTTGCGGGGCTGTGGGGATACGTTCATTCCTATGGTTATCAGCATTGTTAGCTATGGGGTTGTGGGTATTGGTTTGGGATATTGGCTGGCTTTCCGGTGGGGGTACGGTGTGCAAGGTCTGTGGATAGGACTTGCCGCAGGGCTGGGCGTAACGGCTTTTGCCCTTGGGGGGCGGCTGTATCTGCTGTTGTACCGCACGGCAGCCACCCGGCCTTAAAAAGGTCACTTGCCGTGATGCCCTGTGGGAGGATAGGTAATCTGGAACGTTGTTTGGGAAGACGCATGGTGTGTTCGACTATTAACCCTAGGCTGGCTGAATCTGGGGTGTCCCCCCTCCTTAATTCGTTTGAAAAAGGGGGTGTGGTCCCGTATGGTCGGGCATCTCAGCGTATTAAAAAACATGAGTGATCTGGTTGGTCAGATGCTTTGCGAAGGCAGTAGTGCCTGCGTGTCTGGGGGCGGGCTCTGCGGAGTTGCGTATTGTCCCAGTAGGTGGAAACAGGAGCGTGCATGAAGCTGCCCGGAGTATTTTCTATTAGGTCCCGTGGGGGCCCATGGTTGGGTCTTGCTTTGCTTATGGCCCCAGTGCAAGGCTGGGCCAGCATTGGGGCGCCGAGCTTCCCTCTGGCAGGGGCTTATTTCCCGGCGTGGCTTATATGCTTGTTTATAGGTGCGGTTGGTGCTGCCCTGCTACGGCTGGTTTTCATGATCCTGCATGTGGATGGTTTGTTGCGGTACCATCTGGTGACCTATCTCTCCATGGGCACGATGCTGGGGTTGATTGCTTGGCTTCTTCTCTACGGGCAATAAGGGCGGTTTCATGAAAAAAGAACGGATTAAAGGCCGCTTCCCGGTGGGAAGTGCGATTGCGATGGCCACTTTGGTATGCGCTCTGCTGGGTGTCCTTTATGTGGATCACCAGTCAGGGCAGCACCCCAATAGTGATAGTGCCGTTATTTACACGGAGAGCGTGCATGTTGCCGCTCTTGTGGGGGGACGCCTCCAGACGCTTTCCGTCCGGGATAATCAGGTTGTCCATAAAGGGGACCTGCTCTACCAGATCGACCCAGAGCCTTATGAGATTGCTCTACACAAGGCTGAGGCAAGCGAGACGCAGGCACAGGCTGATTTGAATGATGCACGGCGTGCGCTGGCTGTGCGTATGGCCAATGCGGCAAGTAATGAGCGCAGGCGGCACCAGGCGGAAGATGAGAAGGACCTTGCTTGGCGTACAGTAACCCGTCTCAAACCGCTGGCAGAGCAGCATTATGTGTCTTGGCAGGTTTATGACCAGGCCGTGACGAAGTTCAATTCTGCTGTTGATGCGTTGGCGGAAGCTCAGCACGAGCAGCAGGCCAGTCAGGTTGCCATTGGTGACGTAAAGCACGCCGAGGCTATGCTTCAGGAGGCTTCCGTTGCGGTGGAGCATGCCCGCTATGAGCTGCGGCAGACTCGTGTTTCGGCTGATATTGATGGTTATGTAACCAGCCTGAATGTTCGGGAAGGCGAGGTGCTGGCTGCCAACCAAAATCTGTTCACTCTGGTGTCCAAAGATGAATGGTATGCTCTGGCCCCGATCCGGGAGATTAACCTGAAGCCTGTTCACCCGGGTGCCTGTGTGACTGTTTACTCCATGATCGACCGTAGTAAGGCTATTCATGGTGTTGTCGAGAGTATCGGCCGTGGTGTGCTGACCGACTACATGAAGGAAAGTGACCGTGGGGTGCCGTATGTCGAGCGGCAGATGGACTGGGTGCATATCGCCCAGCGTTTCCCTGTGCGTATCAAGATTGATCACGCTCCTGAATATCTGATGAGACTGGGTGCAACAGCCAACGTGGAAATTCTCCATGGTGCTGCCTGCCATGCTTAAACCCTACTATGACGCCTTTATGCGTCTATGGCGGCTGATTATAAGGCCAACCCGTGGACGTACGGCTCTTGCCTTGCGGACTGCCATACTTTGTATGGTGGTCGTTCTCATTGGCGAGATTTGGCAGCTCCCGATGTTGACCTTGCTAACCCTTACATTGGGGGCGCTCTGGCAAGGTAATAGGGTGGCGAACATGAAGGTATCCGTCATGTACGTCATCTTCTTTTCTGGCGTGACGGGTGTTCTTTATGTAGGTGTTGCTACGACAATTAACAATTTTTTAGCAACACTGATCTTCAATCTTATACTCAGCTTCATTTTTTTCTTCCTAAGTACAACAACTATTCTTGGCATGATCAGTGTTATTGGTGGGTTGATCCTATCTTATATGCTGGTATCGCTGGATAGTGTGCAGAATGGCGATAGCATCGCCCGTCTTGTTCTGTCTGCGTGGCGTGTGTTCCTCATCATTGGTGGTATGATTGCTTTTCTGGGAAGCTGCCTTTCCCCTTCACCAGAGCACGTTCTGACAGACCAGATTATTGAGCGGCTACGTCTATCGGCAAAATGTCTGGGGCGGCGAGGAGAAGGGCGACTGATCCCTCAGGCGTGGCAGGATGCTGTCATGGATACTGTGGGCGAGGGTGTCAGTGGCATGTTTGGCCTGCTCGGGGCCGCTACTGTGGAGCAGCGTTGGAGCACAGAGGACCTATCCTATCTGCGCCGTGCCGCACTGAACAGTTTCGGAATTTTGCAATTTGTTGAACGTTGCTTGAAGCCCCATGTGGCCATCCCTAGGGAAGATTGTACCTATCTGGCAGATCGCCTGAATGAAGTGGCCGATTATTTCGAAACAAACGGTCGCCCTGTTGATATGGAAGGCCCGCAGGTCTGTTCAGGTGAGATTACGCATGAAATAGAGCGTCTGCTGAACGGGTTTGAGAAGCCACTGACCGCCGAAGAGGTGCAGTTGCCATCCGGTCCAGCCGGCAGTGCCGCCCCCCCAAAGAAGAAGCCGGGCTTTTTTCTCCCCGGGGCTTTTACGGACCGGGAACATATCCGTTATGCCGTTAAGGGTACCGTATCTGTCTGTATTGCCATCATCACATATAAGATGCTGAATTGGCCGGGTGTACACACCTGCATTGTTACCTGCTTCATCGTCTCTCTACCAACGATGGGGGCTGTGCTGGACAAGCAGCGCCTGCGTATTGTCGGTGCCCTGATGGGCTGCTGCATGGCCATGGGGACTATCATATGGCTTATGCCGCATATGACGAATATAGCCGAAATCATGCTTGTTATGGGTGTGGTCATCTTCATCGGCGCGTGGGTGAAGGCCGGCGATCAGCGTATTTCCTATCTTGGGTTGCAGATCATCGTAACCTTCACACTGTCCGATCTCGCTAAATATACCCCCATAACAGACCTGACTGTCCCGCGCGATCGTATCATCGGTATTTTGATTGGCTTGGCCATTACCTATGTCGTGCATACTTTGTTCTGGCCCCACAGTGCGATGGGCGGTGCCCTGCAAAAGCTGAAGGCTCTTGATGGCCTGTTGGCGCAGGATGTGACGGATTGGAATCAGGATCAGCGCATATTGCAGGCTGCAAAGGTGCAGGAAACGGCTAGCGGTGCCATGAGTCAGCTACGGCAGGTTATGATAGAACCAGCAGCCATGCGCCCGACAAAACATCGGATGCGGCAATATATGTTGTTTCTGCGGCGTGCGGTCGTAAGTGCTGGGTGTTTGTTCGGCGATATTGCTGCTAACCGGCAGAAACAGGCCCTCCGTCTAGGGCAGATTTTGAAGGGGGGGGAGGCCACTTCCCTTAACGAAGGAGGAGGTCTCTGATGGATGGTTTTGTGTGGAAACAGGACATGACGCAGGGAAAGATACAGGGGCAGTCTCATCAGACATCATCTCGTGGCAGGTATCCTTCCATAAAACAGGGTGAAAGGCCGATGTGGCGCAGGGCTGCACTGGTCTGCACTGTTCTTCTCTGTGGTAGCGCATTGAGCGGCTGCCAGACTACAGCCATGCAGAACATGCCTCTTGCACCCGACCAGCCGTGGGCGGCACCAGTCGATGCAAACGGCCATATTATTGAGGGGCACGAAAAAGGCGCACCGGGCCATAAAGGCGGCCGTATGTTGAAGATGCCTGCCGGGTACCGTTTATCCTCGGATCATGCCCTGCCACAGCCCGCTGCGTTGGGGACTGTTCAGGTGGACCATTCCTATAATCTGGTGGACCTGATCGACATGGCGCAGTCCATCAATCCCTCCACCCGTCAGGCGTGGGATGCTGCTAGAGAGAGTGCGGCAGAGACCGGTATTGCCCGTTCTGCCTATCTTCCTCATCTGACAGCGACTGCCCTAGGAGGCTACGGGGTTCTGGAGCCTCATAACCGTTTCCGGTCCGATGGGGTTAAGGTCAATACCAATACCCGTATTCATGGGACATTGGAACGTCAGCAGGTAGGGCTGGAGTGGCTTCTCTTCGACTTCGGTAAGCGGCGTGCCGTTATGGAGGAAGCAACTCAGAAAAGCATCGGGCAGAACATCCTGTTTACGGGGGAACATCAAAAGGTCATTCATCAGGTAGCTTTGGCGTATTATCGGTATGCGGCAGCGTTGAATAACGTTTCGCTCGTGCGTCAGTCCCTCGAGAATGCCCATGCTATTGCTCGTGCAGCGGATGCAAATCTGCGCAACGGGGAAGGGACGGTCATTGATACAGCACAGGCCGAGCAGGCCGTGGCAGAGGCCGAGCTTGTATTGGCCCGGACGGAAGGTGATGTAAAAACCTATCGCCTGGAATTGCTGACAGCGGTTGGTTTGAATCCGTCCCAGCCTTTGCATGTCCAGACGGATACCGGGCGGAACATCCGTGTTGAGGATATCCGTCTCAGTGAAGACATGGTGCACGAGGCCGTGGGGCGTCGCCCGGATGTTCTGGCAGCCTATACGAGCTTACGGGCCGCTCAAAGCGCAGTGGAAGGGGCCCGGGCTAGCTATAGGCCGCAGATATTCATGAGCGGTAATGTCGGGTACGGGTTTGATGATATCCGCCTCCGTAATCTGCCACTCGTGAATACGAATTCGCTTAATGACCGGGTTCATACGTTCGGAAGCCTGATTACAGCGGGGATTACCGTGCCCATCTATGATGGTGGTTTGCGCCGCAATCGCCTCCGTCAGGCGCATGAGCGGGAAGATAGTGCCCGTGCCGCCCTTCAGGATACGCAGAATAATGCGGTGCGTACCATTGTGAGTGCCGAGGCCATGCTCCATACGGGCATTACAGCCTATCAGGCCGCCCTGAGCCTTCAGAAGGCCAGTCAGACAGGCTTTGATGCCGCCCTGACAGCCTATCGCTCTGGTGATGGTACGATGACCCGTATGCTGGAACTGCAGAATACGTTGCTCAACGCTCGCTTGGCCGTTTCGGACAGTTATTACGGGATGCTGAGTGCTGCAGCTTCTCTGGCTTATGCTGCCGGTACGCTGGGTAGCAGCAGCGTTCTGTCCGATATTGAAGGCTCATTGGAGGAAACGGCACCGGTCGTTCCCGTCTCCAACGGTCAGGCCCCCGGCTGAGGGGGCCTTTCCAGTTGGGTCATGCTTTGTGTCGGTGGGCAACGTATAGCGTGATGAAATAGATCAGCAGCCCACCGGCCGAGAGAATGGCACCACCCCATCCGACTGAACCAATACCCAGACCATTCTCCACGAGCATGGCCCCCAGAGATGCCCCCAGAGCATTAGCGATGTTGAAGGCTGAATGATTCAGTGAAGCAGCCAGTGTCTGGGCATCTCCGGCAACTTCCATAAGGCGGGACTGCATGGCCGGGCTAAGAATGACCGTGGCAGCGGGCAGAAAGAAACAGACGACCAGCATGGTAATGCTGGAAGGCAGGAAGAGCCAGAATGCCAGCATGAAGATGATGCTGCCAATCAAACTGAAAATGGTGGTACGGTCGAGGTTCCGGTCGATCATGGCCCCACCAAAGGAATTGCCTGCTACCATCCCGCATCCCCAGATGACCTGATAGAGCGTGATCATCCAATGATTGAGATGCGTTACCTGCCCTAGAGCAGAGGTTAGAAAGGTGTAGACGGCAAACATGCCACCAAAGCCGATGGCCCCTGTTAGCAGGGTTAGTAGCACATGGGGGTTTTTGAAGGCTGTCAGCTCTGAAAGGGCATTGACGTTGGCCTGCGGGCGATCCGCTGGGATGAGGAACGCTACACCCGCCACACAGAGCAGCCCCAGTACGGAGAGAGCGCCATAGATGGCCTCCCATGAGATATACTGAGAGAGGAACGTGCTGAGCGGTGCGCCGATAACGGTGGAGAACATGATGCCTGAGAGCACCATGCTGATCGCCCGACCACGTCGTGCTCGTTCCACCATAGAAGCCCCCGTCAGGGCAGCAATGCCAAAAAAGGCGCCATGCGGCAGCCCCGTGATGAAGCGCATCACCTCAATAGGGAGCAGTGGTGAGAATAGGATGGTGCCGATATTGCCAATGCAGAAGAGGGAGAGCAGAAGCAGCAATATGGTCCGGCGGGGCAGATGCGCTCCGGCAATGGCCATGATGGGGGCTCCCACCACAACCCCCAGCGCATAGGCCGAGATAACAGCACTGGCCTGCCCAATGGAAATATTCAGGGCATGGGAGAAAGCGGGTAGAATACCCATCATGCCGAACTCACCGGTGCCGATGGTGAATGTCCCTAGCATGAGGGCCGCAATGGCAGGGGCAACACCATGGGGTGGACGCAGGCGCGGGCCTGTAACCGTTTCGGTCGGCTCCATAAAGGGAGTTCTCCAGTCTGATTAGGGAGTCTGGGGTATAGGGGATATGGCCCGGTTTTTTCAATCTCCATCTAGGGGCAAAAAGGTGGTGTACAGGGCAGGAGATGGTGGCAGTTCTTGACAGTCCGTATGGCCTCGTGTAACGGCATGTGCATTGCCGGGAATGTCGGATGGTCTGGCCGGAATAGTGCGTGCTGTGGCGTAGTATTCCATAAGGCTCGTAGGCTGTTCCGTTCTTTCTGTTCCACTTCGGGTGGAGGGGGAGGAGCCTACCGGTGCAACAAAGGGCCGCCGCGCAGGTTCGCCGGTCTGACAGAAATGCGGGTTTAACCGATGTCAAAACGTCTTGAGAGCAAGTACAAAATTAACCGCCGTCTCGGCGTTAACCTGTGGGGCCGTGCTAAGTCCCCGGTGAACCGTCGTGAGTATGGCCCGGGCCAGCATGGTCAGCGTCGCCGCCAGAAGCCGTCTGACTACTCTGTCCAGCTGATGGCTAAGCAGAAGCTGAAGGGTTACTATGGTAACATCAGCGAGAAGCAGTTCCGTCGCTATTATGATGAGGCCGTGCGCCGCAAGGGTGATACCTCCGAGAACCTGATCGGTCTGCTGGAGCGTCGCCTGGATGCCGTCATCTACCGTCTGAAATTCGCCATGACACCGTTCGCTGCTCGTCAGTTCGTCAGCCACGGTCATGTGCTGGTTAACGGCAAGCGCGTCAACATCCCGTCCTACCTGGTGAAGGAAGGCGATGTGATCGAGGTGCGTGAGAAGTCCAAGCAGCTCGCTATCGTTCTGGATGCCGTGCAGAGCGCCGAGCGTGATGTGCCGGAATACATCGAAGTGGATCATCGCCAGATGAAGGGTTCCTTCATCCGCGTTCCGCAGCTTTCCGATGTGCCTTACCCGGTGCAGATGGAACCGAATCTGGTGGTCGAGTTCTACTCCCGCTAAGATACGGTCATTGGCTGTATACGGAGACGCCGGGCGGTTTTACCGTCCGGCGTTTGCCGTTTCTTACGCTCTCTTTTCAGGAAAGCTGATATGTCCGACCCTACCATTGCTGCGGAAATTCCCCGGCGGCGCACCTTTGCCATTATTTCCCATCCGGATGCTGGTAAAACCACACTGACAGAACGCATCCTGCGGGCTGGTGGGGCTATTCAGATGGCCGGGAATGTCCGGGCCAAGGGGGAGCGGCGGCGTACCCGGTCGGACTGGATGAATATTGAGAAGGACCGTGGTATTTCAGTTGTCACCTCGGTGATGACCTTCAATTATGGCGGCTGCGTTTTCAATCTGTTGGATACGCCGGGCCATGAGGACTTCTCCGAAGATACCTACCGGACCCTAACGGCTGTAGATTGTGCGGTGATGGTGATTGACGCCGCCAAGGGTATCGAAGCCCGGACACGCAAGCTATTTGAAATCTGCCGTTTGCGGGATATTCCCATCGTCACCTTCATCAACAAGATGGACCGTGAGGCACAGGATTGCTTTGCCCTGCTGGATGAAATTTCCAATGCGCTAGCCTTGGATGTTTCCCCAGCGACATGGCCAGTCGGTCGGGCGGCCAAATTCGCCGGTATTTACGATCTGCGCACAAAGTCTCTGCATCTCAAAGAAGAGCTGCCAGAAGATGATGAACGGCTGGCCCTTATGCGGGAAGAGGTAGAGCTGGCCGAGGTTGCTCTACCACCTTTCGAAAAAGAATTTTTTGATGAAGGGCATCTGACACCCGTCTTCTTCGGCTCTGCCATGAAGGAGATTGGCGTGACCGACTTGCTGGATGCTCTGGCAGCCTACGGGCCGCCGCCCCGTGCTCAGCCCTCTGAAACGCGTGATGTGCAGGCAACGGAAGAGGCTGTCACTGCGCTGATCTTCAAGATTCAAGCGAACATGGACCCTAACCACCGGGATCGCATGGCTTTTGCCCGTGTTTGTTCTGGTAAGTTGACTCGGGGCATGCGCTTGAAGCATGTGCGTACCGGTAAGCAGTTTGCGCTTCATACGCCGCAGTTCTTCTTCGCACAGGATCGTCAGCTGGTAGAGGAAGCCTTCGCCGGGGATGTGGTGGGGATTCCCAATCATGGCACCTTGCGCATTGGTGATACGCTGACAGATGGCGAGGATTTGCGCTTTACGGGTGTTCCGCACTTTGCACCGGAGATTTTGCGCCGTGTGCGGCTGGATGATGCCATGAAGGCTAAGAAGCTGCGTCAGGCTCTTGTAGAGCTAGCGGAAGAAGGTGTCGTGCAGCTCTTCCGCCCGCAGGATGGTGCACCGCCGATTGTCGGGGTGGTGGGAACGCTCCAGCTAGATGTGCTGCAATCTCGCCTTCAGGCGGAATATAATGTGCCGGTTGGTTTCGAGAGTACACCCTTTACGCTGGCCCGCTGGGTAACAGGCGATAAGGCGGCTCTGGAGCAGTTCGAGGCCCTCAATCGGAGTGCCATGGCGGATGATCTGGATGGAGACCCGGTCTTCCTCGCAGGGTCAGGCTTCATGATGAACCGGGCTGTTGAGATGAATGAAGCATTGAGCTTTCATGACATTAAACAGATAGGTATGGCCGGTAAGGACTGATCCCTTTCGGTCTTTTCTGGATCGTGGAAAAGCCCCTCAGTTATTGGCTGGGGGCTTTTTTCATGTCATGGGAGCTGCATTTGGATGGAGACAGGGCAGTGGTCCGACAGTGTCAGCCCCTTGGGAGCGTTGCGGAGCAGCATGACACGCAGGCTTCCCGGCACGAACCAGCCGCGGGCCTGATTGCCGAGTAGGATATGGTCGATAAAGAGGTCCCCGCTACGGCGGCAAGGGCTGGTGAAGCCAGCGGTCGTCAGGGTGAGGTCTGCATCACTTTGGAGAAGACGCATGATAGGATCAGATGGTGTCAGGCGTCTGTTGAAATCACCGAGTATGGCGAAGGGCGTACCATCATCCAGCCGGTCCATCATCCAATTTTCAATGACATGGAACTGCTGATAGAGCAGGGAGCAGGCGCGCTTCTTTGCTTCAAGAGGTTGGGCCCAGCATCCAGTCTTTAGATGGACGACCAATAGCCTCAAGCTGGCAGCCCCCTTATGCAGGGTAATATCCATACCACCCCGTAGAGCATGATGATGCCCTCGTTGAGGAATGTTGAGTGCCGTTACTTCTGGATTGACGGTAACTGTCAGCCCAGAACTGCGCCGAACGGCCAGCCCGACCTTTTGGATGATCGGATCAGACGTGATGTAGAGATCATAATCCTCTTGCGGGAAGACAAGCCGGGCCGCTTCCAAGCTGTCCACTTCTTCAAAAGCGAGGACATCGCTATGGAGACGCTGTGCATAATGGCGCAAAGCGGCAAAATCGGCGGCGGTGCGGGTAGGAGCGTTGGGTGGCAAGGCGTGGTCATGGGCGGGGCGGAGGGTGAGCCAGTCCATGTTCCAGCTACTCAGTTTTATGCTCTCCGATGCTTGGGCAGGGGAAAGAAGTAGGCTGATCCCGACACACAGGCATGAGATGAAGGCACGGCATAAAAAACCGCCTGCCCCGTGGGACAGACGGCTTTTCCATATCGGGGAAAGCACCCTTTTAGTCATTGTCAGTAGAGTTGGGCTTTTTGAGGAGTGCGATAGCTTCCTCAACAGAATATTCCTTCTTATTCTCATCATTGAGAATATACATCCGGCCATTCTGGATGTCGTAGTACCAACCTTGCACGTTTAGCTCATTGCGAGATAGAGCCTTGGCAACAATGGGGTGTGTCTTCAGATGGGTGAGCTGCAAGCGGACATTGGCTTCTGCCAGATCACGGACATCTTTCGGTCCGACATCTTCAGCACGCAGGTCGCTAATGGTCGCAGCGGCAGCTTCAGCATTATGCAGCCAGCGGCGGACAGTCGGCATATTGGCGAGTTTGTCCGGGTTTGTGGCCAGATTGATGAGGGCGGACATGGCCCCGCAGTTGGAGTGGCCACAGATGATGATGTTCTTCACACGCAGCGCACCAACGGCATATTCAATGGCAGAGGCGACAGCCCCAACCATGTTGCCATAAGCGGGGACGATATTACCGACATTGCGGATAAGGAACAGTTCGCCCGGCTCTGTTTGTGTGATCAAGCTGGGGCTAATGCGGCTGTCGGCACAGGTGATGAACAGTGTTGGCGGGGTCTGATCGTAAGCCAGACTCTGGAAGAGGTCCTTTTTCTGCGGATATACCTCTTTCTCAAAGGTATGGACGCCATCAAGGAGTTCCAGAAGAGTGTTACGGTGGAAGACCATAGCGTTATGTTTCCTGACTAAAGACGCATCGCATCATGCGGGGCAATGGCCCCATGAGAGACTATTACGGGCTAGACGGGAAGGTCTGGCCGTAAATCAGACACTAAAAATTTTTTTAATGAGCGTCCAGTGTGGAGCCCCTTTTGATTTATGAAATGTCTTTCATGAGAACCAAAGACAAGGCCAAGTCAGGCCGTATTGCGATGGTGCGGTGAGATGCAGATAGTAAAAAAGCGTCAGCCCATGAGGAAAGGGGCTGACGCTTTCTTTAAAATAACCCTACCGGATGGCGAGGTCGAAACTTAACCTTCGGCCAAGGTCTTGCGGATCATGGCGAAGACAGCATCTGCCGCAGGCTCGGAGCCACCAGCCTGTGCCATGTCCGGGCGACCGCCGCCGCCTTTGCCGCCCATCAGGGCGGAGGCTTCACGGGCTAGCTTTACAGCATCAAAACGATCCGTCAGGTCTTTGCTGACGGCAATAACGATGCTGCCCCGCTCATTAGCACCGGAGATGAGAGCCACCACACCGGAGGAAATCTGCTTCAGTAGGCCATCAGCCAGCCCCTTGAGGTCCTTGGGGTTGACCTCCTCAAGGAAGCGGGCCGCCAGCGTAATACCATCGATAGTTTCGCTGGAGGATGCTCCTTCACCCGTGGCCAGCTTGTGCTGAAGAGAAGAAATCTGGGCATTGAGAGCCTTACGTTCTTCCAGCAGAGCTGCCAGACGGGCCGGGGCCTCGGCAGGCGTGACCTTCAGCAGGGCGGCCATTTCAGCGAGACGGTCCTCACTGGTACGGATGGTCTGCTCGGCAGCCGCCCCGCAGACAGCTTCGATACGGCGGACACCGGAAGAGACACCCGTTTCGGACACGATGCGGAAGAGGCCGATCTCGCCAAGGCGGTTCACATGTGTTCCGCCGCAGAGTTCAATGGAGTAGGCCTGACGGTTCTTCTCATCCTCATTCCCCATGAAGACGACACGAACTTCATCGCCATACTTCTCCCCGAAGAGAGCCATGGCACCGCTTTCAATAGCCTGTTCCTGCGTCATCAGGCGGGTTTCGACCGGGCTGTTCTGGCGGATGCGGGCATTCACCTCGGCTTCAATAGCTTTCAGCTCATCATCTGTCAGCGGGCGGGGCTGGCTGATGTCGAAACGCAGGCGGTCCGGCGTGTTCAGGCTACCTTTTTGGGTGACATGCTCACCAATGTGACGGCGCAAGGCTTCATGCAGCAGATGGGTGGCTGAATGGTGCCCCCGCACGGCGGTGCGGCGAACGTGGTCGATCTCGGCATGAACATCCATACCCGGCTTGAGCGTACCTTCCACGATGCGACCATAATGGACGATCAGGGAGCCGTTTTTCTTCTGCGTGTCGGTGATCTCGATGCGCAGGCCGGGGCCTGTCAGCGTGCCATGATCACCAACTTGACCGCCACTTTCTCCATAGAAGGGGGACTGGTTGAGTAGAATGGCGACTTCATCACCCGCTTTGGCCTCGGCCAGTTCGTCACTACCCCGGAAGATGGCTTGTACCTGAGCATCCGCAGCTTCGCTGACATAGCCAAGGAACTCTGTTCCGCCGAAACGGTCACGGGCATCGAACCAAACAGTTTCCACGGCGCTATCGCCAGAGCCAACCCAAGCGGCACGGGCACGTTGACGCTGCTCGGCCATAGCACTTTCGAAACCGGCCTCATCCACTTTATGGCCACGTTCACGCAGCACATCCTGTGTCAGGTCCAGCGGGAAGCCGAATGTGTCGTAGAGTTTGAAGGCCACATCACCGGGCAGATGACCGTTGCTGGAGAGGCGATCCATTTCGTCTTCCAACAAGGCCATGCCACGGCCCAGCAGGGCGGAGAAGCGTTCTTCCTCACCCTTCATAGTCTCGGTGATTAGAGCCTTATGCTGGTTCAGCTCGGGGTAGGCATGGCCCATCTGCTGGATGAGGGCAGGTAGCAGACGGTAGAACACTGGCTCTTTAGAGCCCATAAGGTGAAGATGACGCATGGCACGGCGCATGATACGGCGCAGCACATAGCCTCGACCTTCACGGGAGGGCAGAACACCATCAGAGATGAGGAAGGCTGTGGAGCGCAGATGATCAGCTACGACACGGTGGCTTGTCTTGAAACGTCCATCAGCATCCTGCTTTAGGAGGTCAGCAGAGGCTTCGATGAGCGCACGGATGGTGTCTGTGTCGTAATTGTCTTTTTTGCCCTGCATAACAGCGGCGAAACGCTCCAGCCCCATGCCTGTATCAATGGAGGGGTGGGGCAGGTTCGTACGCTTACCTTCGCCTTCTTCAAAGAACTGCATGAAGACGAGGTTCCAAATCTCGACAAAACGATCCCCATCTTCATCGGGGCTGCCCGGAGGGCCGCCGGCGACAGACGGGCCGTGATCGTAGAAGATTTCAGAGGATGGACCACAGGGGCCGGTATCGCCCATGCGCCAGAAATTATCAGACGTGGCGATGGGAATGATCTTATCGTCCGAAAGGCCAGCAATCTTCTTCCAGAGTGAAGCGGCTTCGTGGTCGTCTGCATAGACAGTGACGAGCAGCTTCTCAGCTGGGATGTTAAAGCCCTTGGTCAGAAGGTTCCATGCAAATTCAATGACTTCAGCCTTGAAGTAATCTCCAAAGCTGAAATTACCCATCATTTCAAAGAAGGTGTGATGCCGGGCTGTGTAGCCGACATTGTCCAGATCGTTATGTTTCCCACCGGCACGGACGACCTTCTGAGCCGTTGTGGCCCGTTTGAAGGGAAGGGTTTCTTGCCCAGTAAAGACATTCTTAAAAGGCACCATCCCTGCATTGGTGAAGAGTAGGGACGGGTCATTCTGCGGAACCAGAGAGGCCGACGGAAGAATACGGTGCCCGTGAGATTCAAAATACTGGAGGAATTGTGCGCGGATATCGTTGGTACTGATCATGAGCCTGTAAGTCCGGGTTCCGGAGAAGGGAAGAGTAGTCCTCGCCTTTTAGACGATTTTGCAAGGATTGGGAATGGAAGAGCCGAGCAGTGGAAAATACGGATGCTCGGTAGAGCGAGCGTTATGTCAGAGACTTTTTCTTGTGGAAAACGAAGTGATGGCAGAGGGTGAAATTGATGAACATGCCCCCTGCTGTACCGAAGAAAAGAGCAATGACAGTGTAATGACGTGTCAGCGGCCAGAGACTGAAAAGAGCCAGCACGATACCACGGTTTATGATGAAGCCGGGAAGGTTGGCCAGTATAAAACGACCCCATTGATGGTGAACTTTATGGCGTTGGCGGCAACAGTCCCGGAAGGTCCAGTAACGATTTAAAATCCAGTTATTGCTGGAAGCAACGACATAAGCCAACAAGGCTGCAATTCTTAGTCCGACTGCATGGCGGAAAAGGGAAAGGCTTGCCCAATCCACAAGAAATCCAGCTACGCCCACAATGCCGAAATAAAAGAAGCGCTGTATAATTGGAAGGAACTTGATCAATTTTTGGGGAATAACGTGCTCAAGCATGTATCTGGTAGGGGGCCATAATGATTGTTGTGTAAAGCGGGGGAAAGCTAGCATAGCTTCGTTGTGGAAAGGTAACTCTTTCTTATTAAGAGTTTTTTTAGGAACGGCACGGACAAAAAAAGGGTGCCCGAAGGCACCCTTTTTCCGTGACCGTAAAGCCCGGGCTGAAAATCAGCACTGAAGATTACTTCAGGATGATCTCAACGCGACGGTTCTGCGGCTCACGAGTGTTCTTGCCGGTAGCAACCAGCGGGTTGGCATCGCCGTAACCGTGGATGTCGATAGCTGTAGCCGGAACGCCCAGACGGATCAGCTCAGCCTTGACGCTGTTAGCACGACGGAGGGACAGACCCATGTTGTACTTCTCACCGCGCGGACCCGGATGAGCAGCGGAGTTATCGGTGTAACCGTTAACTTCGATGCGTGTTGTCTGCACGTGTGTGGAAGCCTGAGCAGCCTGAGCAACGATGTCGCGAGCGCGGCCTGTCAGAGCAGACTTATCCCAGTCGAAGAAGACGAGGTAAGTACGAGCAGCCTGAGCCGGCGGCGGGACAACAACGTGCGGAGCCGGCGGCGGCGGCGGCGGAGCATTGTTGAAGGCATAACGCAGGCCAAGCAGGAACTGGTGAGTGTAACGCGTGTTGAAGCTGACGCGGTCACCCTTACCGTGGTTCTCGTTGTTGTTATGCAGGTACTGACGGCCACTTGTCACGCCGGACATGGAGCCTGTCTGGCCCATGAAGCGGTACTGTGTTGTCAGAGCCAGACCCGGAACGCCCGGGATGTCGTAAGCAGCACCAGCGATGAACTGTGCAGCGAAACCGCCCTGCGTGTTGTTGAAGTTCGGGTCAGGACGACCTGTGCTGCGGTTGTACACCTTGCGGTAACGCTGCCACATGTAACCAGCACCGATACCAACGAACGGTGTAACCGGCACATCGTTCAGGCCGAACATGCCGAGATCGATGTCATACAGCACGTTGGTGAAAGCACCCCAGCCTTCGCTCTTGCCGTGAGCCTTACGGCTGTCACCGCCAGCAGCAAAAGCACCGCCCAGACGGGTGATGTGTGTCTGGTTGTATGTACCTTCGATCTCAACGCGCAGGCCGTTACCGAAGCCATAACCGGAGGAGAGGTAGCCATTGAAGCCAGTGCCGGAGTGGGCGTTACCACCGATGCCACGACCGTGGGAAGTGCCGGGGTTACCCTGACGGAACTGCTGATGCTGAACCAGGTTATAACCGCCTGCCATATCGATGTACGGGCCGGTGATCGTGCTGGCCATGGCAAATGACGGCAGAGCCACCATTGAGGTCATGGCGAGAAGTGCATTACGAATACGCATTTACTTCCTCAGTCCTTAATTCTGTATACTTACGGCCATTACGGTTGGCAGGCGTCGGAACGATCACCGTATGGAGCCAGCGCGGCCGATAATTGAGATGTAATAGAAAGCTGGTTGGAAGTTAAGAGGTTTTCCGTTCAGTGCCTGTGATGGGACAGGCACTGTGACCAATAGAACACATAATCGGTATGAGGGCCGGAAAAGTGGCTGGTTTTACGGGGTAAATCCCTCATCTAACAGTAGGGATCGGACATCATCCATGGTGACGTCACGGCAGGTGAAAGCCATGCCGATTCCGCGGAGCAGAACGAAGGTGACCTTCCCGTCACGCAATTTTTTGTCCCGTCCCATATGGGCTAGTAGCGTTTCTACATGCAGCATATGAGGCAGGTCCGCAGCACTGGCAGGCATCCCGAGAGCGTGGAGATGGGCATCTAGACGTTCAAGGTCTTCCCGGGGGGCAAGTCCCATCTTCACAGACAGGGCAAGGGCCATATGTAGGCCAATGGAAACAGCCTCTCCATGCAGAAGGCGTCCATCGTAATGGAATTCTGCCTCGAATGCATGGGCGAAGGTATGGCCGAGATTGAGCAGGGCCCGCCCGCCAGAACCTGCTTGTTCCCGCTCATCATCCTGCACGACTCCGGCTTTGAAGGCACAGGCACGGCGGACGGCTTCTCCTAATGTTGCAGGGTCCCCGGCGAGTACGGCTTGGCCGTTGGCTTCGCACCATGCAAATAGATCAGCATCGGCAATGAGGCCGGATTTTACGATTTCCGCGTATCCCGCAACAAGCTGACGGCGAGGGAGAGTAGCAAGTGTCCCTGTATCTGCCATCACAAGGCGGGGCTGCCAGAAAGCACCAATGAGATTCTTGCCAGCTCGGGCATTGATGCCTGTTTTGCCGCCAACGGAGCTATCAACTTGTGCTAGCAATGTCGTAGGAATTTGGATGAAAGGAATTCCCCGCAGTGCTGTAGCCGCTACGAAACCGGCCAGATCACCTACGACTCCGCCGCCCAGAGCGATAACCGTGGTGCCTCGTTCTATGCCTCGGTTGAGTATGTCTTCCATGACAGCTTCGAAACGGGAGAGGGACTTGCTGCCTTCTCCAGGTGGTACGGTGACGGTGTGAAAGCGAATGTCCGCCTTGCGGAAACTGTCTTCCAGAGTTGCGAGATGGTGGGAGGCAACGGTTTCATCGGTCAGGATGATGGCGTGATTGTTGGGCAGATGGGTTTTTATCCGCAGGCCCGCCTGAGCCAATAGGCCAGCACCGATGAGGACCTCATAACTGTGGCCTGCTAGGGTAACTGGCACGTGATGGGGTAGCGTTGTGCTGGCGAGGGTGTCGGTAATGGATTGGGTTGCCTGTTCCACGCTTTCATCTCCACAGTCGATAATGATGTCCGCTTCGGCATAGCGTGGATAACGCATGGTGGCGAGGCGGTGTAGGGTTTCTGCCGGGTCCCCCTGAGCAAGAAGAGGGCGACTACCACGATTGTGGAGCAGACGCCGGAGCAGGACAGGCATGGGGACATGGAGCCAGATGGAGCAGACATCTGGAGCTTTATGGATGAGGGAGCGGGTCTGAGGGTGCATCCATGCACCACCGCCAGTGGCCAGAATACAAGGGCCATTTTTTAGCAGGCGGCGGATGACCCGATGTTCCCCAGCCCGGAAGTGGGCCTCACCGTGCTTGGCAAATATTTCCGGGATACTCTGGCGGGAGGCCTTTTCGATTTCAGCATCAGTATCAATGAAAGGGATATTGTAATGCTGGGCCAGCATCCGCCCTAGAGTCGTCTTGCCAGCGCCCATGAGGCCGACAAGGACAAGAATACGGAAAGGCAGCTTGGTCGGCTGCGGAGAGGGTGAGGAACAGGACATGGCTTTCCTCCTATCATGGGTAGGAAGGTGGGGGTAGATATCTCCTTATCCTCCTCTCTGCAACAGTTGGTGGATTTAGAGGGCGAGAAGAGGGTTTTTAAAAGCGGATGATCCTTCTATAAGCAAGGCGTATCCTTTGACATGGAGCCGTTTTATGAAAACCGTTGCCCGTCTGGTGCTGGTCCTGTTGGTTCTTGTGGTGTTGGTAGGGGGGGGATATATCCTGACAGCTCACGGGGAGCAGCCACCAGCGCCGGTAATGGTGCATCGTGACCTGACCCCGCAGGCCGTGGCTCCCCCTGGTCCCGCTCAGAAGGCGGTCTCTGGCTTGCCAGAGTTGCCGCCGGTTGGGGGGCAGTGAGGAGTCATCCCATGGCACTGTTGGATGGCTCTAAGTCCTCGCGTTGCCCGGTAGAATCCCGTGCCCTGATTGATGCGTTTCTTGAGGCCTTGCTGGCGGAGCGGGGTGCTGCTGGGCGGACGAGGGAGGCCTATCGGGCTGATCTAGAAGATTTTGCCCGCTGGTGTGCGCCCCTGTCGCTGGCAGATGTCTCCCCGAACAAGGTCCGTGCTTATTTTGCCGATCAGGGGCGTTGCGGCATTTCAGCCCGGACACAGGCCCGCCGCCTGTCCTGCTTCAGGCAGTTTGCCCGCTTTATGCTCCAGATGGGGGTGAGGGCGGATGAGCTGACAGCCGGACAGGTTTCTCCTCGTTATCACAGTGGCCTGCCGCATCCGTTGAGTGAGGAAGAGGTCAAGCGTCTTCTGGAGAAAGGCACCAGTGGCCATGCCGATCTGCGGCGGGACCTTCTGTCCCGTGTGGCGTTGGAGATGCTGTATACGACAGGACTACGCATCAGCGAGCTTTTGAGCCTCCCGGCAAGCTGCATCCGACAGAGGGGTGGGATGCTGACCGTGCGGGGTAAGGGCGGACGGGAGCGGCTTGTGCCGTTTTCCAGCACGGCCAGAGAAGCAGCGGAAGCACTGGTGGCCTATGATGCTATCTTGGATAGCCCTTGGCTGTTCCCGGGTCGTGATCCCCGCAAGCCGCTGACCCGTCAGGGATTCGATAAAATATTATACGCTTGTGCGCTTAAGGCCGGGCTGGACCCGCAACGTGTCAGCCCCCATGTGCTGCGTCATTCCTTTGCGACACATCTCTTGAATAGGGGGGCTGACCTGCGAGCTTTGCAGGTTTTGCTAGGCCATGCCGACATCACTACGACCCAGATTTATACGCAGGTTATGACGGAACGGTTAAAAGAGGCCGTCCGGCAGCATCATCCTATGGGAGAAAATGCGAAGGCCAAGAGAGGGGAAAAACGCAGTTAATAGCCGGAAGTGGCAGAGTTTTGGTTTAGGGGATCAAATTAGGACTGTCTTGTCCCCTGTTGGCGTGCTATCGGGCAGATCATGCGCCAGTTCCTAGATTTTGAAAAATCGGTTGCCGAGCTTGAGACCAAGATCGGTGAGCTTCGTCAGGTTGGTCGCCAGGATGATGGCGCTGGTCTGGATGGTCTGAACATTGATGAGGAGACCGCCCGTCTTGCCGAGAAGGCGGACAAGCAGCTCCGCAGTCTTTACAGTAAGCTGACACCTCTCCAGAAGGTGCAGGTCGCTCGTCATGCCCAGCGGCCCCATGCGCTGGACTATATCGAATCATTGATGACGGATTATACGCCGCTCGCCGGGGACCGGGCGTTTGGTGATGATCAGGCCCTCATAGGGGGTGTAGCCCGTTTCCGTGGGCAGCCGGTCATGGTGATTGGTACCGAGCGTGGCTCCGATACGGAGAGCCGTTTGCGTCATAATTTCGGTATGGCCCGTCCAGAAGGCTACCGTAAGGCGCAGCGGTTAATGCGCATGGCAGAGCGTTTTGGCCTGCCGATTCTGACATTCGTGGACACGGCAGGGGCATGGCCGGGGATTGATGCCGAAGCCCGAGGGCAGGCCGAGGCGATTGCTCGGGCGATTGATACCTGCCTTCAGGTCAAGGTGCCGCTGATCGCTACCGTGATTGGTGAGGGTGGCTCCGGCGGTGCTATCGCCATTGCAGCTGGTGACCGTGTTCTGATGCTGGAACATGCGATTTATTCCGTCATTTCACCAGAGGCTGCAGCGTCTATCCTCTGGCGTGATCCCAAAATGGCCCCCGCCGCTGCTGAGGCTCTCCGCTTGACAGCGCAAGACCTGAAAAAACTTGGGCTGATTGATCGCATCGTTGATGAGCCGGTAGGGGGTGCCCAGCGCATGCCTGCTGAGGCAATCAACCGTGTAGGTGAAGCGATCTCTGCGGAGTTGGCCTCTGTGAAGGATCTTACGAAGGAAGAGTTACTGCTCCGACGTCGGGAGCGTTATCTGGAAATGACACGGGCAAGCTAAGGCATTTCCCGATTAGTCTGTAGTTATTATGAAGGCCGCTCCCTTTTGGGGCGGCCTTCTGCTTTTCAGGTTACGCCGCCCGTGGGGGATCACCCTCCAGTGGTGAAAAGCCCAGCGTGACGATGAGGTCATGCAGGGCGGTTCCAGCTTTGGTCACGGTATCCGCATCATAGCCTTTGGCCACTAATGCTACGCCTCGTTTTTTCCCTTCATCAAAGGGATAGGAACCGACATCCAGCATGGGGAAGTCATGCTGGATGGAGGTGAGTGCCTCGGCAAGGTCGCCTTCATAGATATCGTAACTGTACCAGCTGGCACTTGTCAGAGGGGCCCCGGCTTCCAGATGGGGCATAAGCCATTCTACCATCGCCTGAAAGATGCGAGGAACGCCGGCCATGACATGCACATTGCCCAATGAAAACCCGGGAGCGGTGGAGACGCTGTTTTCGATAGGGGTGGCGCCTTTTGGCAGCCATGCCATACGTTGGCGGGCTTTGTTGAACTGCCCCGCTGGGAAAAGGACTTCCAGCTTCCGGAAGCTCTCTTCATGGCATAGGAGTGGGACACCAAAGGCTTCGGCTACGCAAGCAGACGTTATGTCGTCATGGGTTGGGCCGATTCCTCCGCTGGTAAAGAGCATATCGAATCGTGCGCGGCAGTCATTGACCGTACGAATGATCTGTTCGGGGACATCAGGAATGATGCGGACTTCTGCCAGTTTTATACCCCGGCCATTCAGAGCCTGAGCGAGGACACGGATGTTGGCATCCTGCGTGCGGCCGGAAAGTATTTCATTACCGATGACAAGAAAACATGCAGTGAGAGGAGCCATGAGCCTGTAATACCTTGTTTTGGCCGCATTGTTGTTTTGGTGCGGACTTGGCCCTCGGGCGTGGCATCCGGGGGTGTGGAAATTAACCTCTCTCCATTATATGGGAGGGTATGGCCTTTAAAAAGGGAGAGACGCCTGTGAAGCTGGAACACCATAAGCCTGTATGTCTGTCAGATTTTCGAGCAGTGCTTGGGGAGGGGCCAGTCTGGATTAAGGCTGAGAATGCGTTCTATTTTGTCGATATTGTCAGCCATCATGTCCATCGCTACAGCCTGACGGATGCGTCCCTATCGGTGTGGAATGCGCCTAACCGTACAGGCTTTTTGCTGCCTGTTAATGATGGGACGTTCCTAGCTGGCCTGCCGGATGGTCTGCATCGGTTTGATGTGAAGACGGGTTATTTCGAGCGGGCCTGCGTGATCGAGCCAGAAGATGAGGGGAACCGTCTGAATGATGGTTGTGTCGATCAGAGGGGGCGTATCTGGTTTGGCACGATGGATGACGGGGAAAGCCGGGACAGCGGCTCCCTGTATCGGGTTGAACATAAAAAGGGTGAGTTGGTTATTTCACATTGGGACAGTGGTTATACTGTGTCCAATGGTCCGGCGATCTCCCCTTGTGGTAAGGTGCTGTATGCTTGCGATAGCCCGCAGCAGCGTATCTATGCCTTTGATATTAGCGAGGATGGCAGCCTTACAAACAAGCGCATTTTCGCTACCTTCACCAAGGGTTATCCCGATGGTGTCGTAACAGATAGTGAAGGCAATCTCTGGTGCGGAACATGGGCTGGAGGGCAGATTACTCGTTTCCGCCCGGATGGAAGCATGATGGAGCCAATTGCGCTGCCGGTTGCTAACGTTACGAAAGTGGCTTTCGGTGGTGAGGACTACAAGACCGTGTTTGTGACGACTGCTCGCAAGGGGCTAAGCCCAGAGGAGCTAGAAGCACAACCGCAGGCAGGTGGCATTTTTGCCTTCCGTACGGATGTTCCGGGTAACCCACAGCATAGTTTCGTGCTGGAAACTGTCTGATCTGTTCTGCTCATGTTATCCAAAAGAAAGAGGGGCCGTAATAGGCCCCTCTTTTTCGTGCTTGTACCGTTAATCAGCCCAGAAGAGTCTGAATGTGGGGAACAAGAGGGGCATCGGCCTTGGGCATGGGATACTCGCCCAGTTTGTTGGTTGGTACCCACGCCAGATTCTGGCCTTCCCGCCCGACAGGTTCGTTTTCCCATTCCCGGACAAGATAAAGCACCATGAGCAGATGGAAGGTGGCGCACTCCTCGCTCACAAAGGTAAAGGGCTCCAGAGCATCCGGTCGCACGGTGATACCCAGCTCTTCATGCAGTTCCCGTACTAGTGCGGCCTCTGGGGATTCCGGGACTTCCACTTTCCCGCCGGGGAACTCCCACAATCCAGCGAAGGTTTTCCCTTCTGGTCGCTGTGCCAGAAGAATGGTTCCATCCTGTTTGATGAGAATGGCTGCCGTGACAAGTAGCGTATGGGGACGGACGGGTGAAGGCATTAGAGGCTCCGTATCCAGAATGTCATACTGTGTGGAGTGAGGGGCAAAAATGCGCCTTTTATGCCACAGGGGGAAGAGGAAACGTTAAAAAAAACCATATGGACCTTTGCGAGGGACGCTACTGCCCGGTAGGAAGTCAGGCATAATTTGAGTGGATAGCTGCCCTGACTTGGAGACAACCCCTGTCATGGGTTTTTTATTGTGTACTGATATCATGGGAGTGCCAGACGCATTGCGCCGCCATCTTCTTCTATCCTCCGCAGCCATTTTTCTGGGAATGGGTGGTGGAGCTGCTTTCGCCCAGACCCGATCCTCAACGTCAGTGGCACCCGCCAGGGAGGCAGCAGGAAAACCTGCTGCAATGCGTGACAGCACCGGGGTGGCACATCGGCAGGGTGTTCATAAAGGAACCCCTCGAAAGGGTGCAGCTACGGGTAAGGCAAATAGTGGAATCAGTGCGGCCAGTGCCAGCGCAGGGCCGGTGAAGAAGGCTCCCCATCGCCGACTGAAATATGTATCGGCTCATGGTGTGCAGAGCCTCTCTGTACATGCGTCTCATGCTAGCCGGTCCTCGGAACTGGCTGTGCCTAAAAGCGTGATGAAGGAGTACGTGCCCGGTACAAGCCCCTATAAAGCATTGGACCGTATGCCGGGTGTGAGCTTTACCTCTACGGACCCGTTTGGCATCGATAGTTTCGGGGCCAATCTTTATGTCCGTGGGTTCTTCATGAATCAGCTGGGCGTGACGCTAGATGGCATCCCGTTGAATGATCAGACCTATCAGTCCGTCAATGGTCTTAGCCTCGCCTCGGCTATCATTCCTGATGATATTGGCAGCATGACCATGTCGCAGGGTGGCGGTGGTGTGGATGTGGCATCCACCAACACGCTGGGCGGGACCATTCGTGTTACATCCAGCGATCCTTCCGACACGTTGGGCGGCAAGGTCAGTCAGGCATTTGGCAGCTATGGGTCTTACCGTACCTATGCCCGGTTTGATTCAGGTCGTTTGAATGAGTCTGGCACGAAGTTTTATACTTCCTACGCTCGTACCGATGAAGGTATGTGGGAGGGGAAGGGCGATCAGTTCCTCCAGCAAGTGAATGCTAAGCTAGTGCAGCCGCTTGGTGAGCGCAGCAAGATTTCGGCTTTTTTCGACTGGACGGACCTTCAGCAGCAGAACTACCCGGACCTCTCACTGGGGATGATTAATAATCTGGGCTGGCGTGTGCCACATCTCTATCCAGATTATAAAAAGGCCTATCAGTGGGCGCAGCAGTGCAATAATAGTCCGAACAATTTCATGGCTTATCCGGGGTCCAACGGGCAGGTCAACGCCTGTCAGATGCCCTATTATGATGGTGGCCAGCACGAAACCAACTTTCTTGGCGGGTTGAATCTTGACCTCGCTCTGACGGACCATCTGACATGGCATACGACTGCCTACGGTCATGCTCAGTCTGGCAATTACAGCTATACGGCGGCAGCCTCTGCGGCCTCGACCGACCCGGACCTTCAGGTCGCTACGCCGAATGGTGTGCCGCTCTATCAAGAGGTCTGGAAGAACAGTCAGCAGCGTTTTGGTATTACGAGCAGCCTGGATTATCGCTGGGGTCATCATAGGATCGACACAGGGGTTTGGTACGAGAATAATAACCAGACCGCCGGGTTGTATAATTATCTGGAGCCAGAGCTAGGTGCGGGAGCGCCTGTTAAGGCAGTTGGGCCTTATGGTGTCTATGGGCCTGCGGACCGGGTCTATAACTTCAAGTGGCGCACCAATGTGGTGCAAACCCACCTTCAGGATACTTACACCATCATCAAGGGGCTGACCCTGACCGCTGGTTTTCGTTCGCTGATCTCCCAGACATCCGGTGGCGGGCATGAGAATGACAACTCATGGGCGGCTTTGGATGCTGGCGGTCTTCCGTCTGGCTCGCTGCATGCTACAGGGGCCTTCCTGCCGCATTTCAATTTGGACTGGCGACTGAACCGGCAAAACGAGTTTTATATCGACGTATCCAAGAACATGCGTGCCTACGAGGTGTCTGGCACGGGTGTGGCCAACTCGCTGTTTTCTGTGCCCAATCAGCAGGAGTTTCTACGGCAGAAGGCGCAGTCTAAGCCAGCCCGTGCATGGACCTATATGGGGGGCTATCGCTTTACGTCATCTATCGTTCAGTTGGATGCTACGGTCTATCATTCCACTTTGATGCATGAGCTTCTGGCTGGGGCGCGTGGAACAATGTTCAACCCGATCTCTGAAGAGTTCGATTTCGGGCGCATTTCCATGACGGGGGCTAATGGCAGCGTTTCTGTGCGCCCACTGCCGGGGTTGGTCATCACCAATACGCTCAGTTACAATAAGGGCACATATGACCGTGATGTGACCTCCAGTGCTGGGAATCATTACGCCTTGAAGGGTAAGAACATCGTCAATTATCCGTCATGGATGTATAAGGCCTCTGTTGCTTATACATGGCATGGGATTAATGCGCATTTCGATGCCAATTACTTTGGTAAGCGCTATTACAGCTTCATGAATGATACGTCCATTGGCAGCTATTGGCTGGCCAACACGGGGGTGAATTACACCTTCAAGAAGCTGGCCGGTGTGCGGGACCTAACGGTTAGCTTTAATGTCTATAATTTGTTCAACAACAAATATATCGCCATGATGGGTGAGAATAATAACCCGCCCGTGGGGGATTATCAGTCCTTAGAGCGAGGTGCGACACGGGAATATTTCGGGACGATCAGCGCAGCGTTCTAATTTGTGACGGAATGAGAGAAACGGCCCGCCCTGTTTTCAGGCGGGCCGTTTTTTGTGTCAGCGGGTTCCCTCGGCCAGTTCAGCACTTAGGGCCGTGATAAACTGGGAAGCCACCCGGCCGGAGCGGCTGCCTCGCTGGATAGACCATTGCAGCGCACGGCGGTGTAGCTCATCTTTAGCGATGGGAAGTTTCCGGTCTGCTGCGTAGGCATCAATGATGCTCAGATAATGGGGTTGAGAGGCTCCATATAGGCCAATCCATAGCCCGAACCGGTCGGAGAGGGAGACCTTTTCTTCAATGGCCTCACCCGGATTGATGGCATTGCCCGATTCATTCTCAATCATGTTCTGCGGCATGAGATGGCGGCGGTTGGAGGTAGCATAAACCAGTACATTGTCTGGTCGCCCGGCGATGCCGCCATCAAGAACGGATTTCAGCGATTTGTAATCGGCATCCTGCGTCTCAAAGGAGAGATCATCACAGAAGAGGATGACCCGGCGGGTACTGCGGCGCAGCAGGGCTAGAAGCTGCGGTAGAGTGTTGAGATCATCCCGTGGAATCTCAATCAGAGCCAGAGGGGGCTGGCCATTTTTGCGTTGTTCCTCATTGATGGCCAGCAGGCAGGCTTTGACAAGCGAGGACTTACCCATGCCTCTTGCCCCCCAGAGCATGACATTATTGGCAGCCAGCCCGTGAGCAAAGAAGCGTGTATTGCCCATGACCTGCCTTATCTGCCGGTCGATGCCTTTTAGTAGATCAAGCGGAACGGCCTGCATCTGGGGGATGGGTAGCAGGCGGCCATCCGCTCCCTGCCAGAGGAATGCATCCTGCGTGAGGTCATCCACTATGGAGGGGTCTGCCGGGGGAGGCGCCATGCGCTCCAGACTATTGGCGATACGGGTCAGGAGGGGAATGATGGCGGTTGTGGGCATGGTCTTCCTGTACAATGAACTTGACGTGAACCCTCGGGACGATATGGTCCCGGGAGTATCCCACAAAGATGGAACTAAAATTACCTATGAACAATCTTCTTTTCTCTACGGCTTATGCCGCAGATGTCGGCGGTGGCGCTTTTAATTCGGCAGCGTTGATGCAGTATGCGCCGATCGTTCTGGTTTTCATTGTCTTCTACTTCCTGCTTATCCGCCCGCAGCAGAAGCGGCAGCGTCAGCTGCGTGAGGAGCAGAACAGCCTCCGTCGTGGTGATCGGATCATCACAGCAGGGGGTATCGTAGGGACGGTGCAGAACACCCGTGATGATTCTCAGGAAGTGGATGTGGAGATTGCACAGGGTGTGAAGGTGAAGGTCATTCGTAGCACGATCATGACTATCCTTCCCCGTGAAGAAAAAGTCGCCAACGATTCATGAGGCGAGATCAGTCGCTTATTTTGCTTAGCTGATCTGATGAAAAAAGGCCCTGCCACGATGTTCCGTGGCAGGGCCTTTTTTATGCGGGGTTGATCCGTGGATCAGGCACCCTTCAGGCAGCTCTCGGCATACTCGTAGTTAGCGAGACGGTCGAGGAAGTTGCTGACATAGTCCGGGCGGCGATTGCGGAAGTCCAGATAATAGGAATGTTCCCACACATCCAGACCCAGCAGCGTACGGCCCTCATCTTCGGAGAGCGGATTGGCAGCATTGGCTGTCTTTGTGACCTTCAGCTTGCCATCAGAGCCCAGAACCAGCCATGCCCAGCCAGACCCAAACTGTGTTGTTGCAGCCTGCTTGAAAGCAGCCTTGAAGGCATCAACAGACCCGAAATCTTCTACCAGCTTCTTTTCCAGTGCGCCGGGGATCTTACCACCCTTGGGGGAGAGGCAGTTCCAGAAGATGCAGTGGTTCCAGTGCTGTCCAGCATTGTTGAAGACAGGGGCAAGAGAGGAATCAGCGTGAGAGAGGGCAATGATCTCCTCAAGTGCCTTGCCTGCCAGTTCCGGCTTGCTCTCAACAAAACCATTCAGGGCCGTGACATAAGCCTGATGATGCTTGCCGTGGTGCAGTTCCAGTGTTTCCTGGCACATACCAGCATCGGCCAGTGCGTTTTCGGCGTAGGGGAGTTTTGGGAGCTCAAAAGCCATGTGAAATCTTCCTTAACATATGAGGGGCAGAGAGCATCTCCCGGCCCATTCATGACACCCTTTAGCTATGGTTGAGAGGCAGCAACGTCAAGATGTACGGGGCGGTCTGCCCCAAAAAAAGAGTAAACTGGTCCAATAATTCAGTTGCTGTCTCCTACGGTAGGTTTAGCGGTTTGCGGCATCCCGCTCCATCTTAGCGATGAGGGCGGCATAGTCCTCGTTCGCATGATAGTGATTGGAAGCTGCCAGATTTTGAGAAGCGGCTGCCATACCATGCATCGGTACGCCGCAGCGGCGGGCTGCTTCCATGAGGAGGCCCATGTCCTTACTCATCAGCCGGGTTGGGAATTGGGATGGGAATTTCCTCGCTTTGCCCATGCTAATCTTGCGCTTGTGGTGAGGGCTGATGACGGCCAACTCCTGTAGGGCATCAAAAAGCACATTGCGGTCTACGCCTGCAGCAAGCCCATAGGCGATGCCTTCAGCAATGATGTTCAACGTGCCACCCATAATACCGTTGACGACCAGCTTCAGCCGTGCCGCACTCCCGGCGGGGCCTGTATGGAGTGTAATACGGCCGATACAGTCCAAAATGGGGCGTGCTCGTTTTAGTGTCTCTTTAGGGCCACCTGCCAGCATGATGAGGGCACCCTTGTCGGCTTCTGGTGTGCTGCCGGACATGGGGGTGTCCATCACCTCGACTTTACGTTCACCAAGCAGGGTAGCAAGATTATCAGCCTGTTCCGGCGAGACGGTAGAGGTATCCAGCACGAGTTGGCCTTCACGCAGTCCAGCCAGAAGGCCATCGGGGCCATGCAGAGCTGCATTTTCGGCAGCATCATCTGGGACGCAGAGAATAACGGCGTCACTTTGTTCTGCTACGAGGCGTGGGGAGGCCAGCATGGGAACATCCGCATCGCCATGACCTTTGCCCGATGGTGTGTAGGCGATGATCTCGTAGCCTGCTTGCTCCAGATTCTGCCCCATGAGCGAGGCCATGGCGCCGTAACCGATGAAGCCGATAATGCTGATGGACATGGGCCGCTCCTTTTTCAATTTTGTGTTTGTCTTTAGTGGAGATGGTGTGGAGCGGCGAGGGCGTAAAGGGGGTAAGAAAAAACCCCGCCGAAGCGGGGTTGAAGAGAGGGGAATCTTATTCTTCGTCGTCGTAATCTTCCGCATCTGCTGGATGACGGATGGGAGGGCGGGAGCGGTTGTCCGCATTGCGGCGAGTAAAGTGATGGGCAATATCGGCCAGCTCCACAAAGTGGTCTGTCTGGCGGCGTAGATCATCACCGATCATCGGCGGCGTTGTCTTGACGGAAGAAATGACCGTAACCCGGACCCCACGGGACTGAACAGCCTCTACCGCACGGCGCAGGTCAGAATCCCCACTAATGATTACGATATGGTCCAGTCGGGGAGCCTGTTCGATCAGATCGACGGCCAGCTCGACATTCATGTTGCCCTTTACACGGCGTTGACCGGACTGGTTAGTAAATTCCCGTGCCGTCTTAGTGACCAGATGGTAACCATTATAGGCCAGCCAGTCTGTCAGCGGGCGGAGAGGGGAGTAATCTTCAGTTTCCGGCATGGCGGCATAGTAAAAGGCCCGCTGGAAAGAGCACTGCTGCTCAAAAAGGTCACGCAGGGCAAGAAAATCTACTTCAAAACCCAAGTTGCGTGCCGCATGGTGCAGGCTAGCTCCGTTGATGAAAAGTGATGTACGATCGTTTTTACGTAGAAGAAGATTGGACATATAGCTCACATATAGTCTTGGTCGTTAAAGAAGCGTCCTGCTATTTTCCTATTCTGCATGTTGATGAGGTTCATACAGGATTTAAGGTTATGGATGGCATAATCGTCCCGGAGAAGACAGGACAGCCTCTCTCAACCCTTCTTACAGCTTTGCGTTGCGTCAATAAAGGCCTTTGTGGTAATAAAAGACGAGATTATGAGATGAGAGAGGTGAGTCTGCTTATTATATGGCAGGCTTACTTCTGGCCCGATGGCTGAAGGGCCATTCCAGCATGTGAGTGGGGAGAGCCAGTTTTATGGCACGTGTGACCGTAGAGGACTGCATCGAGAAGGTTCCAAACCGTTTTGACCTGGTGCTGCTGGCCGCCCAGCGTGCCCGTGGTCTTTCCCGTGGGGAAGAGATGCAGGTTCCACGGGACAACGACAAAAATACCGTTGTCGCCCTGCGTGAAATCGCTGAGGACCATGTAAGCCTCGAAGGGCTGCAGAACGGCATTGTTCGCTCCATGAGCAATCAGCCGGAAGTTGAGCCTTCCGATGAAGAGGTGATGGACCTCATCCCGACCGATCAGAATATCTTTGGTCTTCAGGATGTGTCCGCAGAGGAAGAAGCTGCCAATATGGCAGCCGATGAGGCCGGATCAGGCCGGGGGCGCCGCTAAGCCTTTACGGTTAGCGTACGCCCTGAGGGAGGGTCGGTCTTTCTGCTGCCTGTAGGCGGGGGAAGGAGCCGGTCCTTCCATCAGTAGAGATAGGGGCAGGTCCATGGCTGACGAAACACTACTTTCCACCGCTCTTCCAGCGGAGAAGGTGGCTGGTGCCGCAGGGTCACCCACACAGGACTTTCACCCCTCCATCAATGGGTTGTTGGAGAGGGTTAGACGTTACGACTCCCATGCCGACCTGGCCATGATGGAAGCGGCCTACGATCTGGCAGCCAAAGCCCATGAGGGGCAGTGCCGGGACAATGGCGACCCCTACATTACCCACCCTATTGCTGTTGCCAATATTTTGGCAGGGTTCCGCATGGATCCCGTCTCTATCATGGTGGGTTTCCTGCATGATACAGTCGAAGATACGGGCATCTCATTGGAGATGTTGGAGCAGCGTTTTGGTAAAGATGTAGCCGCCATTGTTGATGGCGTTACCAAGCTGACACGGCTGGAGCTTCAATCCGACAGAACCAAGCAGGCTGAAAATTTCCGCAAGCTGGTGTTGGCTATGTCACGGGATATCCGTGTGCTTATCGTCAAACTGGCGGACAGGCTGCATAACATGCGGACGCTGCATTACGTCCAGCGGACGGACCGCCGCCAGCGTATCGCAAAAGAAACGTTGGATATTTACGCCCCATTGGCCGAACGTATCGGTATGGACCGTGTAAAGACGGAACTGCAAGATATTGCCTTTGCCAACTTGGAGCCAGAAGCGGACGCTACCATCCGGGCACGGCTGAATTATCTGCGTGGTCAGGGCGCAGATATGATCGAGCAGATACGGTGTGAGCTTGCTACCCTTTGCAAAGAAGCCGGGGTGGAGGGGGCCAGCGTCATAGGGCGGGAAAAATCGCCTTATTCCATCTGGGAGAAGATGAAGCGGCGGAATGTCGCTTTTGAACAGCTTTCAGACATCATGGCTTTTCGTATTCTCGTCCCTACGCGAGAGGCCTGCTATGCCGCACTTGGTGCCGTGCATGGTGCTTACCCCATGATCGCCGGGCGGTTTAAGGACTATATTTCTACTCCCAAGGCGAATGGATATCAGTCTCTGCATACGGGGGTAACGCTCTATCGCCCTCATAGTCAGAAGATTGAGGTGCAGATACGTACGCCGGAAATGCACGACCTTGCCGAGAACGGTGTTGCCTCTCATTGGAGCTATAAGGACGGTAGCAGCCCTAGCGAGCATGAAACAGCTGTCCTTTCCGAAACATTCGGGGCCTATACCCGCAAGCTGCGTTGGGTGCAGGACCTGTTGGACATTTTGGAGGATAGTCAGGGGCCTGATGAGTTCCTCGAAAATACCAAGCTGGAACTTTATCAGGATCAGGTCTTCTGTTTTACGCCCAAAGGGCAGCTCATTTCCCTGCCCCGTGGGGCTACGCCGGTGGATTTTGCCTATGCCGTGCATAGTCAGGTCGGGGACCGGTGCGTAGGGGCCAAGGTTAATGGTCGTCTTGTTCCGCTGAAGCATGTTTTGGAGAATGGCGACCAGATCGACATCATGACGGCCCGGGGTGGGACCCCGTCCCCCTCATGGGAGCGTTTTGTCGTCACCGGGAAGGCCCGTGCTCGGGTACGGCGTTTTGTAGCCCTCCAACAGCGGCAGAATAATGTGGAGAATGGGCGGGGTGCTGTCGCTCGTGCTTTCCGCCAGAAAGGTGTGGATGGCTCCGAAAAGGTGCTGGAAGGCATTCTGGCTGCGCTGAAGCAGAACAGTCTAGATGAGCTGTATGGCAGTGTCGGGGCTGGGCAGCTGGACCCTCGGGATGTTGTGGGAGCGGCCTATCCCGAACTGTCTCGGCAGGGGCAGGTCCCTCGCATCGTTCCGGGATTGTCGCCTCGTCTGGAAGGGCGTCTGGACCAGCGACCTCACCTCCCGAGGAAGGTGCAGAATTATGAAGGAACGCTGGTTAATGGTGTGGGGCGGGGTATTGAACTGCATTTTGCAGGCTGCTGCCGCCCTCTGCCGGGGGATAGGATTGTCGGCATCATTGCGCAGGGCAAGGGTGTGACCGTTCACCGGCGTAAGTGCCATAATCTTAGCATGTTCTCCGACATGCCAGAGCGTTTTCTGGAAATTTCGTGGAGTGAGGAGGCTATGGGGCGGACAGGGCGGGATGCGCCCCGTTATACGGCCCGTCTTTCCGTCGTGGCGGGGGACGACCCCGCCG
>NZ_JATM01000002.1 GCF_002003665.1 Bombella intestini
GAAGCATCAGAGTATTTAGCTTAGAGTTGCTTATGGTAGGTTAACTCTCCACCTTGATCGAAGCGGAAAGTTGCCGTGGTTTCCCTACCGATTTGCCTATGGTAGGTTGGAAAAGCCCCCTGAAGGGCTGACACCATGGCCGTGGTTTCCCTACCGATTTGCCTATGGTAGGTTCTCTCTCTGCATGATGGCGTGCAACTCTTTGCCGTGGTTTCCCTACCGATTTGCCTATGGTAGGTTGTCAGGCGATGATAGGCGCAATAGACTATAGCCGTGGTTTCCCTACCGATTTGCCTATGGTAGGTTAGCTCTTGCGTAACAGATTGATGTTGCATGATTTTTCATTGTTTTTACGATCGAAAATCATAGCAACACCATCTGTTTCGTGCCTATTCCTTCGGTTTTTTTTGCAAGGCCGAGCATAATCTCCATCCTTCCATACTGTTTGTCCGTTACTTGCAAAGCTCGGACGCTTCCTTCTTTAGGGAGGGCGGTCCGAACCCGGCGTAAATGTTTATCGAGACTGTCTTGTCCCCGTCCGACACGAACATAGACGGAATATTGTAGCATGATGAATCCATCATCACGTAGGAAATTACGAAACTGCGCTGCCTGCCGCCTTTGAATTTTGGTGCGGACGGGGAGGTCGAAAAAGATTATTAGCCACAAGAATCGGGTCTCCTCTGCTTTCATGAGCTACCCCCAGTGATGCAGACAGGCAGGCGCAGTAAGGCAGCACTGTTATGTTCAAGGGCTTTAACCAGGTTAGAGGCAACAATTTCAGTCGCCGCAAGAATGGTCATGGTTTCTTGGCCTATCAGAACAGATTGTGACAGGATGCCAACCATGAACTGGCGGTCCTCAAGACTGGCTGAAGCAGCGGCTGGCTCCGGATGGTATTGGGCTACCATCTGGTCCACGAAGGGGCGGAAAGGTTCTATGAGATCATCAACAAGATTGAAGGCGTTGGTGCGAGATGCATGATGCACTCCTAGTGAAGGGATAAGTCCTGCAGCAACGCAGGCACGTGCCAAGGCTGCACGAAGGATGGCATAGCCATAATTTAAAAGGCCATTGCGCTTATCAGCTTCGTTGGCGCGAGTGAAGTTGAGAAAAAGCCGGGACCAGTAAAAGCGGGCGGCTTGTGCCTCGATGTTAGCCTTATCGCCTGAGGTCACGAGGTCTATCATGTTTTGCAACCTTTTGGCCTCACCATGCCTTTGCATGTTCAGAACAGCCGCTTGATTGTTGATCTTCGCAGTGACGAGCAGCTGCCAAAGTCGTTTACGGAGTGGCAAAGAAGCGGATATCTGAAACTGTATGATGTCTGCTTGTGCATAGTGCTGGTGGAAGGGGAGGAGAAGCCCGGCTGGGTGGTGTCTGGCATCCGGTACGATCAAGACGATGCCCTGCACGGCAAGAGTGGAAAGCAGGGCACCAGAAAGAGTGATCTGTGGCGTGTCGAGTACGCAGCAGGCTATGTCCTCTAATGGCAGGGTGATGGTGTCATCATCCTGCATAATAAGCATTTGTCCGTCTTTTAGCTTCAATCGTGCTGGTCGGGAGATGTGCACGCAACGCCATGCCATGTCCGTGTCTCCTGTTTAACGGGTGACAATTCGCCGAAGCGATTAACGGAAAATTTTTGGATATGCTCCTGGGTTTTTATACCGATGCCTTGTTGTAATGGTGCAGCACCGGTCGAATCGGCCAGAGCAATGGAAGCTGTGGATCGGTTACAGCCGCAGAAATAGCCTTCTTTGACCGTTCCCTTGTTAAAAAGACGTACATAACTGCGGGGATAGAGACTAAATTGGAACAGAGCTTCTTCCCCCATGATAGGCCAGTCTTCCTCAGATTTGTTTTTGACGATAGCTTTATTAGGGGGAGTTGGCCATTGGGAACGATTCATGATCTGGTGGGGATATATGGGGATCATGTACCATTCTGGCTTCCCCTTTTTCCCGATGACTTTGAAGATATCAACCCGTGTCATGACACCTCTGTTCGCCATGCCTCCCCGGACGGGAACAGCTGGTTTAGTTGTGGTAGCAAGGCGTACTTTGCGTATTTCATGGCCTGCTGCGCTCTGGTGGCACGGGGTTCTTGGTGGTCTGTCCTCTGGTTTCCCCGCTTCAATCCACTGGCGGAGGGAGGCGATAAGACCGGCATTGCGGTCTGGATCTTTGATTTTGGCAAGATCAGCTAAAGTTAAAGCGTTAACGGCTTTGCGTTCATAGATGACCGGGCCTGTTTCTTCTTCCCGGACCTGTTGGATCGTGGCGTCGTGGCCTTTACCACGGGCCCGCTGGCGTTCGGGACGGGCGACGAAAATGGTCTCGTATTTTTCTTTTAACTGATCCCGGAATCCGTCCCATGGTGGGGCAACATCCCGCATGGGGCGGGATAGGCCTTTCTGCTCACATTCCTGAAAAGACTTCGTGAGTTTCTGGATTTCCGCTTCGCTGACAGCAGCCACAATGGCGGCATCCAGTGCATGATGACGGTTATCATGGAGGCGTTCCCCACCGATCTTTTTGAGGGATTCAACACCCCAAGCATGACGGAGAGCAGCTGTTAGAGCCCCAGGACGGGTGAACACCCGCCTTGTTCCCCCTTTTTCGCCGCGCTGTCCGGCGGGATATAACAGGCGTGCCGCCTCGACCATCAGGCGGGCCGCATAGCGTGTATCATTGAGATTGCGGCTACGGAACCGTTCCTCTATCTCTTTGCTGCCCTTAAGAAGGAAATTGCGCTTTTTCAGGCCCTTTGTGTTTTTACGGCTTGCCACATCGGCGACAAATTTGTCCCACTGCTCCTTCTGGGCCGTGGTTCCCTGGCCATGAATCCATTCATAGGGTGTCTTGTTTTTCTTGGCCTGATTTTCTTTTGCGAGGCAAAGCCCTTTATTGCTGTAACTGTCATCCCCAAAACGAGACCAAGGCAGGATATGATCAATTTGAATCCGATTATCCTGTGCCATGAGCATGTCCGGTGCAATGGACTTGCCCGAATAACAACAGCGACCTCCTTGTTCTTTCCAGAGGCGGTACCGTAGGAGGATATCTGAAGAAACCTCCTTCAGATTTAATAGTTCACAGGCTTCCTCACGCTCTCTGGCACGTTGTTTAGTCGTAGTTTTGAGATTACGTTCAATTTCCTTACGCTTTTCAAGGCTGTTACCTACATCACGAGCAAGTTCAATACAGATAGCTCCCGGCAGACCCCAGCGGTTTCGCATGGCCCAGAGCTGTTTCATCCCTTCACTTAAGGCTTTTCTGGCGATGGGGTTGGCAATACTGTCCCGGACCTCAGCCATGAGAGCGTTAAATCTGGCTTTGGTATCAATTGTTGCACGACCACTGAATCGGGATGCAGTGTGATCATATCCCGCCTTTTGGCAGGCTTTGTCGTACGTTAGACCCTGCTGAAGGTAGGGGATGAGAGCCCGTACTGCTTTGTCGGAGAGGGAGGAGGCCCCTTTGAATTTTGCAAATGGATTTTTGTCACTTTTTAAAGCATGGCAGATGAGTTTGTGGGCCTCTTCAGGAAGGCCAATGTCGCCCAGTTTCTTTATGATGGTGTCCGTCAGTTCATGGAAACTGATGATCCATGCAGCGTTATCAAGCCATTCAGGATGTGGCAGTAACTGCCGCCATAACGATTCTCCCAGTACGGAACGGAACGTTGCCGTGCCTGCAAATGTCTCTCCCGTCCGGCTTGTGATGTCTTGTTTTTCTTGCTCTGGTGGTATGGTGGTGAAGTGTTGATCACCCCGTAAACCGATGAGCTTACGGATGGCGGCGGCTGTCAGTTTGCGTGTTTTACCTGCGTGCTCGTAGGCAAGGCGTAGCTCTTCTTCTGTCAGAGGGCGTTCTTCTGGGCCATCGGTAACACGGAGATTGATAAGGCGGCAGAGAAGACGAAACCGCTCGAAGGACGGTGAGAATCGGGATGAACGTTTTTCTTTCGGCTCGAAAGGGCAGGGGGCTACCAGTACGCCGCTATCCTGCATGGGGTTCTGCCAAAAGGCGATGCGGGTAAAAGCTTCCTCAATTTCGGTACTGGCAACGGGGTTGCCTAGCGCACGTTGCCTATTGAAGAGGATTTTTGCCTCATTGATGAGGTCATCCCGGCTTATTGTGCGGTCAAAGAGACCATCCCGGTTGCGCCGCCGCTGTACATAAGCGGAATCACGGGCGAACATTTCGCCGACTGTGCGATATTGGGCTGATAGCTCTTTGGTTTTTGCAAGTGCGGCCAACATTTTACTGTCGTCAGGCGAAGTATTACTTCCGATGCGTTTCGCAGAGGATTTAAAGCCTCGATGTTTGGCAATATGAGCCAAGGCTACGGCAAATTCTTCGGGAGTTAGTTGACGATCAAGACCCTGTCCCCTCATTTCCCATGGGTCAATGGTAGGTTGGCGGAGAGCATCTGGTCGGTCATTATCAATCAGGCTATGCTGAGCAAAGAGACGGCGTATCTCAGTCATCCGGCTGCGGCGACGGCGGATGACACGGCGGAGAAGGCGGCTGGAGCGTCTGATCTGGTTTGTGGGAGTTCGTTCTTTGCTGGTCTCGGGGGCATCAAAGCACCAGCTTCCGAGGGCTTCTATGTGTCCTGTTGTATTTGAGTGCCTGAGTACGGCCCAGCCACATGAGCTTATTCCAACGTCAAGACCGAATAGGAGGGATTCGGAGATAGGTGTCATAAAATGTTTTCCTTCATATCTATTGACATTATTTAAGTATTATTTTTAGTATTGATTCTAGGCAAATTGGTTGGGAAACCACGGTAACATGGTTTTCCATGCGAAGGATTACCTCCCCCTCGTTTACGAGGGGGAGGGATTCCCTTATTACCTATATTTACCAATATATTATGATTATGTTGTGTCTCGCTATTGCCTAGCGGGGGCGATATATGATGGCCCCTCGGCGTTCTTGTAGGTAATGATCAAGGGGCGTGTCCACGACATAGCGATGTTCGGGAAGGGAAGAGGCATTACGGAAAAGCAGGGTTTTTCCATGCCAAATTGCTAGCCCGATATGGAAGACATCCAACCCTGCCAATGGGCTATAAATACCGATAACATCACCCGTTTTTACAATTTTGCGAACGCCACCGGCTTGTAAATCATCAAGAAATGGTCGTGTTGGCAGGTAGGTGATGAGGCGTTTCTTCAGTGGAATACCCGGCACATAACGGTCTTGGGTCTTTTCATGCCCGTTATCTGGATTGTTGGAAGAAGAGAGTTTCAGGTTCAGTGTTTTCTCAACCCGCTGTGCATACGAAAATTTCGGGCTCAGATCACGACAGAGAACGGGTGAGCCATGTAACCAGTCACTCAGAAAATGTCGTCGTTCTGTAAAGCTGACATGATGATGGCTGTATCGTGTGGCAATTAGTGCGTGTATGAACTGCTCCACATTAAAGCTTTGGCTAGCGGCTAGAATGATTTCCACGAAGGTCATGCAATTTACACCCCGCCATGAAAGAATAAGCTCTTCGGCTGTACTCGCTGAGCCAATAAGTGGCTGCGCCAGATAGGGCGTGCCCTTCATGGATTGTGAGATCAGCATGATGCGCTCTTGTCGTGATTTATGAGGAGCTATGCTGACAAGTTGGGTAATCTGCTGACGTGTAGTGTCTGAGAGCGTATCAAGAGCAGGTGCATCAGATGGCGGGGGTGCAGCTGGTGCGTGCTCATGACCGTGGGACAGAGGCTGTTGTTTCGTCCGTACATGATGATGTCCATCTCCTCTTGCTAGAGATGGATCGGAAAAAGCGAGACCTCCCAAACCGAGGCCGGTAAGGAAGGTCCGCCGTTTCATCATACTGTTGTCGTTGTACCCGTCAGACAAGATAGCGTGCGCTTTGCTCTGCCATCATGAAATGAATACCAATATCATTGCCGTCTTGAAGTTCCCGATAAATATGCTGCACCGGGCTGTTGCCTTCATGGAATGTCTCTTTCACATGACTGACAAGAACACGCAGCCCGCGGATATGGTGACGCCCGCCGCAGATATGTCCTAGGTCCCGCAGAGTTTGTAGCAGGTCTTTTGGGCGAAGCTGTCCACAGAGGGCGTTTTCTGGCTGTGCATCCGGATAGGTTACACCCATGATGATGGTGTGTAGCTTTTTCTCTCGCAACAGTGGTGCAATGGCTTTCCAAAGTTTCTGGAGATTCTGTGGTCCATCTGGTTGATCTGCCTGTGTATCACCCAGATAGAGAATAGCCCGGCCATGATGCTGAATGAGGAAGGCTGTAGAAGTCGTGCTGGCATGGCTGAGAGGCCAAGCCGTGACTTCCAGCCCGCTGCCCTCAATGTTCTGGCCTTCCCCCGCTACCATGTCTTTATAGCTGTATTTTTCGATGCGGGGTTCTGGTCCTTTATCCCCCATAGCACCCCAGATACGGCCATTGAAAAGATGTTCAGTCAGAAGGGTGTTTGTTTCTGGCAAGGCATAAATGGGTTTGGGTGTATCTTCGGGAGAGGAGAGAACCAGCCCGGCTACGTGGTCGAGATGGGCATGGCTGATGAGATAAGCCCGAACAGTTTGTTTAAGAACATGGCCTGCTCGGCTAAGTGCGGAATCCGGCATGATGGGAATATCATCTAGAACGCCTCGGGCCTCGGCACGCTTTAGCCCATGCCCCAGAGTTCCGGCGTCACAGATAACAGCCTCATTTGTGCCTAGGGGACGGACCAGATAGGAGGAAAGATTACCATCAGCTACACCGCTCCGTACGCCAAGGGCTACGATCTCGAAAACCGGGTGGCTGTCTGCGAAGGTAACGGGTGTTTCTCTGGTTCTGCCCCGTGTTGTCTTCAGCCGGTCACGGAGTGTTTTCAGGTGATGTAGGGGCATGGTCTTTTCCTCCCTGTCATAAGGTGGTGATGGAGTGCCCGGCCATGAATATGGTTGAGCCGCTAGGGGGACATCCGGTAATGGATGAAAATCATGTCTGGTTGTATCCCAGTAATGATGAAACCCCTCAAGGATACTCCTGCCTCGCCCGTGGGGGAAGGGGGAGGAAAGAGAGATGATATGCGGTTTTTTCATCCGACCATGCTGAGAGCAGGCCTTCTTGCGGCCTTGCTCGGTACTGTAGCGTTAAGCCATCCAGCAGCGGCTGAAGCAACAATGCCAGCCCAGTGTGATAATGCGCAGTTCGTGAAGGATCAGACAGGGTACGCCCAGCAGTTTGCCCATACGCAGGTGCCTTACGGCCAGCATCTGGACTTGCCGGAACATATCTGCGGGAATGTGGTGAAAGTCTATCGAGCCCGCCGGAGCCGGAGCGGTATGCATGGCTATTTTCTGATGTCCGTTGCCGGGGGCCAGCCCATTCGTGTGGTCTCCAACCTTGATGAGATGAAAGCACCATCATGGCCGTGGGTGAAGGTTGGGGATCAGGTCGAGGTGCAGGGGCGGTATTATTATGACGGTCCTAGCCGACAGGGGCTAGATTGGACCCATCACGGCACAAGCCGCCGTTGGCCGTGGGCTGGGTATGTTAGCGTCAATGGCCAGCGTTACGAATAAGATGGCTGTGCCCCGGCATTAAGCCGGGGCCAGTGTTCCAGCCTTTTTGCGCCCCTTTTTGGGAGAGGGGGCGTTTGTGAGGGCAGAGATGGTGAAGGTCAGTTGTCCATCACGTGCACCGATTTTGACTGTCCCGCCTTCCATCAGCTTGCCGAAGAGAATTTCTTCAGCCAGTGGTTTCTTGATGTGATTTTCAATCAGGCGTCCTAGTGGGCGGGCACCGTTGGATTTGTCATAGCCTCGTTCCGCCAACCACGCCTTAGCGGAGGCTGTGAGATGCAGGGAGACGTTCTTAGCTGCCAGTATGGTGGTGAGTTGGGTTAGGAATTTTTCCACAACATGGGCAACGACTGCTGGTGTTAGCGGGGCAAAGGGAATGATGGCATCCAGCCGGTTGCGGAACTCTGGTGAGAAGAGTCGTTTGATCGCTTCTTCATCATCGCCGGACCGTGCTGAACGGGCGAAGCCAATGGCCTCCTTGGAGAGGTCACTGGCCCCGGCATTGCTGGTCATGATGAGAATGACATTGCGGAAATCTACCGTTTTGCCGGTATTGTCCGTCAGCTTGCCGTGGTCCATGACCTGAAGCAGGATGTTGAAGAGGTCTGGATGGGCTTTCTCAATTTCATCCAGTAGTAGGACGGCATGGGGTGTCTGGTCTATGGCACTGGTCAGCAGGCCACCTTGCTCAAACCCTACATAGCCTGGTGGTGTACCGATCAGCCGGGAGATGGAATGAGCTTCCATATATTCCGACATGTCAAAACGTATCAGCTTGATGCCTAGTGACTGGGCCAGCTGTCGGGCTGCTTCTGTCTTGCCAACCCCTGTAGGGCCGGAGAAGAGATAGCTACCGATAGTTTTTTCCACATCCCGCAGTCCAGCCCGAGACAGCATGACAGCTGAAGAGAGCGCATCCAATGCTGCATCCTGACCGAAAACAGCCTTGCGAAGGTCTGTCGGCAGATGACGTATGGAGGTTCGGTCATCCGTGGAGAGATGGCGGGGCGGGATATGGGCAATGCGGGATATTGTGGCCTCGATGTCCCGAGTGCCGACTGTGCGCCGCTTGCGACTATTGGGCAGAAGGCGGCAGGCTGCTCCGGCTTCGTCAATGACATCAATGGCCTTATCAGGGAGCTTGCGGTCGTGAATGTAACGGACGGAAAGCTCCACAGCACTGCGAATAGCCGGGTCGGTGAAGCGGATATTGTGGTGTTCCTCGTAACGCTCCTTCAGGCCTCGCAAAATACGGATCGCATCGGCTTGTGATGGCTCAGTGACATCAATCTTCTGGAAACGCCGGGTTAGGGCGTGATCCTTTTCAAAATGTCGCCGGTACTCCTGATACGTGGTGGAGCCAATGCAATGTAGCTTCCCAGCAGCGAGAGCGGGCTTGAGAAGATTGGAGGCGTCCATGGACCCATTGGTTGTGGCTCCTGCACCGATGAGCATGTGTATTTCATCAATAAAGAGCAGGCTGCCGGGATTCTGCTCTAGCTCGTTCATGATGGCCTTAAGCCGTTCTTCAAAATCGCCACGGTAGCGTGTTCCAGCCAGCAGGGCACCAAGGTCCAGACTGTAGAGCTGGGCATCGGCGAGTACGGCGGGGACCTTGCCCTTCACGATTCTTTGGGCCAGCCCTTCTGCAATGGCCGTCTTGCCTACACCGGGGTCGCCAACCAACAGGGGGTTATTCTTGGTCCGGCGGCATAGGATTTGGACGACACGTTCCACTTCCTTCTCTCGGCCGATGAGCGGGTCGATTTTGTCATGACGAGCTCGCTCGTTGAGGTTCGTGCAGTAGGTCTGTAGGGCGTCTTTTGTATCAGTCTCGGCGGTTTCGCTGGTGTCACTGCCTTCTTTGCGGGTGGTTCTGGCTTTGCGGCTAGTGGAATCTGCCTGATGTGGGCTGGTGGCTACGTCATCATGCTGCATGGCATGAATGGCGTTCAGCCGTGTGAGACCTCGCTGATGGAGGAAGAAAACAGCGTGACTTTCCTTCTCGGCGAACATGGAGATTAGAACATGCGCCCCGGTCATGATGGCCTGCCCGGCACTTTGGATGTGAACAGCCGCCCGTTGGATCACCCTTTGGAAGGCTGCCGTTGGCTGGGGGGCGTCATCAAGTTCCGGGCGGATGATGGCCTGCTGCTCATGAGAAAGGAAATGGTCGACATCTTGCCGGAGCAGCTCAAGGTCGGTTCGGCAGGCTGCAAAAACCGCCATAGCGTCCCGGTCATCGCACAGGGCGAAGAGGAGATGTTCTAGCGTAATGAATTCATGATGATTCTGACCTGCCAGAATGAGCGCACGCTGAAGCGTCTGTTCAAGTGTGGAAGACAACATAGGCGCTCCTTGTGCCATGAAGGAATGTCAGAATGATGAAATGGCAGTATAGAAATCTGTCAATTCATATTAAGTGGCGATGGCTTTAGGCTTTCTCAAGGGTGCACTGAAGGGGGTGTTGGTTCTTCTGGGCAAAGTCCATCACCTGGCCTACCTTGGTTTCGGCAATCTCGTAGGTAAAGACCCCGCACACGCCGCTGCCCCGGTTATGGACCTCCAGCATAATGGCTTGTGCATCGGCCGGGGATTTATCAAAAAACTGTTCCAGCACGAAGACCACGAAATCCATGGGGGTGTAATCATCGTTGAGGAGAACAACCCTGTACATGGAGGGATAGGCGAACTCTGTCTTTTGGGAGGTCAGAGTATCTTCCCGTGCAGCATGGGGAGGGAGGGCGATATCGGTATCGTCCATAATGGAGGCCATGGGGCGCTCATGTGCCATGGCATATGGCCTACGCTGCATAGGGAAATTCTCCTGATTTATTTGCAGACACGACCCTCAGTCTAGCAGGAAAATGTAGAAATCATATGGCGATGATATTGCGTGGTGGTTTCAATTAAAGTGTAGTTTGGGGTGGATATGGCGTTTTTCTGCTGGTTATGCCTCGTTTTGTCAGCCTAATTCGTAACAGTTTTGTGATGGAAATCTTTCCTCCTCCTAAATAGGAGGGGGCGATCTTAGATGTAGAAGATGGAAAATTCTGGACAGGGCCGGGGACAGAAGATTAAGGTCATACGCTTTCTGATTTTTTGTGGATTCCTGCCAACCTGAGGATATTTCCATCTGATGCGCCCGTTTTTTAGTCGTGCCCTGTTTTCGTGTGTGGTCGTTTTGGCTGCCTTCTCCGGTACGGCACGGGCGCAGTTTGCTGGTCATGTCTCGTCTCTAGTCATTGATGCCCGGACAGGCACCGTACTGTCCGAATCGGATGCCGACCTTCAGCGTTATCCTGCCTCCCTCACGAAGATGATGACGCTGTATATGACGTTCCAAGCGTTGGAACGTGGCAGCCTCACTCTTCAGGATAGTATGCCGGTCTCCATTCATGCTTCCACACAGGCACCGTCCAAACTGGGGCTGCGTCCGGGGACGCATTTGGGGGTGGAACAAGCCATTCTGGCCCTTGTAACCAAGTCCGCCAACGATGCCGCTTGCGTGCTGGGTGAGTATTTGGGTGGTGGGGATGAGACCCGTTTTGCTGCACTGATGACCGAGCAGGCACGGCGGCTTGGCATGGCGCACACGACATTCCGCAATGCTTCTGGTCTACCGGACCCTGATCAGGTCACCACAGCCCGGGATCTTTCTGTATTGGCGAGAGCGCTGATGCGGGACTTTCCACAATATTATCATTATTTCGGTGTGCGGGAGTTCCCGTTCCGCCGTCATATGATCCCCAATCATGATCCGCTCCTCGGGGTGTATCAGGGGGCTGATGGTTTCAAGACTGGTTATACCGATCTAGCAGGCCATAATCTCGTTAGCTCGGCCCAGCAGGGGCAGGTGCGGCTTATCGGTGTCGTGCTGGGGGCTTCGAGTAATGAGAGCCGGAATCAGACGATGATCTCTCTGCTGGATGGAGGCTTTTCTGCCTCAGGGCAGGACCCGCTCCCGTTGATCAAGAGGTCGGGCCGTTATTATGCTATGGCCCGTCATGGTGGGAGTGGGCTGCATCGGTCGCATCTGCGCCGGGGGATTATGCTGGTCTCTTACCGCTCACGTGGTGCGCCACGTGGATTGCATCATTCTTGGGCATCACGCCGGGGGCATCACCGCTCTTGATGGCATGACCCAAGGCCCTTCCGTGCATGATGCAGGAAGGGCCTTTTTTGTTTGGCCGTTATTCCCGGTACAGGATGGGCCTGATATCCCGTCTGTGTCGGCGGGGTCTTGCGCTGGAACAGGGCAGGGCGCATTCTGCAGGCAGTTCTGGCATTATGGCCGAGCCGATAGCATTATTATAGACAAGAACAGGGATTACGGTACTTCATGTCTTCTCGAGACGGGCGCAGCATCCAGCATTATACAGCGGACGATTTTAAACATCTTAAGGCAGCCGGGCAGCTTGCTGCTGCCACTCTGGATATGATCACCGAGCATGTCCGCCCCGGCATTACAACGGGCGAGCTGGATAGGATCGTCCATGAATACACATTGGAGCATGGTGCGACACCGGCACCTCTCAACTATCATGGTTTTCCGAAATCCTGCTGTATTTCCCTCAATCATGTTGTCTGCCACGGTATTCCCGGTGACCGCCGCCTGCAGGAAGGTGACATCCTTAACATTGATGTCACGTCCATTCTGAATGGTTGGTACGGCGATACATCTCGTATGTATGTGGTGGGCAAAGCCCCCCGCAAAGCCGAGAAGTTGATCGACCTGACCTACCAGGCCCTCATGTTAGGGATCGAGCAGGTCCGCCCCGGTGCTACGCTGGGCGATATTGGTCATGCCATTCAGAGTTTTGCCGAGAAGAATCGCCTTGGTGTGGTGCGGGACTTCTGCGGGCATGGTATCGGCCGCAACTTCCATGAGGCACCGAGTGTTCTACACTATGGCCGCCCCGGGCAGGGTACTGTGCTGAAGGCAGGCATGGTTTTCACCATCGAGCCAATGCTTAATCTTGGTCGCCCGGATGTGAAGGTGCTGGCCGATGATTGGACCGCCGTAACACGGGATCGCTCCCTGTCTGCTCAGTTCGAGCATCAATTGGGTGTGACGGAAGACGGGTACGAAATCTTCACCTTGTCCCCCCGTGGTTATACGAAGCCTCCTTACTCTCTCTGAAACCAGTCTGCGGAAAGGAAAGGCGCCCATGATGGCACTGCGTAAACTGACTGTTCGGCTAGCGCTGGGGGGGATGCTGCTTGGTAGCGTTTCCCTCTCTCATGCTGAACCATTAAGTGCAGCGCATGACCCTCTGGCCTTCGGGCCGGATACAACCCGCCCCGGCACGCTGGTAAAGGGGGAGAGGGGCATGGTCGTCTCCGCCCAGCATCTGGCTTCCGAGGCTGGTGCCCGTATCCTGCGGGAAGGGGGTAATGCGGCCGATGCTGCCGTAGCTGTGGGTTATGCCTTGGCCGTGGTTTATCCAGCGGCGGGGAATCTTGGTGGTGGTGGGTTTATGACCCTAAGGCCACCACATGGGCCGGCCGTGTTCATAGACTTCCGGGAGCATGCTCCTCTGCGGTCCCTACCCACGATGTATCTGGATGAAACCGGCCATGTAAAACCGGGCCTTTCCACAGTGGGTTGGAAAGCTGTGGCTGTACCGGGGACGGTCGCCGGGCTGGAAGCTGTCCGCAAACGCTGGGGGCGGTTAAGTCGGGCGAAGGATATGGCCCCGGCCATTGCCTTGGCCCGGGATGGTTTCGTGCTGGAAGAGGGTGATGTAGAGCTGCTGCATACATCAACCAGTTATTTTCAGCAGGATGAGTATGCCCGTGGCATCTTCCTGCGGCCTGATGGCAGTGAGCTTACGATAGGGGATCGGCTAGTTCAGCCTGGTTTGGCCCAGTCGTTGGAGCTGATCGCTAAAAATGGTGAGGATGCTTTCTATCGTGGTCCTATCAGCGCAGAAATCCTTCGTGCTGCCCGTCTGGGGGGTGGCTTCCTAACAGAAGCGGATTTCCATACCTATAGGCCCCGGTTCATGAAGCCGATCACCTGCCAATATCGTGGTTATCAGGTGGAAACGGCCCCGCCGCCGAGTGGCGGTGGTGTGGCTGTGTGTGAGGTCCTCAATATCCTGTCTGGCTATGATATGGGCCGCCTTGGCCTGCATAGTGCGTCGGCTGTCCAGCTGGAGCTGGAGGCGATGCGTCATGCTTATTCTGACAGGCGGGACCTAGGAGATCCGGCCTTTGTGGTTAATCCGGTCTCTTGTTTGCTCAATCCAGCCTATGCGGCGCAGATACGGGCTGCACTGCCTAGCAACAGGGCTGTGTCCTCCGATGAGTTACAGGTTGGCCGCCCTGCTCCCGGCATGGTGCAACCAGCTGCTAAACCGGCCATGGAGAAGCATGAAACGACCCATTTCTCCACGATTGATTCTCGTGGCATGGCAGTTTCCACAACTTACACGCTGAATGGCTGGTTTGGTGCGGGTGTCATGGGGGGGCGAACCGGTATCTGGATGAATGATGAGATGGATGATTTTTCCGTCAAGCCGGGGGAGCCGAACATGTTCGGTATTGTCGGTTCTGTGGCGAATGCCATTGCACCGGGTAAGACACCGCTTTCTTCCATGACGCCAACCATCATTAGCCGGGATGGGCGGGTCGTGATGGTCACGGGTAGCCCCGGAGGCTCCCGCATTCCCACTATTGTGCTGTCCAGCTTGCTCGGTGTGGTGGATTATGGGCTTGATCTGGCACAGGCTGTCGATCTGCCTCGCTTGCATGAACAGTGGAAGCCCGATGATGTGGAGATGGAAACAGGGGCCTTGAGTCCAGATGTACAGAAGACGTTGGAGCAAGAGGGCTACCACTTCGTTGCTCATCGTCCTTGGGGTATTACAGAAGCCATTCTGGTGGGCGGTCCCCGGCTGGATAGCAAGGCAGCCCGCTCGAAAACGATAGGGCCGTTCTATGGTGTGGCAGACCCACGCCATCCCGGTGGGGGAGCGGTTGCCCCCTGAGAAGGGGTATATGGGGCCTTGGTGAAAGTAATCCTTGCCTGCCCCCCCTGTTCCTGTGCTAGAAGCCCGCTTGGGAGATCGGCCCTGGGCGGTTGACTTGCAAACCCGGTCAGGCCCGGAAGGGAGCAGCCGTAGTAAGATCGTATCGGGTCGGGTGTCCGGTCTCTCTCCTCTGATTGCCATGCAGGCCTCTGGACGCAGGGAGCAGCAAAGCAGGCCACCGGGCCTCCGGGGCGTCCTTTCCAGACAATGAAAGCTGTGGGAGGCACGTTGCAGCCGTGAGTGAAGAAGATATTCCCCTCCCTCCTGAAGGCGGTGCTGGTTTTTTCTCTGACGAACCCCCGGCAGAGGCGGAGCCTTCAAAGAGTGGAACACCTTACTGCGTCCTTGCTCGGAAATATCGTCCTCGGACATTCGATGATCTGATCGGGCAAGAAGGGTTGGTCCGGATCCTTCGCCGTGCCTTTGCTGTGGGGCGTGTGGCTCATGCCTTCATGCTGACGGGTGTGCGGGGTGTAGGAAAGACCACCACAGCCCGTATTATTGCCCGAGCCCTGAATTGTACTGGGGTCGATGGCAAAGGTGGCCCAACAGCCGACCCATGTGGCGTCTGCCCTAACTGTACGGCGATTCTGGCAGACCGTCACCCGGACGTGCTGGAGATGGATGCCGCCTCCCGTACTGGTGTGGATGACGTTAGGGAGATTATCGAGGCATCCCGTTTCCGGCCTATGCAGGCCCGCATGAAAGTCTTCGTGATTGACGAAGTGCACATGCTGTCCCGTAATGCCTTCAACGCATTGCTGAAAACTCTGGAAGAGCCACCCGCACAGGTTACTTTTATCTTCGCCACGACTGAATTGCGGAAGGTCCCTGTCACGGTACTGTCTCGCTGTCAGCGTTTTGACCTACGGCGTGTGCCGCAAACTATGCTGGCCGAGCATTTTGCCCGTATCGCCCGTAAAGAAGGGGTCGAGCTGGAAGAGGGGGCACTGGCTCTCATCGCTCGGGCGGCGGATGGGTCCGTGCGTGATGGACTGTCTCTGCTGGATCAAGCCATTGCACAAGGTGCTGCCGACACAGCCAGCGTGGCGGACATGCTGGGGCTGGCGGATCGTGGCATGGTGTTCGACCTGTTGGAGGCGGCCCTTCATGGGCAGGTCGCCGCCGTATTGAAGATAGCCGGACAGGCCTATGCTCGTGGTGCAGACTTGGGCGAGCTGTTGATGGACCTGATGGACGTGCTTCATCTCCTCTCCCGCATTAAGGCCTTGCCTGAGTTGCGGGACGGGATGGAACTGCCAGAAATGGAGCGTGTCCGTGGCGGGGCGATTGTAGACCATGTCGGTGTTACGGTTTTGGGGCGGGCATGGCAGCTGCTTCTGAAAGGGGTGGCCGAGGTAGAAATGGCCCCGGACAGGCGTCAGGCTGCTGAGATGGTGCTGATCCGTCTCTGCCATGCCAGTATGTTGCCGACGCCAGATAAGCTGATTCGCCAACTTCAGGAGGCCCCGTCTGGCGGGGATACCCCCTCCACTGGGGGCGGCTCAGCCCTTAGAGGTCCGTCTTTACAGGCACCTATAGCAGGAGGCTCAGAAAGGACGGCCTCTGTGTCGTCCCGGACTGTATCAGCTCCTTCCAGCGTCACTGGTGCGGGGGCTGGGACATCAGCTTCGGCGTCCCTACAGGGAAGCGGGCCGGTCAGGCAAGGAAGCACGGTTCTGAAATCGCAGCCGGAGCCGGTTCAGGAAACACCGCCGCCGCCTAGCCCTCTTCGTCTGGCTACGGAGAATGGGACGCCTGTTGCGCAGAAGTCTGATGAGCAGAATGATACGATCCCGCCTATGCCTCGTAGCTGGCGGGAGCTAGTTGCCCTTGTACGGCAGCAGAAAGCAGCCCGCCTGCATGGGACCTTGCGGCATCTGGGGCATCTCGTGGAGTTTGCTCCACCGAGGCTTGTACTGCGGATTGCCGAGGCGGATGAGGAGCAGAAGCGGCAGACCTTCCGGTCTCTTACAGATCTGCTGGATGGGCTGTATCCCGGTTACTGGCAGGTTATTCCATCTGATGAGCAGGGAGAGCCAACGCTGGATGAGCAGGGAAAGGAGGTTGTTGCCTTACATAAGGACAAGGCAAAGCAGCATCCTCTTGTTCAGGCTATCATGCGGCATTTCCCGAAGGCGCAGATTGGTGAGGTAAGGGATCATACACTGGATGATTACGGCCTCCCGCCGGAAACCGTTGTTCCACTGGGCGAGGATGTTCCCTCTTATTTGGAATTTGCCCCGTTGGATGCTGATTATCCTGATGAGGATGATTTTTACTGACCCTCAGAGGCTGGCCACGGCCCTAGTTTAGCCCTGTAACCAAGGAGTGACATAATGAAGAATCTTGCCGGTATGATGAAGCAGGCCACACAGATGCAGGCCCGCATGAAAGAGGCTCAGGCTGCGCTGGAATCCATGAAGGTTGATGGCGAAGCTGGCAACGGGCTTGTACGGCTGACACTGACGGGCAAGGGCGTGCTGACCGGTATCACCATTGATCCTAAGTTGGCTGATCCAGAGGATATGGAAACTTTGCAGGATTTGATTCTGGCTGCCTTTGCGGATGCCCGCAAAAAGACAGAAGCGATTAGTAAGGAAGAGATGAAGAAAGTCACTGGTGGCCTACAGCTGCCGCCGGGCATGGATATGCCTTTCTGAAGAGGACAAGGAAATAGGGGTCTGACGTGCGCATAAGTCCTGAAATTGAAGCTCTGATGTCTCGTCTGGCCCGCCTGCCTGGTCTTGGTCCTCGTTCGGCCCGCCGGGCAGCTCTGGCTCTGTTGCAGGCCCCGGAAACACGCCTTCAACCCCTGATAAACGCCATGCAGGAGGCGGCAAGGGCGATCCATACCTGCCCGCAGTGCGGCAATCTGGATAGCTGCACACCTTGTTCCCTTTGTGCAGACCCCCAGCGTGATTCCTCTGTCATCTGTGTGGTGGAGAGTGTGGGGGATCTTTGGGCGTTGGAGCGGGCCGGCATGCACCGTGGGCGGTATCAAGTGTTAGGTGGTGTCCTATCCGCTCTTTCTGGTTGCGGACCGGATGATCTCAATCTGACGGGTCTTATGGAGCGTATTCAGGCCGGTGGAGTAGAGGAAGTTATTCTTGCTCTTGGTGCTACGGTGGAGGGTGCGACCACGGCCCATTGGCTACAAGAAAAATTAGCCCCATATGAGGTAGCAGTAAGCCGTCTGGGGCATGGTGTCCCGATGGGGGGTGCGCTGGATGTGCTGGATGAAGGCACATTGGCTGCGGCTCTGTCGTCCAGAAAGGTTCTGTAAGCATGGTTGGTCTGTCGCCTCATATGCCCCGTGTTGCGCTGGTGACAGGCGGGGCACGTCGCCTTGGTCGTGCCATGGTGGAGATGTTAGCCCATGAAGGGTTTGCTGTTGCCATCCATTGCCGCCGTAGCCGTGATGAAGCTGATGCTTTGCTGCAGCACATTGGGGGGCGTGGTTGTGTCGTGCAGGCTGACCTTGCTGAGGAAACGGCTCTGTTGCCTATGCTGGCCGAGGTTGAGGCGCAGCTGGGGCCGGTCGGTGTCCTCATTAATAACGCATCTGTTTTCGAGCGGGACGAGCTGGGTGGCGTGACCCGCCAAAGCTGGGATGCGCATATGGAGCCGAACCTTCGGGCACCGTTCGTTCTCTCTCAGGCTGTGGCCAAATCGCTGCCAGAAGGTGCTGAGGGGCTGATTATCAATATGTTGGATCAGCGTGTCTGGAATCTAACCCCCCATTTCGTCAGCTATACTGTCTCCCGTTCCGCTTTATGGAGCCTGACTCGTAGCATGGCGTTGGGGATGGCTCCGCATATTAGGGTTAATGCTATCGGGCCGGGGCCGGTCCTGCCCGCAGAGGGGCAGTCTCTGGAGCATTTCGAGAGTATGTGCCGGAGTACGCCTCTTCAACGGGGAGCTTCTCCGGATGAGATTGCTGCTATTGCCCGTATGTTCCTGATGCTGCCCTCTATTACGGGCCAGATGCTGGCGCCTGATGGTGGTCAGCATTTGAACTGGTCGCCTGCGGCTTCCTGACATCAAGGGCGGCAGTCGTATAACGTTCAATCAGATAGGCAAAACCCTGTTCATCTGTCCTTCGGCGGAGGATGGCCCGATTTTCTAGGTCAATGCCGGGGGGAAGATTAGTGAAATGGCTACCTAACCTCTGGCGGATAAAGTTCTTTTCTCCAATGGCCTTGCCGAATGGTATGTGTGTGTTGGCCAATAGGTGGCGAGCCTGTGGTGTTAGGCGCTCGGGTAGGTACAGGTTCCATGCCTCCGATCGTACCTGCGATCCGCATAGGAGCTGAACGTGCCGGATTTCCAGCTGTGTCGTAGGAGGTACCTGTAAGGTCTGCCGGGCATCTCGTTGCAGAACAGGTGATGCGTGCCTGTCGAGCAATCTGGCCGTGATGAGCTGGGAGCAATGCTGCTGCAAAGCGGCAGTGGCACTGTCTCGCTGCTCCAGCTCATGAGCAAGGGCTGCCGGTGTGGAGGGGCGAGGCGTGATGCCGTGAGGGTTAGCCTGCCCGCTGTGGGCCTGCGCTGTTGTGCTGGCCAGTAAAAGGCCCGTCATACAGAAAAGCCGCATCCGGGTGGGGATGCGGCTCCTGCGAGGGGAGGAGCCCTGCCGAAAGCGGGGCCACTCCCTGCAAAGGGGGATGCCCTTATGAATCGTCCCGGTCATCTTTGTCGGTCGAGACTTCGATGTCCTGACTGATATCGTCATCATCATCCAGATCATTGTCATCGGAGATGACATCATCGTCATCACCGGTATCAATGTCCATATCGTCCTCATGCTCTTCCTGAGCGAGATTCTTATCTTTCTCGTCAGCGAGCTCGTCCTCTTTCTTCAGACGGGACAGATTGGTTGGCTGGGTTGTCCCACATTTTGGGCAGACAGCCGGTACGCGGTTGAGATCATAGAAGCGTGCATTACAGTCAACGCATGTCCGTTTCAGACCGAGTTCTGGTTTTGCCATAATGTTGGAGCCCATATTGCCACAGAATAGAAGTGTCTGGGCCATGCCACTGAAATGCCCCGCTGTCAAATATTTCTCTGTGTGGTGGCAGTGGGGGGAAGCCCCTCTTCGTGGCTCGTTCCTATCGGCAGAATTGCGACATGAAGGGGACAGACTTTTCCAGATGGATGGGGTAGTCTGGCCTAATTGTATGATCTTACCCTTGATGATGTGAAGCAGGATTATGACAGCACAGCGTCCCTTGACCGTCTCTTCCGCCCCGACTGGGCTGACCGGGCGGGTCCGTGTTCCCGGAGATAAATCTATAAGCCATCGTGCGTTGATGTTTGCTGCCCTTGCAGAGGGGCGGACACATATTTCCGGTCTGCTAGAAGGTGAGGATGTTCTGCGTACGGCAGAGGCTATGCGAGCCCTCGGTGCCAAGGTTGTGCAGAAGGATGGCCGCTGGATTGTGGATGGCTGCGGTGTAAATGGGCTGCAAGAGCCTGCCGATGTGTTGGATATGGGTAATTCTGGCACGGCAGCCCGTCTGCTGAGTGGTGTTCTGGCGACTCATCCTTTTATGAGCATTATGACGGGGGATGCTTCTCTGCGTGGTCGTCCGATGGGGCGGGTCAGTGTACCGTTGAGCGAGACAGGGGCACGATTCGTTACGCGTGCAGGACATAAGTTGCCGATGGCCGTAGAGGGCACGGGTAAGGGCAAGCCGCTGCATTACCGTCTCCCGGTGGCGTCAGCACAGGTTAAGTCTGCCATTCTTTTGGCTGGCCTGAATTGTGAAGGCGAAACGGTAGTAGAAGAACCTGCCCCAACCCGTGATCATACTGAAAATATGCTGCGTCATTTCGGTACAGAGGTGAAGGTTGAGGAGCTGCCCGAGGCTGGGCGTCGCATCACGTTGAAAGGGCCGGCCCGCCTTGTGGCGCAGGATGTGCTGGTACCGGGGGACCCATCATCAGCGGCTTTCCCAGTCGTGGCAGCTCTGCTCGTGCCGGGTTCGGAGATTGTTGTAGAGGCCGTGGGACAGAATCCACTGCGGACGGGTCTTTTCAAGACATTGAAGGAAATGGGGGCTTCTCTCGAGCTGCGTGATGAGCGCACCGAAGGTGGCGAGGTTATCGGAGACTTGCATGTCCGTGCGGGACGGCTGAAGGCTGTGGATGTGCCTGCTGTGCGTGTGCCTTCCATGATTGATGAATATCCGGTTTTGGCCGTTGCTTGTGCTTTTGCAGAAGGAACATCTCGCCTGCGTGGTCTTGCCGAGTTGCGGGTAAAGGAGAGTGACCGTCTGGCCTCTACCGTGGCTTTGCTGGAGGCTAATGGTGCTAAAGTGCATGTCGAAGGAGATGATTTGATTATTGAAGGGCAGAAGAGCTTGCCCGGTGGCGGGAAGGTCCAAACCCATATGGATCACCGTCTGGCCATGAGTGCTACCGTGCTAGGGCTTGCGGCTGAACAGCCGGTCCATATTGACGATACAGCGTTTATCGAGACCAGCTTCCCCGGATTCGTGTCGCTGATGAACACACTTGGAGCGGGGCTGAAGCCATGAGCAAGCGGAGCGCAAAATATCCAGTTATCGCTATTGATGGCCCTGCTGCTGCAGGGAAGGGTACGTTAGCTCGTCAGTTGGCGGAGGTGCTGGAGCTTCCCTATCTGGACACGGGGCTTCTTTATCGGGCTGTTGCCCGTCGGGTACTGGACCGGGGGGGAGACCCAGCTCATGACGGGCCAGAACAAGCCCGCCAGCTTGTGCCAGAAGATATGCGCCGGAATGATTTGCGGGAGCCGGAGGTAGATCAAGCGGCTTCCATTGTGGCCCGTCATCCGGAGGTCCGGGCGGCCTTGTTGGAGCGGCAGCGTCATTTCGGGCGTGCCCGTGGGGCCGTAGTAGATGGTCGTGACATTGGCACAGTTGTGTTCCCGGATGCGCCGGCTAAGTTCTTCATCACGGCCTCACCGGAGGTTCGGGCGCAGCGGCGGTATGAGCAGCGTCATGGGCAGCCATGCACAGACCCAACCAGGTTGGCTGAGGAGGTCGCCGCCATCAATACACGGGATGAACAGGACGCTGCCCGCGCCGCTGCGCCGCTGCGGCCTGCCGAAGATGCCGTGATGGTCGTCACGGACGATCTCGATGCGGCTGGTGTGCTGGAGCATGTCTGCCAAATTCTACAGGAAAAGGGCATCATCCGGCGCTGATTTTCATATCTTCGCTGTTGACAGTTCCCCCTTTATGCGTGTTGGTGAGGGAAGCGTGATGTCGTACAGCCCACGGCATTACGAATTCTCTACCATAGGGTAGGGAATATATGATTTATGATGACTTCCGCTTCGGGCTGTGGGGCTGGGAGGAGACGGCACTTTTTGTTGATCCACCCTAGAGGTTGTGGGTTTAAAAAGTGGCGCATGGCTGGGTGTCGGGCCTATAGGCTGCGGCACTCTGGAATGCTGGAAATACATGGCTTCTGCCACTCAGAATACACCGGAACACGGTAAAGAAGATTTTGCTGCTCTGCTGGATGAAACACTGGGCAGCGACAGTGCGTTTGACGGTACCGTTGTCCGCGGTCGTGTCATCCGCCTGACGGACGATCACGCTATTGTCGATGTTGGCCTGAAGAGCGAGGGCCGCGTGGCTCTGCGTGAGTTCGGTCCTGCTGGCACAACCCCGGATGTGAAGCCGGGTGATGTGTTTGAACTGTTCATCGAGCGTTACGAGGACCGTGACGGTTCCATCGTGCTGTCTCGTGAGAAGGCCCGTCGTGAAGAGGCATGGACCGCTCTGGAGAGCGCCTTTGCACATAACCAGCGTGTCAACGGCACGATCTATGGTCGTGTGAAGGGTGGCTTCACGGTTGATCTGGGTGGCGCTATGGCCTTCCTGCCGGGCAGCCAGGTTGATATCCGCCCCGTGCGTGATGTCGGGCCGCTGATGGGTCAGCCGCAGCCGTTCCAGATCCTGAAGATGGACCGTGCCCGTGGCAACATCGTTGTGTCCCGTCGTGCCGTTCTGGAAGAGACCCGTGCTGAGCAGCGTTCTGAGCTGATCCAGGGCCTGAAGGAAGGTATGATCCTCGACGGCGTCGTCAAGAACATCACCGACTACGGTGCGTTCGTTGACCTCGGCGGCGTTGATGGCCTGCTGCATGTCACCGATATCGCTTGGAAGCGCATCAACCATCCGTCTGAAGCTCTTCAGATCGGCCAGCCTGTCCGCGTGCAGGTGATCCGCTTCAACTCCGATACACAGCGTATCTCTCTGGGCATGAAGCAGCTTGAGGCTGATCCGTGGGAGAACGTGGCCGTTAAGTATCCGGTCAATGCTCGCTTCACGGGCCGCGTGACCAACATTACGGATTACGGTGCATTCGTTGAGCTGGAGCCGGGCGTTGAAGGTCTGGTCCATGTTTCCGAAATGTCCTGGACGAAGAAGAACGTCCATCCGGGCAAGATCGTGGCTACTTCTCAGGAAGTTGAAGTCATGGTTCTGGATGTGGACAGCGCAAAGCGTCGTATTTCTCTGGGTCTGAAGCAGGTTCAGCGCAATCCGTGGGAGCAGTTCGCTGAAGAGCACAAGGTTGGCTCTGTCATCGAAGGCGAGATCCGCAACATCACCGAGTTCGGTCTGTTCATCGGTCTGTCCGCTGACATCGACGGCATGGTTCACATGTCTGACCTGTCTTGGGATGAGTCCGGCGAAGAAGTCATGAAGCGCTACGAGAAGGGTCAGGTTGTTCAGGCCAAGGTTCTCGACGTGGATGCCGAGAAAGAGCGTATCTCTCTGGGTATCAAGCAGCTTCAGGAAGACCCGGCTGCCGATGTGCTGGACCGCATCAACAAGGGTGATGTTGTCACCTGCGTTGTGACGGCTGTTCAGAGCAACGGGATTGAGGTCAAGGTTGATGACGTTCTGACAGGCTTCATCCGCCGTGGTGAGCTGGCCCGTGACAAGAGCGAGCAGCGTCCGGAACGCTTCGCTGTTGGCGAGAAGGTCGATGCCAAGGTTGTCGGTCTGGATCGTTCCTCCCGTAAGCTGTCCCTGACGATTCGTGGCCGTGAGGTCGAGGAAGACAAGCAGGCGATCAGCGAGTACGGTTCTTCCGACTCTGGTGCTTCTCTTGGTGATATTCTGGGTGCGGCTATTCGTCGTCGCACTTCTGAAGATTGAGAGGTGCAGCCTAGATTATGGGGAAAATTTTAATATTTTCTTGATGATTTAGGGTGGTAAAAGGGCGGCCAATGGGTCGCCCTTTTATCGTTTTGTAAGGGCGACCTTAACATTTTGTTGGGGTTGTGTACTGAATGGGTTCGTTTTTTGTAAGTAAGTTGTTATCATGGCCCGTCTGCGCAGTCGGCTGCAAGATGGGTTCTCTCTAAAAGATTTAGGGCTAGCAATGGCGATCATTTACAACACAAATTATACCCATAACCCGAATGCCTACCTGACATTGGCAATACAGCGTGCAGCGGAAGAGCTGTTCGGGAAAGAGAACATCCTTGTTGCTGATAATCTGAGTTTGGCAAGTGCTGCGGCTTCCGGTCAGCACGACACGCTGCTGTGCATTGATGGGCAGCGCATTAATCAGGCTTTGATCCGCCGTGTACGGCCTGCTTTTAAGACCGTGATTCTCTGGACGTTTGAAGACCCCTTCATGCAGGAGGTAAACGCCCAGCTCGCCCCGCTGTTCGACTATATTTTCACTAATGATCCTGCTTCTGTACCGGTTTACCAAGGTAAGGGGCATTATCTGCCACTAGCCGCAAGCCCGAGTCTGCATGAACGGCCTGTGCTGAATGCTGCAGATTGTGAGTATGATCTGTTCTTTGCTGGCACGATGTGGCCTAACCGTGTGCGTACCCTGCGGCGTGTGCTGGCTAGCTTCCCCGATGTGCGGCTGAAGCTTGTCTGCCCGGGGAATGAGTATCTGCCACCTCTGCCGGATGATATTGCTGCACTGGCCCTTCAGAGGCCTGTCAGCCATGAAGCCTTTATTGATTTTGCAAATGTCAGTGCCGTGACGCTGACAATGTTCCGAGACTATGCCAGCCATGGCGATGTCAGCCAGGCCACAGCACCGGGCCCACGCTATTTTGAGCTCGGTTTGGCGGGAACAGCACAGGTTGTTGAAGTCGCTCCGGGTATGGATGTCGAACACTTTAAGAGTGTGGAAGGCGTCCATCTGGCCTATGATGACGATGAAGTCGTGGAGCATATTGCCCGCTTGCTTAATGACCGCAAGCTGCGGCAGGATTCTGCCCGTGCGGCGCAGAAGTCGGTCATCGGGCGGCATCTTTATGCCCATCGTTTGCAGGTCATTCGTAAGATTACGCAGGCGGAGTTCAAACGTCATGCGCCGGCCAATGTGGTGCCAACCCCACGGCGTGACCGCCTGCGGGTGCTGATGTGCACTCACTCCACCATTCATGAGCAGGTCTGGGGTGGGGTCGAGGTTTATCAGCGGGAGCTTTGCTCCTTCCTTGGCCGGGATGTGGAGTTCTTCTTCTGGCTGCGGCGGGGGACAAGCTGCCGTCTTCTCTCCGCCAACGGGCACGAGTTGGAGCGTTTTGACGTTGCCGAACGTAGCTGGGATGATGTTGTCTGCGATGCGCAGGAAGAAACGGTATTCTCCAGTGTGCTGGGCCAGTACAATATCGACATTGTCCACTTCCAGCACCTTGGGCATCATGCCCTGTCACTGCCACTCATTGCCAAGGCAGGCGGGGTGGGCGTCCTATTCTCGGCACATGATTTCTGGCTGGTATCGTCCCGTTATAACCTGTTGAATCAGGAAATGCGTCATGTGGAAGATCAGTTCAAATCTGTTCTAGCCATGGATATCATGCTGAAGCAGGCCGAAGGGGTTGAGTATGGCGGGGAACAGACACGCCGTGCCTTCATCGACCGGATGCTGCATCATGTTGATGCCATTATGTTTGGTACCACTCATTCTCGGGACTTCATGCACCAGATCTACCCTGTCCTAGATAGGAAGATCAGTCTGGTTAACGGGATCCCAAGCCCTGATGTAACGGTGCCGGTCATCCCCAATACGTATGCGCCTCTCGGGGAACGTCCGCTGGGTGTAGCCATTGTTGGCAATTTTGCCCGGACCAAGGGAGCAGATACCATTCTCTCCCTCATCGAGGCGGCCCATCCGGATCACTTCCATTTCCATATTTTGGGTTATGTCCATCCAGACTATCAGCCAGTGCTAAACAACCTGAATCGTGCGAATGTGACGGTTCATGGGCGGTATGACATTGGGAATACGGATGTCATGAAACAGGCCGATGTGGCTCTGTTCTTGTCCATATGGCCCGAGACCTATTGCATCTCCCTGTCTGAGGCATGGCAGTATGGGCTTGTGCCCATCGTCACGGAAATCGGCGCACTGGATGACCGGGTGACGGATAGCGTCAACGGCTTCAAGGTGCCAGTTGGTCGGCCGGATGTCGTGTTGGAACGGCTGGAGCTTCTGCGTTCCTCCGAAGATATTCGTCAGAAGATGATGAAGGCCATTACACCTGACCTCTGGACGCATGAAGGTGAATACGCTGCTGGGCTGTTCAAGCTGTATCAGAGCTTGGCACCGAAGCGTCTGCTTGGCGTGTCCGATCTTATGTTGGATGCTGGACAGCTTGGTATTCTGCCCATAGCGTCTTGGAAGAATCAGGCTCCGCCTCGGCATATTTTCGATCCGCCGCTGGTGCGGGACTTGGCTATCAGCCTGCCGACACATATCAACGACTGGTTCGCCATTCAGGGTGCTAATTGCTACTTGGATGACATCTGCCACCATGTTCTTGTCGAGGGTGCAGAGAAGACATTCAGACCGGCTGATGAGTTCCATCTTCGTGGTTGGTTGTTCCTCCCCAGCATCACGACAGCGGGACAGCTGCATGTTGTGCTGATCAGCGAGGATGAGCAGAATCCGTTGATCTTCTTGAAGAGCGAGCGGGAAAGCCGAGGGGATATTTGTGAGCTGTTTGGTGCCGATGTGCCGCGGCGTTCGGGCTTCTCGGTCAAGGCGGCTCTGCGTGGTAAATGGTGTGAAGGGTGGTACCGGATCGGTATCGTCAACTCCATCAACGGCCGTGGGGCGTTCCAGCTTCTTTCCTATGGTCTGGAGGTTGAAGGTAGCAAGGTCAGGAGCATCCGGTCGTTCAAACCGAGTAATGATACGATCCTGAGCGACTTCTACCGGGTTGTGAATAATGACAACGTGTTGCGTGGTGTGCCGTTGACTCGCTTCCCGCGGGGTCGCCTGTTTGCTCAGGAGCATGGAACGCAGTTTTACTTCTTCGATCGTCTGGAATTGCTGACAGCCGATGAGGGTAAAGATCAGGGTATCTCACCAGAAGATGTAGGTGGCGTTGCTGTTCGAGGCTGGAGCTTCATGGCGGGGCAGGGCCGCTCCGGTACGGTTTATGCTGCCCTCGTTGGGGCAGAGACGGATGAGATCGTCTTGTTTGCCATGTCCCGCTTCGCACGGGATGACGTGCGGACAGCCCATAATGATGCGCCGCTTTGCTCTGGGTTTGAGGGGATGTTGAGACCATGGAAGGGGCGGGTCCGCCCAATGTCTGGTGTCTGGCATCTGGCCTTGGTGAACATCGTTGGGGAGTTGTTCGGCACGGTTGTGACGGATGTCTGCATGGAGATGGAAGGCGGACGCTGTCGGACGCTGTATCGTGAAATGCCAACAGACGAACAGCAGGAGCGTATCCGGCGGTTGGTGCTAGATTTGTCTCACCGTCAATCTAGGCAATGAGTTCCGTCATGACGGAGATGAAAACTGGTTCATCGGGGGATGTATCCCCCCGGTGGCTGGCGTTTCAACCAGAATGGTACTTACTGCGCTATCCTGATGCGCAGGAGCTGATGTTTCAGCATGGTTATGATGATCCGCAGCGTTTTTACGAAGATATAGGCTGCCATAGGGGGCATTCGCCCAACCGGTATTTCGATGAAATCTGGTACAGGCAGGCCTACCCGGAGGTCCGGCGTGGCCTGCTGGAAAAACGCTGGAAGTCCGGCTTCGAGCATTATTGTGCGGAAGGGTATCACCGTCTGTCACCGCACTGGCTGTTTGATGAGGTGGCTTACCGCCGCCGGTATATGGAGCTAACAGACCGGTATTTAGCAGAACGTGGCTTCCGCAATGGGTATGATCATTATCTCTCCTATGGCGAGATGCATGGTTTCCGGGCGGGGCCTTTTGTTGATGTCGTCCTGCTTCAGAAAATGGCAGAGCGCTACGAGGAATGGTTTGGCTCGGAGGGGCTACTAGCCTCGTGGTTGGCTCTGCCTTCTCACATTGTGGATGCTGAACCGATCTCGTGGTACTTTGATGCTTCGTGGTATCTGAAGACGTATCCGCAGGTGCAGGAGGCTATTGATGCCGGCGAGTACGGCAACGCACTGCATCATTATCTGACCAACCCGACACCGGATGCGTTCAGTCCGTCCGCTTGGTTTGATGAAGCCTATTACCGTAGGACATCACCGGATATTCTGCCCTCCGTAGGGGCTAATGGATTGCGGAATGGGTATGAACATTTCGTCCTCTTCGGTGCGCATGAGGGGCGTTCCCCCGCAGAAGGGATTGATCTCGTCTCTTACAAGAGGCATCCGCTTGTTTGGTCGGATTGTGAGGGAGGGGTGTATGATAGTCCCTTCGCTCGTCTGGTAGCGGAAAAGAATGGTCAGGCCGTGCCAGTGGAGCATGAAGAGTCACTGCCTGATGAGGAACAGACACGCCAGCTTTTTCGGGATGATGCGGCCCTGTATCTTCCCGCTCTGGCACGTCGGAAGCTGGACTTCCGTGTGCGTGGCATGGCGGAGGTCAGCGTCATTATGGTCGTGCATGATCAGATCGACCTGACCCTTCAGGCTCTGGCATCTCTGCGGGCTGGGTATGATGGGGCGATCCAGCTGATCCTTGTGGATTCAGGCTCCCGTGATGAGACATCCGGGCTGGAGCAGCTTGTCGAGGGAGCGATCATCCTTCGGCACAAGGTGAATATCGGTTATCTGCTGGGCTGTAACGAGGCATTGGCCCATGTTACGGCGCCGGTCGTCCTCTATCTAAATAACGATGTACGGCTTTACCCTGATGCTCTGCATCATGCTTTGAAGCGTCTGTATCGCCTTGATACAACCGGTGCGGTAGCTGCCCGGTTGGTACGGACTAATCTGTACCTTCAGGAGGCAGGGTCCATCATCTGGCGGGACGGGGCAACTTACGGGTACCGGCGGCAGGATGACCCCAATATTCCGGAGGCTAGTTTCAGCAGGGAGGTCGATTACGGATCGGCGGCTTTCCTGTTGGTTAGGACGGGGCTTCTACGGCGGCTGGGCGGGTATGATACTCGATACTGGCCTGCCTATTTCGAGGATACGGACCTGTGCGTCCGGCTTCAGAAGATTGGGGCACGGATCGTTTATGAACCCCTAGCCATGGTCGAGCACTTAGAGTTTGGCAGTTCTGGGCAGAGTGGGTCTCATCAGCTGATTCAGCGGCACTGGAAGGTCTTTGCCCAGCAGCATCAGGAGTTTCTCCGGCAGCAGCAGCCTCAGCATATCCGTAATGCTCTGCTGGGGCGTGAGCGACGCCGACCAGAGCGCCAGCGTGTCCTACTGATTGAGGACCGGATTCCCTTGCGGGGTCTGGGGTCTGGTTATGTGCGGTCCAATGATATTGTCCGTGCGCTTGTAGCGCTGGATTATCATGTGACGGTCTTCCCCGTTATGCGGGAACAGACGCCGCCCTTCCTGCTTTATCGGGACTTCCCGGAGGAAGTGGAGCTGGTTTTCAATCAGGATATGTCCACCCTGCCGGCATTTTTGGAGGAACGGGCCGGATACTATGACCTGCTCTGGGTGGGGCGGACTCATAACATGGCCCGTCTCTTGCCTTTGTTGAATGAGGCAAGTCGCTTCCTGCCGCATTGCGGGTCTGTTCTGGATACGGAGGTCGTGGCGGCCCCAAGAACCCTTCTTCAGCAGCGTGTGACAGGTCTTATGGCCGATGGTAGCCCGGCACCAGAACTGACAGCGCAGGAGTGGGCGGCGGAGCAGGATAAATTGCTGGCGGAGGAGTTGCGCTGCGCCCATTACTGCCAGCAGATCGTGGCCGTGACCGAGCATGATGCCGATCTGATTCGTCAGGCAGGCTATCCTAATGTGATGGTCCTGGGGCATGGCATGGCGGTTAGACCAACCCCCCGGCCTTATGGGGAGCGGCGAGACATTCTTTTCTTGGGAGCTTTCCATAGTGAGGCATCTCCCAATTATGATAGTATGAAATGGTTTGTTGAGGAGGTATTACCCCTCATCAAGGCTCTACCGGAGGGTGTGTGCCTGCACATTGCGGGCTATGTTCACCCAGCGGTGGATATGACCCCGCTTGGGCAGCATGATCGTGTCGAGATTCTGGGGCCGGTGGATGATTTGGATGCCCTATTTGACCGGTACCGGGTGTTTGTGGCACCGACACGTTTTGCTGGTGGGTTGCCATTTAAGGTCCATGAGGCTGCTGCTCGGGGGCTGCCCATGGTCGTAACAGACCTGCTCCGGGAGGAGGTAGGCTGGCAGGCTGGGGAAAGCCTGTTGAGCGCATCCGGAGCCGATCCGGCAGGTTTTGCCGCAGCTGTGGAGCAGCTGTATGGCGATGAAACACTCTGGCAGAGTATCCGCCAGTCTGCTCTGGAGGCTGTGAAGCGGGATACCGACCTAGAGGATTTCAGACACAAATTGAAACAGATTGTGGATGCCTCCCTGAACTGACATAGGGCAAGGCGTTGTGGGGGGAGTGACAGATGAGCGCAGGTGAAGGGCAGACCGCCGTGAAGAACAATCGGAAAAAAAACAAAGTGAGCAGAAAAGAACAGAAGGTTCTACTTTGCAGTGGTGGCCGTTACGAGAGCCATGCCAATGCTCAGGTGCGCGCAACCATCGTGGAGGGGTTGGAAAACTGCTTTGGCAAAGGGAATGTGATTTCCGTCCATGTGACGGCAGCCGCCTCTGCCATTCAGACGTTGCGCCCGGCCCTTGTTTTTGCCTCAGGGTCCTATTTGCCAGAGAGTACCTATTTTGGTGAGGTATCACGGGCTGCGAAGAAAGTCGGTGCTGTGACGACCTTCTGGGCCACGGAAGACCCTTATGAGCAGGATGCGCATTACCAGATCGCCAACGATTTTGATGTGATCTTCTCCTGCGATCGCTGGGGGCATAATTTCTACCAGCGGGATCGGGTGTTTCATCTGCCGCTGGGTGCCTGCCCGAAGCAGCATTATGTGCCGATCGACCAGCAGGTAGAAAAAACCATTGATGTGCTCTTCTGCGGTGTGGCTTTCAGTTCCCGTAAGGAAGTTGTACGCAACCTTATGCCTGTGCTTCAGCAGCTTAATATCCGTATCATCGGGCCGGGCTGGGGCGAGATGGGTGTGGGTTTCTCCGATGCTCGGATTGAAAAGCAGCAGCTCATCGAACTGTATAGTCGCTCACGCATTGTGCTGAATTTGGGGCGGTCTCTGCATTTTGAAAATAAACGCTTCATGATCTCCCCTTCCACACCGGGGCCACGTACATTTGAGGCTGCTGCGGCTGGGGCGTTTCAGGTCTTCCATGAAGAAACTCACGAATTACGGCGCTACTATAGTGCGGATGAGATTCCGATCTTCTCCAACCGTGATGATTTTGAGCAGATCGTGAATCGTTATCTCCGGGATGATGATTTGCGTTTTGAGATGGCCAAAAAGGCGCAGGAACGGACCATGCGGGAACATCTGTACGGCAACCGTATTGCACAGGCTGTAGACTATCTGATGGAAGAAAAGCTGCTCTGATAGAGCCGTTGTGATGGATGGAAAAAAGGGCACCCTTTTTAGGGTGCCCTTTTTGTTTCAGGGTTTTTATTCCCTGCCATAGCGGCACGGCAGGGAATAAAGTTCATTTTGCAGGTGCAGGGCCCATGATGATGCGGGCCATGTCCGCCGGGCGTATCCATTGGGCAAAGGCCTTCTGCACGTCTGTAGCCGTCATGTCATAGACAGCCTTGGCGGCTCTGTCTGGGTTATCCAAAGGTAGGTCTAGGTCAATGAGGGAGAGCCAGAGTTCTGCAAGGGAATCAAAGCTGGCCCGGCTCATCGGGAAACTGCGGAGCAAGGTGGCTTTGGCGAGGTCTAGCGTCTCGGCAGAAACAGGCTTTGTTCTCAGCCGGTTTAGGTCTTTTATAGCAAGGGCCTGCGCAGCGGGCACCTTGGCGGGGTCTGCTCCGAAAGTAATGGAGAAACTGCTGCGTGTGCGGCTGTAATTCAGGCTGCTGCCAACCCCATAGACATACCCGGTGCGGACACGGAGGTCCTGCATTAGAAGGGAGGAGAAGCCGTCTCCCAGAATGGTATTACCCACTGCCAGAGCGTGACGGTCTGGGTTGGTAATGGTTAGGTTTAGTGTTTCCGTAAGGGTCACTTTGTCCTGAGAGCGTCCTGGGTCGGCAATGACAGCCTTACTAGCCCGGCTGGGCGGAATTGGTGCAAGATCAACCTGTGGCGTAGGGCCTGTGGCCTGCCAGCCCCCGAAGGCGGCTGTGATCTTCTGCGTGGCTTCCTCCGGTGTGATATCGCCTATAATGACGATGGTCGTCAGGTCCGGCCGGTAGGTATTCCGGTAATAGGCATTCACATCGTTGAGTGTAAGGGCACGGATGCTCTCTGGTGTTGCCTCACGTAGGGTAGGGTCCTTCGCCGGGACAAGAGCTTTTTTGATGGCTCGGCCAAAATGATAGGCTGGAGACTGGAGCGTGCCTTTCTGGCTGCGAGCTTCTTGCTCCCGTGTGATGGCGAAGGCGCTAGAGGGGAATGCTGGGTGCAGCTCATGTTCTGCCAGAAGGGATAGGCCGGTACCGAAGGACTCCGTTAGGGTGCTGAGGCTGAAGCTGCTGCCGGCTTCCTCTTCAGCGGAAATGTCATCAAGAGCGCGGGCTAGAGCCAGTCGGTCATGCTGGGTGCTGCCGTAGAGGAAGAGCCGGTCCGTCAGAGAGGCAACGCCTTCCTTCCCCAAGGGCTGTTCCAGCGCAGGGTTCTGGCGGATAGTGCCATATAGTTCGATTGTGTGGCTTACATGTTCGGGCTGGACGATAAGCCGCAGGCCATTGGGAAGTGTTGTTGCATAAGGCTGGGGCGAGGCTGCTGGTAGGGTCAGGCGGGCAAGGGCCTGTTCTGCCCAATCTGGCAGAGTGACATGCTCTTTGGGTGGGTTGGTGAAGGATTCTGCCCCGCCAAAGCCTTTATCAGCCAGTGGCTTGCCCGAGTTGCTAGGCGTTAGTGTTGCGCTGATGGCGTGGCTGGGGTCTAGCCATTCCCGTGCCAGAGCATCGACATCCGCTTTGGTGACCTTTTGGAAGGCGTGGATTATGTCACGAGGGTTGTTCAGATGCTGGATGGCGACAGCCTGAGACCAGCTTTCTGCCTGCCCGCTGATGCTGTTGGCATTGAACTCCAGTGCAGCAATTTCCCTGCGCCGGGCGGCCTCAATGAGGTCTGCCGGGAGGCCGGTGGAACGGTAATGCTCCAGAATGGCTGCCATATTGACCCGGACAGGGGTTGGATTGCCGCCCTGTGGGAACACGGCATAGGCTGTGGCAATACCGCCCTGCGCCTCTGGCGCATACATGAAGCCAGTTTCCAGTGCCTTGCCTTGTGGTACGAGGGCAAATAGATCAGCCCGCTGGCTGGCGAGTACATCCGCCAGAAGGGTTGCAGCCGCATAGCGGGGATCACGCTGGCCGGGCATTTGCCATGCCAGTGTGACCAACCCAGCCGGGAGGTCTGTTGGCAGGGAGAGTTCCCGATGGACAACGGGTTTAGGGGTGACATCTGGGCGAGTTGGAAGAGGCCGAGAGGGCAGGGCACCGAAGGCGGCTTCAACCTTCTTCAGTGTTTCGGTCGGGTCTACATCCCCGGTGATGACCAGCACGGCATTATTAGGGGCATACCAGCTTTCATAGAACTGACGGAGCTGGTCGACTGTCGTGGCATCGAAGGAGGGACGACTACCCAGAGCATCAGCTTCGTAAGGTGTATCCTTGTAGAGCAGCCCCCGCACCTGCGAGAGATAACGGTAGATCGGGCTGGAAAGGTCTCGGGAGACTTCCTGCTCGATGGCACCGCGCTCATGAGCCCATTCGTCCTTGCTGAGGGTCAGACCTTCCATTCGGCCTGCTTCAATACGTAGAAGAATGTCGAGATCACTGGCTGGAGCTGTGAAGTAATATTGTGTGACGTCCGCCGTGGTATCGGCATTGTCGTTATTACCCAGCCGTGCGCTGAGTGTAGCTAGCTGGTCCCGGCTGAGAGTTTTGGAACCATTGAACATCATATGTTCAAGAGCATGGGCCGTGCCGGGGAAGCCCTTGGGCGCATCGACAGACCCGACCTCGTAATTCATCATCGTCTGCACGACCGGGGCCAAATGATTCTGGACGATGATGACACGCAGGCCGTTTTTCAATGTGGCCCGGGTGACGCCTTCCTCATCGGATGTGCTGAGTATGGCAGATGGGGCGGGGGCCGCAGGGCTGGGCGTAGCAGCAGGCTGGGGAGCCGTGTCAGCCAGAGCGGGCAGAGCCGTGAGGCTAGTGGTCAGAAGAGTGACCGCAAGCAGGGCTGGACGGAACAGTGAAGCGGGTAAAGCCATGAGGGCTGCGCATCCTTTCAGCAGAGGAAGGTGTCTGTCGTCTGTTTTCAGTATGCCGGTGACATATCGTCAAGGGGGCGTGTTCTGTTATAGTCCCGGTCAGGGCAGATTGTGCCAAGTGGGCATGATACCAGAGAAAAGGAGACAGGATGAAGGAGGGGTTTCTTCAGGCACTGGATGATTTCATTCTGGACAGGCTGTTCCAGCCCATTGCAGACCGTATGCCTGAACCCATATCGGCTTGGAGTATTGGCATCAATTTTGAGCTTGGTTCCGTCATCCTACAGGTTGCCTGCCTTTTTGCACCATTGTTGATTTATGGAGCCTCCATCAGCGAGAGTGTGCAGTCCGTTCTGGTGCTTCTGTGCAGTATTGTGCTGTTCATTGGGTTCCAGCGGTTCCGCCCTTTGGTGCAGTCCAATACGCTTAACCCTCTGCGCCCATTGATGCGTAGTTTGCGGCTGATTTGTCTGGCTTTTCTTATCTACGAAACCATATCCGTTTTTATATCTCCTTCCTCTCCCACCACATGGCTTTGGAGCCGTCTGGGCCTGCTTTCGCAGCTAGCTTTTGTAACGGGGTTATATTTCATGGCTTGCCAGCCTCGCCCACCAAGAGAAGAGCGCAGGGCTGAGAAACGTCTTGCTGAACTGAGGGGAGTTGCGACTGATGGTATTTGATCGGTTGAAAGTGGTGTCTATGTGTGGGCTGGTATTGGCGGTGGCCTGCTCTGGTGGAGAAAAGGCACAGGCAGAGGAGAGTGCTGCCAGTCAGCCCCAGCAGGCTACGCACGCCCAGCCTGTATCCCCTCGCCAGAAGGCTGCTTCGACACATAAAACAGGTAATCATCTTCTGATTCCCCTTCCGGCTGATGAGATCGTAGGGCGGCAGGATGTTGATTACACATGTAGTCTGGACGAGAAAAAGGCGGGAGATGATGTCCGGTCCCTGCGGACCTCCCTACCTGCGGGTCGCTTTACGGTCACCTATCTGAGTGCGGATATTATGGCTCTGGCCGTCCTGCCCGTGGATGGACGGGTGATGGTCTTTGCTAATGTCGTAGCGGGTGATGGGGCTAAATATGTAGGCGATCGCTACAGCTGGTGGGCTAAGGGTGATGAGGTCACGTTCGCTCGGGAGGACAAAGAAGGCGTGTCCTTTGCCTGCCATGTTGTGCCTACTGCTGGGGCACCTGCGGCTCATTGAACTAACAGATTGAATGGTTAGGGATGATACAGAAAAGGGCTCCCCAGTGAGGGAGCCCTTTTCATGTGGGGGAGACTGTTCTAAATCGCCCCCCGGAACCCGGCTTCATTTGGATGGATCGTGCTAGGTAACGAAGCCGGGTTCCATCTCTTTCAGCCTTCAGCCACGCAGGATTTCAGCAGCCTTGACCATGTTGGTGATGGCCGGGCGGACTTCTTTCCAGTTACGGGTCTTCAGGCCGCAATCCGGGTTCACCCACAGCTGGCGGCGAGGCACCTTCTTCTCAGCGGCACGCAGCAGCTCGACCATCTCCTCGACAGACGGGACGCGGGGGGAGTGAATGTCATACACGCCCGGGCCGATCTCGGCAGGGTATTTGTGGTCGGTGAAGGCTTCCAGCAGTTCCATTTTGGAGCGTGCTGTCTCGATAGAGATCACGTCAGCATCCATGTCGGCGATGGCCTGGATGATGTCGTTGAACTCAGAGTAGCACATATGGGTGTGGATCTGCGTCTTGTCCTGCACACCGCTGGCCGTGACACGGAAGCTTTCCACAGCCCAATCCAGATAATGCTGCCAGTCCTTGCGGCGCAGGGGGAGGCCCTCACGCAGGGCGGCTTCGTCAATCTGGATGACGGGGCAGCCAGCTTTTTCCAGGTCCTGCACTTCGTCACGGATGGCGAAGGCGATCTGACGGCATGTCTCGGAACGTGGCTGATCGTCACGGACGAAGGACCAGTTCAGGATTGTGACCGGGCCTGTCAGCATGCCCTTGACCGGCTTTTGGGAGCAGGACTGTGCATACTGCCACCAGTCGAGCGTCATGGCTGCCGGGCGGGAGACATCACCAAAGATGATGGGCGGGCGGACATAGCGGGAGCCGTAGGACTGCACCCAAGCATGTTTGGTGAAGACGAAGCCTGAAAGCTTCTCACCAAAATATTGCACCATGTCGTTACGCTCGAACTCACCATGCACGAGTACGTCCAGACCAACTTCTTCCTGCCATTTGATGGCGGATTCCGTTTCCTTCTGCAGGAAGGCCACGTAATCTTGCGTGGAAAGTTCCTTCTTGGCGTGGCGGGCACGAGCCTGACGCACTTCCTTCGTCTGCGGGAAGGAGCCGATGGTTGTGGTAGGGAAGAGCGGCAGCTTCAGGGCCTCTTCCTGCGCCTTCTGGCGGATAGGGAAAGCAGACTGACGCTGTGTCAGCTTGGCGTCCTTCTGGGCGGCACGCTTCTTCACATCCTGATTATGAATGCGTGTGGAGGTGCGGCGGCTCTCGGCAGCAGCATCGGAGGCTTCCAGAACGGCCTTCACGCTCTCATGCCCTTCATTGAGGGCCTTGGCGATGGTGGCGAGTTCGGCAATCTTCTGCACGGCAAAGGCCAGCCAGTTCTTTACCTCGGCATCCAGCTGCGTTTCACGCTCCAGATCAATCGGTGTGTGCAGCAGGGAGCAGGATGGAGCTACGATGATGTCACGCTTGGCAGCCACCGGAGCGATGTGCTTCAGAATCTTGGAAAGATCAGCCTTCCAGATGTTCCGGCCATCAATCACACCGAGGGAGAGCAGCAGGTCCGGGCGGGCCTTGGCGACAACGTCTTCTAGCTGCTGCGGTGCACGGACCAGATCAACATGCAGACCATGGACTGGCAGGGAGAGTGCTGTATCCAGATTGTCGCCCAGACCACCAAAATAGGTTGTCAGAAGCAGCTTGATGTCTGGAACGGCACTTGTGAGGCCCTGATAAGCAAAGGCAAAAGCCTTGCGGGCAGCATCATCAAGGTCCAGCACCAATGTCGGCTCATCAATCTGGACCCATTCAGCACCAGCCTGACGCAGCTCACGCAGTACCTCGGTATAGACGGCGAGCAGCCCCGGCAGCAGGTCCAGCTTATTGAAAGCTGAGCCATGCGCCTTGCCCAGCAGCAGGAAGCTTACCGGCCCCAGCAGGACAGGGCGTGTCTCAATACCCTGAGCCTTGGCTTCCTTATACTCATCAATGATCTTGGTGGAGGAGAGGCTGAAGCTCTGGCCTTCTTTGAATTCCGGCACGAGGTAATGATAGTTCGTGTCGAACCATTTTGTCATTTCCGCAGCGGGAACATCGGTGGCTTCATGGTGATGGCAGGAACAGTTTGCATGGCCCTCAGCGACTTCACCACCGGCAACCTGACGACCGCGAGCGATGGCAAAATAAGTGGTGAGGTCCACTTTACCGCCCTTATGGCCATAGATCTCCGGCACAGCACCGACTAGGGCACTGGTATCCAGCACATGGTCATAGAGTGAGAAATCGTTGGAGGGGATGATGTCCGCTCCCTGCTCCTTCTGGCGGGTCCAGTTCTCCTTACGGAGGCTGGCGGCAGTCTGAAGCAATTCGGCTTCGCTGCTGTTACCGGCCCAGAAACTTTCCAGAGCCTTTTTTAGTTCGCGGCGGCCACCGATACGGGGAAAGCCCAATGTTGCGACGCGTACGGTCATGACATGCCTCCTGGCGTTTGGTGGGGGCCGGTCCATTTGCCTTCCACCACCCTGCGGAGAAAAGCCGCTGGGGGGAGAAAGGCAAACGGGCGGGCGGTCTATGCCCCACCGATAGGATCAAGACTGCCTCGGGAGAGGCAGCCGGAGAAGCGTCCTGCTCACCTTTCATGAAAGATGAAAAAGCGAACCGGGATGCGTTGTGAGAACCAGAAGTGGCAGGGCTTTTTAAAAGTGTCAACATATATTGCATATATAATGAAGTCATTATATATAGTTTGCATGGATCGTGCTCTTATAATCTTTCAGGCTCTTGCTGAGCCTACACGTTTGAGAATTTTGCGCTTACTGCGTGAAATGGAGTTGTCAGTTGGCGAGTTGGCCCAGGTTTTGGGCCAGAGCCAGCCGCGGGTCTCCCGGCATGTAAAAGTGCTGGCCGAGGCTGAATTGGTGGAACGGCGCAAGGAAGGAAGTTGGGTTTTTCTCGCCCTTGGGGATGAGAATGATCTGGAACCTATCTTTGCGGCGCTGGACCATTGGCGGCGTTATCACGAAGAGGATGATGATGAGATGGGCCGGGCGGACCGGCAGCGTCTTCAGGCCGTGCGGAATGTTCGCATGGGTGAGGCCGAGGATTGGTTTGAGGTCCATGCAGCGGAGTGGGATGCGATTCGCTCCCTGCATGTTTCGGAGCAGTCTGTCGAATCGGCCATCATAAAACTGGTGGGCGATGGGCCGCTTGGGCGTGTTGTGGATATCGGGACAGGAACAGGGCGTATGCTCGAGCTTCTGGCCCCGCAGTGTGAAAGTGCCATCGGGTTTGACCGTAGCCCCTCTATGCTGAGGTTGGCCCGGGTCAAACTGGAAGAGAATCGGACGGCAGATGGTGAAGAGATCAAGCTGAGGCAGGGGAATTTTTATGCTCTGCCGCTGGCTGCTGGCTCGGCTGATCTAACCATTCTGCATCAGGCGTTGCGTTATGCGCAGCACCCGGCCGCCGTTATTGCCGAGTCGGCTCGGATTCTTAGCCCTGGCGGGCGTCTTCTGGTGGTGGACTTCGCCCTGCACGACCGTGAGGAACTCCGCACACGGGATGCCCACATGTATCTCGGCTTTAGTGATGAACGCATGCAGCAATGGTTTGAGGCGGCAGGGTTGGAAGCAGACCCCCCTGTCTCTCTCGATGGAGAATTGACGGTAAAGCTCTGGATGGGCCGCTTGCCGTTGGATCAGCAATCAAGGGTTACATAGAACCGTATGTAAAAGGAACTGGCATCATGCCTGAGGTCTCATTTGAATTTTTCCCGGCGAAGACGGACGAAAAAGCCGCTTCTCTCCTGCGGGTTGCTCAGCGGCTTACAGCCTACGAGCCTCGCTTCATGTCCGTCACCTATGGGGCTGGCGGTTCTTCCCGGGACCGCACTCTTGAGACCTTGCGGCAGATGTCAGGGAAGGTAGCCACACCATTGGCGGGGCATCTCACCTGTGTGAATGCCTCCCGTGGGGATGTTGATGATGTGGCCAGAGCGTATTGGGATATTGGGGTAAAGCATATTGTGGCTTTGCGGGGCGATCCGCCAGCCGTGAAGGGTGCTTCTCCTGTTCCCTACGCTCCACATCCGGAAGGGTATCACTATGCGGCGAATCTCGTGGCGGGTCTGAAGAAAATAGCCCCGTTTGAGATTTCCGTAGCAGCTTATCCCGAAACTCACCCAGAAGCAGAATCGGCTAGCTCTGATATCGATCATCTGAAAGAGAAATTCGATGCTGGGGCGGATCGGGCTATCACTCAGTTCTTTTTCGACCCGGAAAAATTTCTGCGTTTTCGGGACCGGGCGGTGAAAGCGGGAATTACCAAACCAATCGTACCGGGTATCCTACCGATTGGTCGGGCATCACAGGCATGGCGTTTCGCAAAAATGTGTGGTGCTTCTGTCCCGGATGAGCTGAAAGCCCTTTTTGAGGGAGTAGATGATCTGCCTCCGATCCGCTCTCGCCTGAGTACCGTGGTGGCAGACCGCATCTGTCAGCGTCTGAAGGCAGAAGGGGTGGAGCATTTCCATTTCTATACGTTGAACCAGAGTGCGCCGACCTCAACGCTCTGCACGCTTCTGGGGCGGCAGCGGTCTCATGCGCTGGTGGAGAAGCATGCAGCTTGAAGGGACCATGAGGCCCCGTACGCCTCCCTCTTATGGAGGGGGCGTACAATAAAAATAGAAGAGAGGATAAAAAAAGACCCCGGCTCCTTCTACAGGGCCGGGGTCTTTTTATGTGTTCTTCCGCCGTCTTCAGGACAGGATAGCGTAGAAACTCACTTACTGTCCCGCTGCTTGTTGGGGGCCAGAATCATGATCATCTGGCGATTCTCAAGCCGGGGCATCTGTTCAGCCTTGGCGATATCATCCACCGATTCACGGATACGATGCATCATTTTAGCGCCGAGGTCCTGATGGGCCACTTCACGCCCTTTAAAGCGCAGTGACACCTTGACCTTGTCGCCTTCCTCCAGGAAGGAGCGCACAGCCTTGGCCTTGGTCTGGAAGTCGTGTTCCCCAGTACCGGGACGAACCTTCACTTCCTTGATCTCGATGACCTTCTGCTTCTTACGGGCTTCGTTACGCTTTTTCTGCTGTTCGTATTTGAACTTGCCGTAATCGAGGATCTTCGCAACCGGAGGCTCCGCCGTTGGGCTGATTTCCAGAAGGTCCATCCCTTCAGAAAAAGCGCGGGAAAGGGCCTCACGCGTCGGCATGATGCCGATCATCTCACCTTCGGCGTCAATAACACGTACCTGCGGCACCCGGATCTCTTCATTGACACGCGGCCCATCGCGGTTCGGGGCGGCGTGAAACGGCGGTCTAGCTATGGTCATCTCCTGTTGATACTACGGGCCCGTCACAACGGCAGAAGCAACGGGACTCAAACTACCTGTTCAGATTCATACCCCCCGCACCGGTATGGTGCAAGGGGGCAGAGGCAGTGGTGATTAGGCCGTTTTTGTGGAGGCTGCCCGCAGGATATCCGGCGGTGTGGCTTCTGCGGCCAGTGCGGCGATAATCTCATCGGTAGCGATGACGTTCTGCGCCTGTTCACCGAGGCGGCGGACGCTCACTGTACCTTCTTCAGCTTCACGGCGGCCGACCACAAGCATGACCGGCACACGGGCTAGGCTATGCTCACGCACTTTGGCGTTGATCTTTTCGTTGCGGATGTCCGCCTCGGCGTGGAGACCAGCCTTACGCAGACGTTCGGTAACCTCCAGCGCATAGTCGGCGGCATCAGTCACGATGCTGGCTACCACGACCTGCGTTGGGGCCAGCCAGAGCGGGAACTTGCCTGCATACTGTTCGATCAAGATACCAAGGAATCGTTCGAAACTGCCAAGGATGGCACGATGCAGCATGACAGGGCGGTGGCGGGCACTGTCCTCGCCAATGTAGGAGGCATCCAGCCGCTCTGGCAGAACATAGTCCACTTGGAGCGTACCGCACTGCCAGTCACGCCCGATGGCATCGGTAAGGACGAACTCCAGCTTCGGACCATAGAAGGCCCCTTCACCGGGATTCAGCTCATAGTCCACACCGACCATCTCGCAGGCCCGTTTGAGGGCACCTTCGGCCCGGTCCCACACCTCGTCAGACCCGGCACGGGTTTCGGGGCGGTCGGAGAATTTCACACGGAAGCTCTCGAAGCCAAAATCCTTGTAGACCTCGCCCAGCATGGTGACGAAACGGGCCGTTTCCTCGGCGATCTGGTCATCCGTGCAGAAGATGTGGGCGTCATCCTGCGTGAAGCCACGCACTCGCATGATGCCATGCAGGGAGCCAGACGGTTCATACCGGTGGCAGGCACCGAATTCTGCCATACGCAGGGGCAGCTCACGATAGGAGCGCAGGCCATGACGGAAAATCTGCACATGGCAGGGGCAGTTCATCGGTTTGAGGGCGAGGGTCTTGTCCTCATCCTCCACTGTGGCGATGAACATATGCTCCCGGTACTTATCCCAGTGGCCAGAGGCTTCCCAGAGGGTCCGGTCCACGAGCTGCGGGGTGCGGACTTCCTGATAGTCGTTCCGGTTCTGGGCACGGCGCATGTAATCCTGCACGGCCGTGTAGAGACGCCAGCCTTTCTGGTGCCAGAAAATCTGCCCGACTGCCTCCTCCTGAATATGGAACAGGTCCATATCCCGGCCAATGCGGCGATGATCCCGTTTCTCGGCCTCTTCTAGCCGCAGAAGATAGGCTTTCAGCTCTTTTTTGTCCCGCCATGCTGTGCCGTAGATGCGGGTCAGCATGGGGTTGCGGTGGTCACCACGCCAGTAGGCCCCGGCCACCCGCATTAGCTTGAAGGCATTACCTACATCCGCTGTGCTGCGGAGATGCGGCCCACGGCAGAGGTCCAGCCATTCACCCTGACGGTAGATGGAGATATCTTCACTTTCTGGCAGGTCTCGGATCAGCTCAGCCTTGAACTTTTCCCCACGCTTCTCAAAGAAAGCGATGGCCTCGTCACGGTCCCAGACCTCACGGGTGAAGGCATCACCCCGTGCGATGATCTCGGCCATTTTAGCTTCAATGGCTTCGAAGTCCGCCGGTGTGAAAGGTTTATCCCGGAAGAAGTCGTAATAGAAACCGTCTTTGATGCTCGGGCCAATGGTGACCTGTGTACCCGGCCAGAGTTCCTGCACGGCTTCGGCCATGACATGGGCGGCATCGTGGCGGATCATCTCCAGCACATCATCATCTTTGCGTGTGATGAATCGGACGGTGCTGTCCTCACTGATTGTGAAGCCGAGATCCACGGCTTTTCCATCCACTTCCATGGCCATGGCGGCACGAGCAAGTCCCGGCCCGATGGCCTCGGCGATGGTTGTCCCGGTCACTGCCCCATCGAAGGTGCGAATGCTTCCATCGGGCAGGGTAATGGCGGGCATGGAGGAACTCCTTGGTCATTGAGCAGAAAGGATGCTGCCCTCCCATGGGAGGACAGGGCAGCAGATAGAGATGGGGGCAAAAATGGCCTTTTATGGCTCTGTCCTGCAAGCCCTAATGTGAAGACAGAGGGGGAAGAGTGGTTTTTTTGTTAGTTCTACCCAGTTTTCCCTATGAAATTAGGGGCGTATGTTTCGTTAGTTAGTCTTTGTTGTGAAGACTTATGCGAGCCTGCATGAGCGGGTGCCCCCAGGTCTCCAGCAGTTTTATGACACGCTCCGGTGGTAGGGCGGACAGGTCAGGGCAGTCTAGCACTCGGTTTCGTCTCGGTGTGATGCTAAGAGGGGCACAGCGTCCCGGGTCGCTAGCGGCGGAAAAGAGCGTTAGAGTGGGGCAGTCCATTGCAGCGGCTATGTGGAGTGGCCCGGTATCGTTACCGATGCAGAATGTAGCTCGATGAAGCAGGCCTGCCAGAGCAGGCAGACTTGTCCGGCCTGTTAGGTCCAGAGTCTGCGGGGTTTGTGCATGGATAATCTCTGCCAGTGGACGGTCCATGGCACTGCCAATGATGACGGGTTGATACCCCCATGCTGTGATGGTCTGGGCGAGTGTTGCAAAATAGGAGGCAGGCCAGCGTTTGGCCGGTCGATGTGGGGCAGCACCGGGCACTAGCACGATATAGGGTGAGGGCAGCCGTGGCCCTCGGTCTTTTAGGAACTCGGGAACAGTGCGGGGTTGTAAAGGCACACCGGCAGCCCGAAGCTGGTCGGCCTGCCGTATAAGCGTGTGCATCTGGCGGGCCTGCGGATTGCTGTGAGGCAGGCTAGCCCGGCGGTTCTGGCCAGACCATGCAGTGTCCGGACGTATAAGGTGGAAATAGCGGGCTGTCCGGCCAGAGTTTTGCAGGTCGAACACCATATCCATCTCTCGTAGGAGGCGGCGGATTTTTAACCAGTGGCGTAGATTGGTGATGGGGGGGCGGTCATCCGTGGCGATGGCATCAAACCACGGGCAGCATGATGCCAGCTCGTGATAGGGACTGGCCGTCAGGAGGGTGATATGGGCGTGGGGGAAAGCGTGGCGAATGGAGGCGAAGGCCTCAAACGCCTGAAAGAGGTCTCCCAACGCCCCATGACGGATAATGAGTATCTTATGCGGCATGAGGCTTGGGGCGAACCGTACTAGAAGTATCAGTCCTCTTTAGGGGGCTGCCCTGTGGAGGAGGCGTTGGAGACAACGACCATGGCCGGCTTGAGCAGGCGGTCCTTCAGCATCCATGTCGGCGACCATGCCTGAACGACGTGATTCGGCGGGAGATGATCGACTTCCTGTTCCTGCATGGCCTGATGTAGGTTGGCATCAAACGGCTTATGCGTTGGGTCCAGCCGGGTGATGCCGTGGCGTTCCAGAATGGAGAGGAAGGAGCGTTCTGTTCCTTCAAAGCCCTTGCGCATTTCGGTAATCAGGGCGTCTTCGCCTTCCTTATAGTGTGGCAGGGCAGATAGGCCACGGCGGAGATTATCGGCAGCTTCAACGACATCACGGGCAAATTTCTGAACAGCGTAATGGCGAGTATCTTCGAGTTCCCGCTTGTGGCGTGCCCGGAGATTTTGGTTGTCTGCCTCGGACCGCTTCCAGCGATCTTCCATTTCGCTCAGTTTTTCTTCAAGGGCAGCGATACGCTCCTCGGCACCGCCCGCTGTGGCCTGTTCGTCTTCGGCGTGGCCCTCGTGATGTTCAGCCTGAGACGCTGCATCATGCGGCTGGGCTGTGTGCTGTGTGGCGTCAGTCTGTGGTGTTTCGGTATGCGAAGTCTGCTCTGTCATATCGTGACCCTGTTCTCATCTTCATGGGTTACTTCTTGTTCCTCCCCGACTCACTATATCCCTTCGGGTTTTCATGGTCGTGGCGGTATGGGGAAGCCCCCTTCGTGCCTATAGGAGATAGTGCTGTATGCTGCAAAAGCAAGAGGGAGGGGGACGCTAGGGAGAATGTGACTTCGATACCAGTTTCAAGCGTAAAAAATCATATTTACATAATGTGCTAGCGGAATTACCGAAAAACAATGTATAATGTTGTCAGAATAGTGGCATATGTTGGCAGTATTCTTCCTGTTAATATTTGTCGTAGATAATCTTAACTTTGTGTTGAGATTTTTTATTGCTTGTTACGTTGCCAAGGCACAGGAGTTTGCATGAAGAAGCCCCCTTTCCCTTCCGTGGTTCCGTCTCACACGGAAGAGAAACATGGTTCAAAAACGCAGCAGGTTCCGGTTATTGCTCTTGTAGATGACGATCGGAACATCCTGACTTCTGTTCAGATGACACTAGAGGCTGAGGGTTTCACGGTTCATGTCTACACGGATGGGGAGAGTGCCTTGCAGGGCATTTTGTCTCGTTCGACCTCTCTGGCAGTGCTGGATGTTAAGATGCCCCGCATGGATGGGATGGAGCTGTTGCGGCGGCTGCGTATGCGTTCGAGCAGCCTGCCGGTCATTTTCCTAACCTCCAAAGATGAGGAGATGGACCAGCTCATGGGGCTGCGTCTGGGAGCGGATGATTATATCACTAAGCCGTTCTCTGTTCGTCTTCTAGTGGAACGGATTCGGGCCCTGCTACGGCGGCATGAGGTCAGTCAGGCGGAGATCACAGGGGAAGCAGGAGCCAGTAGCAGTATCCTTGTTCGTGGTGCGTTAGCTTTGGATGAGGCCCGGCATCAGTGCCTTTGGAATGGGCAGGAAGTGGCATTAACGGTTACCGAATTTCTGCTCGTTAAGGCATTGGTAGTACGTCCGGGGCTAGTGAAATCCCGTGATCAGCTCATTGATGCTGCCTATGGGGATAGCATTTATGTGGATGATCGTACGATCGATAGTCACATTAAGCGGGTTCGTAAGAAGTTTCGCCGGGTGGATGAGTGTTTCAACCATATCGAGACTCTTTATGGAGTCGGATACCGGTACCGGGAGTGAGGTGATTATATGGCCTGCTCTGTAAATGCACTTCTCTCCCACCTCGGTGAGGCACTGGCATGGTAGCTGGTGGCGAAGAGCTGATTGGTACTCTGCGGCGCATATGGCTTCGCTTTCGGGCAGTGAGGTTCGGGCAGTGGGTATCACCGCTGACAAACCGCCTGATGCTGGTCAATTTCCTGCCTCTGCTCTTTATGGGGGGGATGTTGCTCTCCATCAATGCGCTGCGGAATACCCTGCTGAATGACAGTGTAGAGGCTTTGCGGGAGCAGGCACGTATCTATGCTTCTGTTCTTCAGCAGGCTCAGCGGATTGGGGAGGATGGTAGCGAGGTCAGTCTTGATAAAGACAAGGTGCATTTCTTTCTGGATAACATGATCCGCTTCAGCCGTAATGCGCAGGTCAGGCTTTATGCGCCTAATGGGTCTGTTTTGACGGAAAGCAGCCAAGGCGATCGCGCAATCAGTGGGGCCCGCTGGCAGCCTAATGTTAGTCTGGCTGATCGTGTTTACGACTGGGTGTTGTCGTTGATTCCCCTCAGTACCCGGGAGGGGGAGGTCCCGCTAGATAACTCCACAACATCGCAGAATTTCGGACAGGACACAGATGAGGATGTTCATCTTAGCGCACAGGAGGAATTACCCCCTTACATCCGGATGACCGCTCAGCACGAGTTGGTCATGACGGTTGTAGAACCTGTCATCGTGCAGGGGGAGACTGTCGGTGTTCTTCAGCTTACCCGGTATAATACAGATATCGACCGGGCTATTATGGAAGTACGCTGGCTCATCGTCATCGTACTATTGTTGAGTATGGGGGCCGCCGTGCTGCTCTCATGGTATTTTGCCCTGACGTTGGCCCGCCCTTTACGTTGCCTTGTCGCCCGGTCGAGGGAGATGCGGGAGCCGGGAAAGGGGCGGGTGGATGGTCTGCCTTATACACTGCTCAGCAGGCGTGATGAAATTGGCGAACTTGCCCGAGCACTGCGTGAAAGTGCTTTGGCCCTGTGGGCCAGAATGGATGATGTGGAGCGTTTTGCAGCAGAGGTCAGCCATGAACTAAAAAACCCGCTTTCTTCCATCCGTTCCGCTCTGGATACTTTGCCTCGCATTGCAGATGCACAGGCACGCGATAGGCTGCTTAGTATTCTGGGGGGGGATGTTCAGCGGTTGGAGCGGCTGATTACCGATATTTCTTTTGCTAGCCGGGTGGAGGGGGAACTCCAGCGGGGTGCACGGGTGGCGGTGGATGTCATCGAACTTCTGGGGCTGTTCGTGGAAGTGAATCGTGCCACAAGTAAGCCGAATTCTGTTCGGCTGATGCTCGCTGTACCTGAAGGGGAAGAAGCTCTTCATGTTTTGGTCGGGCGGGATGGACTTGTTCAGGTTCTGCATAATCTCATCGGCAATGCGAAGTCTTTCTCGCCACCTAATGGTGTCGTTCGGCTTGTTGTCCGGGTTATGAAGGGGCCGCCCAGATTGGCGGAAGATGGCACGATCATCCCCGGTGGCCCGACTGTCGAGATTGCGGTGGAGGATGAAGGCCCCGGTATCCCGCCAGCGAAACTGGATAGCATCTTCGACCGCTTCTATTCAGAACGACCCGCTGGGGAGAATTTCGGCCAACATTCTGGTCTGGGGTTAGCCATAAGTCGGCAGATCATCTTGGCATTTGATGGGACTATTCATGCTGAGAACCGGGAGGAAATGGACCCGTTGACGAAGCAGAGCCGTGTCTGTGGCGCCCGTTTTGTCATACGTCTTCCTCGCTTCATGTCTGTTGGTGTTGCTCCCTCTCCATAGGGTGGGCTGTATGGGGCAGGCGGATGGACGGCCTGTTTCTTATAGGTCGGAGACTGTGTTATGCTGGCGGCATCATGGCAGTTCCGCCAGTGTGGTGCAGGGAAACAGGGCATGGGCATGAGGACACAGGGCCGGTCTTCAGGAAGTATTGTGCTGGTGACGGGGCTTTCCGGTGCTGGGAAAGCTTCCATCCTGCGTATGTTGGAAGACCTTGACCATGAGGTTGTAGATAATCCACCGCTTGATCTGTTCGAGGCCCTTGTTACCCGTTCTGGCCCTCGTCTGGCCATTGGGGTGGATGTGCGCAGCCGTGGCTTTGAGGCCCATCGGATTGTGGATTTTCTGATGCAGGCTCGTCGGGAGCCAGACTGCGTAACTCAGCTGATTTTTGCTACGGCTGATTATGATATCCTGCTGCGCCGGTTCACGGCGACAAGGCGGCGGCATCCTCTGGCTGGGGAGGGTGGCCTCCGCCCTGCGTTGGAGCAGGAAGCGGGATTGCTGGAGCCACTACGGGCTGTTGCTGATTTTGTGATTGATACAAGCGACCTGCCCCTGCCTGCCTTGCGTCAAATGATTGAGGCTCGCTTCAGTGCCGGGGTGGGGACCATGTTGTCCGTGGCTCTGATGTCTTTTGCCTATCCGGCGGGCCTGCCACGGGAGGCGGATATCGTGTTGGATGCCCGTTTCCTCCAGAACCCTCATTATGATGAAGGTCTACGCCCCCACACGGGGTTGGATGCCGATGTGGCGGATTATGTGAAGGCGGATCCGTTCTTTCAGTCCTTTTATGATCATGTGCTGGGGTTGGTGCGGACTGTGCTGCCTCGTTTTGCACAGGAAGGAAAGAAATACGTCACTATTGCCGTCGGGTGCAGCGGGGGGCGGCATCGTTCCGTTACGGTTGTAGAGGCCTTGGCGCAGGATATTGTTGCAGATCCGATGATTGGTGAGTTGCGTGCCCCGGTGATGGTTTTGCATCGGGAGCTTGCTCGCAATGGGCTGGCCGCATGTCGCTGGGCTGCCCCCCCGCCGGGGGATAGAACATGAAAGCAGGGGGCGCAGCAGCAGGAAGCACCAAAGAGGTTGGGGGGGCAGAGTTCAGTGTAGAGGTGGCGACCCGGTTGGAGGAGGTTGCCCACTGGTGCCAGCATCACGGGCAGAGGCTGACGCCCGTTCGCCGTTTGGTGCTGGGGTTGGTTCTGTCCGAAACAAAACCGCTGGGTGCTTATGATATTCTCTCCCTACTGCGTGTCTATCAGCCACGGGCTGTGCCACCTACGGTTTATCGGGCTTTAGATTTCCTGCTGGAACAGGGGCTGATCCATCGGATTGAGCGGCTTAGTGCCTTTGTGGGTTGCCGCCATCGGTTGGATTGTGAAGACTGTTGCACATCCCACAAGGCGTGGGGCGTCCATCGGGCTCAGTTTCTCATCTGCCGTGGTTGTGGTCAGGTGCAGGAGCTGGAGCAGGATGTGGTGGCGGCTGTCTTGTTGCAGTCTGCCCGGGGGCAAGGGTTTCGTGCCGAGGCCGCAACGGTGGAGATTGAGGGAGTCTGCGCCCGTTGTGCTGAGGTGTCGCCGGTAAGGGAAAGTTAGGAATAGAGCTGTTTTTCAGGCCAGAAAGGGCCTACTGATTTTTGGAAAAATGACTAAAAATCAGTATGTTACCTTACCTCTCATAACTGTGATCTGGCAGGAAAATGTAGCTCATAGGTTAAACTGTTTTTTATGATATGGATGATTCCATTCGGGGAGTCTTCCCTCCACTAAAAAGGTCCGATGTTATGAACAGGACAGCTGAATCTCCACAGCATGTTGTTGATCCCGCTGCCAGACGGAGAGTGCTTTTCATCTGCATTCTTGCCTCTCTGGCGGGGCTGATGTGCGGTATGGATATTGGTGTCATCTCCGGTGTGCTGCGTCCGTTTGGTATGGAGTTCCATGCTTCTACGGTTGCTCTGGAGTGGATTGTCGGGGGTATGTTGGTCGGTGCCACGATTGGCGCCCTGACGGGTGGCCAGCTTACCCAGCGTCTGGGGCGCAAGTACACGCTGACGACAGCAGCAGCTTTTTTCTCTATCGGTGCTTTTGGCTGTGCGGCGTCGCAGTCCATCGCCATGATGATCATCTGCCGTGTGCTGGTGGGCATGGGCATGGGGCTTTCCGACTTCTCCACCCCGCTTTATCTCTCCGAGGTCGCGAGGAAGGAGCAGCGTGGTGCTATGGTCTCGCTGTATCAGCTGCTCAAGACGATCGGTATCTTTCTGGCATTCTTCTCCAATAGCTGGTTTGCATCCTCTGGTGCATGGCGTTCCATGCTGATGGTGGAAGCTGTGCCAGCTATCGTGTTTCTGGTGATCTTCCTCTTCCTGCCGCAAAGCCCACGTTGGCTGATGATCAAGGGACGTAAGGAAGAAGCCCTGCAGACGATGACCCGTCTTCGTGATGCACCAGCTCAGGCCCATAAGGAGCTTCAGGCTATTGGTGAGCAGCTGCAGACCAAAGAAGAGGGTTGGAAACTGCTGCGGACCAACAGCAATTACCGCCGCTCTCTTGGGCTTGGTATGCTGCTTCAGATCATGCAGCAGTTCGCTGGCATCAACATCATCATGTACTATGCCCCCCGTATTTTGGAGACAGCCCATTTCAGTCTCGAGGCACAGATGTGGTGCACGGCTCTGATCGGTCTGGTGAATGTGCTGATGACATTCGTTGCTGTTGGTTATTCGGACCGTTGGGGGCGTAAGCCTATCCTGTATGCTGGGTATGTCAGCATGGCAGCAAGTATGGCCATTCTGGCCTTCCTGCTGTGGTACGGTACGACAAGCCTGTCGCTCCAGCTTTTGGCACTGGGCATGATCATCATCTTCGTAGGTGGGTTCGCTATGTCCGCTGGGCCGCTTATGTGGGTGATTTGCTCGGAGATTCAGCCCGCTGCAGGCCGCAGCCTTGGTATCTCCATTTCCACGGGTACCAACATGCTAAGTAACCTGCTGATCGGCACAACGTTCCTTAGTGTTCTGGAGCTGGTCGGTGGCCCAAATACTTTCTGGTTGTTCGCTGGATTCAACGCCATTGGTGTCGTGTTACTTTACCTCTTTGTTCCAGAAACCAAGGATGTTTCTTTGGAAACCATTGAGGAACGCCTCATGAGTGGTGTAAAGCTGCGTGATCTTGGTCGTTGATTAAAGATTAGCTCTGTTCATTTGTTGCCGGGCAGGGAGGACGGTTCGTCTTTTCTGCCCGGTTTCGTATGGGGGTGATCTGTTACAGAGAGGGTATACTCTTTGCATGGTAGATGAAGTTGATTCCCATTCCGTCTCATCCGGAACGGGTGATGATGATGGGTCATTTTTCGACCCTACGAAATTCAAGATTCTTGTCATCGGTATCGTAGCTGCGCTGGGCGGGTTGATGTCCGGTATTGATATCGGTGTGGTTTCCGGCGCGCTGGACCTGTTCTCACGGGAGTTCCATCCATCCACGATTGCCCTTTCATGGGTTGTTAGTGCCATGATGGCGGGGGCTGCTCTGGGTTCTGTTAGTGCGAGTAAACTTGCCCAAAAAGTGGGTCGGAAACGTGCACTTATTTGTGGGGCAGGCGTATTCGTGGTGGGGGCCCTTGGTTGCTCACTGAGCTGGTCTATTCCCTCCATGATCTCGTTTCGTGTGGTGATGGGCTATGCCGTAGGATTGTCCGCTTTTACGGCCCCGCTCTATCTTTCCGAGATTGCTAGCGAGGAATCCCGTGGGGCTATGATCTCCACATATCAGCTGATGCTGACGATCGGGATTTTCGTAGCCTTTTTGGCGGATACCTATTTTTCCTACCGTGGCAGTTGGCGGGGCATGTTCGGTTTTGCGGCGTGTCCGGCAGCACTGTTCTTCATCGGGGTGTTGTTTCTGCCTTACAGCCCGCATTGGCTGGTCATGAAAGGGCGGCATAAGGAGGCCCGCAGGATTCTTATGGACCTGCGTAATGACCCGCTGGAAGCCGCTAAAGAGATTCAGGCCATTCGCCAACAGCTGGAGACTAAACAGGAAGGTTGGTCCCTGCTGAGGCGGAATAGCAATTTCCGTCGCTCTGTGCTTCTGGGGGTTGCTCTTCAGGCCATGCAGCAGCTGGCGGGCATTAATATCGTCATGTTCTATGCGCCCAAGATTCTTCAGGCAGCGCATTTTGATTCACACGCACAGATGTGGTGCACGGCCATTATTGGTCTGGTGAATATGCTCGCCACATTCGTGGCAATTGGTCTGGTGGATCGCTGGGGGCGTAAGCCTATCCTTTACGTTGGGTTCTCTGTCATGGCTCTGGCGATGGGGGTATTGGCTGGCCTGCTGCATGAGGGAATGGCTGAACAGGCCTCCCAGATGATCGCCGTGTTCGTGCTGATGATTTTCTGTGCGGGGCACGCCATGTCAGCCGGGCCGCTTATGTGGGTGCTGTGTGCGGAGATTCAGCCTATTCAGGGGCGTGACTTTGGCATGTCTGTTTCCACATTGACGAACTGGCTGGCCAATATGGGCGTGAGCGTCAGCTTTCTGCCGCTGATGGAGGCTTTTGGTGCTTCTGGTACATTCTGGCTGCTGGCTGTGCTGAACTTCATCTTTATTGGCATGACCTATCTGTATGTGCCGGAGACAAAGGGCATGTCCCTCGCAAAGATTGAGGAACGTCTGATGAGCGGTGTGAAGCTACGCAAGCTGGGACGCTGAAACACTATCAGGCTGGAAGGCACAAAAAAGGCTCACCATCTAAATGGTGAGCCTTTTTTATTGCAGAGAATACAGTCCGTAAAAGGATTGCAGCCTTACAGAATGAATGGCGCCAGAGCACCCAGATAGCTACGCAGCTCTTTATATTGAAGCGTTTCCAGATGGAGTGCCAGAAAAGGAAGCAGCCATACTGTAGCTTCCCGGTCGATGGCTGTTAGGGTGGAGACATTCCCTAGTGTGAAAGAAGATGGCGTTAGAGCCATTTCCAGCATGTTCAGGGCAGGTATATTCAGCCACGAGCCTCCGGAGGGTGTGGTTTCCTGCGGGATGCTGAGGAAGCATTCCCAAAGGCCAGCCTTTAACCTGTCAGGTGTCAGCGGTTCCTTAGGGGGGGAGCATAGAAAATGCCCCTGCCCGCCCCGCTGCCTTAGTGCAATGGCAGATTGCTCGACAACGGGCAGGATATCATAGCGAGGCAAGCCGGTGAGGCGGCCATCACGGAGGATGAAAAAGTCTTGAATCCGATCTGATCCATCCAGACCAAAGAGAAAGGCCGCTTCCCGATGCTTTAAGCTCTGGAGAAGGAAGAGCTGGAAATCATGGCTCTGTTGGTCAGCCTGCCCCGTGTCGTGGAGTATACCCCCGCTGACACCGAGATGGCGGGCATCTTTGGGATGCAGAGAGAAGATGCGGAAGCTGGTTGGCTTCTGGCGGGATGGGGGAGGTGTTAGGCCAGAGATAGGCGGGTGTTGGCGGCGGATTCCCTCCAGCGCAGTCATAGCCCCTGTCATGACGATGGGTTTTACCCAACGTAGGACATCAGCCGTTTTCTCTCGGGGGGAGGGGTCTTCAATCTCATTCCACTGGGTAAGCTGGTGGTCACCCAATGAGAGTTGGAGATCCTTCCGGATGAGGGCACGTTTAACGAACTGTTCTAGGCTGCGGCGTTGAAAATGCATCAGGTAAGCAACAGACCAATCCGGTGCTTCCTCCGTGATGCCGGGTGTAGGCGACCATGTGATAGGCGCACCAGATGCGGTGACGTAGCGGCCTTTTTTCAGCTCGAAATAATGGACATTGACCCACTTACCCTTGTCCCAGCACGCAGGGCGGATGAAACTTTTAACATGCCGGTTTATGGGTTCCTCAGCCGTGCTGTGGCGGCTGAAGCTATGAGAAGGGGGCAGGCTGGGGGTCGAGATGAGATCATTATGGCCGTAAACCTGCCAGTGCAACGCTACGGCGCCGGCATCATCAGGCAATGAGCCGAGGAACTCCGGTAGGCTGGCATGATTATCCAGCCTTATATATTCGTCCGTATCCAGGAAACCGACCCAGTCAAAATGCTGCCCGCTCATGGCGGTAAGGGCATCCAGATAGACTTGTTTCTGGCGGTCCACAAAGCCTTGATTGGTTAGGTCGAGGCTGTGCTCACGAATATGGAAGAGCCGTATATCCCAATGCACGCTGGCGGCGGCGATGAGGTCTCGCGTGCCATCATCAGAATCATCATCAAAGAGAATGAAACTGTCCACACCAAGGAGGGCATGCCAAGCCAACCAGTACAGGATGTCATGTTCTTCGTTTTTTACAATGCCGACCAGAGCCGTTTTCATGGTGCAATATGGGTCCTGCGTTACAGTGGTTCAGCGTTGAAGAGCGGTAAGGCTGCGAATGCCAGAACGGCTCATTTCGTGCAGCAGTTCCTGTTTTAGCCGTGTTAGCACGGCGGGGCCTTCGTAGATGAAGGCCGTGTAGATCTGCACGAGGTTTGCCCCCATCTTCAGGCGCTCGAGAATATCCCGTCCGGTTTCGATGCCACCGGAGGACACAAGGCAGAGGCGGCCTTTGTTCAGCTCGCTTACAAGCTGGAGTACATGGCGTGCTCGGTCTGCCAGAGGCGCACCGGAGAGACCGCCAGTTTCGTCACGGTGTGGGTCTTTCAGGGATGTCGGACGGGCAAGAGTGGTGTTGGTGAGAATGAGACCATCGGCCCCGCCGTCAATTACCGCCTGAAGAATAGGAGCATAGGCCTCATCCTCAAGGTCAGGAGCTAGCTTTACCAGCAGCGGGGGACGGTCTGGATGGGCGGTCTGGATGGCCTCTAGCAGGCGGGCCAGCATATCAGCCGCCTGAAGGTCCCGCAGTCCGGGCGTATTGGGGGAGGAGAGATTGATGGTCAGATAATCGGCGTAAGATTTTGTCCGTCCCACGAGAGCGGGATAGTCTACCAGCGGGTCAGCACCTGTTTTGTTGATGCCTAGATTGATACCGAGCGGCGCATCGGTGGGGCCTACCTGGCCGTGCCTGTTTGGCCGGAAGAGCGGTGCTAGATTCTGACAAAACTTATCAATCCCGCAGCTGTTGAAGCCCATGCGGTTGATGATGGCTCTGTCTTCGACCAGTCGGAATAGGCGGGGGCGGGGATTGCCCGGCTGAGGCCGGGGCGTAACCGTTCCAGTCTCCACAAATCCGAAACCAAGTTTGGTCAGGCCTCGCACAGCACGGGCGTTCTTGTCGAATCCTGCTGCCAGACCGATTGGATTAGGGAAGGAAAGCCCCAGTGCTTCTGTTCGGAGGGCCGAATGATCGGGCTTGCCACGACCAGCGAGCCCATGGGCAATGCTATGAATAGCAAGCTCATGTGCAGTTTCAGGGTTGAGGCGGCGTAGAAGCCATGTGGCTGTTTTTCCGATATCAAGCATTCACTCTTCCCTCACTGACGGTTAGAAAACCTTTCAGAACGCATGACCGGTCTTGTCAAGGGATTTCCTGTCAGCCGTCCTGCATGGTCTAGGCCATATCGGGCAGATTATGGGCCAGTCCACACCCATATCATGCATGGTTAGCAGGGGCGGCAAAAGACACTAATCAGGAAATAGCAGACTTAGGTCTATGCTGGCATTACGGAATGCCAAAGATGCGTTAATTACATGGTCAGCACCCATGAGGAGGACAGGATATCATGAGCTGGGACGAACTGTATCTGGAAACCTGCTGCCGCTCGGCCCTGCACAGGCTGGTACTGAGCGGTGAGACAGGCCGCCCGGTCGGTCCGCCGCCGGAGGGGCGTATGCCCGACTTCCGAGCTCCCTTGAAGGACAGGTCTTGCCTGTTGCGGTTGGCGGGCATGGGGCTGGCTCGGCAGCGGGAGGATGGACGCTTTGAGGTCACCCCGGCTGGTGTGCAACGCCATGACCGGGAGATTCTTTCTATGAGGCGGGCCCGCCGCCGATGGAGGTAACGGGAGTGTTGTTTGCGCTTTGCCGGGGGGAACGGTAAAATCCCGCTCCGATTTACTCCATAAAAACCTGACAGGTATCCGATACCCATGCCAATGCCGATTCCTCTGCCGCCGATCACTCTGGGGCCGGGCTGCGTGATTGATGACCCCGTCATCCTCGCACCTATGTCCGGTGTTACGGATCTGCCGTTCCGCCGACTGACCAGAGAACTGGGGGCAGGGCTTGTCGTGTCGGAGATGATTGCCTCATGGGCGATAGTACGGGAGAATGAGAGAACCCTGAGCATGGCCCGCAGTGCGGGGGCTGGTGGCGTTAATGCCGTTCAATTGGCCGGGTGTGATCCGCAGGCTATGGGTGAGGCAGCAAAGATTGCCGTGGCTGGTGGAGCAGATGTTGTCGACATCAATTTTGGCTGTCCGGTCAAAAAGGTGGCCATTGGCCAGATGGCTGGATCATCCCTCATGAGGGATGAGCTGCTGGCCGCCCGCCTGTTAGAGGCCACCGTTAAGGCTGTGGATGTGCCTGTCACTTTGAAAATGCGGATGGGTTGGGACCATGAACATCTCAATGCCCCCACCTTGGCCCGTATTGCCGAGGATGTGGGTATCCGCCTGATTACGGTTCACGGGCGCACTCGCCAGATGTTCTATAACGGTCATGCAGATTGGAAGTTTGTCCGTAAGGTCAAGGATGCCGTAAAGCTGCCAGTGATTGTTAATGGTGATATTGTCAGCATGGCTACGGCCCGTCAGGCATTAGCAGAGTCAGGGGCAGATGGTGTGATGGTAGGGCGTGGCTGTTACGGGCGGCCTTGGTTCCCAGCCCAGTTGGTCCAGTCCCTGCGGAGTGGTGTGGATGTGCCAGACCCCGATCTCGCCACGGAAAAAGAGATCGTTCTGAAGCATTACCACATGATGATGGATTATTTCGGCGAGCGGCCCGGCCTGCGTCTCGCCCGTAAACATGTCTCTTGGTATTCCGCCGGGCTTCCGGGTTCTGCCGCCTTCCGGGCGGAGGTGAACCGGTTGGATAGTGCTCCGGCTGTCATCACGTTGCTAGAGCGGTTTTATGATGAAGCTATTGCTGCGGGTATCGTGCGTGACCGAGAAGGTGCCCTGGCCCGGCACGCAGCGTGATGGGCGAGCAAACGGCCCGTGAGGTCCGGGCGATGCGGCCTTTATTTCTGTATGGTGCCAGCTCGCAGGAGCGGTTGGATGTAGCGCAGCGGATTCACGCTCATAGTCCATGCTCAGAAGGGGCTTTTGTTGTTGCAGGGCTGACAGCCGTACCCCGAGCTTTGCGGGAAGAGCGGCTATTTGGCACGGCGGGTAATGGGTGGCTGGAGCAGGCCCGTGGTGGCACGTTGCTGCTGGATGAGCTGGATTGCCTATGCCCGGAACTGCAAAAGCGTTTTGCTGCCTTCTTGGCGCATAGGCCACAGGTCAAGCGGGAGGAAGCCGTGCGTATCGTGGTGGCCAGCCGCCATGATCAGGCCACGCTGCTGCGGCATGGCGGGCTGGAGGATGGTCTGAAACACTGGCTGGCCTCTCTCCCCGTGGCGCAATGTCTCGGGCCGGACCGCCTGCGGGCTGTGCGGGCTCTCTCCAGTGATCGGAACGGAGGTCTGGCAGCGATGTTCGAACCTGTCATGCGCAGTTATGTGCGGGCTGGTCTGGAAGCGGGTGGCTGCAATCTGCATGGTAGCGTGGTGGGGGCGGTGGAAAGGCCGCTTATCACTATGGCACTGCATCATACGGGCGGGAATCAGCTTCGGGCAGCTTCCCTTCTGGGGTTGAACCGCAATACGCTGCGTAAACGCATCAAGGAACTTCACATTATCGTTCCCCGCTCCGGATCACGGTCCGGGGAGCGTTGAGAAGGGAAGAGATCGTGACGATCAGACGTCTTGCCGGCAAGATACGGGCCTCCATCGGGCGGTTGACCAGCCCCGATGGTGTGGTGGTGCTGACAGTCATAGCATTGGTCCTTACCTTTGTGACGTTTATCGTTCTTGCGGGAGGGGTCTCTCTGGCCCGGGTGCCGAGGGCGCAGGCTCTTCTTTTTCTGCTGGATTTCATCACGCTTTTGCTTATTGCGGCTGCCGGGGTGCGGCAGATTGGCCGTATGCTCGCCGAGCGGCGCATGGGGCAGGCAGGGGCGCGGCTGCATAGTCAGCTTGTTATGCTCTTTGGTGTGGTGGCTGTAGCCCCAGCACTGATGGTAGGGGCGTTGTCCGCCCTGTTTTTCCATTATGGTGTGGAAATCTGGTTTTCAAACCGGGTCAATACGGCTTTGAGCGAGGCCCGTTCTGTAGCGGCGGGGTATCTGCGGGAGCATAACGAGAATACGAGAACGGAAGCCTTCGCCTTGGCGAATACGCTTCTGACGGTTCAGAATGATGAGATGTTCGCTCATGGAACGGACTTGTTCCATGACCAGCCCCGCCTTCAGGCTCTTTTGGAAGATGAGGTGACGGAACGAGGGTTGAATGATGCGATCATCTTTAATCCGATCACCTACAAGATTATCGCTACGGGGGGGTTGATGGCCATCCGGGCGGGCGACCCGGAAAAAGAACTCCCCCCTCGTTCCGTTGCTGCTATGGCTCGTACGGGTGAGGTCGTGCTGTTGGACCAGCCAGAGGCCCAGCTTGTGAGGGGTGTGGTCTCGTTAGGGGGTAATTCGGGCCTGATGCTGGTCATAACCCGGCCGGTGGACCCAGATATTCTTCATCACATGACACGAACAAACACGTTGGTGCAGGACTACCAGCGTATGCTCAACAACCGTGGCAAGACCCAGCTAACACTTGTCGTTATTCTGGCTTTGATGGGCTTATTAGTGCTGGCGGTGGGGATGCTCAGCGGTTTGTCCCAGGCCAATAGGATTACCCGCCCGCTTAGCCTGTTGATCTGGGCGGCACGCCGTATTTCTACAGGGGACCTGACAGCCCGGGTCCCGGTGGAGGGTCGGGGTAGCCGGGAGGATGAGCTGGTGACTCTGTCCCGCGCCTTCAACCTAATGGCCAGCCAGCTTGCCAGCCAACGCTCGGAGCTGATGTTAGCTTATGATCAGATTGATGAACGCCGCCGCTTTACGGAGACCGTTCTAGCAGGTGTTTCGGCTGGTGTGATCGGGCTAGATCATGACCAGAATCTCGAGCTTCCCAATCGGGCCGCTTCCTTCATTCTTCAGCGGGACCTAGAGGCCGCTAAGGGCCGCCCGCTCGTGGAATGTGTGCCGGAATTTGCTGAGTTGCTTCAGGCTGTTCGGGATTATCCCGGTCGAGAGCATTGTGCTGAAATTCAGATTGATACCGACAGTGCCCGTGCTCCGGGCGGGCCGGGCGGTGGTGGCGGTGCTGGGGCTGGGCGTACTTTGTCTGTATGTGCCGTGTCGGACCAGAACGGACATGAGGACACGGCGGGTTATGTTGTCACGTTTGATGACATTACCCTGTTGCAGGTTGCCCAGCGTAAGGCCGCATGGGCGGATGTGGCCCGCCGTATTGCCCATGAGATTAAGAATCCGCTGACGCCTATTCAGTTGGCTGCGGAGCGGCTACGGCGGCGCTTCCACAAGGAAATTGTGAGTGATCCAGAAATTTACGACCAGCTTATTAGTACGATCGTTCGGCAGGTGGGCGATATTGGGCGTATGGTGGATGAGTTTTCATCTTTTGCCCGTATGCCACGGCCGGAAATGGCCGAGTATGATCTTGTTCGCCTATGCCGGGATGCCATGTTCCTCCAGCAAAACGCCCATCCAGAGATATCTTATCGGTTGGACGTTCCCGCTGGCGGGCCGGTTATGGTGCGGTGCGATCATCGCCTCATTGGTCAGTCCCTTATCAATCTGCTACAGAATGCAGCGGATGCCATCCTGATGACAGAACGGCGTATCGGAGAGGGGCGGTCAATATTGGGTTGGATTGTCCTTAGCTTGACGCTTGAGGATGGAGCGGCAATCATTGGCGTTGCTGATAATGGTGCTGGTCTACCTGCTGGGGAGCATCAACGTCTGACCGAGCCTTATGTTACCCACAAGGAGAAGGGGACGGGGCTTGGGCTGGCTATCGTACATCGGGCGATGGAGGCTCATAAGGGGCGTCTGCATCTGCGGTCCCTGACGGAGGAGGAGCGTCAGGTGCTTGCCGGTACTGGTGAGGTGGGAACAGCTGGTACCCTGGTGGCACTGAGTTTCCCGTTGGCGGAGAAGGAGCTTGCAGCAGAGGGCGCGAGCGGAGCATGAAGGTATCCCATGGAGCATGAAATTCTGATCGTTGATGACGAGCCGGATATCCGTCTCCTGCTGGCCGGGATTCTGGAAGATGATGGTTACGTCACCTGTGGTGCTGCGGACGCAGATGCGGCCATACGGGCGTTTCGTGAGAATCGGCCTTCGTTGGTGATATTGGATATCTGGCTTCAGAATTCCCGTCTTGATGGCATGGCTCTTCTAAGCCTGTTCCGGGAGGAGCGGCCTGATATCCCCATCATCATGATCTCCGGTCATGGAACGATCGAGACAGCCGTCTCCAGCCTGCATCAAGGGGCTTATGATTTTTTGGAGAAGCCCTTCCAGTCGGATCGTCTTCTGGTCATTGTCCGGCGTGCGTTAGAGGCCGCCCGATTGCGTAAAGAGAATGCCGAGCTGCGTTTGCGGGCTGGTGAGCAGAATACGCTCATGGGCAGCAGTGCCTTGGTGAATGCGTTGCGAGGGCAGATTAGCCGGGTGGCACCCACTAATTCCCGTGTGCTGATCAGCGGGCCAGCAGGTGTGGGCAAGGAAGTGGTAGCCCGGTTGATCCATGCTGAATCTAAAAGGGCGGAAGGCCCGTTTGTGGTGCTGAACTGCGCCGCTTTGGCCCCGGAACATCTGGAAGAGGAACTCTTCGGTGTTGAGGGGAGTGGTGACCGTCCGGGGCGTCCGGGTCTTCTGGAGCGTGCCCATAAGGGAACTTTGCTGCTGGATGAAGTGGCGGATATGCCGCTGGAGACGCAGGGCAAGATTGTGCGGGCCTTGCAGGTCAATACGTTCGAGCGTCTCGGGGGCAGCCATAGCGTGAAGGTGGATGTCCGGGTACTGGCTACTACCAGCCGGGACCTTCAGGCTGAAATCGCTCATCGTCGCTTCCGGGAGGACCTGTATTATCGGCTGGCCGTTGTGCCATTGCAGGTTCCGGCCCTTTCGGAGCGGCCGGAGGATATTCCGGTCATGGCACAGCATTTTCTGGAAAGTTGCGCTCGCTCTTCCGGGTTACCGCTTCGGACGCTTGCCGTGGATGCGCTGGCGTGTCTTCAAACCTATGAATGGCCGGGTAATATCCGTGAGTTGAGAAACCTGATGGAGCGGATGCTTATTCTGGCCCCTAGTGGGGATGGTGAGGCGCAAAATGTCATCCGGGCGGACATGCTACCGGAGGTCGTGCGGGAGGGTGCCCCCTCTATGACCTGTTTGACAGCGGATGCTGACGTGATGAGCTTGCCTTTGCGGGAAGCACGAGACCAGTTCGAGACACAATATTTACAGGTCCAGCTGATGCGGTTTGGTGGTAATATCAGCCGGACAGCCAATTTTGTTTGCATGGAGCGGAGCGCCCTGCATCGTAAGCTCAAGCAGCTTGGCGTAACACAGGAAGACCGGTCTGCCGCATCATCGGAACGTGACGGGCAGGATGGGAAATGATGAAGGAATCCATGTCAGAACAGACAAAAGGTGACGTGCAAGAGCAGTTTCTGGCTCATGTGCAGCAGCGGGAAGAGCCGGTAACGGTGTTTCTGGTCAATGGCGTTAAGTTGCAGGGGGTCATTACACGGTTTGATAACCAGAGCGTGTTGCTCCGCCGAGATGGGCATGTGCAGCTTGTCTACAAACATGCGGTGAGTACCATCATGCCTGTGGCGGCTCTTTCAGACCTGCCCTGATCCTATCCCCGCTGAGGGGTTCTCTTGTCCTCGGCACGGCTGCCTCCCATATGAAGCAGGCCTGCATGAAGGCAGATACAGGATTTTGAAGACAGGATATTCCGGATTTGAGACGTCAGCCCCAGGAAACCGCCCGTAAACCCACGCTCGCCGCCGTTGTTCTTCCCGCTGGGAAACAAGATTTTCTGGAAGGCCGTGCAGCAGAAGCCCGGCTGGAGGAAGCAGTAGGGCTGGCAGCATCCATCGGGTTGGAGATTGTCCATACAGCCATCTATCCCCTGCGGGCAAAGCGGCCTGCTACGTTGCTAGGGGTAGGGCAGCTGGAAGAGCTGACAGAGATCGTCAAGGCGGAATCCGTTGGTGTGGTGGTGGTGGACGCCCGCCTTTCGCCCGCTCAGCAGCGCAATCTGGAAAAAGAGATGGGCTGCAAGGTGGTGGATCGTACCGGCCTGATTTTGGATATTTTCGGAGCAAGAGCCGCCACACGGGAGGGTGTGCTTCAGGTCGAGTTGGCGCATCTGGAATATCAGCGGTCCCGCCTTGTCCGACTCTGGACGCACCTTGAGCGTCAGCGTGGTGGCTTTGGCTTCCTCGGTGGGCCAGGTGAAACGCAGATTGAAGCGGATAGACGGATGCTGGATGAGCGTCTCGTCAAGTTACGCAAGGAGCTGGAGCAGGTCCGCCGGACCCGTGGCCTGCATCGTCATGCTCGCCGTAAGGTGCCGTTTCCGGTTGTGGCTTTGGTTGGTTATACCAATGCGGGGAAATCCACTCTGTTTAACCGCATTACCGGGGCGGGTGTCCACGCACAGGACCAGCTTTTTGCCACGCTGGACCCTACGATGCGGAACTTGACCCTGCCTTCTGGCCGCCGGGTGATTCTTTCCGATACGGTGGGCTTTATTAGTGACCTACCCACCGAATTGATTGCTGCCTTCCGGGCAACGCTGGAAGAAGTGGCCGAGGCGGACATCATCTTGCATGTGCGTGATGCGGCCCATCCAGATAGCGCTTCCCAGCGGGAAGATGTGCTGTCTGTTCTGCGTGACATGACAGCGGATGACATGCTGGATGAAGCATGGCCGGAACGGACGATTGAAGTTCTGAACAAGGCGGACCTTCTGGGGGGAACAGATGCCGTGCCCCGGCGTGAGGGGAGTGTGGCTGTCTCCGCCCTGACAGGGGAGGGCCTGCCGGACCTCATGGAGGCTATAGATGCCTTTATGACACGGTCCATGAAGCATTTTGCGGTAAGTCTTTCCGTTACGGATGGTGCCGCATTGGCTTGGCTGTATGAACATGGTGAGGTGATGGAACGGCTGGATGATGAGGAGATGCTGCATCTTCAGGTTCGTCTGTTCCCAGCAGATCAGCAGCGTTTCATGCGGCAGTTTCCAGCTCTCCCCCTCACGCCACAGCTGGCCGACTGATAAGCCATTTTCTCATAAAGAAAGGCCTCCGGGACAGTTGTGCCGGAGGCCTTTTTCATGTCGAACCGTTAAGGCGTTTCAGATAGTAAAGGCCTCTTCATCGGATTGTTCTGTCAGGATGCCATGCTGGGCGTGGTCTAGCCCGCAGACTGTGACCTCCTTGCCGTGTTTGCGGAATTTGCTGACGATCTTTTCTAGGGTCTGTACGGCTGTAATGTCCCAGAACCGGGCATGGGAGAGGTCCAGCGTTACACGGTGGGCGTGGGTCGTGTAGGTCATGGCCTCGGCCATAAGGTCTGCCGAGGCGAAGAAAATCTGCCCCTGTATGTGATAGGTCAGTATGTCATGCTCCTCTGTGGAGCGGACCTGCACCAGCCGGGCTGTATGCCATGCAAAGAACAGGCCAGAGAGCAGCACACCGACCAGTACGCCCGCTGCCAGATTGTGAGTAAGGACAACCACGCCGACAGTAACGAGCATGACAAGGCTGGTTAGTTTTGGGTGATGGAACAGGTCTTTCAAGCTGCCCCATGCAAAGGTGCTGATGGAGACCATGATCATGATGGCGACAAGAGCGGCAACAGGCACACGGGCAACCCACGGATGCAGCACGACCATCAACAGTAGGAGAAAGGCCCCGGCTGTAAAGGTGGAGAGCCGCCCCCGCCCGCCATAACGCAGATTGCCGACCGTCTGGCCAATCATGCCGCATCCGGCAATTCCACCAAACAAACCCACAAAGATGTTGGAAATGCCCAGACCGGTACATTCTCTTTGTGGTGAACCGTGTGTGTCTGTCAGCTCATCAACTACACTTGCCGTCATTAGGGATTCCAGAAGCCCGACAGCCGCCACCGCTAGCGCATAGGGGAAGGTGATGGCGAGTGTTTCTGCATTCAGGGGGAGCTGAGGCAGAGTGAATTGAGGCAGACCAGTCGGCAGCGGCCCGAGGTCAGCAATGGTGCGGACTGGCATTGGGTGAATGGCCGTGATGGCCGTTAACACGATGATGCAGATGAGCGGCGAAGGAATAGCCTTGGAGAGCCGGGGCAGAAGATAGATGATGACCAGCCCAATGATGATGAGCAGATGCGTCTGCCAGCTCACCCCTAGCATCTGTGGTACCTGTGCGGAGAAGATGAGGATGGCCAGCGCATTGACAAAGCCAGTACGGACCTCGCTGGAGACAAACCGCATGAGGGAATGAAGGCGCATCAGGCCGAAGAGGACTTGTAGCCCCCCCGCCATCAGCGTTGCTAGAAGCATATACTGCACGCCATGAGTATGGACGAGCGGTGCTAGCACAAGGGCGACTGATCCGGCAGCACCGGAGATCATTCCCGGTCTGCCACCAAAAATGGCGATGGAAACGGAAATAACGAAGGACGCAAAGAGCGAAACAGCAGGGGACACACCAGCAATATAAGAGAAGGCGATGACCTCGGGGATGAGGGCAAACGTCCCTACCATGCCTGCTAGAATCTCTTTGACCGGTCGCTGGGTCCATTGTTGGATGTAGGAATCAGTGGCCATAAATGCGGCGGGTCCTTTCTCTCTGTTACGGATGAGGATGCAAGGTCAGCCCTGCTGGAAGTGCTACCGTACTGTCAGGCCCGGTATGGCCGATGATGTTGTGACTATAGGCTCCACGAGAAAAGCTGTGAAGCATTGTGGCTGCAAAGTACGGAAAGCCTCGTGCGTTCTGTGGGGCGATGAGAGGGGTAGAGAGTCTATTTTTTAAAAAAAATATGACAAAAATGCTTTTGAGGGCTGGACGAGGCAAGCAGGATTTAATAGATGTCATGTCGCTGTGTGGCGGATGTAGCTCAGTTGGTAGAGCGCCGGTTTGTGGTACCGGTGGTCGCGGGTTCGAATCCCGTCATTCGCCCCAGCCCTCCCCTTAAAAAATTGAGTGACTAACGCAGCTTCTTCTGCAGTGCGTTTATTGGTCTTGTGTTGTGACGCCGATCACATGCAGCCGGTCAAATCGTGCTGTGTCGTTGCTGTCGCTGGAGATGCGGGCTAGCTCCTCAAGGGAAAGCGGGCCGGTTTTAAAGGTAATGGTCCGGCGTTCAGGTGCTAGTAGGAAGTCCAGCACGGGGGCTAGAATAGGTTTCTGAAGGGCCAGCGTATTAAAGCGGGGCGTGACCATATAGCCTTGTTCAGCCATCATGGAGCCTTTTGGAGCATCCAGAACAGGTTTTGCTGCCTCTGGTTTATCAGCCGGTTTACTGGAATCGGACGGAGTATCAGGCTGGTGAATCAGGATGCCGTAATAGGCGAAGATGTCGAGCCCTTGCACGGTCAGCTCCGTTCCCAGACATTGCCCTGCCTGAAGAAAACGGGACACGCTGTTATCGCCCAGATGGAGCGGGTTGATGTCGGGTAGATTGAACTCCACAGTCATCAGGCTGGGGCTGTCTTTGCCGAAGAGGGTGCGGAGCTGAAGAGTCTCCTGCCATTCGCTCATTTTCTTCTGAGAGGTAGAAACGATGTGATAATCCGTTGGCAGGCTGATGGGAGCGGCCTGTAGCGAGGGAGGTGGTGAAAGACGGGTGGTTAGCCCCCGCAGCTCTCCTTCCGTGCGGAGGTCGTTATTTTCTCCTGCCCGTCTTTCCCCTGCCAGATGGTTCAGAATGAGGATGCGGCGTAGATCATGCTGGTTGAACAGAAGGGACAGGCCGTCAATTTCCAGCTTACCCGGCTTTTCCCATAGGGTGGCGGCGGGGTCTTGCCAGAAGGCTTCCGATGGGTTGCCAGAGTGCTGGAAAGGCCGTTTTAGCCATTGGATATAGCCTTCCCGGGCTTCCAGATGCTGAAGTGCTAGATTCATCTCCATGGGAGCATCTATTTGGAAAGGCGCCCCAGTATTGTTGGGGAGGAGAATCTGCCGCAATACAGGGGGAACGATGCTTTCCTTGCCACCTGGTAGGTAAACGGACATGGAAAGACCGTCCATAAGCGTATGAACACGCAGCCCCTGCCCATAACCTTCCACAACAAGACTCTCAGCCGAGAGGGTCCGTATCGTGAAAGGTCGTGATGATGTCACGTTCTCTACAGCCGGTGTCGCTGAAGAGGGATTATCCATCTGCGTGACATGAAGGTGAGTGAGCTGCATATGCTCAAAGCGCAGTGCCGTAACGTCTTCTGGTTCAAAAGACATAATGGCCGCTAGGGAGCGCATACTGTCCGCTTCGCCGCGTCCTTCATGAAGCGTTTCAGCAGATGAGGGGATGTGGAGGTGATGGAAAGAGGCCTCTGTGGCCGTAATCTTGTGGGTATGGTCAGTATAGCTTGGAGAATCCAACAGCAGGCTGGCTAGTCTCAACGTTCCGCTGGAAAGTAGCTTGGGGTAGCCAAAACGAACCCTCCGGGCGTGGAAATCTGTATCTTTATAATGGAAGGAAACATCATACAGCGTTACCCCGCCCAGTAAGAAGGCAGGTCGTACTTTCGTATAATGGAAGTTCGCCTCGGCGGGCAGAGCCGCTCTAAAGCGGTCCAAAGCGTGGGAGAGACGGATTCCTGCCTCGCGGTAGATACCCAGCCCACCCAGAATCAGGATGAGAAAGGCCAAACAGAGGGGAAGCCGTAACCGTTGCATGTTGAACATACCTCACTTGGGCCGTCTTATATGAACCGGCACAATACCCTTTGGCAGGGGCATGAGCAAATGGGGGAGAGGGCTATCTGGAGCAGAAGAGGGGCTAAAAGGCATATTATTTTACGGTATTAAATTACCACATGTAGAAAATGGCTGTTTTCTGCCATCTCTGGCGACATGTTCTAAAATAAAAGGCTTGACCTTTTCCGTCACTCTCGCAATAAGGCCCACATCCTGAATCTGTTTCCGGCTTTCAGGGTGTCTGTCTTGATTATAAGGGTGGGCACTGGTCGGGGGCAGTCCTTTTCCTGATGCCGCAACTGTTGTGGCATCTCAAACTGGAAATGATACGTCATGAAGACCACACTTTCGCTGAAACCCGCGGAGGTGACGAGAAACTGGATCCTGATCGATGCCGAAGGGCTGGTTCTGGGCCGTCTCGCCACCATCATTGCCAACCGTCTGCGCGGCAAGCATAAGCCGCAGTACACACCGCATGTTGATTGCGGTGATGCGGTTGTTGTCATCAACGCTGAGAAGATCGCCCTGACAGGCAACAAGGTCGGTCAGAAGCTCTTCCATTACCACACCGGCCATCCGGGTGGGATCAAAGAGCGCACCATCACGCAGCGTCTTGAGGGCAAGAACCCCGGTCAGGTCGTGGAGAAGGCTGTTGAGCGTATGATCACTCGTGGTCCGCTGCAGCGCGCTCAGATGAAGCACCTGTACGTCTACGCTGGTACGGAGCACCCGCATGAGGGGCAGAAGCCCGTCAAGCTGGATGTTGCTTCCCTGAACCGCAAGAATACCCTGAAACGTCAGTAAGGCCTGCCATTATGTCAGAAACTCAAGAGCGCCCCGCCGCCGAGCTTACCGGCACTTTGCAGGACCTGGCCAATGCGGCTCCTGCTGTTGCTAATGCAGCTCCTGTTTACGAAGCCAAGCGTGATGCGCAGGGCCGTTCCTATGCAACGGGCCGCCGTAAGGACGCTGTGGCTCGTGTATGGATCAAGCCGGGTAAGGGTGAGATCACCGTTAACGGCCGCCCTGTCACGAACTACTTCGCACGCCCTGTGCTGCGTATGCTGATCACACAGCCCTTCTTGCTGACAGATCGCTACAACCAGTTTGACGTGTATTGCACGGTCACTGGTGGTGGTCTTTCCGGTCAGGCTGGTGCGGTCCGTCACGGTATCTCCCGTGCCCTGACTCACTACGAGCCGGAGCTGCGTGGCGTGCTGAAGATGGCCGGCTTCCTGACACGTGATAGCCGTGTTGTTGAGCGTAAGAAGTACGGTAAGGCTAAGGCTCGCCGTTCCTTCCAGTTCTCCAAACGCTGATCTTTTCAGCCTTACGGAAAACTGGCCAACGCCAGGGAAAACCCCCACCTTTACGGGTGGGGGTTTTTTCTTGTCTTCGATTTTGAGCCTATTGGGTACGTGTGAAATAAAGTTTCAAAAATATCTTATTGAGAGATATAGTATTGCACATAATGCCCCCTTGACGACACACCCTATAATCTCTGAAATGTAACCCCTTGGAACTGATCGGGAAGGCAGAAAGTATCATGGTAGAGTTCAAAATCGAACGGACAACCACGCCAACATCCGCAGAGCAACGGCAGGCCTTGATGGCGGATCCGAAATTCGGGCGGGTCTTTACGGACCATATGGCTGTTATTCGCTATACGGATGAAAAAGGCTGGCATGATGCCAAAATTATTCCCCGTCAGCCTTTGCAGATCGATCCGGCTTCTACCGTGCTGCATTATGGTCAGGAGATTTTTGAGGGGTTGAAGGCCTATCGTGGCAAGGGTGGGGCTATCACCTTGTTCCGCCCGGAGGCTAACGCAGCTCGCTTTGCGGCCTCTGCCCGCCGCCTTTCTATGGCAGAACTGCCAGAAGAGCTTTTTCTTGGTGCTATCAAGGAGTTGCTGAAGGTGGATCATGATTGGGTCCCGTCTAACCCGGAGCAGAGCCTGTATCTGCGCCCCTTCACAATCTCCAATGAGGTCTTCTTGGGTGTGAAGCGGGCCAATGAATATTTATTCATTGTGCTGGCAAGCCCTGTTGGTGGTTATTTCAGTGGGAATGGCAGCATCCCGGTTTGGGTGTCCGAGACCTATACTCGTGCAGCACCCGGCGGAACGGGTGAGGCCAAATGTGGCGGCAATTATGCAGCCAGCCTGCTGCCCCAGCAGGAAGCTGCTGATCATGGTTGTAGTCAGGTGCTGTTTCTTGATGCAAAAGAACGCCGCTTCATTGATGAAATGGGCGGTATGAATGTCATGTTTGTACGCAAGGATGGCAGTGTGGTGACCCCACCACTGGGCGGAACGATCCTGCGGGGGATCACGAGGGACAGCATCCTCAAGTTGGGCCGTAAAATGGGTCTGACGATGGTCGAGGAGCCTGTGGCTATTGAAGACGTGTTCAAGGCTGCGGCGGCTGGCGAGATTACGGAGGCTTTTGCCTGCGGTACAGCGGCGGTTATTTCACCGATTGGTGAGTTCCGCCGGGAATCTGGCTCTGTAGCTTTTGGTGATGGCAAGACAGCCGGTCCGGTCACCATGAAGCTGCGTACCGCTCTATGTGGTCTCCAGCGTGGGGAGGAACCGGACCCGTTTGGTTGGGTCCATTCCGTATCTCTCTGAATGTGAGATGAGAGCCGTGCCGGAAGCCGTTAGTCGGTTTTCGGCAGGACGGCTCGTAGTCGGTGCTGGAGCGTTTCCATAAGCTCCGGGTCTTGCGGGGCATCGGGCTGTTCCAGCTCTCGTTGCATAGCTTGAAGAATATCCGGTGTGGCGTCTTTCACGGCCATACGCCAGTAGCGGAGGGCTTCATTCGGTTGCCCCATGCCTAGCAGTGCGGTGGCGTAGTTATGCTGTCCTCGATAATCCCCGCCATCGGCAGAACGTTGATACCATTCCAGCGCAGCGATCGGATTGGCCGGGGTTTCCCATCCTTCCTCAATGAAACGGGCCAGAAGATTCATGGATTTTGCATGGCCCCGCAGTGCTGCACGGCGAAATAGAAGAAAGGCCGTTCGCCGGTCAGTCTCTACCCCCATGCCCCGCATATGGCAGATGCCGAGATTGTAGATACCCCATAAATCGTCCAACTGAGCGGCTTTGCGATAATGGCTGACGGCTTCTGCGAGGTCCAGCGGGCACCCCCAGCCGAATTGTGAGCAGCGACCAAGCATATTGTGGGCAGGGCCATAATTGGCAGAGGCCGCTATGGTGAACCATTCCCGTGCTTTATCGACATCTCTGGGGACGTATTGGCTATCTAGTAGCACTTTTCCCCATAGTACCTGCTCTAACACATGGCCATTTCGGGCCTGACGGTAGATTTCCGCAAGATTGGCCGGCAGTTCAGGCTCTTGCTGGCGAGGGGGGGAAGGTTTGAAAAATCGACGGACTCGGGCGAACACCATGACGTTCCTTACTCTGCTGGACGGAGCAGGTCTGCAAAGAGATTGTGAGATCAATCAGGCACTGGGACCAGACAGATACGCTTTTACAGGAGGATAGGGTGGTGACGAGCAGAAATGCAACGGTATAGGGCTGGAAAAGGAAGCCTGTGGTGCGCGCTGCGGGACTTGAACCCGCACGTTCTAACCGAACTCGAGATTTTAAGTCTCGTGCGTCTACCATTCCGCCAAGCGCGCACAGGGAATGAGGTGTCTATATCATGGCCAATAAATGAGCACCATTCTGTGAGAGCCATTTTTCAGCTTTTTTGCGACCTAGTTGTCCGCCCGGGGCATATTGGTCCACAAGAGCCCAGAAATCTGGCCCGTGATTGAAATGGCTGAGATGGGCGAGCTCATGCACCATCACATAAGTGTATATGTCTGGCGGTGCCATGATGAGCCGCCAGCTGAGCATGATGCGCCCTTGCTTTGTGCAGCTCCCCCAGCGGCTTTTGACATCACGCAGAGTGAGTTTTGCCGGTGAAGCACTCATTCTGAGGCTTTCCTGCTGGAAGAGAGATGGAAAAATTCTTTCAGCCCGACGTTTCAGGAAGATGGAGAGATAGCGTGAGTGTTCTTCCGGTGGGTGGCCGATATGTAGTCCGTTTTCTGTTAGGCGTGTACGTCCATCCAGCGTAGTGGTGGGGAGAATGGAGATGGACTGCCCCTCTAACCATATGTGCCCTTGCTCTACGGCAGAGAGAGGTAGCTCTGATATGGCCTGTGTCAGCCATTGGGACTGGCTTTGCAGGAAGCGCATACCCTGCTGACGGGTTACCCCGGCAGGCAGAGTAACGATGATGGCTCGTTTGCGAATATCCAGACGAAGGATAATTCGCTGTGCTCGTGAAGATACACGCCAGAGAACAGGCGGACTCAGCATGAAGGGTCAGCTATTGTTGTGCCTGTGGTGTACAATGCAGGGAGGTGCATTTTCAGGCCAGTTTCCGGGCCAGTCGGTAATGTGGTCTTCCAGCATTCCAGCGCGCCGCTCGCTGATGCAACGCCCACTGGCCGAGGCCCCCGCCTTTATGACGCTATCGCTTGTTCCGGTACGGAGAGGGTGCCAATCCGGCAGGTCAAATCCATCCCGCAGGAGGCGATATGCGCAGCTTGGTGGGAGCCAGTCGACTTCCTCTAGAATGGCGGGGGTTAGGGAAATGCAGTCCGGGACTTTCCTCTGGCGTCGTTCATAATTGGTGCAGCGGCAGGTCTGTGTGTCGAGCAGGCGGCAGGAGACATCAGTCCAGATGATTTCGTCCGTATCCTCATCACGCAGTTTATTTAGGCAGCAGCGGCCGCAGCCATCACAGAGCGATTCCCACTGGCTGGGTGTCATGTCTTGTAGGGAAGTGGTCCGCCAGAAGGGAAGGGGGTCTGTCATCTTTGGGGCTTCTCCATCATCAATGGCATAGAGGAGGAATGGCACGGGAGCGTGGAATGAGTGAGCCATGCATTAAAGCGTTCACTCAGCATGAGCGCATGTGTTGCCCAGAAATTGTCACTGATTTCAAGTGATTCGGCGGGTAAAGTGTCGGGAAGATAGGGAAGATGAGGCGGATTGTGCAGAAGAATAGCACGTGTCTCATCGGTCTTTTCGGGGGGAAGCGTTGCGGGAATACCCCATACGGCAGGGCTATAAAGGATATGGTTCATGTCCGGCTGATAGGGCCGTGTCAGTGTGTCTTTCGTCTGGGGAGAGAGAATGATGGCACCGGGGATGACCCCCATCAGAACGGTTTGTTTCTGTAGGATGCGTTGGGCATCGGTAGGTGAGTGCCACCAGACGATATAAGGCCTCAGCTGGTTGAGCTTATGGAAGGCACGGTCGATTCCGGCATTGGTGGAAAGCTCGGCATAGATTTTATTAGGGGGAACGTTATCGGCCAAAAGGGCGATTTCCAACGTCATGCGGGGGCCGCGGAAAAAGGTTCGCTGACCGGGGTAGCGGGCAACATCCCACAAGGTTGTCCAATGTGGTGATGATGTGACGCGGGATGTATCCCGGAAGAGGATATTGCGGAAGAAACCAGCCGGTTGGCCGCATCGGTCCAGCGTGTGCAGGGGTTGTAGCCATGAGCGTGCACAGGCGATGGCTGACTCTGTGCTATCGAGCATGATGGCCTGAACAGTTTGCGGGTAAGCGAGAGCCTGTTGTTCTATTTCTTCCAGACCTCGATCTTCACGGCCTAGGAATTTGAGGTCTATGGAACTGGAGCTGCGCAGGACTGGCCCAACGAGTTGCTGCTCTGGGATAGCCCAATAATATGTTTTCCCCTGAGGGAGAGAGTCTGGCTGTGCGTTGGCGGAGGCAGCACCCATCATAGAGGCAAGAATCAGACAGTATGCTGATAAGTGGCAGGCGGAGTGACGACCCTTCCCAAAGAGTGTTTCGATTGGGTGAACTGCCGCCATAATGACGTTGAATAGACGGCGGTTTCTGTAAGAAGACGGGCTCTGGTAGTTCCGGGGGCGGGATATTCTCATAACGTGTGCGGCACCGTACAGACTGTTGAGGTGGCAGTGTGAACCAAGGAAAGATCGGTTTAGGGGACTGGCGGATACGAGAGCTTATTACATAGTGATTCTTGAAACTTCGTTACAGATGGCGATGAGAAACGAAATAAGACATTTTTATGCCTTTTTTTGAGGGTAGAATAAGGAGCTATTATTAGCTTAATTTTATTCAGCGAGAGGCCTTTCCCATTATTGGGGGGTGCTTTGGCTTTTTTTCGTGTGGTGCTATAGATGGAATAATGGCCTGCGAAAGGGTACGTTCTGTTTTCTTTTCCGCATGAGCCTTAGTGTTTCGTAAATTTAGAAGGGCAGCAGTCGTATCATGAATGGTCTACTGGAACTTGGGCAGGCAGTGCTTGCTGCCCAGGGAAAGATTTTCAAGGAATGTGCAAAGCGGCATGGAATCCGGTTGTGCTTTCTTGTTGTAGCACTCGTGTTCCTTGCTTTTGCGGCTGTCACGCTTCATTGGGTGTTCTGGGCGTTTTTCCGGCAGGTCTGTCATCTGGGCCTTCTGCTGTCTGCGACCTGCGTGTTGGGGCTTGATATCCTGTTCGCTGTTATCTTCCTGCTTCTGGCACTGCGTGCTGGTCATACTGGCACCGCAGAGGAGCGTGCCCGTATGGAGCGGGATAGGAAGCTCCATGAACTGAAGCAGAATTTCGCTCTGACATCCCTGCTGGGTCTCGCTAGTGGGCCGGTGGGGCGTAACCTCGGTGGATATGCATGGCGTTTCGCTAAAGGGGCCTTTACACGCCGGAAAAAGTGATTTTACCGGTTTCATTGACGTATGAGAGAAAAGAAGCGGCCTTTAGGGGCCGCTTCTGCCATGGGCTGTTTTTCCAGTGCGATTCTGCTCGGATTGATGGCATTTCATGCTGTCTCTCAGGTGGAAGTCCGGTATGGTACCTTCGATAAAACGAAGAACCGACCTGTCTGGATGAACACCAGACCTTTTGCAGGTGCGATGGGGAGCAATGTGAGCATAGCGTCAGATACATCACCCGCACGGTCCCGGTTTTTCGGGGGATGCGGCGTATGATGCTTTCGGAAGTCAGCCTCTGTGGTGTGTTTGTTTCTCCCATAGCTGTTTATGCGGTTTGCGCTGTGCTGGTGACACTGGCTTTGCGCTACGGGCTTTGGCGTCTTGGTGCGCTGGGCTGGTTCTGGCATGTCGCTTTGTTTGAGATCGCCCTGTATGTCTGTGTTCTCTGTCTGCTGGTTATTTTCGTCTGAGGTGGAGCGGGGGTATGAACTGGTTCCGGCGTCTCTTACGCCCAATACTGACATTGATCATCATCGCACTGGCCATTGGGCTGGGATACGTCGTATGGGACCTATATGTCCTTGACCCTTGGACACGTGATGGCCGGGTGCGTGTCTATGTCGTTACGGCGACTCCTGAAGTGTCTGGTACGGTTGTTTCTGTCCCTGTCGTGGACAATCAGTTTGTTCATAAAGGCGATCCACTTTTCACGATTGATCCGCTGCGTTTCAAACTCAGGATTGATGAGGCAAGAGCCCGTCTGGCTGGCGTTACGGAAGATTATAAGCTGAGTGTCTTGAATGCGAAGCGGCGGCGGGGATTGGGGGGCGTTGTATCCCGGGAGGAACAGGACGTCTTCGACTCCGAGATGGAAGTGCGCCGTGCCCGATTGGAGGAAGCACGGTCCGCTTTGGATACGGCCCTGCTAAACCTTCAGCGTTCTACGGTTTATTCTGCCGTGGATGGATATGTGACTAACCTCAATCTGCGTGTTGGCGATTATGTGACAGCCGGACAGTCCCGCATGGCTGTGATCGATGCCAACAGTTATTGGGTGTATGGTTATTTTGAAGAAACCAAGATGCATGGCGTACACGTTGGGGATAAGGCCCGCATCAAGCTGATGGGTTACCGCCATATACTTAAGGGGCATGTGGTCAGTATCGGCCGAGGCATTAATGATGCGAACGGCGTGTCGGATAGGCTTGGCCTACCGGATGTAAATCCGATCTTCACATGGGTGCGGCTGGCGCAGCGTATTCCTGTACGTATTGAGATTGATGAAATGCCGCCGGAGGTTATCCTTTCCGCTGGCATGACAGCCACCGTGGCCGTAGGGAAGGAAAAAGCCGGAGGCAGGGGCCTGCTAACGACATGGCTGCAGGATCACCTGTGAGATGAAGAAACGGTTTGTTCCCCTTGCTATCAGTAGTTGCCTTTTCCTGACATCTTGTATGGTCGGGCCGGAATATAAGCCGGATAGGATGAAGGTGCCGGGCCATTTTACCAGTGAGCCCCACCCAGCAACGAAGGAAGAAATTGCCGAGACGGAAGCCAATCTTCGGGATTGGTGGGCGCAGTTCCATGACCCGGTGCTGGATAGACTGGTCGAACAGACCATTAGGGGGAATTACGACCTTCAGGTCGCAACCGAACATGTGTTAGCGGAGCAGTCCATCCGCAGGCAAGCGCAGTCCAATTGGTATCCGCAGTTAGATGCTAATGCCGGGGGCGGGGACAGCCGTTACTCCATTAATGTTGATAACTGGCCTTTGCGCCCGGGCAATCCGAATAACCATCCTAATGCTTCCGTGCTGACCTATGGTGCTCGGGCGAGTTGGGAGATTGATGTTTTCGGTCATATCTCTCGGCAGGTGCAGGAGCGTAAAAGGCTGGTAGAGGTGAGCATTGAGGAGCGGCGGGGGCTGCTTCTGTCTTTGTTAAGCCAGCTAGTGACAGATTATATCGAGCTGCGGACCATCCAGACACGGATGAGCGTGACGGAAGACTCCATCCGCACGGCTCGTGATAGCACTAATCTGGTGGAGAGGCTCTTCAACAACGGTGTCGGTAATACTTTGGCGATTGCCCAGTCCCGGACAGAAGAACATGCTGAACTGGCCCGCCTTCCCCCCTTGCGGGCACGGCAGGAGCAGCTCATCCATGCCATCAATGTGTTGATGGGTGAGATGCCCGGTAAGGAACAGCCCGATCTAGAAGAACGGAAACCCATTCCAACCCTACCGCCGTTCCCGGCTATGCTTCCTTCAACCGTGTTGACCAACCGGCCAGATATCCGCTCTGCTGAGCGGCGTTATGCGGCGAGCGTGTCCCGCATTGGGATTACGATTTCTAATCTTTACCCCAATTTCAGTATTCCACTGACATTCAATCCCAATGCCTCAGCCGCTTATCAGGCTTTTCAGCTGGGGGGGATGAGTTGGAATGTGATGATGATGGCGTCTCTGCCTATCTTGCACGGGGGCAAATATAGTGCCCAGATTGCTCAGGCTAGAAGCGAGGCAGAGGCCAGCCGCCTGCAATATCGCCAGACTGTTTTGAATGCCTTCCGGGAGGTAGAAGATAGTCTGGATGACTGGCATCAAGATAATGAGCTCGTGCGAGAAGAGCGGGAGGCCGCCACGCAGGCCGGGCTTGCCTTGTCTCGTGCCCGCAAGCTCTATGCTGCCGGATTGACGGGCTATCTGGATGTTCTGAACTCCCAGCAGACCTACCTGTCCCGCCGGGTGGCCGCAGTGTCGGCAACGGGTAAGCGTATGGATGATGCCATTTCGCTCTATATTTCCTTCGGTGCTGGTTGGCAGGGGCGGGAGCTTTCCAACACCACTCTGCAGGTGGAACAGCATGAAAGTAGAGATATGATCTTGCGGGCCTTCAGCCGGTAAGTCAGGGGGATGTTCTAGCTCAGGTCGGAACGGTTGGCCTGCATCGTGCTGAAGCGCAGATTAAGTGCACGCACCTTTCCCGTTCGGTCAGGGACATCCAGTGTGACGGTCGGGTCCAACCGCATGGCGTCATAGCCGGCAAGATGGACGATACCGACAGGGTTATGAGGGAAGGTAACCTCGCAAAGTAGGCCAGTATGTGGGTCAGTTTGCCACGGTCCTAAGTAGTTGCATCCGGCGGGCATTAGGGCGGTAGTATAGCCTTCGTGATAGCTTGTTAGTGCTATGGCAAGCTGGCCGGAACTGAATATCTTGCCATGACGCAGGGCAACCCCCTGCCAGTGCTGGAGTCGGGGCCAGTGAGAGGCCATGCGGGAGAGGGCGAATACACCGGCATTGAGAGTCGGGCGGACGCCAATACTGCGGCAGATCGCACGGGGTAGCCGTGCCAGACGGGCATTTTTATACAGAATGGAGCGGAGCTGTACGAGGTTGCAAGGTAGCCACCGCAGCCGGAAGAGCGGCTTGTGGAAAAAGATTTCCGGCGTGATGGCCAGAGCGTATGGTGTCTGTTCGGCGGCCTGAAAAAGCAGGATGACGGCTTGACTGTCCTGCACCCAAGCGTCCGCATCAATCCAGACGAGCGTATCGTGGGTTGGGAAGATTTGGTCCAGCCACATTTTAGATAGTTCAATGGCTAGATTGGGCCGTTTGCGAAGTGCTCGGCGTGAGACATGGGGGAAGGCTTTCGGGCTGCGGACAATAAGCCCTTGCTGCTCTAGCTGGAGACGCTGAGACTGTGTCAGCCCGCCATCAATGCAGGCAATGTCTACCTGCTCTAGAGCCGGAAAGCGGCGAATAGAGGCGATGAGTTCTTGGAGCAGTGGGAAATAGCGGCTGTCACTGCCTGTAATGATAAGCCGGCGGGGTGTTCTGGCAGGGGGGAGACTGTCAGTAGGCGGCATGGAGAACTGTCTTCCGGTAAGGTTGGGTAGAGTTGCGGGAAATGCAGAGGCAAAACCCCGTTTTCTATTGACCTTACCTTATAGGCACACCACTTCTTTAGAAAAGAAAGGTTTTCCCATGACAGGTACGCCAGCACAGTCAGCCGCCGATTTTTTGCGCCCTAGGGTGCGGACTCTCATTAAGGAGGCTGAGGCAGAAGGCTACTCAAAAAGCAGGGTTTTAGCCGTGCTGATCGACCTGTTGGATGATACGGATCTGGAGGATGCAGGACAGTAATGGCGACTGACCCATATAAGGTTCTTGGTGTAAGCAATACGGCTTCGGACAAGGAAATCCGCAGTGCCTACCGTCGGCTAGTCAAGCAGTATCACCCTGATCGTAACCCCGGTGATACCAAGGCCGAGGAACGCTTCAAGGAGATTGGCAAGGCGTACGAGATTATTGGAGACGAAGAAAAGCGTGGCCAGTTTGATCGTGGCGAGATCGATGCGGATGGTCAGGTGCGTGGCCCCTTTGGCGGTGGCTTCGGCGGTGGCGCTGGTGCCGGTGGTTTTGGCGGTTTCGGGGGATTCTCTGGCGGTGGCTTCAACCCCGAGGACCTAGGGGATATTTTCGGTGCTTTTGGCGGCGGCGGTGGTTTTCGCTCTTCCCGGCCTCGTCGGGGTGAGGATGTGCATGGTGAATTGCGTATCAGCATGGAGGAATGTGCCCTCGGAACTCGCCGTGAGGTCAGCCTTGGTGGTGGGCGTGAGGTTGCTGTTGCCATTCCGGCCGGTATTGAGGATGGTAAAACCCTCCGGCTGAAGGGCAAAGGTCAGCCGGGGCAGCCCGGTATGGATGGCCGCCCCGGTCCTGCTGGTGATGTGCTGCTGAAGATTCATGTGGCTGAAGACCCTTATTATAAGCGTGAGGGTCGTAATCTGCGTGTCACGCAGGATGTTGACCTTCATACGGCTGTGCTAGGGGGCAAGGTGCATGTCCGCACTCCTGCCGGAACGGTTGCGCTGAAGGTTAAGCCGCACTCTGATAGTGGTACGGTCCTGCGGTTGGGAGGGCGTGGTATTGCTGCGGATAAGAACCATGCAGCGGGTAACCTGCTGGTGACCCTGCGTGTGACGCTGGGGACTATCTCGCCAGAGCTAGAAGCCCTTCTGCGCCGTGAAGCTGATAGGGAAGCGGAAGTAAAAGGCTGATATCAGGCACGGGCGGCCCCACCGGGTGTGGTGTGAAACTATGTGAAGGGGCAGGGCAGGCCATTCCACCGTCTGTGTAAGGTGCGAGTGGCCTGTTTCTGTTATGCTGGCGCCGGCCCCATGCAGGGCGAGGCGAAGCGGGAGAAGAGAGGGCCATGGTCTGGGGAGCGTCTTTCTGGCAGCGTGTCAGGCAGTCCAGCGTTCTGGGTGCATTGGTAGCCATTGTGTTTGTCGTGGCTGTGTGCGTGTTGGGCGTGGTGGGTATTTTGCAGGTTGATGGGTTCCACCTCGCCGGTGGTTGAATTTTGCGCTATGTGAGGGAAGTATCAGTTTCCTTCCCGTAATGGAGTAGCGTGCTTTCATGACCGATCAACAGCACTCTGCGGTGAATTTCCTATCCGCACGGCGGCAAGCTTTTGCTGTCGTCATGGCCATCGAGCTATGGGAGCGTTTCGGTTATTACGGGATGCAGGCTGTTCTGACCGTCTTTATGGTCGTTCAGCTGCATATGCATGACCATGACGTCAACCTCATGCAAGGTGGGTTGGGGTTTCTCATGTACAGTCTCCCAGTGTTGGGGGGGCTGCTTGGGGATCAGTGTTTGGGGTCGCGGTTGACCATGCTCATGGGGGCTGTCGGGCTGACGGCAGGGTATGGGCTGCTAGCTCTCTCTCTTGGCTATCCAGATGTTTTCCTTCCAGCATTGACGCTAATTGCCCTGTCGAATGGGCTGTTTAAACCCAATGCAGGGACATTGGTACGCCGCATCTATGCCGGGGATGGTACGGCACTGGATGCCGCCTTTACGCTCTATTACATGGCCATCAATGTCGGTTCGACTGTTTCCATGCTGCTTATGCCATGGCTTCAGCAGCGTTATGGGGCGGCTGTGGCCTTTCTGGCGTGTTCTGGGGGGCTTCTAGTCGGGCTGGGTTATTATGCTGTGCGTGGCGGGCGGATGCGCCGTTTTCTGGTAGGGCGGGCGGCTGAGGCCTTAAAACAGCATGGGCCTACAGCCCTGCCCATCCCATTGATGGAGCGTTTGTCCGGCCCTGTAAGAAAAGGTGCTCTGGGCGGAGGAATTCTGCTTGTTCTGCTGGCTGTTTGGGCTTTTTGCACATGGGTGCTGCATAGCCCGACCTTGGTCAGGCTCTGCATCATTGTGGCCGGAGGGGGCCTGATCCTGCTCTGGGTCTGGCTTTATGCGCGGGCAAAGGAAAGTGAGAGACCCGGCCTTTTGCTGACTTACATCCTTTGCACCCAGACGATGGCCTATCAGATTTTTTATCAGCAGATGCAAACCTCTCTGACACTCTTTGCTATGCGGGATGTGTCCGGTGTGTATCAACTTGGCCCTTGGCGTCTGTTCACCATGTCTGCCGGGCAGTTTCAGGCATTGAATCCGATAGCCGTCATGCTGTTTAGCCCAGTACTGGCGTGGCTGTACCGGCGTCATGCGAGCAAGGGGCATGATGCCTCTCCAGCGGTGAAAATTCTGTTGGGATATGGTTTGGTGACGCTGGCCTTTTTCATTTGGTGGGTGGCGTCTGGCCATAGTGCGGGGTTGGTGTCGCCGTGGGTGATGGTGGCAGGTTATGGCACCATGTCCCTCGGGGAACTTCTGACCATTGGGCTTGGTCTGGCTATTGTGGCCCGCTATGCCCCAGCCCGTATTAGTGCGGTTCTGATGGGAGCGTTGTTCCTGCTCTGGGGTATCGGCATGTATCTGGGTAGCCTTGTAGCGGACCTTGCGAGTGTCCCGGTGGATGCTAGCGGTAGTTTGGCAGGTTATGTGGCCCTGTTTAGAGGGCTGTTTCTGGGGTGTGGGGGGCTGTGCGTGATCATGGCCCTTTTGCTGCCACTAACCCGTCGTTTGGGGCAGCAGCATCGTGATCAGCAAAAGGGGAAAGTTGTAAAAGAAGTCACATGAAATTGACGCTGTAGATCGGACCGATATGGTACAGACAGATTTCATCTCTGGATGTTAGCGATAAATTTTATTAAAGGGACAGTGTTATCCCTTACGGCAGTGCTGTCTGCAGCCTGTTTTAGCATTGTCGTGCTGAAGGCTGCCATGGTGCGTCTGGCCTTCAGGTCCCTCTCCGATCAACGGCTATAAAGGCTAGTGTATGCGTGGAATGTGGCAGAAGGCGGCTGGTACGGCGGCAATGGGTATTGCTCTGATGCTGGGGAGTCATGCCGTTTTTGCACAGGATTCCGCCTCTGCTTCATCATCTGTCAGACAGGGAGGTGGCTCCGTTGGTGATGTTACACCTGCTCAACGTCAGGAATTGTTGAAGGCAGGGCATTACGGTGTCACTAAAACGGATGAGCAGCGGGCTTTCGGGTCTGTGCCGCTTCCGATCCCGGGAGATTCTTTTTCCCGTGGGGCCTCCGAACAGGCAGCCCCAGCGCAGCAGAAGGGGCTTTTCCCCAATAGTTGGCATGATTTTGTCAATCAGGATGGGTTTTTCGGGGACCCATGGGGCGCACGGAGCTGGCTGGCCGATCACGGTGTGACGGTGGGTGGGCGTTATTTTCAGGATTCGGCAGGCAATCCATTCGGGGGGAAATCCCGTGCGGCTCGCTATGCGGATGAAGAAGCCCTGTCTCTGGATTTTGATCTGAAGAAGCTGACAGGTGTCGCCTTCAATGCTGGTGTACTGCATTTCCTGACCCTAGCCCGTCAGGGGGCTGGGCTGGGGAATACACTGCCTGTCATTGATAGCCCGATGGAGATTTATGGCGCAGGTGAAACCATGCGCCTTGGCCGCCTTAGCTGGGAAATGCACTGGAATAATTATGTCCAGACCGAGGTTGGTGAGATCAATACGGAGAATGACTTCGAGCAGTCTTCCACCTATTGGGGGGCTAACCTGTACTGCCAGTTTCAGAATAACGGCATCTGCGGTATGCCGCAGTCTATCGCCATGAACTCGGGCTACGGCTTCTACCCTACGGCCCATCCGGGGGCGTGGATCAAGCTCTACCCGGCGGGGAATGACCATTATTTGGTGCAGTTTGGGGCTTACAGTGTGGACCCGACTATTTCCGGTGTACGGAATGGTTGGAAGATGAATCTACATGGGGCGACTGGCACCTTCCTGCCATTTCAGCTTGGTTGGCATCAGGGTGGCGGTGATGATTATAGCGGCCCGTTGCAGACGAATATAAAGATTGGTGGTTATTGGGATACGTCCGAAGTTAAGAACGTTTATGGCCAGATGGGAACCTATAATATCCCGGCCTCGGCAGCGCAGGATGCACCAGTCTCCAAGGTGCGGGGACGGTTTGGTGGGTGGTTCCAATTCGACCGCATGTTGCAGCGTGATGGTGCAGACCCTCATCGTGGCACAGCATTTTTTGCTTCCTTCACATGGGGTGATCCCCGTACGGCCATTGCCCCTTATTTCGTGACGGCTGGTATCACCCGTAAAGGTACCTTTGCCAGCCGCCCCGATGATACGATTAGCTTCGGCATGAAAGCTCTTTGGGCTAATCCGAAAGTCACACATTGGATAGAGCACCTCCAGCATACGGGGCGGGGTGCTGGGCTATATGCTCCACATTCGGAAGAAGCTATCGAGCTTAATTACGGATATCGTCCCACACGTTGGCTGCTTTTGCGACCGGGGCTGCAGTATCTTTGGAGTCCGGGAGCTGTGAAGCGGTATAAGGATGCCATGCTGATTGATTTGGAATCTTCCATTTCTTTCTAACTGGGGATGTAAAGACGGATAGAGGGGACTGCCTGATTGTGCGGTCCCCTTTTTTGTGTCTGGTTTTTGGGCGGGAAGGTCGTTTTGCTGTTGTTCCGTTTTTCAGAAGATGGATATACTTACGGAGGCGGAACAATATATGGGATGGATCATGCAGCACTGGCGGTATGTTGTGATGATGATGGGCTTGTGTGGTGGGGTCGATCTGGGGCTGGAGGGCGCACAGGCCGCCCCTAGCGAGCAAGGTGGGTCCGTTCAGGCTACGCAGGTTGGCTCTGCTTCTTCAGGCTCGGTGGGTTCATCCCCGGCCCCGGTACCCAGTGCTGTACAGCCTGCCACAGTGCCTTCAGCAGGGAAAAGTTGGTTCTCCGACATTGATGTTGGCCTGCAGGTAGAAGGTGGGGCGATGGCCAATACGGGCCATCCTGATAATGGCATGAATTTTGGCCAGCTGCTCCAGTCTCATAGCGATACGGGGATGCTCAATCAGGTTGCTCTGACGATCACAAAACCTGTGGATTCGATTGGTGAGGGTTATGGTCTGGGGGCTAATATCCAGATGCTTTATGGCTCCGATGCTAGAGCGTACATTACCACCGGGATTTCTGACCGCTGGCTGGATCATCACCGTTATCAGCTAACGCCCATTCAGGCTAACATCGCCCTGCATATGCCGTGGCTGGCAAAAGACGGGTTGGATATGCAGCTGGGGATTCTTTCGTCTCCCATGGGGGTGGAGGTGCTGAATCCGGCAGGACGTGCTTTTTATACCATGTCTTATACGGCGCAGTATTCCAATCCCTTTGAGCATGTTGGTTTTTATGGGCAATGGCATCTGAATTCTCATTATGCCGTTCTGTTTGGGATGGATGCAGGGAATCAGAAGTCCTTTGGCCGTGGGAATAATAACGGTGAGCCAGCGGGTTATGTAGGGTTTAATGCCAGCCAGTTGGCTGGTGGTGCCCTATCTGTGACTTATCTGCTGCGTGTCGGGCCAGAAGACCCCCGCCGCCTGCTGGGTAGTCATCGGGCACATGAGGCACAGCGTTTTTGGAATGACATCAACGCTACATGGCAGATCAATCCCAAATGGAGCCTGACAGCTGAGGCCACGCAGGTTCATGATGAAGGGTTGGATGCCAATACATGGAGTGGCGTTGTATGGGGAGCCTATGCAGCCACTTCGACCCTGACCTTTAACGCTCGGGCAGAAGTATATCGGGATAGTACGGGCCAATTTGTCGTGCAGTACCCGGAAGATACAGGTTACGGGCGGTCACTGCTGGGCCTGCCTGCACGCACTTATACCGCCCCAGCGACTACCTACGGCGATTTGTCCTTTAACGCCGTCTGGCGGCCGAACATCGGCCATCACATCAAGTTGCTTCAGATCCGCCCAGAAATTCGGTTTGATCGTTCGCTCAACAATACCCGCCCTTTTGCTGACTTCCGGCATCAGAATCGTATCTTGATTGGCGGGGATGTGACGCTCGGTTTCTGAGGGAAGAAATAGGGCACGGTCTGTTCCGTGCCCTTCATGTGGTTTTAGCCACGCCCCCGGTAGCCGGGAACATCCTGTGCGGGAATCCAAACATCAGCCGGGGCGGGGCCTGTTTGCCAGAAGACATCAATCGGCATACCGCCACGGGGATACCAGTAGGCTCCGATACGCAGCCATTCTGGGTCTAGTAGCTCTACAAGGCGTGTGGCGATGGTCACAGAACAATCCTCATGGAAGGCCCCATGATTGCGAAAGCTGGTGAGATAGAGTTTGAGAGACTTGCTCTCTACAATCCAATCCCGCGGGATGTAGTCGATGACGATATGGGCAAAATCCGGCTGGCCTGTCACCGGGCAGAGGGATGTGAATTCTGGTGCGGTGAAGCGGACAACATAACGCCGCCCTTTATGGGGGGCCGGGACACGCTCCAGCTCGGCAACATCGGGCGACTCCGGCTGGATGGTCTGTCGGCCAAGTTGGTTGAGTTTTTCCGTGCCGGGAGCGGTGGGGCCTTTGGGTGTGTGATCGGTCATGAAACTGGTCCTTTGCCGCAGGAATAAAAAAATGAAGGCATAAAATCTGATGCTGTACGGGGTTAATACACGGTTCGGATTTGCAAAAAAATCAGTTTCGGTGCAGTAAGGGCATCATTCTGTCCCAATCTGTCACTTCCTGAAAGATCGTTCATGGACATCCGTAACATTGCCATTATTGCCCATGTCGATCATGGGAAAACAACACTCGTCGATCAGCTACTCCAGCAGTCTGGTACTTTCCGTGAGAATCAGGCCGTCACCGAGCGTGCTATGGATAGCAATGATCTTGAGCGTGAGCGCGGGATTACCATTCTCGCTAAATGTACCTCTGTTGTGTGGAAGAACACCCGCATCAACATCATCGACACACCGGGCCACGCCGACTTCGGCGGTGAGGTGGAGCGCATCCTGAGCATGGTGGATGGTGCCGTGATTCTGGTGGATGCCGCTGAGGGTGCCCTGCCGCAGACAAAATTCGTGCTTGGTAAGGCTCTGGCCCGTGGCCTGCGCCCGATGGTTGTCGTCAATAAGGTGGACCGTGGCGATGCTCGCCCGGACGAGGTGCATGATGAGGTGTTCGACCTCTTCGCTGCCCTTGGTGCCAATGATGAGCAGCTGGACTTCCCCATGCTTTACGCTTCTGGCCGTCAGGGCTGGGCCGATACAGAGCTGGAAGGTCCGCGCGAAAACCTGCATCCGCTGTTCGACCTCGTTCTTAAGCATGTTCCGAGCCCGGGTCTGGACAAGGACAAGCCGTTTGCCATGGTCTCCACCATTCTGGAGAGCGATAACTTCCTTGGTCGTATCCTGACAGGCCGTATCGAGCAGGGTCGTGCCAAGGTGAATATGCCTATTCGTGCGCTGCGTGCCGATGGCAGCGTGGTCGAGGCAGGTCGTATCACCAAGCTGCTGTCCTTCCGTGGTCTGGATCGTGTGCCTGTCGAGGAAGCTGAAGCGGGTGATATTGTCGCCATTGCTGGTCTTTCCGAGGCTACCATTCCTGACACGCTGGCCGAGCCGTCCATCGAGGAGCCGCTGCCCTCCACACCGATCGACCCGCCGACCCTCTCCATGACCTTCCGTATTAATGACGGTCCGCTGGGTGGTCGTGAAGGCAAGAAGGTGACGTCCCGCCAGATCCGTGACCGCCTCTTTAAGGAGACGGAAGGCAACGTGGCCATTAAGGTGACGGACAGCCCGGAAAGCGAGGCTTTCGAGGTGGCTGGTCGTGGTGAGCTTCAGTTGGGCGTTCTGATTGAGAACATGCGCCGTGAAGGCTTCGAGCTGACCATCGGTCGTCCTCGTGTGCTGTTCCGTGAGAACCCGGAAACGGGTGAGCAGGAAGAGCCGTTTGAGGAAGTCGTCATCGATGTGGACGAGCCTTATTCCGGTGTGGTCGTGGAGAAGATGTCTCTGCGTAAGGGCGTGATGCAGGACATGCGTCAGTCCGGCGGTGACAAGGTTCGCCTGACATTCATGATCCCGTCCCGTGGTCTGATCGGCTATCACGGCGAGTTCCTGACCGACACCCGTGGGTCCGGTCTGATGAACCGTCTCTTCCATTCCTACCAGCCGCATGCTGGTGCGATTGAAGGCCGCCGTAACGGCTCCCTGATCTCTGCCGAGGATGGTGCAACAACGCCGTATGCATTGTTCTCTCTTCAGGATCGTGGGACGCTCTTTGTGGATGCAGGTGAGAAAATCTACACCGGCATGATCCTTGGTGAACATTCCCGTGAGAATGATCTGGAAGTGAACGCCGTGCGTGAGAAGAAGCTCACGAACATGCGTGCCTCCGGTAAGGATGATGCTGTTGTGCTGGTTCCGCCCCGCAAGATGAGCCTCGAGCAGGCCATTGCCTACATCGAGGATGATGAGCTGGTGGAAGTTACACCATCTGCCATCCGTCTGCGTAAGCGTTATCTGGACCCGCACGAGCGCAAGCGTGCCGCTCGTGGTGCGAAGGGCTAAGGCTCCGCATCCGTTTCGGGATATATGGAAAGGCCGGGGCATTGCTCCGGCCTTTTTCTATGTCAGGCTGTATCGGGTTCCTGCCCCCTTGTGGCATGATGGTGGGGCTTCACAAGGGAAGAAGGGAAAATGTCATGACCAAGAGCCTCTATGCCACGATGAAAGCACTCCCCGGCCATAGGGAGAAGGTTGCCAGCCTGCTGACAGCCCTAGCCGAGAATGTACGGGCCGAGCCGGGTTGCGTGCGGTTTATTGTCTATACGTTGGAGGATGAGCCGGACCTGTTCCATGTTGAGGAAAGTTACCGGGATGAGGCGGCTTTCAAGGCCCATATGGGGACCGAGCATGGGCGTGTGTTCAATAAGGCTATTGAGACTCTTGTTGAAGGCGGGGCTTCAAAGGTTGTTTTCCTGAAGAAAGTCGCCTGACAGAACCTGTCATCAGGTAGATAAAAGAAAAGCAGGTGACCCAGTCCGGGCACCTGCTTTTTTTATGGGCGGCGAAACCGTATCAGGGCGTGCCCGGTTGGCCCCGGCTCGTGGAATGTTCAAAACGCAGAGCCTTGTCGGGATGGGCGACATGATGCGCCGCATGGGCTGCTACTGCCCCTTCGGAGAAGCCTTGAAGGATTAGCTTCATTTTGCCGGGATATTGGGCCACGTCACCAATGGCAAAGATGCCTTCAAGACTGGTCTGCATAGTGGCTGGGTTCACGGCGATAGTGCTACGCTGTGTTTCCAGCCCCCATGAGGCTACAGGGCCAAGATCGGTTGAAAGCCCATAGAAAGGCAGCAGTACGTCAGCTTCCAGAGAGCGGACTGTCTCATCCATGGCAATGAGGTCTACATGGGTCAGCTGGCCGTTTTCGCCCTTTAGGCCATGCAGCTGGTAGGGAACGACCTTCTCGATAGCCCCGGCGGTAATTTTTGCTTCAATCTGTGCCAGTGTCTCCGGTGCTCCACGGAAGCGGTCCCGCCGGTGGACGAGGTAAACTTTCTCGGCAAGGTCGGAAAGGGAGAGGGCCCAGTCCAGCGCAGAATCTCCGCCGCCTGCTACAACAATGCGCTTGCCGGTGAAGTCGGCCCGTTTCTTCACATAATACTGCACGGCACCGCTGCGTTCATAAGCATCCAGCCCTTCCAGAGGGGGACGGTTTGGTCCGAAGGCACCGGCACCGGCAGCGATGATGATAGCTTTGGCATGGATTGTGTCGCCACGCTCATTCTTCAGGGTGAAGGCCCCGGCCTCACCTTCCAGATGGCTAACCCGGCTGCCAAGCAGGCGGGGCACGTTGAAGGGAGCAATTTGCTCCTCTAGGGCGGCAATAAGGTCTCCGCCGGTGATAGAGGGATGGGCCGGAATGTCATAAATCGGTTTTTCCGGGTATAGGGCGGCACATTGCCCCCCCACACTGTCGAGAACATCCGTCAGGATGCAGTCCAGACGTAGCATCCGACATTCAAAAGCGGCAAAAAGTGCCGTTGGGCCTGCGCCAATAATGGCGACATCTGTCGTGTGGGTAGAAGCTGCATGTGTCATGCTAGTATTCATAAGCATTTTTTCGCCTCACGAGTAGAGGTTTGTTTTTTACATGTCCGGTAGTGTGGCTTCTTTTTTATTCTTCCGACAGAAACGGACGTAGACGGTAGAGGCTTTCTCTTGTGTCTTGATGACGCTTCGGTAATGGTGGCAGACATCATATCAGGTAGCGATACGGGGCATTTTTCCTATGGACGTGCATCTTTCTTCTCCTCAGCAGACGGTTCTTCTGGCACGGCATCTTGCAGGGATGCTCGGCAGCGGGGACTGTCTGGCTCTTCAAGGGGAGATGGGTGCCGGTAAAAGCACATTTGCCCGGGCATTAATCCGCCATCTGGTAGGTGATGAGTCTCTGGAAGTCCCCAGCCCGACTTTTGCACTGGTCCAACCCTATGACACCAAGGCTGGAACGGTGTTCCATTATGATCTCTGGCGTCTATCCGGCCCAGATGAATTGTATGAACTGTCTTGGGATGATGCTTGTGAGAGTATCATGCTGGTGGAATGGCCAGAACGTGCCGAAGAGCTGATGCCTGAGGATGCACTGTATTTCATGTTCGTACATGGGAGGGGTGAGGAGGAACGTGTTGTAACCCTGCGTGGTTGGCCGGAGGAACGACTGAAGGCTCTTTCGGCAACGTTGGTGGAGGGGCTGACGCCATGACACAAGCATCTCCATTGAATATTGCGAGCGTCCCAGCTTCTTGCCCCTTTCTGGATACAGTCGTGCGGAACTGGTTGGACCGTGTGGGAGGTGACGCTCACTCGGCTGGGCGGAGTGGTGGTGATAGCGGTACGATTCTCGTGCCCGGTCGCCGTGTAGCCCGTGCCCTCATGGAGGCTTTCCTACGGGTTTTGGATGGCCAACCGGCTTTGCTTCCGGCCATTGTGTCTTTGGGCGATTTGGAGCAGCAGAGCCTCTTCCCCATGACGTTGGATGAGAGTTTACCGCCTGCTGTAGGGCCGGTTTTTCGGCTGGCTATGCTAGCACGGTTGATTCTGGCAGCACCTTTTTTCACCACCGCATCCGGCCGGGAAGGTGGCACGATTGATCGTGTCTGGCCATTGGCGCAGGCTCTGGCAGAATTAATGGATGATGCTGAGCGGAATGGTGTAAACCTTCACGAGACCCTACCAAAAGCTGTAACGGATGACTTTGCCGGGCACTGGCAAAAGACGTTGGAGTTTCTTCGGATTGTCACGGAAGCATGGCCTGCGATCCTTCAGGAGGAAGGGCGCAGCAATATCATGGCTCGTCAGGTTGCTTTGATTGAGGCACAGGCCCGCCTTTGGGCGGATATGCCACCGGATTATCCGCTCTGGGCTGTGGGATTTGTGGATGGCTCCGCAGGTGTGGCCACAGCATTGGAGGCCGTAGCAGCACTACCGCAAGGTATGGTGGTCTTTCAGGGGCTGGATTGCCATATGGATGAAGAGCTGTGGGAACAGCTTCCTCCAACGCATCCTCAGGCCCTGTTTCATGAGTTTCTATCACGGGCCGGGGTGAAACGGTCGGATATTGCCTTGTGGGGAGATGTGCTGCGCCCGGAACGGGAAAATCTCTTTCAATATGTCATGTTGCCAGAGGCAGGTATTGCCCGCTGGGGGCAGCCTGTGGGGGACGTCACGCCTTCTGGGATCAGCCTGTTACCAGCAGCGGACTCGCAGCAGGAGGCGCAGGCCATTGCGTTGATCCTACGGGATGTGGCTAGCCAGCCGGGGCGGACCGGTGCATTGGTAACGCCGGATCGTGGGCTGGCAGATCGTGTCCGGGCCGAGTTGCTGCGTTTTGGTATTCATGCGGATGATAGTGCTGGGGAGCCGCTGGTCCGTACCTCGACAGCTGTTTTTCTGCGGCTTATCGCTCAGGCAGTAGCGGCCCGGTTCAGCCCGGTTGCGCTACTGTCTGTTCTCAAGCATCCACTGGTGGCTCTGGGGATGAGCCCCGGCCGTGCCCGTGCCAGTGCTCGCCTTCTGGAGAGGCGGCTTCTGCGTGGTCCCGCACCTCAGCCGGGGCTAGAAGGGCTACGCCATGCTCTTGACGTATTGCAGGAAGCGCAGCGGACGGATAACGGCTATCAGGCTGATGCCCCAGATAGTCCAGAACGCCTCGAGCTTTTTCTGGATAAGGTGGAGGAAGCGTTTAGGCCTTTGTTAGGTGTGGCAGAGGCCGCCCCTGTACCAGAACTGCTAGCGGCCCTTCTGGAGACTGCCGAGCGGCTCGCCACAGTGGAGGATGAGGGGCACAAAGCCGACCAGTCCCGCCCCGGTTCCCGGCTCTGGCTGGGAGAAGATGGTGGAGCTTTGTCCCGGCATTTCGTTGAGTTGATGAGCCATACGGGTGATCTTCCTCCTCAGCCTCTGAAAGTGCTGGAAGGTCTGCTGACGGCTAGTATGGCAGGCAAGACACTGACGGGCCTGCGGGGGTATCAGGGGGGTGTAGAACTCGCCCATCCTAGAATTTCCATTTATGGCGTGTTGGAAGCGCGCCTTCTGGCCTTTGATACTGTTATTTTGGGCGGTCTGAATGAAGGTGTCTGGCCCCCCGCGGCGGAATCTGGCCCGTGGATGAGCCGTCCGATGCGTCAGCGTGTCGGTCTGCCTTCGCCAGAGCGGCGCATTGGGGCACAAGCACATGACTTCGTGGCTGCTGTATTAGCGTCGAAGACTGTTATTCTCTCCCATGCAGGGCGGCGGGAAGGGTCTCCAGCGGTTCCCGCTCGGTGGCTGATGCGTCTTTCGGCGTTTCTTGAAGGGCAGCAGATCACGCTTCCCCATCACCCAGCATTGGTATGGCAGACCATGTTGGATATGCCCATCGGGGAGGCGAGGCCAGTGGCCCCGCCAGAACCATGCCCCCCTCTACATCTGCGCCCTCGGCAGTTGAGCATCACCAAGCTTGATCTGCTCAAGCAGGACCCATACGCTATCTATGCTCGTTATGTGCTGGGTCTGCGGGCTTTACCCCCCTTGGAAGAGGGGGCGGAGCATGCTGATTATGGGAATATTGTTCATGCTGCGTTGGAGCGCATGGTCCAGCAGCATCCCAGCACATGGCCGAAGCATGCGGAACAGACGCTACACCGTCATTTTGACGAGGTGCTTGATGAAGCAGTGGTGAATCCGGCTCTTGCCAGTTGGTGGCGGCCCCGTCTGCACCGCATTGCCGATTGGGTGTTAGCGCAGGAGTATTGGCGTCGAGTAGGGCGTTTGAATTGTACGTCCTATACCGAGGTGCCGATGGACTACACGTTGCGGGGCTTGCCGGGTGGTGAGTTTCGTATCATCGGCCGGGCGGATCGTATTGATTTGTGGGATGAGCCGGGCGAGGCCCCAACAGGGTGCATCTTTGATTACAAGACAGGGAAAGCTCCCGAAAACAAAGAGGTAGTTGGGGGGTGGTCATCCCAGTTGGTGCTGGAAGCTGCTTTTCTGGAAAAGGGGGCTTTTGAAGGGTTACCCGCTTTGAAAACGCAAGCGTTAACCTACTGGCAACTGAGCGGAGGGATGACGGTTGGTGAGAAAAAACCCATTCCTGGTCCAAGGTCAGGGGCATCGCTGGATGATCTGGTAAGTCCAGTCCTTGAGCAGTTGCGGACCCTTCTAGCTGATTATGATAACCCATCCCAGCCTTACCGGTCCCAGCCTTGGGCCGGGAAAACGGCTCGTTATAGCGATTACACCCAGCTTGCCCGTGTGGCGGAGTGGCGTCTGGCAGGAGGCAATGAGGAATGACTGCGTTTTCAGTACAAGGTAAGGCTGATCATCAGAAGGCCCTTGATGCCGCCAATCAAGCCCAGAAGCGGGCTTCGAATCCTATGGCTTCTGTGTTCGTTTCGGCCTCGGCAGGGTCAGGAAAGACGAAGCTGCTGATCGACCGGCTCCTTCGCCTCATGTTGCCTTTGGAGCAGATTGGTGAGGATGGCCAACCTATGCTGTTGGAAGGGTCGGAGCCTTCCCGCATTTTGTGTCTGACCTACACGAAGGCCGCCGCTGCCGAAATGGCCCATCGTTTGCAAAGCCATCTCGGACACTGGGTATCCCTTTCGGATGAAAAATTGGGGGATGCGTTGGCGGCGTTGGATGTTCCCAATACGCCTGCCACACGGGAACGTGCCCGTGGCTTGTTTCTGAAAGTGCTGGATGCGCCGGGCGGTTTGCAGATTGAGACCATTCATGCCTTCTGTCAGTCCCTTCTGCGGCGTTTCCCGCTGGAGGCAGAGCTGGACCCGCATTTTGTTCTGATGGAAGGAGCGGATGGCCAGATGATTCTTCGCCGTGCGCTGGAGGATAGTCTGGCGCAGAATCAGGACCCTGTGCAGGTGCTCGCTGCTCTGACGGGGTTTGATAGGCTGATGGGCCTTCTGACGCAGTTTAATGCTCAGTCTGGTTTGCTCCAGCCTTTGCTGCGGCTCTGGGAGATGTGGCCGGATCGGGTGAAGGAAGCTTATCAAGGGCTGTTGGAGGCGGGGAGTGAATCTTTAGCGGCCCTGAAGGCTGAAGCCTGCCGACTGGAAGATGAAGAGGTATGGCGAGCTGAGATTCAGGATGCTTTGCCTCATCTGTCGGATCGCAAAAGGGAGGATTTTGAAACGTTTCTGAGATGGCTGGAGTGTGACAATCCGGCCGAGCGGGATGATACGTTTCTATTGTCGCTCTTATTTATCAAGGAGAATGGCGATATCAGGAATATGAGTCGCTATTTGGGGGCAAAAGCGCGTAATGCCGCTCCTGAGCTGGAGCAGCGTCTCCTTGATGAAGCCAGACGTCAGCAGGAGATGCAGGAGCGTATCCGCACTCAGCGGCTTCTGGAGATCAATATAGCCTTTATGTCCCTTGCGCTGCCGGTCATGGGGCGGTTTGCTGATGAGAAACGGAACCGTGGAGCGGTCGATTATAATGACCTGATCGCCCGGACTCGTGATGTTCTGCGGGAGCCGGGAGCGGCATGGGTTCTGTACAAGTTGGACGGCGGTATTGATCATCTTTTGCTGGATGAAGTGCAGGATAATTCTAGCCTACAATGGGAGATTGCCGGTGCTTTGACAGCGGAATTTTTCTCTGGCGTTGGGAGGCGTGAGGAGACGCCTCGGCCTCGGACTGTCTTTGCGGTGGGGGACTTTAAACAATCCATCTACAGATTCCAAGGAGCAGAGCCGGAGCAGTTCCATAAATGGCGGCATGAATTCGCCCGCCGTGTGAAAGGCGCTGGTTTTCTTTGGGAAGACCCGCAGCTGAACGTTTCTTTCCGGTCTCTTCCGCCTGTTCTTGATTTTGTGGATGCCGTCTTTGCTGGTGATGATAATACCGCATTGGATGGCTTGCGGGAACAGGGAGATGACAGTGCGCTTGCGCATCAGTCGGCCCGTTCTGGCGGCGGTGGGCGTGTGGAGTTGTGGCCTCTAGTCCCCCTTAAGGCAGAGGAAGACATTAATCCGGTTAGAGAAGAAGCCAACCCGTGGCGTGCACCGAAGAAGAATGAGGATAAGCGGAGTGCCTCGCAGCGTCTGGCTGATGCATTAGCTAGACATATTCAGGAGCAGATAGGCCGCCCGCTCCAGCCCGGTACAGCACCGTTACAAGCCGGTGAGGTGATGATTCTGGTGCGTAAACGCTCTGACTTTTTGCGGGCGTTGATCCGGGCTTTGAAGGCACGGGGCTTACCGGTGGCAAGCTTTATCAGAAGCGGGCTGGTGGAACAGGCTGCCGTTCAGGACTTAATGACACTCTGTGATGCACTTTTGCTGCCGCAGGATGACCTCAGTCTGGCTAGTGTGCTGACGTCCCCTCTGGGTGGTTTGAGTGATGATTCTCTCATGGCTCTGGCAACGGCAGACGGACGGCGGCGGGAGCTGGGGCGGGACGGTATGCCGCTTTGGAGCCTTCTAGCCCGGCGACACAAAGAGCGGCCAGAATGGCAGGTGGCGTGGGAGCGGTTACAGGCCCTTTATAAGCGTGTGGATTACGATACGCCTTATGACATCCTCATGCAGGCTTTGGGTGTACAGGGGGGACGTGCCCGTCTTTTAGCCCGTCTTGGTGCTGAAGCCGCCGAACCTGTGGATGAGCTGCTGACAGCCGCCCTGACGTATGAAACCCAGCATCCCCCTTCTCTTCAGGGTTTTTTGCAGTGGCTACGGGCTAGCAATGTGGAAAGTAAGCGAGAGGGCGAAGCCGAGATTGATGCCGTACGGATTATGACGGTGCATGGGGCCAAAGGGTTGCAGGCTCGTTTGGTCATCCTGCCCGACACGACTGGTCAGGCAGAGAGGGTTGATCCTCTTTCTTGGGTAGAGCTAGATGCCGCCATGCCCGACACCAGCCCTGCTGGGGATGAGCTGTATGGTCCTCTTTGGGTGCCGTTGAAGAATATGGAGACGGATCAGATAAAATTATTGAAGGCCCAGCGGCAGGCCCGTCAGGAGGAGGAGGAGAACCGTCTGCTTTATGTAGCGCTGACCCGGGCCAGTGATGCGTTGCTTATCTGTGGTTGGGAGCCTGGCAAAAAACCCAAGGAGAGTACCACGTGGTATGAGTATTGTCTTGCGGGCATGGAGCGTCTGAAGAAAGAAAAAGCAGCCGTCACCGTCACGTCTTTTGAGGATGATTGGGTGGGGGATCGTTTCGTGCTGGAGATGCCCGTTACGGCGGCCCCACCTTTGGGGAAAGGGCGTTCTGGCTCTACACAAGCTCAGCTTATGCTGCCCGTCTGGATGGGACAGGCACCAGAGTGGCAGGTGACGCCTGCGCCGCATGAAGATGCCCTAGCCCGTCCGCTTGCACCGAGTCGGCCGGAGGATGCAGCCTATGGTCCGTTGCCTGCGTCCCGGTCGCCGCTAGAGATTATGCGGGATGGGCTTGTCATTCCCCAACCGGCCCGCCGCCGTCAGGATGCTATGGAGCGTGGAACGCTAGTACACAGGTTGTTACAGTTCTTGCCAGATGTGCCAGCCGCTGAGCAGCAGATGAAGGCCGAAGCGTGGTTGCGGCATACCATGCCAGGGCTGGCGGAAGAGGATGTCGTTAGTCTGGCAGAGCATGTTGTGTCTGTTGTGGGGATGGATGTCCTTGCGCCACTCTTCGGGCCGGGGAGCCGAGCCGAGCAGGGGGTTTCCGGCACTCTGGGTCGTCCGGGGGATGGCACGGGGCGGGTCGTACTGGGGCAAGTGGACCGTTTCTGCTTTGATGGCCAAACTGTATGGCTTTGCGATTATAAGACGGGCCGTTCCCCTTCTCGGGTGGAGCGTGTGCCAGCGGCCTATCTGGGGCAGATGGCCAGTTATCGGCGTGTCATGCAGGGCCTATATCCGGGGCATCCAGTCCGCTGCTTCCTTGTCTGGGTGGATGGTCCTTCTGTGATGGAACTGCCGGAATCTCTGCTGGATGAGCAGAATATGCCCTTGGGTTGAGGAGAATGTTGTTAGAAGTCTGTTACCCTCTGTCTAATATAGAGAAAACATATTACGCTATGCGGCAATACCTGTTTCTCAAGCAGATGTTTCATCTGCAAAGGTAACAGTACTAGAGAGGTACTTGATTAAAAAAGAGTGTGTAAGGCCCCCGTTGCGGCACAGGGGCGACACAGCTGGTTACCTGTCTGATTAGATCAGAGATACCAGGCGTGGATTACAGTGTTTGTGAGGGGAAGGATTATATTATGAGCGAGCATACGGTAGCAGTGACGGATCAGAGCTTCGAGGCAGATGTTCTCAAGGCTGAAGGTTTTGTTCTGGTGGATTTCTGGGCGGAATGGTGTGGCCCATGCCGCATGATCGCTCCGGCGTTGGATGAGATCGGCCGGGATTATAAGGGCCGTGTCACCGTGGCAAAGGTGGATATCGACTCCAACCCTGAAACACCTACGACATTTGGCGTACGTAGCATCCCGACGATGATTCTTTTTAAGGCTGGCAAGCCGGTAGCCCAGCAGATGGGTGCCCTGCCTAAGAGCCAGCTCAAGGCATGGCTGGACTCTCATATCGGATAATACAGTTCTTTTATCCCGAATGAGGTTTGATCATGGCCCGATGGTGGAGTAACCCTCTGCTGTCGGGCTGTTTTTATGGGGATATGCCGGTGGAGGCGATGGTCAGCTTCCAGCAGAGGGTGTAAGATGGCCCTTATGTCAAAAAAGCCTGATTTTCCTGCCCCCGTTATGATTACCACCTCGGCCGGGGTGTTATCTCTTTGTGAGAAGTTGCGTCACGAGCCATTTGTGACGGTTGATACGGAGTTCGTGCGGGAGAAAACCTATTGGCCTCGTCTGTGCCTTGTTCAGCTTGGTGGCGTTGAGGATGTGGCCCTGATTGATGCCTGCGCACCGGGCATTGACCTTTCCCCACTAGCCGCTCTTCTGGCTGAGCCGGATTGCGTGAAGGTTTTTCATGCTGCTCGGCAGGACCTTGAGATTTTCCTACATCTGTTTGATGAACTGCCTGTTAATGTGTTCGATACACAGGTGGCGGCTATGGTGGCTGGCTTTGGTGAGCAGGTTGGGTATGACAATCTTGTTTCTTCCATGACAGGCCAGAGCATTGATAAGTCGCACCGTTTCAGCGACTGGGCGGCTCGTCCACTGTCCAAAGCTCAGATTGCTTATGCCAGTGCAGATGTGACCCATCTGCGGGTCATTTACGAAAAACTGCTTCATCAGCTAGGGGAGCAGGGCCGTCTCCCGTGGGTGAAGGATGAGCTTGCGGCTTTAGGTGAAGTTAGCTTGTTCCGGCCCGATCCTAGAGGCCTCTGGGTGAAGCTGAAACCACGGACTAATAACCGCAAAGTGCTAGCTATTCTGCGGGAGGTTGCCGCATGGCGGGAAGAAGCTGCCCAGCAGGCTGATTTACCTCGCCAGCGCATCATTCGAGATGAAAGCCTGTTGGAGATTGCCGTCTCCCGCCCGCAAGATAGCGGGTCGCTGGCCCGGATACGTGGTGTTACGGCTGATTTCTCCAGAAGTGAGCTAGGGCGTGGGATTTTGGCCGCCGTGCAACGAGGAGAGCAGTGTCCGGAGAGTGAACGGCCAGAGTTGCCGAATAAACGCAGAACGGAACGTCCCCGGGCACCGTCTGGTGTGCTTGCTCTTCTCAAGGTTCTTCTCACGGCACGGAGTGAGGAGGGACGTGTGGCTGCACGGTTGATTGCCTCTTCTGACGAGCTGGAGCGTCTGGCGCAGGGGGAAACGGATCTGCCGGTTCTTAAGGGATGGCGAGCCGAGCTTTTCGGCCATGAGGCACAAGCCCTGTTGAGGGGAGAAAAGGTTCTGTTTGTCAGCAAGGGGCAGTTGCAGGTAGTGGACAGGGCATAACCTTTTCTGTCCGGGGTGCATGAGGGCAGCGGGCCGGTTTTGGGTTGGCCCGGTTTCTGCTAAATATACGGTGCAGGATCGCCACGATACTATGCTGTGGGAATGAGTGGAGAAAACGTGGATGGCTATGGAATGGACAGACGAGCTGATCGCACGGCTCAAGGAGCTTTGGGAGCAGGGCCTCTCAACGGCTGAGATCGGTCGCCAGCTTTCTATTACAAAAAATGCGGTTGTCGGTAAGGCTCATCGTCTTGGCTTGCCGCCTCGTCCTTCACCTATCCGCAATAAGACAGCTGCGGAGGGGGCCGCTAAGCCTGTTCGCTCCCGTGCTAAGAAGGCTGAAGCTGCACCTGTTGCGGCAGAGACAGAGGTAGGGACGCCTGCACCGTCTGCTCAGCCTGTGGAGAAGAAAAAGGCACCGGTTGCCAAAACGGTAAAAGCCTCTGCGGATGGGGCTGCAAAACCGACCAAGAGTAAGGCAAAGGCCGATAAGCCTGCCAGTGAAGGGAAGCCCGTTAAGGCAGCTGCGCCGAAGGAGGATACGATTTCCCCTGTGGTTGTAGAGGCGGCGAAAGAAGCCGAGCCAGCTCCGGCTCCCCGTCCGGCTGCACCGCCTATTCCGCAGCGTAAAGTGGCTCCGCCCCGCCGTGTACGGGGGGCATTGGAGCGTGCCTCACGACAGGGGCCGACCTGCCAGTGGCCCATCGGTGATCCGGGTACGCCAGAGTTTCATTTCTGCGGGGCTACGCCTCTGCCTGGTAAGCCTTACTGTGCCGAACATGCGGCTATTGCCTATGTGAAGATCCGTGACCGCCGCCACTGAGTGATGGGGGCGTGGTAATCTGCCACGAAAAAAGGCTGCCATCCCGATGTGGGGGTGGCAGCCTTTTCTATTTCATGATGCTGAACTGTACGTCAGCCTTTCTGAGTCCCCGTCTGGGCATCAGCCATATCATGGGGCTGAGTATGGACGTGGTCTTTTGTCCCTGGGAGTGGGGAGGTGATCATGCCCAGTTTACCGGTGATCTGTCCGCCTTCTTCCACCTGTAGGCGGCGACATTCTGCATCGCCGATAAGACGCCCACTGGCACGGACAGTGAGTGTATTGCGGACGGTCAGCTCGCCTTCCAGCGTACCAGAAATCTCCGCAGTTCCTGCTTCGGCAGCACCACGGAAAGACCCTTCAGGAGAGATGATAATCTCTTTGACGGTCAGATGCTCCACCTCGAGGGTTCCCTCAATGATGAGACGTTCGATGTTCTCGATGTTCCCACGGATGGTGACGCCACTGTGTACAACAAGCGTGCGAGCATTATCGGCATAGCCGCCATTATCCTGACCATGGAAGCGGCTGGAGGAGGCCCGCTGGCGGGGAGCGGAACCGGGCATGGGGGAAGGAGGCGTAGGTAAAGACATGATTTCCTTTGGTCAGACAGTTGGGTGGGGCTGTATGGGCCACAGGTCTGTTGAAATATGATGCTGGAACCCCGTTCCAGCAGAAGATGTGTAACCGAAATGGAGCCAAAAGGCGTTCCCGGCCAGAGTGACCATCCCAGTAAAGGAGGCTTTTCGCTAGCCTGTCAATGCTGGGTGTCAAAGATGCATTGATATGCCAGCTACGGGCGTTATGGTAGCAGATAGATTGCCTGAAAAATGAAAGAAAGTCGCTGTTTATGTCTTCTACCGCTCCCAGATATGACCTTCTCTGCATCGGTAACGCCATTGTGGATGTACTGGCCACCGTCAGTGCTGAGACGTTGGCCGAATTTGGTGCTGCACCGGGCAGCATGACCTTGATTGACGCCCCCACAATGGCACGGATTGAAGAGTGTATCCGTGTCGAGCAGGTAGCCGGTGGTGGTTCGGCGGCGAATAGTGCAGTCGTAGCCGCACGGATGGGCACGAAGACAGCTTATCTGGGTAAGGTCGCTGCGGATAAGGCCGGTGATGAATTCACCGCTGATATGAAGGCGCAGGGTATTGCTTTTCCTTCAGCCCCACTGTCTGGGAATGAGAATATCCCAACAGCCCGCTGCATTGTGCTGATCACCCCGGATGGTCAGCGTACTATGTTCACTTATCTGGGGGCCTGTGTGGAGTTCACCCCGGAGGATGTCGTGGCGAAGGTTGTGGCAGAATCAGCCATCACTTATCTGGAAGGTTACCTGTTCGATCGTCCGCAGGCGCAGGAGGCTTTCTACCATGCAGCTCGGTTAGCTCATGAGGCTGGGCGTAAAGTGGCTTTGACATTGTCTGATGCGTTCTGCATCCAGCGGCATCAGGCGGCGTTCCGTTCCTTTGTAGCGGAATCAGTTGATATTCTGTTCGCAAATGAGGGAGAGATTCTGGCCCTATATGAGACGGAACATCTCGATGAGGCTCTGAAGGCCCTTTCCGGCGATGTAGCGCTGGGCGTGGTGACACGTGGGGAGAAGGGGGCCGTTGTTCAGGCGGGTGAGACACGTCATGAGGTGCCGACAAAGCCTGTGAAGGTTGTTGATACAACGGGTGCGGGTGATGCTTTTGCAGCTGGTTTTCTGGCTGGCTACAGCCGGAAACGTCCTCTGGTGGAATGTGCTACGCTGGGGAACGAGGCCGCCGGCCATGTTATCACTCGGCTCGGTGGTCGGCCTGATGCAGGTTTCTCCCTGAAGGTCTGATAAATCAGTCAGGTGAAAGAAAAGGCCAGTTTCCTTTCGGGAAGCTGGCCCTTTTTATGGGAGTAATGAGGGATTGTTCAGAGGGCATCCCATGTTGTGGTCTGGATAGCGTTGACCGTTAGAAGGTCTTTTGTCGCGGGGCTGGTCAGTGTGGCGAGTTCTTGTTCTGGCTGATAACCGGGCATGAGAGCTGCCATCTGGTTGTTCTGGCCTTTCGCTGGGTGAAAATAGATTTCACTGACACCGGGTGGCAGTTGCGGGATAAGGTGATGGATGCGCTCTGGCGTCATATGGCCAGACCAACGCAGGCCGAAGCAGGAATCATTTGTCTTCATGCCTGCATTATGAATTTGGTGGCGGAGGATGCGGGTCCATTGTTCCAGAGCACGATCCCCAAGGCTGGGTTTTTCTCCTAGCGGGGCAGCGGGTTCCATGGGCGTGCGGACTGCTTTTAGCCCGTATGCTTTGCCAACATGGAGCATTATATGCCCGATGGTCGGGTGCAAATGCATGTGTTTATGGGCGTTGGCATGGTTCAGCTCCAGCCCCGTGCGGGCGAATTGCTGGAACTGGGCGTGGATTTCCTTCTTCAGGGCGGCGCGTGTGGCGGGGGAAAAGAAATACTGGAAGCCTAGCGCAAGCTGGTTGCTGCCAAACCAGCCTTTCTGATCCGTGATGATGGGCAGATGGAGAAGGGAGTCGCCCTCAATAACAACAAGATGTAGTCCCAGCTTTAGGTTGGGCATTCTTTGTGCCCGTCTTAGAGCGTCCTCAAAAGCGGGGGCAGCGACCATGAGGCTGGCCGTACTAAGAAGGCCATTACGGTGGGCCTCTTCAATAGCTTCATTGACTTCCACACTCATGCCGAAATCATCAGCAGAGAAAATGACACGGCGGTCGGGGGCAACGGTCATGGTCTGGCTCATGGGAGAAAGGGAATGGATACGAGGGCACATCATGTGCGGCGGATAGCTCTCATGATGCCTTAATCAGGCCCGCATGGGAATGTCGGAGCAAGGCATAAAAAAGGCGGCCCGGTGGTGGGGCCGCCTTTTTCTGTTCGACTGTCTCAGACCGTCATCAGGAAGAATGACGCTGACGGAGGAATTGGAAGAACTCCACACCCTCACGCAGGCGCCGTTTGAGCATCTGCGGGTCGGTAACCATTTCCTTGAGGATGGCAAAAATCTTGGAAGGGCGGAAGTAGAACTCCTTGTAGAAGGTCTCCACGCTCTTGAAGATTTCCGTATGGGAGAGGTGCGGGTAATGCAGCGGAGCGATCTGCACGCCGTTATCGTCAATCAGCTCGGCTTCTTCTTCGTTCAGCCAGCCATTTTCAGAAGCCTGCTTGTGCAGGAATGTACCCGGATACGGTGCAGCAAGGGAAACCTGCATGGTGTGCGGGTTGATTTCCTTGGCGTATTCGATGGTCTCACGGATAGTCTCTTTTGTCTCACCCGGCAGGCCAACGATGAAGGTCCCGTGAATCTTGATGCCCAGCTTGTGACAGTTCTTTGTGAACTCACGAGCTGTTTCGATGCGCATGCCCTTCTTGATGTTGTGCAGGATCTGCTGGTTTCCACTCTCATAACCAACGAGCAGCAGACGCAGGCCATTATCCCGCAGAACCTTCAGCGTCTCGTAAGGCACATTGGCTTTAGCGTTGCAGGACCATGTTACACCCAGCTTGCCCAGCTCACGGGCGATGGCCTCGGCACGGGGGAGGTCATCGGTGAAGGTATCATCGTCAAAGAAGAACTCTTTCACCTGCGGGAAGTATTTCATGGCGAGCTTGATCTCGGCTGCCACATGCTCGGGGCTGCGTGTACGGTAACGGTGCCCGCCCACTGTCTGCGGCCACAGGCAGAAGGTGCAGCGAGATTTACAGCCACGGCCCGTATAGATGGAGATGTACGGGTGTTTTAGATAGCCGATGAAGTAATCTTCAATCTTCAGGTCACGTTTGTACACTTCCGTGACGAAGGGGAGGCTGTCCATGTCCTCAATCATGGCGCGGTCTTTATTGGTGATGATCTCACCATTCTCATTGCGCCATGTGATGCCGTCTACTTCAGCAAGGGGTTTACCTTCGGCAATTTCCTTGATGGTGAAGTCGAACTCATTACGGGCCACGAAGTCAATCGGGCTTCCCTGTGCCAGACTCTCATCCGGCTGCACGGCCACCTTGGCACCAACCATCCCGATCTTCAGCTTCGGGTTGGTGTCCTTCAGCATTTGGGCCACGCGGACATCAGACGGGAAGGAGGGGGTGGAGGTGTGCATGATCACCAGATCACGATTTTTCACATCCTCAAGGATCGGCCCCATACCCATCTTGGCCGGAGGGGCGTCAATCAGGCGTGAACCGGGTACCATTGCTGCAGGCTGGGCCAGCCACGTGGGATACCAGAAGGAGCGGATTTCCCGCTTGGCCTGATAACGTGAGCCAGCACCACCATCAAAACCATCAAAAGATGGGGGCTGCAGAAACAGTGTTCTCAACATGAACGGACACTCCTGATAATGTCGGCCTGTCAACGCCGGTATCGTTGACGGGGGAAAGGTGCACTCAAGGTGAATTGAGCTTGTTATAGGGACTTCGGAAGTTTTTTGCCACGGGAGATGTGCAGCGACCGCCCCCGCCACGTTACATGCGTGCCACGAGCGCTACCAACCATAACCAGGGCTGAGAGCCAATCTCGGAAGATGAGATGGGGCAAAAGGCTGGGCATAGCGCAGTTTGTAAGCTGTCCGATGCGGCGTGTCATGGCGTGGCGGCAGAGAAGTCCGCCCCCTAGCAGAGCCCAGGAAAACAAGCGGGCTGGTGCAAAAAGGACACAGAGGCTCCCCCAGAAAAGCGGTAGCTGGAGGGCAGAAAGCCCATAGCCGACCGGCTCCACACTGCGGACAGTCCGCCCCCAGCGGAGTTCGTGGCGGAATAGATCGCCTATATTTGTCTCAGCTACGGTGGTTTGACAGATGGTGTGGGCTAGGGCGATTTTCCCACCGTTGCGGCGGATGCACTGCCCGAGTACGGCATCGTCAGCAACATGCTGGACTAAGGCTTCCAGCCCGCCGATTTCTGCTAGATGTTTCCGCCGCAGGGCCATGGTGGCCCCCAGACAGTCCTGCCGCCCCATAAGGCGGGACATCATGACACCGGGTAGGAAATTGGTGTTGATGCTACAGGCTCCCAGTTTGCGGACAAGCGTTTGGCTGGCTGGCAGCCCCGCATAGAGAGTCGTGGCAAGCTGGACGCCATCTTGCTGAAGTGCCTGCACAATGCTGGTGACATAATCCGTACTGACATGAATGTCGGAATCGGAAATGATGAGTACGTCATGCTTGCAGGCGGGGAACATGTTAATGAGATTGCCCACCTTGCGGTTAGGGCCATGTTCCGTCTGGTCAATGACGATAGCTACATCTTGTTCTGGGTAACGCGTCTGTAGTTTCTGGACGACCTTTATAGCGGGGTCGTTCTCGTCTTGAAGGCCAAAGACGATTTGCCGTGCTGCTGGGTAATCCTGCTGGAAAAACGTTTCCAGTGCCTCTTCCAGAAGTGGCTCGTCCCCGTGTAGGGGCTTCATGATGCTCACACCCGGCAGGGAGTCTTCACGAGGGGCGGATGTTACCTGTTGAGGGGACGGAGACGCATCACCGGGGATATGAACAGTTCGGCGGAAGCGTTCTAATAGGACTGTCCCTATGGCACCCTGTATGTATCCGGCCAGTGAAAAGGCGCCGCTCACGGCAGACGCTATCGTAAGCAGTGAAGGCATCAGCGAGGATGTCCGTTAGAATGATAATGTTGATATGGCAGAATGGCCCCCTGCTGGCGGATAAAGGCCGTCTGCTTGGCTGGCAGGAAAAACCTGCCAGCCCTGCTATGGCGATTCCAGTGGTTAGATATGGTTTTGGAAGGGTCTGAAAAGAGAAAAGCCATGCAGTCCAGTTTTATTCTTGCAGGAAGTCATCTGCTTTCTTTGTCAGCGTACGAGCCAACCCGCTGGCACCACTCTGACTGAAGATGGTCTTAAAGTCGGATCGCTGGGCAGCAACTTGGCTGATATGGCCATCCAGCAGGATGTCCACGATACGCCAGCCATCTGGACCCTGAACCATTACGTAATCAATGGGTGTGGCGGACTCGGGAGAATCGTTCTTGTTGCCAATGGTCGTATGGACGATGGTACGTCCTTCGTCCACGCTGCTCTGGGCAACGGTGAAGGTAGCGTCTGTTCCCGGTTTGAACGTGGACGCATAACGGGCAATGGTAAACCGCTTGAAAGCGGTGATAAGGGCATCGCGCTCACTGGGGGAGAGCTGGTCGTAATGCAGACCAACTGAACGCTTGAGAATAGCATCCATGTTGAAAGCCCGGTCAACTTGCGGGGCAATCATGGCGCTGCGCTTGCCAATGCCAGCCCCAGAATGTTCGGACTGTTCCAGCGCTTTATAAAGGCCGGCAATTGGGGCCTGCGGTGTAGAAGGAGCCGCCGCCGGGGCAGTAGCCGCAGAGCGACTGGCCGCTTGTGCGGAGTAGGGGGCGATGGCGGTGGGGACAGCTGCTAGCAAGGCCATCATGCCAGTGGAAAACATAAGACAACGTTTCATATGCATGCTCTTTCCTCCTATGTGCCTGTTCATGCAAGAGGCCATGGGACTCTTGGCACGGGGTCCCTACGGGATGCTGCGTAACTGTGGTGAATCTGCTACAGTTGGCAGGGTAGTATAGCGCACTATGATTGAATGAACGAGTCTGACGGCGTTATAGCAGTGGCATGGGGCATCAGGGGTGTGCAGAAGGGGAGTAAGGATATCCTCTTGTGCTTGCATTTCCTTGCTGCTTCTGCAAAGGAACCGGCAGGTTTCGTGGTGGGTCCCAGCGATGGAAGGATATTCTGTACGCTAGGCACGGGTGTTCTGATACCGTGATGCAGCCCCCAGTGGAAAGAATGATCAGAGGATTATAATGGCCGTACCATTGATGCAGGCTGTCCGAGTTGGACGGTACGTTCTCAAGCAGCACCTGACCGGACGCAAACGCTATCCGCTGGTGCTGATGCTTGAGCCGCTGTTCCGCTGCAACCTGGCTTGCGCAGGTTGTGGCAAAATTGATTATCCCGCAAAGATTCTCAATCAGCGCATGAGCTATCAAGAGTGCATGGACGCTGATACCGAGGCAGGTGCCCCCGTGATTGCCGTGGCCGGTGGCGAGCCGCTGCTGCATAAGGAAATGCCGCAGATCATCGAAGGGCTGGTCGCACGCAAGAAGTACGTTTACCTCTGCACCAATGCTCTCTTGCTGGAGAAGAAGATTGACGATTACAAACCGTCACCTTTCTTCTCATGGGACATCCATCTGGATGGTGACCAGCAGATGCACGACTCGTCTGTCTGCCAGGAAGGCGTGTATGAGCGGGCAGTTAAGGCCATCAAGCTGGCTAAGTCTAAGGGCTTCCGTGTGTCCATCAACTGCACGCTCTTCGACGGTGTAAAGCCGGAGCGTGTGGCGGCATTCTTTGATGAAGTCATGAAGCTGGGTGTTGATGGTGTTATGACGGCACCGGGTTATGCCTATGAGCGTGCCCCTGATCAGGAACACTTCCTGAACCGCCAGAAGACCAAGACCCTGTTCCGGGATATTTTCCGCCTGGGTAAGGGCCATAAATGGCGCTTTACGCAGTCTCCGTTGTTCCTGAACTTTCTTGCAGGAAATGAGACCTATCACTGCACGCCGTGGGGTAAGCCGCTGCGTACAGTTTTTGGCTGGCAGCGCCCCTGCTATCTGCTCGGTGAAGGCTACGCTAAGACCTTTAAGGAGCTAATGGACGATACGGCGTGGGATCAGTACGGCACGGGTGCTTATGAGAAATGCGCCGATTGCATGGTCCATTCCGGTTATGAGTCCACTGCGGTGATGGATGCGGTCCGCCGCCCTCTGCATTTCATCAAAGTGGCCCTTCAGGGGCCGGAGACTGAAAAGCCTATGGCTCCAGAGATCTCTCTGGCCAATCAGCGTCCGGCTTCTTATGGTTATGATGATGAAGTAGCCCGTCAGCTTGAGCGTATCGAGGGCGAGGAAGCCAAGAGCGGTAAGAAGCCTGCTCGTGGGCCGCGTGTCCGCATCAATGGCCGTACGGAAGGCTCTGCTGCTCCGGCTGCTAAGTAAGGTAAGGGCTGTTTTTCCCTCCTGCCCTGATGAGGGCTTCACTGCGTCTTGTAGCGTGGAGCAGATCAGGGCAGGATAAGTCCTATGATGATTCCCGTTCTGACAATTCTTCTTCTGATCTTCCTCAATGGCATTTTCGCTACGGGAGAGCTGGCTCTTATTTCGGCCAAGAGGGCTCGGCTGTCCAATTTGGCACAGAAGAAAGTAGCAGGCGCAGAACGGGCGCTTAAATTAGCTGAAAATCCTCAGAATTTCCTGCCAACTGTACAGATCGGCATGACTCTCGTTTCCATTCTGGAAGGTGCCTTCGGTGGCAGCCAGTTGGAAGAGGGGGTTCAGCGGCTTATTGAGCATTGGGCGGTTCCGGAACCTTTTGCGGGGGAGCTGTCCATCATCATCGTTGTGGCGTTGATTACATTCGCCATGCTGGTTTTTGGTGAGCTGGTGCCCAAGCAGATTGCTTTGCGGCGTCCGGAAACTATTGCCATCCGTCTCTCCTCTACTTTGGTGGTGTTGGCCTGGTGCACGAGGCCGGTTGTTTGGTTGTTGAGCAAAACAACAGACCTCGTTCTGCGGTTGATCGGTATTGGCTCCATGCCCCGCGTAACCGTGACGGAGGAGGAGCTGAAGGCCGTTCTGCAAGAAGGTATGCAGGCGGGCATATTGGAGACGGAAGAACGGGCGATTATCGAGCGTCTGCTCCGTCTAGCGGATCGTCCCGTTCGGGCCATCATGACGCCTCGTAATGAACTGTTTTGGGTAGACCGCAATGCCGATGCGGAAACGTTGACTAAGAAGCTGCGCCAGTCTTCTTATGGACGCATTGTGGTGTGTGATGGTGATGTAGATCACCCCGTTGGTGTCATGCTGGCTAAAGATGTGATGGATAGGCTTCTTCTGGGCCTGCCTCTCTCCGTAGAAGCTGTCCTGCGGACACCGCCTGCTATCCCAGATAGCCTAACAGCGCAGGGGATGATTGAACGCCTCAAAGGTATTTCTTTAGGGATTGTGTTTGTCTTTGATGAATACGGGTCTTTTGAAGGGATTGTGACACCTTCAGATGTGTTTGAGGCCATTATTGGGGATGAAGCACTGGACGTTTCGGCAAGAAAAGTCACGGAAGCTGACGGGAAAGAAGAATATATCCTCGATGGCACCATGCCGATTGATGATGTGTGCGTGCGTTTGGATATTCCCGTTCCGCCTGAGGATGGTCGCTATCACACACTTGGTGGGGCCGTGATGGCCCTGTTGCGGCGTGTGCCGGCCAAGGGGGATAAGGTCGTTTTCTCTGGTTGGCTTTTTGAGGTGCTGGAGATGGAGCGTCGCCGTGTTCTGCGGGTACGGGCTAGCCGGTGGGGGGCTCTGGCAAAAAATTGACGGCTTCCCACTTCTGGGGCGGTCCATTATGTTAATGGTAAATAAAATACTTGTAGCATTTTTATAAATGAACAATGGAAGTCCCATATAATATATGGGTTATAAAGTGTGATGTTGAAAAAAATGGCACTATTCTCTCCCTGAAATGGAATATTCACCAAAAAAAACGGGTCTCTGTCTTGGAGATTTCTGACCGGACCGATATAAACCGGTCATCAACTTCTCTGTCCGTGTCGCTGTGGAGCGGTGAGGTGGGGGAGGCTCTGCGAGAGGGAGTTCTGAATGATCACGCTTTCACCTGACTACCGTCCTTCAGAAGATGAAGAGTTCATGAATGAACAGCAGCTGACGTATTTTCGGCAGAAGCTTCTTCATTGGCGGATGGACCTTCTCAAGGAAGCCGGGGAGACTTTGGCTAGTCTGTCTGAAGGGGGTATCCGTGAGGCTGATTTGACGGACCGTGCCACCGTGGAAACGGATCGTGCCTTTGAGCTGCGGACTCGTGACCGTGCTCGTAAGTTGATTATCAAGATTGATATGGCTCTGGCCCGGATTGAGGATGGGTCTTATGGCTATTGTGAAGAAACGGGTGAGCCTATCGGCCTTCAGCGGTTGGAAGCTCGCCCGATTGCCACATTGTCGCTGGAGGCGCAGGAGCGTCACGAACGGCATGAAAAGATTTACCGAGACGACTGATTAGGGGTTGCATGGCGGGGACGAACAGGCTAGTTAACCCGCCATAGGACAGCAATGCTGCTGTAGCTCAGTGGTAGAGCACTCCCTTGGTAAGGGAGAGGTCGCGAGTTCAATCCTCGCCAGCAGCACCATTCTTTCAGGCTTCCAGTTTTCTGTTGAGGCCATATATTGTCCCTATATTTCATGAAAAATGAAATAGTCCGTTTCCTTATGGAGAAGCACGTTCAGTATGGTTGATACGGTTGTTCTGTATGGGATTAAGACCTGCTCTACCGTCAAGAAAGCCATGAACTGGCTGGAAGAGCGGGGCATCGCTTTCCGCTATCATGATGTTCGCAAAGATGGGCTGACAGCGTCTCAGCTAGAGGGATGGGCGAAGATTGTAGGGTGGGAGAAGCTCCTCAACCGTTCCAGCCTGACATTTCGCCGTCTTGATGATGCAGCGAAGCAGGACCTGACGGAAACCCGTGCCGTGGCCCTGATGCTGGAACACCCAACCTTGGTGCGCCGCCCTGTCCTTGAGAAAGGAGAGACGGTCATGGTGGGGTTTAAGCCGGAGATTTATGAGGAGCTGTTCAGCCAGAAAGCCTGATGCAGGGCTCTGAATAGAGGGAAAAGGGTCCTCGTTGGCCTGAGTGGGAAATGATAGAAGAGGCTCCAGTCTGGTTCTGGGGCCTTTTGTCATTTGAGGAGGGAGAAGTTTATGGAGGTGTTTTCACGGCGGTCCTCTGTACTTCCTCCACGGCGGTCAGAAGAGACATGTCCTGTCATGGAGCCGGAGCAAGTACAGGCTTTGTTCCGGCGGCGTCTTACGGATATCTGTGCCCGTTTTGCAGAGTGGCAGGTGCCTATCATTGTTAGTGGGGTGATAGGGGACGTGCCACCGGATCGCTGGCGTCGTCGAGAAGGGACGCCTCTGTTAGATGGGCAGACAGGTACATCTCTTTTGCTGGATATGTCCCCCTCTTTGTTGGAGGGGGAAGGGCTGCATGCGGGGGAGCATGTCCGTGTCTGCGGCCTGTTGAGGGCGCATCTGCACCGGGGGCAGATTACTCCTCGCTTTGAAGTTTTGTCCATCATACGGGATGCCGAAGAGGCGGCGGAGAGGCAACGAGAAGAGCTTTTGCAGCTTTTGCGGGAGATGCCCCCGCAACGGCGTAGTTTTCCCGTTCGTGAGGGGGCTAGGATGCTGTTGCTGGGTGTTGGTGTCGGGTTGGAGAGGCTGAAGGCTATTCAGCAGTCGCTCGGCGGTTTCTGGACAGAACGGAATGTAACGGTACGGTCGATACCGGATCATGGTGGCTGTGCAGAGCTTTCTTATCTGCATGGTGTGGAGCAGGATGTTATCTTGCTGGTGATTGCTGGAAGCCGTCTGGCCGAGATGGATTCTTCACCTTTCGTGAAAGGCCTGTTGCAATGTCCAGTCTATCGTGTCTTAGCGTATGATGTTGCAGCTGATAGTAGTGATACGGCTACCACCATCCTACCGCACATGGTGGACTGTTTTTTCCAAACAACGGCGGAGGCAGTCAGTTTTATTAGGCAGCAGAGCGGCGTAGTGCGGCGGCATCAGGAAGAAGAGCGGGCGCATCAGGAAGAGTTGGCCGCCTTACGGGCTAGCCTTGCCGCTCTGGCTGAGCGCCCTCGAGATGGTAGAAGCTCGTCAGCCCTTCTGCTGTTTTCAGTCGGGTTGTGTCTGGGAGGTGGGTTGGTAGCGATGGCCCTGTGGGGGCTGCCTCATCTTTTCTAGGGGGCATTTTAAGCCCCCTATTGAGAGTGCAGTTTAGGGTAGGAAGTCTGGCTTAGGCTGAGATGGTAGAAATTCTGCCAAGATAGGGGCCAGATTATGCAGATGCTGGGCAGATGCCGGGGAAAGCAGCAGCAATGCCCGTGCAAGATCATAGGGCTGGAGGTCGGGATGCCCTGCAAGCCATGTGAGGAGTCCGTGAACACTCAGCCCATCTGGTTCATCAATAGGTGGCAGAGGGGTGTAAAGGAAGGCAGGTACCGCATTGGTTGGTATTATTTCCAGCGGTGTGCTGCCATGACCGGTCTCGTGTGGCAGATGGACAAACTGCTGTTGTGTGCTGGGTGTAATGCTCAGGCTGGCCATGCCAAACGGACAGGGTGCATCCCCGAGGGTGAAGGGTGAACGGTCCTGCCCATAGAGGGTAAGGAGGTGTGGGGTGCTTTCCAGCCGGAATCCGATGAGCGGTTCATGGTGATTCGGTGGATCGCCTTCCAGCAGTCTTCCTTCTGGGAAGCGCAGAAGAACGGTCTGCCCTGTTTCATAACGGGTAGAGAATTGCGGGTTCAGGAGCAGGTCACTGCGGACAGAGGAGCGTATCCGGTCATAGTGGAACGTGTCATGCTGCACGTGGCTTCGGATGGCTAAATCCGTCTCATCTTCCTGATGTTTCAGCTGAGCTTCCTCAAGCTGAGGCTCTACCAGTTTCTGCAAGCGGGAGAGGCCTGCCCGCAAGGCGCTCTCTCTTAGCTGGTTGGCCAGCTGGCGCATGGTTTGCAGGTTCCGCGTTTGCGGTGCCGTCATCTGTTCATTGCGGTTGTAATAGGCCCGCATAGGAGGGGGGAGTTCCTCCTCATTATGGGCCAGCGCGCAGATGTAATGCTGGATGCACCCACCCTCCCACAATTCCGGGTGGAGGGATTCATCGCCGGGTATAAAGGGACGCCCATTGGGGCGGAGTATCTGCTCGGGGGATAGCCCTAGCATGTGCGGGTCGGCCAGTTTAGCTGGGGCAGGTAGGCAGTCTAGCCGGGCTATAAGTCGGACAAACCGATGATCGGCGAAAACAGGCGGGGCGTGCCATGTATGATTGGCAACGACATGGCCCGGTGGAGGCGTAAGCAAGCCAGCATCACCGTAAATCCGCCAGTGCAGAGCAAAGGCGGTAGTTTCGTCCTTGGCCTGATATAGTAGGGAGGTCAGTTCCCGGCTGGGGGCTAGATATTCATCTGCATCCAGAATGATGACCCAGTCATCCACAGGGGTGGTTTCGCCGTTTTCCTCGTCAACCACCTCTTGCGGCATGGCTTGGGTGACGTGGTGCAAATGGGAAATGGCCTGCCGGGTCATCTCCAGACGATGTTCTTCGGGAGTCTGGTTTGGCTCGGCTTCTACCGGGTGCCACGAGAGGGGCCAGTCTTGCCGGAGGCTCTGGACAATCTGCCGGGCATCATCAAAGGCCCCGCTATCCATGATGGCGATATGTTCAATCCCAAGGGCCAGATGCCATGCTAGCCATCCCGACAGATTGCGGTCTGCCTGCTTAAGAAGAACGGCACAGGTAAGACGGGGAAGCCTATCGAACATAAATACGTACCATGTCGCTTTGAAGGGTCGGGTTGGAGCCGACCCGCATCTCGAGCTGGATGGGGCGGGCCCCGGCAGCCAGAATATGGCTGGCAACCGGATTGACGAGAGTCTGCGTTAGATGCTGAAGGGACTGTGCTTCAGCCTCTGGTGTCTTCTGCATGGGAGCCATGCCTTGGACGATAAACAGGATGTTCGTTTTGCGGCTCAGTGCCAGTTTGGTGGCTTTTTCTACCGCTGGGCCGTAGTCCTGCTCCGGTGTGCCGCCAGCGATCTGAAGGAAGGCTGGTTTTTCAGGGGCGGGGGTTGGCAGCGGTGGGGCCGCTGTCTTGGGCGGTCTGCCAGCCTGGGCATCAAATGTGCGCTGATCGATAGGATTACAGGCACAGAGAGGCGCTGCCAGCAGGAGCATAACGGTAAAACGGACTCGCAGGATGGAGCGGGGGACAAAAAGAGCCATCATAAAACAATTAGTTACAGGAAGCGGGGCATGACGCAAGAGGGAAGCAGGGCTGCTTTAAAAACTTCATTTTCCCTCTGTCCCTCTCTGGCAGTGGTGCTATGGATAAGAAGTCCTTTAGCTACCAATTACGGAGGAAGCGACCAATGGCCGTTAAAATTGCAATCAACGGGTTCGGACGTATCGGGCGTCTGGTTCTTCGTGGCATCATCGAAAGCGGACGCACTGACGTCGAGCCGGTTCTGATCAACGATCTCGGCTCTGTGGAAGCCAACGCTCACCTTCTGAAATATGACACTGTCCACGGTCGCCTGCCGGCTGAGGTCGAGGTCGTCAATGGCGATCTGCTCATCAAGACCCATCAGGGCCGCACGATCGGTCCCATCAAGGTGACAGCTCATCGCAACCCGGAAGAGATTCCGCTTCAGGGTGTTGATGTGGCCATGGAATGCACAGGCCTCTTCACGGCCCGTGACAAGGCTTCTGCCCTGCTGACAGCCGGTGCCAAGCACGTGCTGATCTCCGCTCCGGGTAAAGATGCTGACGCTACAATCGTGTACGGCGTGAACAATGATGCCCTGAAGCCGGGCATGACCATTGTTTCCAACGCTTCCTGCACGACCAACTGTCTCTCCCCGGTTGCTTCCGTTCTGGATGAGACATTCGGCATCGAGCGTGGTTACATGGTGACCGTTCACTCCTACACGGGTGACCAGCGCACCATCGACACACTGCACAAAGACCCGCGTCGTGCCCGTGCTGCTGCTGTCAACATCATTCCGACATCCACAGGCGCTGCCCGTGCTGTTGGTCTGGTTCTGCCGCAGCTTAAGGGTAAGCTGGATGGTACAGCCATCCGCGTGCCGACGCCGAACGTGTCCCTCGTGTCTCTGGACTTCGTGCCGAAGCGTAAGCCGTCTTCCGTTGAGGAAGTCAACGAGGCTCTCCGTCAGGCTTCTGAAGGCCGCCTGAAGGGCATCCTCGGCTACAACACGGAGCCGCTGGTGAGCCACGACTTCAACCACGTTCCGTTCTCCTCCACCTTCGATGCTACACAGACAGCACTGGTTGACGGTGGTGAGCTGGTTCGTATCTGCGCATGGTACGATAACGAGTGGGGCTTCTCCAACCGCATGTCTGACACAGCTTCTCTGTTCGGGAAACTCTGATCATGGCTTTTCGCACGCTTGATAAGGCGGAGGTACGTGGCAAACGCGTACTTCTCCGCGCTGACCTGAATGTTCCCATGCATGAGGGTGCCATTACCGATACGACCCGTATCGAGCGTGTGCTGCCGACCATCCGTGAGCTGACTGAGAAGGGGGCTAAGGTCATCCTTCTCAGCCACTTCGACCGCCCCAAGGGCAAGGTCGTTCCTGAGATGTCGCTGGCACCTGTTGGCAAACGTCTGGGTGAGCTTCTGGGTCGCCCGGTTGCTTTCGCTACGGACTGCGTAGGCCCCAAGGCTAAAGAAGCCGTGGATGCGCTGAAGGATGGTGATGTTCTTCTGCTGGAGAACACACGCTTCCACGCTGAGGAAGAGAAGAACGATCCTGAGTTCTCCAAGGCACTGGCTGCCAACGGGGATATCTATGTGGATGATGCCTTCTCTGCTGCTCACCGTGCCCATGCCTCTACAGAGGGCGTGGCCCATCTGCTGCCCGCTTATGCTGGCCGCCTGATGGAAGCCGAGCTGAAGGCTCTTTCTGCTGCGCTGGAAAGTCCGAAGCGTCCCGTTGGTGCTGTGATCGGTGGTTCCAAGATCTCCACGAAATTGGACCTGATCGGCAACGTGCTGGACAAGGTGGACGTTCTGTTCATCGGTGGGGCTATGGCCAACACCTTCCTCGCTGCAGAAGGCGTGAAGGTCGGCAAGTCCCTCCAGGAATCCGACATGCATGAGACAGCCCGCAAGATTGCTGCTCACGCTAAGGAAAAAGGCTGCAAGCTGGTTCTGCCGGTTGATGCTGTCGTGGCTCGTGAGTTCAAGGCGGGTGCTGCCTCTGAGGTTGTGCCGGTGGACAAGGTGCCAGATGACACTATGATCCTTGATGCTGGGCCGAAGACGGCTGAGCTGATCTCCAAACATCTGGCCGACCTGAAGACTCTGGTCTGGAACGGTCCGCTGGGTGCTTTCGAGATTGCACCGTTCGATAAGGCAACTGTGGAAGTGGCTCGTGCCGCTGCCAAGCTGACTGAAGAAGGCAAGCTGCTGACGGTGGCTGGCGGTGGTGACACCGTTTCCGCTCTGCGTCACGCTGGCGTAGCCGACCGTATGAGCTATGTCTCCACGGCTGGCGGTGCCTTCCTCGAATGGCTGGAGGGTAAGACCCTTCCGGGTGTTGAGGTGCTGCGCGCCAAGTAAGATCAGCTTTGCTGGTTGTTACGGAAGAGGCGGTGTCCTTCGGGGCATCGCCTTTTTTTATGTTTGTTGGAGGTTCGCCATATAAAAAACGCAGCAGGAACGAACTCCTTACTGCGTTCTGCCCGGAACATTTACCGGGTTTCAAAAAGGGGAAAAGACTCAGGCTTTGGGGTTGTCTTCCGACTCATCAGAGAATCCCTGTTCTTTGCGCCGTTCCTTGACGGCAGACGCCATGGCTTTTTGGAGTTTCTCCATAGCGCGGGCTTCAATCTGGCGGATGCGTTCACGGGAGACGCCATAATGATGGGAGAGTTCCTCCAGTGTGGAAGGGTCTTCCTTCAGGCGGCGTTCTGTCAGAATGTGGCGTTCACGCTCATTGAGGGTCTGCATGGCTTCGGTTAGAAGGGCCTTGCGACCGGCCATGTCCTCGCTCTCGGCCAGCGTGTCTTCCTGATTTTCGTTCTGGTCTACCAGCCAGTCCTGCCATTCCTGTTCACCATCCACACGCAGCGGGGCATTTAGGCTGTGGTCCGGTGCTGTGAGGCGGCGGTTCATGGAGATGACATCCTGCTCCGGCACGCCAAGGGTCTTGGCGATATGGTCGATCTGCTCCGGCTGGAGGTCGCCTTCCTCGTAAGCCTGCATCTGCCCCTTGAGGCGGCGAAGATTGAAGAAGAGCTTCTTCTGGGCAGCGGTCGTTCCCATCTTCACTAGAGACCAGCTATGGAGGATATATTCCTGAATGGCCGCACGGATCCACCACATGGCATAGGTTGCCAGACGGAAGCCCCGTTCTGGGTCAAAACGGCGGACAGCCTGCATCATGCCGATATTGCCCTCGCTGATCAGCTCGCTAACGGGCAGGCCATAGCCCCGGTAACTCATGGCGATTTTGGCAACGAGACGCAGATGTGACGTGACCAGCTCATGAGCGGCAGTGCTGTCATGCTTGTCGCGCCAGCGGCGGGCAAGGGCTAATTCTTGTTCGGAAGTGAGAAGAGGGAACCGCCGGATTTCCTGAAGATAACGGGAAAGGTTGGTCTCTGGACCGATAGCGGGAAGAGTTGAGGGAGACTTCATACGATTTCGACTCCTTGCACCCGGCTGATGAAAAGGCAGGTAAACCGGACCAGCCCCTTCACCACAGGAACGATGAGACCAGCCCGTCCATCCTAATGCTGGTCTGCTCGTATCTCTATCGCAAATATGGCAATAGAGACATGTTCATTCTTTATGGGACGCTTCTTGTCCTATAATTCTCTAATTGATTCATTCAAGAAGTCAAACTTAATAAAAAGTTATGTAAGTCACCCTTCTGAAAGAGCCATTATCAGAGCTTGGAGGTCGTCCGGAAGAGGTGCAGAGAAATGCAGTTCTTCCTTTGTTCGTGGGTGGATGAAACCCAACGTGGCGGCATGTAGAGCTTGCCGGGGGAAGTCGAGGGCTTGGTGGCGCACATCTACGGGTAGTTTGCGGGCGGCAGCTGGTACACGGCGCAGATAGACAGGGTCGCCCAGCAAGGGATGCCCATTATGGGAGAGATGAACCCGGATCTGATGGGTCCGCCCGGTTGCTAACCGACATTCCACAAGGGACACACCAGCATGGAAGGTCTCTTTTGTCGTGAAGCGTGTCAGGGCGTGTTTGCCGCCTTGGGTGACTACAGCCATGCGTTTACGGTCCCGTTTGTCGCGACCGATGGCCCCTTCAAATTCGCCTGAGGGGGGAAGAAGCCCCCATGCTAGAGCGAGGTAAGCCCGTTCCATTGTGCGGTTGGCGAAGGCCTCGGATAGGGCCTCATGGGCGAGGGGGGTTTTGGCTACAACCATCACGCCGGATGTATCCTTGTCCAGTCGGTGGACAATGCCGGGGCGTTTCTCGCCGCCAATGCCTTCAAAATCCGGCCCGCAATGGCCGAGAAGGGCGTTGACGAGAGTGCCCGTTTCATTGCCGGGAGCGGGATGCACGACCAATCCGGCTGGTTTATCCAGCACAATAAGGTCTCTGTCCTCAAAGAGGATGTCCAGAGGGATGCTTTCTGCTTGTGGGCGGGCGGGTTCTGGCGGGGGAAGGCGTAGTTCTAGCTGCATCCCCTCACGCAGGGTGAAGGCAGGGTCTCGCCGGGGCGTGCCGTTGCAGGTAAGGTGCCCTGTTTCGATCAGAGCTTTAACACGGGAGCGGGACAGGGTACCGATGGCATCGGCTAGCATACGGTCAGCCCGCTGCCCCGCTTGCTCGTGCGTGATGGTGAAAGAGAAGAGTGCGGGTGCATCCGCTGGGAGAGAATCGGAAATGAATGAGTCGGACATGTCCCCTAATCTAGTCGAGCCGGGGCAAAACAGCGAGTCGAACCCGCCTCGTACCCCTAAAGCTCTGGTGGCGGCTGTCATCATCATGGGGGTGATGATTATTCTGGGGACGGTCTTGCTGGTGGGGATCATCATTCATCGCATGATGAATCACTCAGCGTCACCTTCGGCTCCGTCTGCAGTGCAGACAATGGCGGGGCCATCGTCATTGGCAGGACCAGCTTTGCTGAAATTGCCTCGTCATGTGGGTGAACAGGTTATGGCTGTTACGGCCCGTCCTGATGGTGCGTTAGCTGTTACGTTGCGAGATGGGCAGGGAAATGCCCGTATTCTACTGTGGCAGCCAGAGCAGGCCCGCCTTGTGGCAGAATTGACAGTAGCAAACCCTGCTGAACAGTGATGGCACGAGACCATGAGGACAGGCTGGCGATGGCTCAGCCGTTCTCTGGTAGAGAGGTAGGACATTCCCGTAGGATGGAGGTCATTAGGCCGGGGAAGCGTTCTTCCAACACATCAAGACGGAGTGTGTTGTGGTGCTGGACCCCTTCCACACGGGTGTGCAGGATGCCGGCCTCTCGCAGGACCTGAAAATGATGCGACATGCTGGATTTTGGCCTGCCACGCAGAAGGGTCGTGCAGTTAGCCTCGCCCAGACTGTGCAGATGGCAGATGATGCCTAGACGGACAGGGTCTGCTACGGCCCGTAGCAGGGGGAGGAGAGTGATGTCTTCCGGGGCGGGGTGGTGATACAGCGCAGCCATGAGAGCGTGTATCGGGAGTCGGAGGGCTGTTTGTCAAGGTTTTATAGTTTTATTCATATGGAACAAATTTCATTGTTCCATGTTGATGGAACGAAAAGGAAGTGTTAGCGTTTGAAAAGAACGGGAGGGACACCGTGTGTCTCCGTCTCTGTTATCTGTCTGGTTATGTTTTTCAGGAGAAAACACCATGCCAACACTTTTCGACTCCATTTCCTTCGGGTCCATCAAGGCGGCTAATCGTGTCGTCATGGCACCGCTTACACGGGCACGGGCAGGCAAAGATGCCGTACCGACATCCATCATGGCAGAGTATTATGCTCAACGAGCAAGTGCTGGCCTGATTATCTCCGAGGCGGTGGGTATTTCCCGTCAGGGTCTTGGCTGGGCCTATGCCACGGGTATCTGGAATGAGGAGCAGGTGAAGGGCTGGAAGGCCGTTACCGATGCCGTGCATGAAAAGGGCGGCAAGATTGTCTGCCAGCTCTGGCACATGGGGCGGATGGTTCATTCCTCCGTTACAGGCGAGCAGCCAGTGGCACCGTCTCCCTCAACGGCACCGGGGCATATTCATACTTATGAGGGCAAGGCCCCTTATGAGGAAGCCCGTGCGCTGCGTCTGGATGAGATTCCGGGGATTGTGGAAAGCTATGCCCATGCGGCCCGCAATGCGATGAAGGCCGGTTTTGATGGTGTGCAGATTCATTCTGCCAATGGCTATCTGCTGGATGAGTTCCTGCGGGACAGCACTAATCACCGGACGGACGCTTACGGCGGGTCTGTTGAGAATCGTCTGCGCCTGCTGCGTGAGGTGACGGAAGCTGTCATCAAGGAAGTTGGGGCCGAACATGTCGGCGTCCGTCTTTCTCCGAATGGGGAAGTGCAGGGCACGATTGATAGCAACCCAGAAGCTGTCTTCATCCCGGCGGCAAAGATGCTGAATGATCTGGGCGTGGCGTGGTTGGAACTCCGTGAGTCCAACCCGTCCAGCACCTTCACATTTGCTGGGGCTACGGAACAGCCGAAATTGTCACCGGAAATCCGTAAGGTCTTTACCCGTCCGTTGGTGCTGAATCAGGAATATACACGGGATGAGGCCCTGAAGGCCGTGGCGGAGGGTAAAGCTGATGCTATCAGCTTTGGTCGTGCCTACATTGCGAACCCGGACCTCGTGCGCCGTCTGAAGGATGATTTGCCGCTTCAGGATGATGACATGGCGACATGGTACGGCCCGATTGGAGCCAAGGGCTATACGGATTATCCGTTCGCCAAGTGATGGGCTGATAATATCGCCTGAAAGCGGGGTGGCGACTGGTATTTCCGGTCCCACCCCGTTTTTGTAGGAGGGTATTAGTCTAGCGGGCGGGTCAGCTCGTACAGGGCTACGGCGGAAGCGTTGGAGACGTTCAGGCTCTCCATCGGGCCGGACATGTAGATTGAGGCGATCTCATCGCAGGTTTCCCGTGTCAGGCGGCGCAGACCGGCTCCCTCGGCTCCCAGAACCAGAGCGATACGGCGGTCGCCGAGCTGGTTACGGTCTAGCCTGGTGCCGCCTGCATCCAGCCCTACAACCCAGAATCCGGCCTTTTGTAGTCCTTGCAAAGCACGGGAGATGTTGGTTTCCCGGATGATGGGCACGACATCTAGCCCGCCAGAGGCGGCTTTGGCCATGGTACCGGTTTCATCGGGCGTATGGCGGTCCTGCACTAGGAGGGCAGCGGCCCCGAAAGCAGCGGCCGAGCGCAAGATGGCCCCAATGTTGCGGGGGTCCGTAACCTGATCCAGCACCAGAATGGGGCCGGGGCGGTCGATGACATCCACAATGGCGGGATTTTCCAGCGGTTCGACATTTAGGCAGACGCCCTGATGCACGGCGTCCTTCCCACAGAGGGCATCCAGCTCTTCCCGGCTGACGATGCGGGGCTGATGCGCTGTGTCGGGCAGGGAGTCTGCGGCTTCCTTCGTAGCAAGAAGGCTATAGATGATTCGTGCTGGGTTTAGGAGGGCAGCCTCCACGGCATGCTGGCCGTAGATCCAGTAGCCTTTACCAGTAGCGGGGGCTCCGTGTTTGGTCGTGCTGCGGCGGGAGCGGTTGCGGGAGAGATTTTGCGCCTCGGGCAGTGCCACACGGCGGGAGGATGATTTTCTAGCCATAATCCTTTGTATAATCTTTCTTGATCGCATTGACATAGTAAGAAATGCGTATTATCACACGCACATCCTGAGTTCGGAGGGGTGCCCGAGTGGCTAAAGGGGGCGGACTGTAAATCCGCTGGCGTACGCCTACGTTGGTTCGAATCCAACCCCCTCCACCAGGATGTTTTTCCCTGAAAAGTTGGTTGTATTGGTGGGGACACTCCGTGTCGTTGAGCGCTCTGTTGCTTCTTAAATTGTATGGCCTTTCTTTCCGTTTCTAAATAGAACTTGTATTTGCAATAGAATATTTTATTTCTAATTGCGTGCTACGGAGCATATTATACATGTTATGGCCTTTTGAGTTGCATAGAGCTTATCATCGTCGAAACGATATACATGCTCGTTTTGGAGGGCAGCAACAGGGAGGCATTTCAACTCCAGCGAATGTTCCGGGTATTTTTATTTTTACTGGCCAGGGTGGTAGTGACGTCGGATACCAAGATGATTTTTTACCCGATGGAACATTTCATTATACGGGTCAGGGACAGGTCGGCGATATGCTCATGTCGCGTGGCAATTTAGCTATTCGTGATCATGTGCAGAATGGGAAAGATATTCTTCTATTCCACCAGACAAAAAAAGGTGGGTTGGTTCGTTTTGAGGGGATATTTGTATGTGGTGGGTGGGAGTTTAAGGATCAGATAGATATAACGGGGCAAAAGCGAAAAGCGATTGTTTTTGTCTTAGTACCACAAAAAGACTTCCTAGTAGAGATGGAAGATCAAGCGGTAGAGGTCGTTTCTAAGATTTCTTTAACTGATTTGAGAGAACGTGCCTTACAAGCAGCTAGCACGCCGCAGGTGAGTAGTGCACGGGCAGCCTTAGAGGATGTTCGGGTACGAAGTAAGGTTGTCAGAGAGTATGTTTTAGCGCGTTCGGGCGGACGTTGTGAAAGCTGTGAAAAGGAAGCTCCATTCTTTACGGCACTGGGGCAGCCATATCTCGAAGCACATCATATTCATAAGTTAAGTGATGGTGGTCCCGATCATCCTGCATCTGTGGCAGCTCTTTGTCCTAATTGCCATAGGCGGGCCCATTGGGGGGCTGATAGTACAGAGCTGAATAATTTTTTATTAGATAAGATTAGTAAGTTTGAGGTATAAAATTAAATAATTACGATTTATGTGATAAATTAAGTGTTTTTTATTATAAAAATATTTAAAAAGTATTGTTTATCTATCAAATGGTCCATTTTATACTGAGAGTAAGCATGTTAGTATTTTTTTATGATAACGATCAGTTCTGACGATCATGTCTGGAGCTGGTCAGAAGGGGCATATGGTTATGGCGCCATCAGATAATCAGTCTTCTCACTATCGGAAACCAGAAGACATGATCCGCCTAGAAGGTGCGCAGGAGCATAACCTGAAGGATGTTTCGCTGGAGGTACCACGGGGTTGTCTGGTGGTGTTTACCGGTGTTTCCGGCTCGGGCAAGTCATCTCTGGCATTTGGGACGCTCTATGCCGAGGCGCAGCGGCGGTATCTGGAGACGGTCGCTCCTTACGCACGGAGGTTGTTCCACCAGCTGCCCCCACCGAAGATACGTAGCATCGAAGGGCTACCGCCCGTTATTGCCCTTCAACAGCAGGCAGGCACGAGCAGTCGTTCGTCCGTGGGCAGTGTGACGACTCTCTCCAATATGTTGCGGATGCTTTATTCCCGGGCGGGGACGTATCCAGCTGGTGCGCCCATGCTGGAGAGTGACGACTTTTCCGCCAATACGCCGCAGGGAGCCTGTCCACGCTGTCAGGGTACGGGGTGGCTCTATGATGTCGTGGAAGAAAAGATGGTGCCCGACCCGACACTGACTTTGCGGGAAAAAGCTGTGGCCGCATGGCCCGGTGCGTGGCAGGGGCAGAACCTGCGGGACATTCTCATGATGCGTGGGGTCGATCTGGATACACCTTGGCAGGACCTGCCCAAGGAAACACGGGATTGGATTCTATACACGGATGACACCCCGACAGAACCGATCTACCGGGGCCTGAACTATGTTGAGAGTCAGGCGGCCATCAAGAGGGGAGAACCGGCGACCTATCAGGGTACCTTCGCCAGCGCACGCCGCCACGTGATGCAGAGTTTTCACGGCTCCAAGAGTGCGAAGATGCGTGCCCGTGCGGCGGCCTTCATGCAGGCGACGCGCTGCCCGGTCTGTCACGGTGCCCGTTTAAAGCCTGAGGCTCTGGCCGTGACGTTCGCAGGGCAGGATATTGCCGCTTTGTTCCATCTGCCTCTGGAACAGCTTCATGCCGTGCTGAAAGACCAGCTGGCAAGGGAGCGGCGGGGCGATGCTCAGGGGCGTGTGATTGAGGAGATCGGTACATCTTTACTCCGGCGGCTGGAGATTTTGCTGGAGCTAGGGCTGGGTTATCTGCAGACGGACCGGACTGTAGATAGTCTTTCTCCCGGCGAATATCAGCGTTTACGGTTGGGGACGCAGGTTCATTCTGCCCTGTTTGGCGTGGCCTATGTGCTGGATGAACCCGCTGCCGGACTGCATCCAGCGGATATTGAGGCCTTGCTGAATGTGCTGGCCCGTCTGCCCCGGGCTGGAAACTCCCTGTTGGTCGTAGAGCATGATCCTGTCGTTATGCGGCGAGCGGATTGGTTGGTGGATATCGGCCCCGGGGCGGGCAGTCATGGTGGGCAGGTTCTTTACAGTGGGCCACCGGATGGCCTCCGGCAGGTGGAAGCCTCCCGTACACGGCCTTATCTCTTTGCCCCGCCGCCTTTGGAGCGTGAGTCTGGTCGGCAGGTGGAGCGGTGGCTTCAGCTTGAGGGCATCACATGGCGGAACATGAAGGACCTGTCTCTGAAGCTGCCGCTTGGTGTTCTGGTGAGCGTGACGGGTGTTTCTGGTTCTGGCAAGTCCAGTCTGATCAGTCAGGCTCTGGTGAGTCTTTTGGGGCGTGCGCTGGGCCAGAAGGTCGAGGAAGCGGACGAACCGCAGGATGGTGATGATACCACGCTGCTGGCGGATGAGGGTGTGGAGGCCCAGCCGGAGGGGTGTGTCGTTGCGGGGCTGGAGCATGTCCGGCGTCTGGCCATTATTACGCAGAAGCCTATCGGGCGGACGTCACGTTCTAATCTGGCCACTTACACGGGCATTTTTGACCAGATACGCAAACTTTTTGCGGCTACGGACGCGGCACGCAAGGCGAAGCTGGATGAAAGCTGCTTTAGCTTTAATGTGACCAAGGGGCGGTGCCCGCATTGCGAGGGGTTGGGAACGGTCTCGGTTGGTTTGCTCTTCATGCCCGGTGTGGAGGCTCCTTGCCCGGTCTGCCATGGGGCACGCTATAAGGACGAGGTGCTCGCCATCACGTTGCGGGAGAAAAACATCGCTGATGTGCTGGCTATGACAGTGGAAGAGGCTTGCACCTTCTTTGCTGGCGATGGTGCATTGGTTCGTGGTTTGGAAACGTTGGAGCAGTCCGGCCTTGGCTATCTCCGCCTTGGCCAGCCCGCACCGGAACTTTCCGGCGGCGAGGCGCAGCGGCTCAAACTGGCAACAGAGCTACAGAAGCGCCGGCCCGCCCCCATGCTCTATATTCTGGATGAACCTACGACCGGCCTACACCCCTCCGATACGGATAGGTTGCTGGGGCAGCTTCAGTCGCTGGTGGAGCAGGGGCATAGCGTGGTGGTGACCGAACATAACATGCGTGTAGCGGCGGCGAGTGACTGGGTGATCGACATCGGCCCCGGCAGTGGGGAAAAGGGCGGGAAGATTATTGCTTCCGGCCCGCCGGAAGAGGTAGCCCGGAATCCCGCTAGCAGAACAGGCCTGTATTTAGAGGCGGTTTTGGCAGGGAAATGACATGGGCCCGCCCCACCCGAGGTTGGGGTGGGGCGGATTGGATGATCAATCTACTGTCAATGTACTCATGTCGATGACGAAACGGTAATATGTGTCACCTTTTTCGAGATGTTCAAACGCTTTGTTGACGTCCTGAATGGGGATCATCTTCGTTTCTGGTAGGATGTTTTTGCTAGCGCAAAAATTCAGAACCTCTTGTGTTTCACGGATGCTCCCGATGAAGGAGCCAGCCACACGGCGGCGGCCGTAAATAAGCGGCACGCTGGAACTTTCCGGCATGGGGCCGATCTGCCCGATCATGACGATTGTGCCATCTACATCTAGCAGAGGCAGATAGGGGGTGACATCGTGTTTCACCGGGGTGGTGTTGAGAATGAGGTCCAGACTATGGGCCGCTTTTTTCATTTCTGTTTCATCGGTGGAAACCAGTACTCTTTTGGCGCCTAGCGCAAGGGCTTCTTGCTCTTTTGCGTGGCTGCGGGAGAGGACGGTGACTTCGGCCCCTAGGGCAACAGCCAGTTTTACGGCCATCTGTCCCAATCCGCCAAAACCGATCACGGCTACTCGTTTGCCCGGCCCAACCTGCCATGTACGAAGTGGCGACCATGTCGTGACACCCGCACAAACCAGTGGTGCGGCTCTGGAAATATCCAGCCCTTTGGGTACCTTCAGCACAAATTCTTCACGGGCGACTAGATGTTTGGAGTAGCCGCCCATGTTGGGGGTTTTCTCCACGGCATCCATGCCGCCATATGTGCCGCCGCACATTCCTTCACGGCAATATTGTTCTTCCCCTTTTCGGCATTGGTCGCATGTTTGGCAGCTATCAACCATGCAGCCAACCGCAACAATGTCGCCGACTTTGTGATGGGTAACATCCGGCCCAACACTAATGACACGCCCTATGATCTCGTGCCCCGGGACGGCGGGGTAAATTGTTTGTCCCCAGTCATTGCGTGCCCAATGCAGGTCGGAATGACAAACACCACAATAGAGGATCTCCATCACCACATCGTTGGGACGTGGAGAGCGGCGGTCGAAATGGAAGGGGGTGAGAGCTTCTTCAGCAGAGTTACAGGCAAAACCAATGGTACGCATGGAACGATCCCTTCTCAGGAAAAGCAGCTATGAGACGGATCGACTGTGAGTCTGCGATGTGTCTATTTTGTGTTCAATCATGCAGGGGGATGTTTGGTGCGTATTTTAGAACCAAACATCTTCATGCTGCTTTTTGTAGGTTTCCACACCTATGCGCCGGATATGGTTGAGGTCCGACTGTGGGGGACGGCCAAAGATTTTTTTGTAATCACGGCTGAATTGGGAGGGGCTATCATAGCCTACCTGAAACCCCGCACTGGCGGCCTTCATGCCCTCATGCACCATCAGGCGGCGTGCTTCTTGTAAGCGAATTTTGGTCCGGTATTGGACGGGCGTCATGCCTGTTAGTTCGCCGAAGCGTTTATAGAAGTTGGATTGTCCCATTCCGGCTATCTTGACCAGTGTGCTGATTTCGAACCGTTTTTGAAAATGCAGACGCAGATGGCTGATAGCCCGGTTAATGCGGGAAAGGTCACTTGTTCCACGTGCCACCGACTGGAGGATATGGCCTTGCTGGCCATGCAGAAAAAGATAGAGCAGCTCCTTTTTGTAGAGCTGGGCCAGAAATGTCTGGTCGCCGTCTTTAGCGAGTAACTCGACCAGTCGTAGCAGGGCATTTAGCAGGCTATCGGTTATCTGGCTTACCCCCATAGCAGAGACAGGGGAGATGTTTTCTTCTGGCAGGGCTAGTGTCCGGGTTTGTTGAGGCACGGTAGCCCGACTCTCCCAAAGGAGTTGTTCCATTTCTGTCGGAGAGAAGCTGACACATAGGGCTAGATAAGGAGTGTCTACCGAGGCATGAGTGATCTGGCCAGAGACGGGAAGGTCCAGTGTGGAGATCAGATACTGGCCTTCACCGTAAGATAGGGGGTGGTCATGGAGGTGGAGAATTTTCTCTCCCTGTACGACAATATAGATGCGGGGTTCATAAACGACCAGAACAGGGTCCGTCACTGTTTCAGTGCGGTAGAGGGTCAGGAAGTCGAACGCTGTATGCGTGACCTTTTCCGGGCAATGACGGAGGACTGCCGCTTGAAGGGCAGAAAGCTGGGTGCAGGACATGGCTTTGCCTCCGGTGTCTGATCTTCCTGACCTGACAGTTTATGGGGTGATGATAACCTGTTCGATGTGGCGGCGGTAAGCGGCCTTTATAGCCTCCACATTCGGATTTTTCATTACGTCGGTTGCTAGAAAGGTGGGTAGCTTTTGCATGCCGAGAAAGGCATGTGCCCGATAAAAGGGAAACAGCACGGCGTCGATTCCACCGCCCCCGAAGAACTGGTCTTTATCCTCAAAGGCCTCGAGAGGGGCATTCCATGTGGTGGAGACCATGAAGCGTTTACCCTGTAGCAGACCACCGTCCCCATAATGTTTTGAGGGATCGTGCCGGCTGCGGCCATCGTTGCTGTAAAATACGCCATGAGCCTGTGTGAAGACGTTATCCATATATTTCTTTAGAGGCCACGGTGTGCCCATCCACCAGCCAGGGAATTGGTAGATGACGGTCTCTGCTTTCTGAAAGGCCTTAATTTCGTCCTCAACATCATAGCCCTCATCAATGACAGTCTGACTGACAGATAAGCCATGATCGTGCAGGCAGGTCGCAGCAAGGTTCTGGAGGGTTTGGTTCAGCTTTCCTGCGGAGTGGGCAAAAGCTTTTGCACCGTTGATGAGATGGATGTGGGCCATGTGTGGTCCCCTTCCGTGACTGGGTTGTGGAGATGTCCAGTTCATTAACAGGGAGGGTTGACGTCAAGGGAAAAGTGAGAGCAGGACTTTTTAAAAAGGACATAAAAAGGCCTTGATGTGATAGGGTTTGTGGCAATTTTTCTCTTTGTTTAAAGGAATATTCTAATTGCATTTAAAATATGGAAGGATATTTTAATGTCACGTTAGCATTATGCCTTGATAGTAGGAGACGTAGAACGATGAAAAAAAGGAAAACTGCCATGAGATTGATTTGCGTTGGTGATAGTCCGAAGAACATGGACGGACGGCCCTGCTCCACTCTGTCTGAAGCTGTTTCCGAAGGAGGAATCTTTCTGCGTATTTCCGGACGGGAGGGTGTGCTGAGTGCCCTGCGTAATGATCAGTCCGATGTGGCTGTCATTCAGCAGACTAACCCAGACCCGTTGCTAATCCGCACGATTCGTAATAACCGCTTCAGCCTGCCAATTTTGGTCATTGCACGAAACCTTACAGCCCATAATGTGGCCGAGGCCCTCGCCGCTGGTGCAGATGACTGCGTGCCTATTACAGTCGGGCCGGTGGAACTTCTTGCACGTCTAAAGGCCATTGTCCGGCGTGTTATGGATCATGGCGTGACCAGTCAGATCATCACGGTGGGTCGTTTGACGGTGAAGGAAGATACCCGTGAGGTGCTGGTGGATGATGAGCTTCTGCCGCTGACGCAGGGTGAATATGACATTATGTCCCTTATGGTACGCCGTCGGGGTAGCCTGCTGAACAAGGCGGCCATCCTATCTACCCTGTATGCTGGACGGGAAAAGCCTATCAGCAAGACCATTGATGTGATGGTTTGCCGTATTCGCCAGAAACTGCGCGCAAGAGGGATTCAGAAGCCTTTCATCACGAGTTGGGGCATGGGCTATCGGCTGAATGAAGAAGCCTTCCTGCCACTTGGTGCCCGTGCAGAGGATGAGGTTGCACCTGTCCAGCAGGCCATCCGAGAAGCCAGCATACCCGTTTCTGCCGGTCTGGGTGTAACAGCTATGGCTGGTGAGATGGAGGGACGCCGTCTTGTAGAAAATGTGGCCAGACAACCGGTCCATCAGGATTAAGAACGGAGCGGAATGGCATGAGTGAAGAGGCAGACCCTTCGGCAGTTGGAGGCGATGAAACAGGCATCACGACTGACGGAAAGAAAGGCTTTTCCAAGAAGAAAATGGCCATTCTGGCCGCCGTGCCCCTGCTGTTGATTGGCGGGGGCGTGGGAGCTTGGCAAGCCCATCTTCCGCCGTTTGGTGGTGGCGGGAAGTCTGCGACCAAGGCTGCGGCAGCAGAGGGAAAGGAGGCGGCTTCACACCGCCTTCTTCTGTCTGTTCCTTCCGCAACGGCAAATCTGGATAACGGTGCCGGACGGACGGTTTATGTCAAGATGACAGCCAGCGTAGAGGTGGAAGGCGCCGACACTTTGGCAGCTCTTCAGGGGCGTATTCCTGAGGTGCAGGATATTTTTCAGACATATCTGCATGAAAGTCGCCCGCAGGACCTGCACGGCAGTGGCTTTTATCGCCTGAGGGAAGCGTTGCTGAGACGCCTACGTGTGGCCTTTGCCCCGCTGAATGTCACAAACATTTATATTACGGAACTTCTAACCCAGTAAGGTGGATCTGGACTCAATGGCGGATGAAGAGGAGCAGGCACAGGCTGATCAGTCTGGCTTGACAGAAGGGCAGGGAGTGGAGCAGCCCAGCCCGGACACAGAAGACCATGCCGCATGGAATAATACCCCGGAAGAGGAAGATGTCTCCTCCTCCGGGGTCGCTGCGCATGAGGGGGATGATGGTGAAGAGGACGGCCATGCGTTGGACCAGTCCGCTATTGATGCCATGCTCGGTAATGCATTTTCCGGCTCTGCCATGCGAGAAGAAAGCGGGATGGAGCGCATCATTAAGGCTGGTTTTGTAGCCTATGAGCGCATGCCCATGCTGGAGAATGTGTTTGACCGGCTCGTGCGGTTTCTTTCTTCGACATTGCGTGGCTTTACCAATGATAATGTCGATATTACCATGGAGAACATGCGGTCCCTGCGTTTTGGGGATTACATGGGTGAAGTGCCGTCTTCCTCTTTGTTCTCGGTTTTCCGGGCGGAGCAGTGGCGAAACTACGGGCTGGTCGTTGTTGATTCGTCCTTGTCTTATTCCATTGTGGACATATTGATGGGCGGAGAACGGGGGGCTGGCCCGAAGATTATTGAGAATCGCCCCCATACAGCTCTTGAAAGAGCCCTTATTGAAAAGCTGATCGTCATTACATTGGCGGATTTGTCCGAGGCCTTTGCCCCGGTCGGCAAGGTTGATCTGACTTTTGAAAGGTTGGAGATTAGCTCCAGTCTGGCGGTGATTGCTCGCCCCTCCAATGCAGCTATTGCGGCTCGGTTCCATATTGATATGGGCGACAGGAGCGGGGATATGGATATCGTCATCCCTTATGCCACGCTGGAGCCTGTAAGAGAGAAACTTTCCCAGCAGTTTATGGGGGAAAATTTCGGTAATGACTCCATATGGGAAAATCATCTCATTTCCGAAATCATGGAAACAAGCGTGACCGTTTCGACTGTGTTCGAGACGGCGTTTTTCCCGCTCTCCCAGATTCTGGCGTTGAAGAAAGGGAGTGTCCTCCACCTGCCAAACAAGGGAGAAACCCCACATTCTGTCAGGATGGAATGTGATGGAACACCAATTTTTGAAGGCACGCTGGGCCGGTTGCACCGGATGCAGGCTGTCCGGATAGATCAGCGTCTCATCCCGCTGGAAGAAGATCTGACGCCGGAGCTGCTGGCGTCTCTTGGTTCCATTTCGGTGGAGCAGCAGTCAGCAGAACAGAGGGGACATCATGCTTCTGAACAATAGTCAGCTCATCATCGAGATTCTTTTGATGGTTGTCCTGATAGCCGGGATTATCAGCTCACGCCTTATCGTCCGGCGGCTGGGTGTTATTCGGGACTCCTACACAGCGTTGAATGAGATGGTTGCTACGCTTGATGCCTCGACAGAGCAGATGAATCATATGTTCGAGCGTGTCCGGCATGAGGTGACACAGGGAGACAGGCGTTTGTCTGTCTTGCTGGAGCGTGCCCGCAATGTAGAAGAAGATCTTATCGACCAGCAGAAAATGACGAAAGAGACTGCCGAGTCTCTGTCTGGTGTTCTGGCACATTCGGAAAAGCAGGAATCTGATCTAAATGGTGTGGTGGAAGCAGCCAAGGCTATGCTGCACCAGCTAGAAGAGCAGTTGGAAAAACAGCAGAAAGCTCTTGAGCAAACCAAAGTGGTTGAATCTGCTCAACTAGAGGAAGAGTCTGCCCCTCATTTCTCTGATCAGATTGTTGTGCCTGTCCCGGGGCGGCTGCGCAGCCCAAGGCCTTATTTACGGAAAAATGAATCTGATGGCTAAAGAGCGGTATTTTTCTTTGCCCCGTTATTTTGAAATGTCCTTTGTAAGAAACATGTAAGGTTTCTGTGTTTCTATTCATCTGTCAACGACGAGATCGTTGTTTTGTAATACAGATGTGCAAGGAGAAAAGACTGTGAGTCTTTCTATCAATACCAACCAGTCCTCAATGGTTGCTCTGGAAACACTGAACACCACGCAGAGCGATCTGGCTAAGACAGAAAATGCCGTCTCCACCGGTAAGAAAGTTGCTAACGCTTCTGATAACCCGGCTGCTTTCGGTATTTCCTCCCAGATCGGGGGTGATATTGCTGGTCAGAGCGCTGTTAATGATGGTCTGAGCTATGCTTCCCAGATTGTCAGCTCCACAAACTCTGCTGCTAACAGCATCATCAACATTCTGCAGAACGTCCAGAATGCTGTTACCACTGTTGGTAACAACATGGGCAACGAGTCCTCCTTGGGCCAGCTCGACAAGGAGCTGACAGGCTACATGAAGAGCATTGATACCATTGCTCGCAACGCTACGACAAAGGGGATCAACCTGCTGTTCGGTGGTACAGCTGCTAGCACCAGCACAAGCCTGGGTATCACCGCCAACAGCCTGACCTTTGTTACAGGTCTCCAGGGTGATACACAGACACTGACAGGCTATGGCAGCCTGATTGCTTCTACGACTGGTGGGTCCGGCGCTACGCTGACAGATGTTCTGGGTCTGACAACCAATGGTCAGGCTGAAGGTGACCCGACCTCCAATAACTTCCTGACAACAACATCCACTGGTGTTGCACTTGCCTACGCTGGTAAGGATCCGACCGAGGCTGTTGCTGCTATGGTCGGGCGTGTTCAGAAGGCCATTGTTGCCATGACGAACGTTACGTCTGATCTGGGTTCTAACCAGCAGACCATCGACACTATGAGCTCCTATGGCCAGAAGTCTTCTGACTCCCTGACGGCTGCCTCTGGTGCCCTGACAGATGCTGATATGTCTGCTGAGTCCGCTAAGCTGACCTCCCTGCAGACCAAGCAGTCCCTTGGCATTAAGTCTCTCTCCATTGCCAATGGTCAGTCTCAGAACATTCTTTCCCTGTTCCAGTAAGGGGAAGGTGGCCGGCCCTTTCGGGGGCCGTGTCTCTCTGGACAAAGCTGCGGAAGACGCCACCGTGTTTTCACGGTGGCGTTTTTTATGGCAGCTGGAGTGTTTCTTCAGGGTTCAAATAAGCTTTTGTAGCCTGCCATGAGGGGCCATAGATAAAGCGGGCTGCCCGGTTGGAGACATCATTCATGGCGGTGCGGAGGGTTTGCTTGTAATTTTGGAGATACTGGGTGAGTGCTGGGCATCCGGCTACCGCTAGCAGCTGATAATGATATTTGTGCCACGGTTTGGATACATACAGGAAATGCTGCACCTGAATGTTCTTTCTACTTTCATCGACATCGTCCCGCACATCCGGCTGGAAGGGCATGGCCATCTCGGAGATGAACGTCATGGCGAAGTTCCAGCGGGTTGAGAAAAAATGCACGGACTCGTGGAACACTACATTGAGGATGCTTTCGGCATGTCCTGTCCAGTGTTCTTTGATGAACTGGAAGCAGCGGTTACTGTCCCACTGGGTTATGTTTTTCATGTTGAAGAGCATGAGGCCAGCATTGAAATAGCGGCGTGTATCAGTTAGTCCGGTCTCGCGTGTTTGCTGATGTAGCTCGGCTGGTGAGTCATCGGGGAGAATCGTGTTGCGGAAAAAACAGCGCACGGCCCCAATTTTTTTATCTTTTGGCATTTCGTGGATGAGCGAAAGAATGTCGCCAGTCACGATGAGATCGGCATCTAGAAAGAAGACGAATTCATAGTCTGTCATTATCCTCGGTATGAGCAGCGCATAGTACATTTCTTCTGTGGAGAGCTGGTAATCTACAAAATGCTGCTGGACATTTGTAAATGATATTGTCCCGCCAGCATCGTTTACCAAAGATGTCATGACCTTGATGGTGAAGGGGTCTAGCTCTTTGTGGAATATGATGAACGGTATGCGGCTTTTGTCAGACACCGAGTCGAGCACAGACCGTATCGTGGCAATGGCGGGGATGACATAGGCCTTGTCCAGAGACATGACAATGGGGACGGTCTTCATGATGGGGTAACCTGAGAAAGCGCAATGAGATCGGGCAGGGCGTAAGACGGGGTGTTATGTGATCTTTTCAAGCGTTGTCCACATGGGGTCGAATAGGAGATGCGCCAGCTTGTTCTGAGTATCATGTATGACGGAGAGAGCTGTCTTCTTATATTCTTGGACAAGGTCATTGGTCTGTTTTAGAGCGGCATCCATGTCATCCGGGTTGAGAAAGCTAGAAAATTGGCCAAGCTTGATGGTGTGGCGGCTTTCGGCAATGGCTTGGCGGCAGGAGGGGGTAAAGGCCTTATCTGGTTCCGAGAAGAGGGGCATCTGGAAGTTCCACTCCTGTGGGAAGAGATGCAGGGAGTTATGGAAGAGGTAATTCAAAATAGCTTCATCTTTAGTATGCCATGTCTCGTCTAGTAGCTGGATACAGGCCTGACTTTCTTCTGTTGAGATGGCCTGCCTGTTGAAAAGAAGCACGTTGCGACTAAAGTAACGGTCTGTGTTCTCTATCTGGAGAACAGTCCGGGCCGTGTCGGTAAGTTTATGAAAGCGATTAAGGGCTGTATGGGCATGGTACATACAGCGGACAGCCCCGATTTTTTTCTCGGTGGGGAATTGCTCCAGCAGCGATAGGACATCCCCCCGCACCAGCGAGCCTGCCCCGATGCTCAATATGAAATTGCGTGAGGTAAAATATTGGGGGATGAGGAGGGGGTAGAGCAAGTACTCGCAGATGATGTCCTTATAGGTAAAACCAGCAAGGATGCGAGGCATGTTGATGAGGGAAAAATCCACCTCGAAAGAGGATAGAAACATCTTCACCAGATTGGTGATCTGTTCATTGATGCCATCATGAAAGATGGCAAAAGCCAACGCTCGATTATTCCGGGTTGTTTCCAGTATTGATTTTATGGAGACTAGAGCGGGGATTAGATTGTCTTCCCTCACGCCTATGGCAATAGTCATCTGAGGCATTGGAGGGTCCCTATCTGTGGCAACATGACCCTCCTTTTATTCGAACTATCCCTTCGGCAACAAGTCCGCGATAGCGTTCAGATTTTATTCTGAAGTATTTTTCAGGGTAGATCGAATCCCAGACTCTTCAGGGCCTGTTCGGCCATGTTACTGTCTTGTTCGTGTGTCCCGCCTGAAACACCAAGGCCACCAATGACCTGACCATCTGCGATGATAGGGTATCCACCTCCTACAGCGACCAGCCGTGCCCGGCCGGTTATGGGAGCCATGTGAGGGTCTTGAACCAGTTGATTCCAGACATGTGTTGGCTGCCCGAATGAGCAGGCTGTCCAGGCTTTATCTTGGGAGATATCGACTGTCAGAAAGGCAGCAAGATCACTTCTTCCAAAGGCTTGAAGATGTCCGCCTGCATCCGTTACGGCAACGGAAAGATGAAGGCCTTGGGCCTTGCCTGTGTTCAAGACGTTTTGGATGAGGGCATTGGCAGCAGCCAGTGTGATCGTTGCCTGGTTTTTATAAGGGGAACTGGTCATGAGTATTATTCCCTTGATGTGTGTTGGGAAAATGCCGTTTGCCCCATACCGGGCCGGTACGGGGCAGGAGATGGTCCCTTATGAAGGGGACGTCATCGTTTTGGTGACGGCTGTGATGATCTGTTCCACTCCGGGGATGTAGGCTTTTTCCAGAACCGGGGAGAAGGGAACGGGTGTATGGGGTGCACTGACCATCTGCGGGGCGGTTTTCAGGGACGGGAAGCACTGTTCCGTTACCTGTGCGATGATGTCTGTTGCCATGTTGCAGCGGGGATGTGCTTCGTCAGCGGCAACGAGTCTCCCGGTTTTGCGGACCGAGTTTAGAACAGTGGTCAGGTCCAGCGGGGAGAGTGTGCGCAGGTCGATTACTTCCGCACTGACGCCCTGTTGTTCCAGTTGGCTAGCGGCTTCCAAAGCCCGCGGCACCATTGGCCCGTAGGTGACGATGGATACGTCTTCCCCTGCTTTTGCGACCCGAGCCTGCCCGAATGGGATGGTGTATGGTTCCGCAGGAACGGTGCCGGAGACATCGTAAAAGAACTTAGGCTCGCAGAAAATGACGGGGTCCTTGTCCCGAATGGCTTCGATCATCAGGCCCTTGGCATCATGGGGGGTGCTAGGGCAGATGACTTTCAGTCCCGGAATATGGGTGAACATGGAGGTCAGCATCTGGGAGTGTTGGGCTGCCCCATTAATTCCGGCCCCGACCATGGTGCGGATGACGAGTGGTATTTCAGCCGTACCGCCAAACATGTAGCGTATTTTGGCAGCTTGGTTGAGAAGCTGGTCTAAGCAAACGCCCATGAAGTCGATAAAGGGTACCTCCGCTACCACGGGTACACCGGCAAGGGCGGCCCCAACGGCGGCACCGACATAGGCCATTTCTGTCGGGGGTGCATCAATCACCCGGTCCCCATATTTCGTATAAAGTCCTTTGGTGACACCCAATACACCGCCCCATGTATCGGCCACGCCACCGGCCTCAACGCCACCAGCAGTATCCTGACCAAAGATAAGGAGTTTCGGGTCTCTGGCCATTTCCTGATCCAGAGCCTCATTGATGGCTGATTTTAGGGTGATATGTCTTGTCATGATTGGTGGTCCTTCAAATGATTTTTGTTAGTAGGAGACGTACACGCCGTTATGGAGTTCACCGAGGGCCGGATAGGGAGCCTTGAGGGCTTCTTGCACGGCTCTGTCGATCAGCTCCGCCACTTCATGGTCCACCTGTTCCAGCTCTTTCGGGCTGATGCCTATTTTTGAGGCTGATTCTGCGAACAGCTTCAGGCAATCATGGTTCTTCCGGGCGTTTTCCACTTCTCCAGTCGGGCGGTAGACTTGGCTGTCTCCCTCGAAATGGCCATAGAAACGGGTCGTCCGACATTCCAGCAGGACAGGGCCATGTCCGGCACGCATTTTCTGGATAAGCTCACCTGCGGTCTTGTACACGGCAAAGAAATCCAGCCCGTCTACCGTTGCGGATGCCATGCCGAAGCCTTTGGCTCGATCTTCGTAATTGCTGACAGATGTTGTCCTGTGCTGCGGCGTAGATTGAGCGTAGCCGTTATGTTCTACAACAAACATCAGGGGAAGTTTCCAGACGCTGGCGAGGTTCATGCTCTCCAGCACGGCTCCTTCGTTCACGCCACCATCACCGCCGAAGACGATGGCAACATGCCCCTTGCCGGCCAGCTTGTCCGCTAGGGCAGCACCGCAGGCCAAGGGTGCGCCTGCTCCTAGAATACCATTGGCACCCAGCATACCTTTGTTCAGGTCTGCGATATGCATGGAGCCGCCTTTGCCATGGCAGATGCCGCCTTGCCGCCCGTAAATTTCCTTCATCATCGCCACGACATCCACACCTTTGGCAATGGAGTGACCATGCCCGCGATGTGTACTGGCGATCTGGTCCTGATCTGTCAGGTGGCTACAGATTCCTACGGCTGTAGCTTCCTGCCCGGCATAAAGATGGGCAAAGCCCGGTACGGTACCTGTTTTGTAATCGTCATGCAGGCGGTCCTCAAAGGCACGGATCGTCTTTATCCGGCGGTAGGCAGAGAGCACCGTGTCATGTGGGATGGATGTACTATGATTATGTTGCTCTTTTTTACTGTCGCTCATAACTGTCTCCATAATAATCTTATTACGGATGAATATCCGTGCTTCATGGATGGTCTCTGGAGCGGATCAGCAGTTTTGTGAGGTTTGCCTCGGCTCCAGACAGTTTTGTTTTAAGAGTTGTTCGGAGATGAGCGGTAGAAAGATTCTATCTAAAACTTGCCTTATTTTCCATAAATGCAAACGGGCCACTCACCTGCCCAAGCGGTGAATGGCCCGTTTTTTCATACCCGTGGGGGATGGAGTTTAGAGATAGTCGGCTAGTGACATATTTTTGGTATCGGCGATGAGAGAGAAAGATGCTTTCAGCTGGAGGCTGAGATCGGAAGACCGAGAGGCCACTTCGGCAAGATTGACGTTGAGACCATTGGAAAGTTGTTCCTTCACCATTAGCTGAAGGCTGGAATAGATGCCCTGCTGTTTGGTCAGGGTGTTCTGTGTAACACCAACGCTGGTATTCATGTCGATGAGCTGATTGGTTGTCTTGCCCAATGAATCATGTAGTTGGCGGACTAGGCTGGTAAAGCCGGGTGTGGTCGAGGCCATCCCTTTCATGGAGGTCATGATCATCATGTCCCGCATGAGGTCCCGTATGGGGGAGCCGGTGGAGGTGCTGCTGGCTTGCCCCCCTTCCGTGGCGACTGGCCCGGTCTGGACGCTGGAGCCATCCGGCCCAATGATGGCAGAGGATTGGAGGCGACTAGCCTGATCGGCAGGCTGGGAAAGAGCCTGAGAAAAAACGCTCATTCCAGTGCTGTTATCTGCACTGGCGGTTGTAGCCTGACTGAAGACCTCATTGCTGTTGCTCTCATTGAGCCCAGAAACGAGGTGGGAAATTGTCTGCGCTAGCGAGCTGTTGCTGAGTGTTGAAGGCGATGTAACAGGGGCCGTGGATGTGTTCTGACCGGCAAAGATGAAGCCGTTTCCGTCAGACGTGTTGAGGATAGTTCCAAGGCTGCTTAGGCCCATCCGTGCACTGTCGGCTGCGGTGGATGTGGCGGTGCTGGTGCTGCCTTCCGAGGAGAGCATCCCCAGCAGCTGGGTATTGAGAGATTGTGCAAGGTCGGTAACCTGTTTGAAAGCCGTGGAGCTGAGGGATAGGCGGCTCTGGACGGATGAGAGATTGTCTTGATAGCCATTTAGTTCGGCTAGTTTCGGGCTGAGGGACAGGATGGTCTGTTGGTCGCTACCCAGTCCAGAAATGCTGGAGGATGTAGTCCCCTGTGAGGTCTGCCACGCAATGTCTGTCTGCTCGGATTCAATTTGCCTGATGCCCGCATTGAGAATCAGGTTTGCTCCGGCGGCACCATACTGGCTGACATTCATGCTCATGGGGCTGCACTCCTGTGTAGGTTGTGGGGTGGGAGGGAAAAACTACCCGGCTTTTGGGGCCGGGTAGGCTGTTAGTGGACGGCATCCAGCAATGTGCTGAACATGGACTGCACCATGGAGACGACCTTGGCATTGGCCGAGTAGGAGTTTTTTAGGGCCACAATGGCAGCCATCTGGCTGTTGACGTCTACACCGGAAACTGAGGAAACCTTGGTGGAAAGAGAGGTCTGTATGGATGTGGCTGTGGAGAGGGTGCTGCTGGTCTGGCTAATCACCCCTGCCTGACTGGTAGTGAGGGATGTGGCGAGCTGGACGAGGCTTTGCGTTCCATCATAGCCCGTGGCCTGTGTGCTATCCGGCCCGAGGGCGGAGGATGGCGCAGCCAGTGCCCCGGATGTGGCTTCTAGGCTTCCACTCATGGCTTTGCTGAGGACGGCATTGGCAAGTGTGCTGCTGTGACCGTCCGGTCCATCTGCTGTCAGCAGGGATGGGGTCTTCTGATAAGTGTCAGAGACGGAGAGTTGGGAGGAAAGCCCGACCAGTCCTGCTGGTGCCGTTTTCGTTGGATCACTGGAGAGAGGCTGCGTGCTGCCATTGGTGAAGAGGGACACCCCCGCAGTGTTGAAGCGGTTGATGAGTGTGTAGGAGAAGGCATCAAGCTGCGCCTGCATTTGTGGGTAGGTTGAGTCCCGCAGGGTAAGGTTTGCGCCTAATGTTCCATCTGTCAGATGTGAGGTGATGTCTTTCCCGGCCAGCATGATGCCCGACACACCCTGATCGCTGCCATCTGTAGCATGGTACATGCTGGGGGTTAGGTTAGCTGTGGCTTTTGTGGAAAGGGGCCATGTTGTACTGGGGGCTAGGAACTGCCCATCAGAAAGGCCGAGCTGGTCCGGTCGTGTGGGTAAGCGTGTGCCGTCCTGCGTAGTGACCTGCATGTCCCCATTTGGTTTCTCGGTGAAGTTAACCCCCAGCTTATTGGAGAGGCTCTGCATGGCCTCTAGGCGTTTGTTGGCGAGGTCTGCCGTATCAGCGTGAGAGCTGCGGGCTAGCATGATTTGTTGGGAAAGCTGCCCGATTGTGGTCAGGTCAGTATTGATGCCAGAGACTGTACTAGTCACGGCATCCTGTGCGCTTTGACGCTGGGCTTGGTAGACCGAGGACAGGGTATGGATGTTGCTGACAAGAGTCTGCGCAGCGGAAATTACACCCTGCTGTGATGCGCTGTTCTGCGGTGTGTTGGAGAGACTAACGAACGCCGTGCTGACATTCTGGAGATTGTTGGTCAGCGTGCCGATGGTGTTGGCCCCATCAGACCCCGTTGTTGTTCCTTGCACGGCAGAAACGGCAGCAAGGGAGTTGCTGGTGGCTGTTAGCCCGGAGACATGGGCATTCTGCTGATACAACGCATCCTGAAGGGGTTTGGAGATGTTCAGCCGATTGGCTGTTGAGGTTGTGCCAACCCCCACACCGGAGACGACAGTAGAGGATGTGTTGGCGGTCTCCGACACATAACCCGGTGTGGATGCATTAGTGACATTGTTGGATGCTGTGGAAAGCTCGTTCTCAATCGTTTTGAGACCGGATGTGGCAATATTGAGGGACAGGCCAAGATCCATGGTTTCAGTCTTTCTCCCGGAGTGAGGGACTGGCCCTATGGCCAGATACGTCTGGATGATGGTCCAGTGACGTCATCCACATCTCACCCTAAGGCTCTGAGTTTAAGGGAAGTTAAATACAAAGCCTGTATTTGTTAAATAGGCCTTGATATGGCTAAAATTAGCTACGCTGTTACCTCTGTTGCAATTTTGTCGATGGCGTTCAGCCTGCGGGTGAATTCCGTCTGAAGTAGCTGGAAGTTGAGGTCATATTCCCGTTGGGTTTTGATCATTGCTGTGGTCTCCTCCACGGCATTCACGTTGCTGGATTCCAGCATACCTTGGCGAATCTCTTGAGCAGGCACAGCTTGCAGGTCATTTTCATTGGCTGGGCGGAGGAGATGATTCCCTTCAGCATGAAGCGTATTGGGGTTATCAACTGTCGCAAGTCCGAGGCGGGTTATGTCGCCTTTTTCTGTTGAGATGATGCCATCCGCCCCAATGCCAAGGGGAAGAACTTGGTCATCAGGTGTCAGGGTGATGGGCTGGCGTTGGTCATCCAGCAAGGCATTACCGAGGGAATCAACAAGGGTTCCATCATCACTACGGTGGAACTGCCCGTTGCGTGTCAGCCGGATTCCCTGCTGGGTGCGGACCATGAAATAGCCAGCCCCGTTGATGGCGAGGTCCAGTGGATTGCCTGTCTGGCGTAGTTCGCCCTGTAGCATATCCATATAGGTGGATCTGTCCTGATTGTAGGTCAGGGTCTTTTCACCATTAATGAGCTGATCACCATGCTGGCGGGACAGATAGTCAGAAAAGAGAACCCGTTGTTCTTTAAAGCCATCCGTACTGCTGTTGGCCAGATTGTTGGTCGTAACCTCCAGCCCCCGTGTCAGCGCATCAATGCGCGAAAGGGCGAGATAACCGGTCACATCCATGGAGACTGTTCCTAAAGGCTATATCATGACAAGAATAGAGATATCATGCCATCTGAACATGTTTTATGGAAGAGTATATCATTACTTGAACATTAATATATGGCTTAATTAATGATTTATTCTTACAATTAACCTTGATAATGGTTTTTATGTCGGTTTATGGGGAAGGTACGGTTAATGTGTTTTCTGTGCCTGCCATTGTCAGGGTGGCCTTGCGTTGCTGGAAACGTGGGTGATGGCAGAGTTGTGAGGATGTTCATTTATGCTGAGATCACTTGATGTTGCATCAACGGGTATGCAGGCCCAGTCCACCAATGTGGAAACCATATCTCACAACATCGCCAATATGACGACAACAGGTTACAAACGACGCCGGGCCGAGTTTCAGGACTTGATTTATCAGGACCTGCGCCGGGTCGGGACGATGAGTTCCGATACTGGGTATCGGGTGCCTGCTGGGGCGCAGGTAGGTCTGGGTGTGCGCACGGCGGCGATCTACCGCATTAATGAGCAGGGCACATTGTCGCAAACTGGCAATGCGCTGGACCTTGCCGTAGAGGGGCGGGGGTATTTTCGTATTCTTCTGCCTAATGGGGAATATGCCTATACCCGTGACGGCACATTCTCCCTTTCTCAAGATGGCACGATCGTGACGGCGGACGGTTACCCGCTGACTCCGAATATTTCCATTCCTAATAATGCCGAGAACATCACCATCGACCAGACCGGACAGGTGCAATACACGCTTTCCGGGCAGCCAAACTCTCAGGTCGCTGGACAGATTCAGTTAACGACTTTCCAGAATGAGAATGGTCTAGCTGCTATGGGGCAGAACTTGTTTACGGAAACGACCTCCTCGGGCGACCCCATTATCGGCAACCCGGAGACAACAGGTTTTGGGACTATCCGTCAGGGTTTTGTTGAGGAATCGGCTGTTAATGCGGTGACAGAAATTACCGATCTCATCACGGCACAGCGTGCTTATGAGATGAACAGTAAAAGCATCACGGCTTCTGATGAGATGCTCCAGACACTGACCAACCTGCGCTAAGGGTTGGAGCAGCATGGCTTTTCTCGGCACTGGATATTGGAGAGGCGGACGGCGCTTTCTGCTGGCCTGTTCTCGGTTAGGTGTGGGGCTGGTTCTGGCTGGTGGGGTGGTGTCAGGCCCGCTCATGGCGGCCACTTTGCGACCTTCCGGTGTGGTGCATGGCTCTTCTGTCTATTTGTCCGATGTTTTCGAGGGGCTGGGTGTCGGGCAGGACCGACTGCTTGGCCCCGCCCCTGCACCGGGTAAGAGCATCACTATCGGGGGCAGCCAACTCATCGCATTGGCAGATCAGTACGGTGTGGACTGGGACGACCAGTCATCATCCACCAGCCTGACATTGACGAGAGCAGGGCATGTGCTGGGGAAGGAAGATTATGCTGCCCTCGTCCGCAAGGCGATCTTGCAAGATGAGGGCGGTGGCAGTGTCGTAGTGGATGTGACCAGCTTTACACCGCTCGTTGCTGGTGAGTCTGAATCAGACCCAGCCACACTTATGAATCTGAATTGGGACCATAAGACGGGGCTTTTCTCCGCAACCGTGCAGCCCTCTCATTCCGTGGGAGACATGGGGGCTGGCAGTTTCCCGTTGCGGGGTAGTATCCGCCCGGTACAGCCGGTGATGGTGTATGACCATGCGTTGCCATCTGGCCATATCATCCAGCCAGACGATATGCATATGGACCCCGCTTTTACAGGAACTGTGCCTCCCTTAGCTCGTTCTTTGCCAGAGCCGGAGAAGATGATCGGTATGGCACTCGTCCGCACGGTTGGGGCAGGACAGCCCGTGCAGGGGACGGACTTGCGGCGGGCCGTTTTGGTGCATCGGGGGGACCCGGTCCTGCTCAGCTATAATAGTACCGGTATTCGCCTGACCGCTACGGGTAGAGCCTTGGAGGATGGCGGGAGTGGTCAGTTTATCCATGCCCTGAATCTGGGAAGCCGGATGGTCCTCATCGGCAAGGTTATGGCCTCTGGCGAGGTGCGAGTTGATGCATCTTCCACAGCCATTCCTCCAGATTCGGAAGAAGTGAAACGTCTTGGCATCAATAACTTGATGCTGGGTGATGGGAGCCGGCCATGATCCATTCCTTTCGCAAGGGTTTTAGGATGGCGGGCCTTGCTACTACCCTGCTTGGGTTGACGGGCTGTATGGGCGCAGAGACGCTTAGTGAGTTGGGGCATCTCCCCCGGATGACACGGACAGCCGATCCCACTTTGGCGCCAGATTATCGGCCCGTAACTATGCCGACCCCGCCGCTTCAGGCCCCGCCGACTGAAGCCGGAAGCCTCTGGCGGCCGGGAAGCCGTGCCTTTTTTAAGGATCAACGGGCGGCACAGGCGGGAGACCTTCTGACTGTGAAAATACAGGTGGCTGATACGGCCAACGTGACCAACAATACAACGGCATCCGGCAGTGGTGCCGAAGCCTTCGGGATTCCGAGTTTCTTCGGCCTGAAGGGTGGGCTTATGTCTCATTTGACGAGTACCGATGCTCTCCAGACAAACAGCTCTAGCTCCAATAATGGGGCGGGGACGATCCGGCGTATTGATACGGTCACGCTGACATTAGGAGGTGTCATCACGCAGGTTCTGCCTAATGGTAATTTTGTGGTCGTGGCCCGGCAGGAAGTCCGGGTAAATGGTGAGCTGAGGCAGATCATGGTCAGTGGCGTGGTGCGACCGCAGGATATTTCGGAAGATAATATCGTAACGCATGACCGTATTGCCGAGGCTCGTATTTCTTACGGCGGGCGGGGGCAGCTTTCGCAGTATCAGCAGCCCCGGTACGGGCAGAAAGTGTTGGATAGCGTTCTTCCTTTCTGATGACATACTCATAAAAAGACCTTGATGCGGTCATGATTTCAAGGTTTATTAATTGACTGGCCTTAAGATGTGTTCTTAGTCTTTTCATTGAAAGGCTTTATGTAGCCTATCTATCATGGCCATATTGATGGCGTAAAAATAAAGGGGTAGTGAATGTCGGATTCAAAACAGCCGGAAGGCTTCATTCCCAGCGGTCTGGTTGTAGATAATCTTTGCGGGACCTTGGAAGGGAGCCTGACTATCGCCGGTGAAGTGGAGCATGTCGAGCTTCAGGCTGGCCAGCTCTGCGTCACAGAAACGGGCGTTATGAAGGATGGTCAGGTAGAAGCGACATCCATCATCATTGATGGCAGCGTATCCGGTGTGACGTTCACAACGCCGCGTCTTTCTGCTGGGGCTGGTGCTCGTATTTCGGATTGCGTGATTGAGATGGGGAGCCCGACAGGCTGTGCCATCCATGAGGATGCCCATTTTGAGGGCGATGTGCGTATTTCTGTTTCTCGCAAGGGAGGAGCCAGAAAGGCTGACGCCAGCAAGGTAGAGCCGCAGGCTAGCATACCGGCTGGAGATGATGAGCCAGACCCGCATTGGCCTTCCCAGACGCCTGATATCAGCGAGGCGGATCAAGACGCTGATATTCCATTGGGGGGCTGATGCTCAGCAGGCGTTTCCATCACTATAAGGGCTGGCCCTTTTTCTGCATGATGCTGGCGTTGCTCGGCGGGATACCAACGGTGCGACCTGCCATAGCAGCGGGAGGTGATGCCTTGCCTGCCGATGGGGTGGAGCAGCAGATGCAAGAGCAGCAGCGCATTTTGGGTTCAGCCCGCAAAGCACTGGAAATTCGTTTCCATCTGCTGAATCAGTCCATGGCTGATTTGTCTGACCATGTGGATAACCATAAGCTGGTCCCGCAGGAGGCAGCAGCCCGGCTGGTAGGCATCTACGAGGCAATGCGCCCGCGTGAAGCAGCGGCGGTTTTCAATGTGATGGACCCGCATGTGCTTATTGCCATTGCAGCATCCATGAACATCCGCAAGCTCTCTGGCATCATGGCCCATATGACACCGGACAGGGTGAATCTGGTGTCGCAGTATTTGGGAGGTGTTCGGCATTTTCATCATGCCGTTCTTTCTGTTCCCGTTGCCTTTGGTGATGGAGGAGTGAACCTGCCAGTCGGACAGGATGCTGTGTCATCGGATGGTACGGTAGATCATATACAGTATGAGACCATGTCCCAGCATGGGCCTCTGTTGCCCTCACGGCAGTGATGGGACTGTCATGAAAGAGAAACGAATGATGAGGCGGCTTTGTTTCGTTCATGGTCTGTGGCAGCGTATGTTGGTCATGCTGCCTGTTGTTGCTGGCCTGACAGCCTGTGCGCCGGACTATCTCGCCAGTAAACTGACAGGGCGGGACTGTCAGGCCGGTTATTTGGCCGAGGGAGAAGATTGGTGCAACCCACCGGAACGTGTCCTACCCCCTCAGCCTTACTGCACACAGAGTTGGAATGGTGTTGATTGCTGGGCACGGCCAGAACTGACACCCAACATGGCTCATGAGGTTTACGAAGGGCCACGAGGATTGACGACACAGCAGAATGCAAACCGTCTCATGATACCGGAAGGTAAGGCACCGCCTTCCAATCCGTATTACGCCCCTTAAAGGTTTGTTTGCAAAAGTTGCTACAATTAACCTTGCTATCTACTTTACACGCCATCATAGCAAGGTTAATTGATGGTGTGGTTAAGATGTCCTCTTCCGAGTAGGGCAGATTATGGTGAATACCGGAAACAGCATGTCTGGCGTCCGGGGTGAAAGCAGCAGGTAGATACCCGTCATATGCAGTTTGATAAGCTCCGTTTGCCGAAGATCATGGAAGGGCTGAAGAATCTGGGCCGTATGCGGCTTGCAGCCCTTGGGATTGTCGGCGTGCTTCTTCTGCTGTCTTTGGGGGTGATTGCTTTCCATAATCGATCAGAGCCTATGGCTCTGCTTTATGGTGACCTGGAGCTGAATGAAGCTGCCGAGATGGTGGATGATCTGGCCAAGGCTCATATTCCGACAACAACAGGGCCGGATGGTCGTAGTCTGTATGTTCCGGGTAATGATGTAGCACAGGCTCGTCTTCTGCTGGCAAAGGCTGGCCTACCCGGTGGTGGTGCCGTAGGGTATGAACTCTTTGATAAGAGTGGCACACTGACCAGTACCCAGTTTGAACAGGGCATTAATGAAACTAGAGCGTTGGAAGGGGAGCTGGAGCGGTCCATTCGTTTAATTCATGGCGTGCGGAATGTGCGGGTTCATCTTGTTCTGCCGCATCGTGATCTTTTCTCTACAGAAACGAATCCTTCTCAGGCGAGCGTCATTCTAGATGTCGGTCGGTCTGGTGCCGTGTCGGAAGATGCAATTGCAGCAATCCAAAATCTAGTGTCGGCCGCTGTGCCGGGGTTACGGACGCACGGCATTTCCATTGTAGATACACGGGGTGACGTTCTGGCTCGTCCGGGTGATCCGGACAGTCTCGCCGGACAGGAATCTTCGCTTGAGAAGCAGCGTCATTCCGAGGAACAGCGTCTTGCGCAGGCGGTAGAAGATATCCTAACGCCCACGTTGGGTATGGGGCATGTTCGGGCCCGTGCCGCCGTAACCATGAATACGGACATCATTCATGAGACGGATGAATCTTACGACCCTAACCAGCAGGTTCTACGTTCTCAGAGTATGAGTACGGACAAGAGCGCCAATACCGAAGCTAACCAGAACACCAGTGTAGGTAATAACCTTCCGAACGCTAATGCAGGCAATAACCGTACTGGCTCCAGCGAGGAGCGGACGGATGAGACCAACAATTATGAGATTGGCAAACGGACCCGTGTCATTAATCAAACTCGGCCCCGTGTGTCCCGTATCAGTCTTGCTGTTATGGTCGATGGAACGGTTACTACCGACAAGGCGGGCAAGCCATCGTGGAAGCCGTTGGATGAGGCAGAGGTCAAGCGGCTGACCCAGCTTGTGCAGACGGCTATCGGGTACGATAAGGCCCGTGGGGATGAGGTTAATGTGGTGTCTATGCCGTTCCGTGTGGATGGCGGGGCCGATCTGCCTCAGCAAGATACGCCATTCTTCACCCGGGAGATGATGATCTATTTGGCGGAATGGATTGTCCCCATTCTGCTTCTTCTGGGGGCCGCCGCTATGCTGCTCGGGCCCATCCTGCGCCGTGCCCGTAAGGGAGTTGAAACAGATGGTACCGCCGCCGGTGGCTCTGCGGCCGGAGCTGCTGGAGGTTCTGCCGAGGGTGAGGCAGGACGTAGCGACCGCATTAGCGTGGAAGGGGTGGAAGGCGAGATGCGCCGTGAGGCTCTGGCCCGTGTGGTGCAGCGTGTTGAAGAGAATCCTGAAGACGCCATCGCTGTTGTTCGCAACTGGCTGGCTGAGCCGGAGCCCCCCAAACAGGCGGCAGAAAGCTGAGGAGACGCAACCATGGCAGAACAGGCACTCTCTGCGGAGACAGGTAATGAAGTTTCATCATCCAGCGTGGCACCACCTAGCCTGACGGCAGGGATGAGCGGTAGCCGGAAGGCTGCGATCTTGATGTTGGCCATTGGGCAGGAACAGTCTGCCCGTATTTTCCGTTCCCTTCAGGAAGATGAGGTGCGGGATATTTCGCGGGCTATGTCGTCTCTGGGGCTGGTTAAGGCCTCAGTTGTGGAAGCTGTCTGTAGCGAATTTTCGCAGAAATTCGCAAGTTCGGATGGTTTTGTTGGTAGTTACGAAACGACAGAAGATTATCTGAAGCGTGCCCTCCCGGCTGAAATGGTCGAGAAGATCATGGAGGACATTAGAGGGCCTTCTGGGCGAAGTGTCTGGGCCAAGATGGGCAATATGCCCGAAACAGCTCTTGCCAATTATCTGCGTAACGAACAGCCGCAGACGGTCGCTGTTATTCTGAGCTATATTTCACCGGCCCATGTGGCCCGTGTTCTTTCACTCTTCCCGGAAGATTTCGCTACGGATGTTATCATGCGCATCTTGCATATGAGTCCGGTTAGCAAGGATGTGTTGGAGAGTTTGGAAACAACCCTGCGCAAGGAGCTTATTACTGCCTTTGGTCGGTCCACAAAGCGGGACAGCTACGCTTTTGTAGCGGAGGTATATAATAATTTCGATCGGAAGACCGAAGCCCTTCTGACAGAACAGCTTGGTCGCCGGAGCGAGGAAGATATGGAGAAGGTGAACAAGCTGAAATTCACCTTCGATGACATCAAGCGTCTGACACCGGATGATATGATGCGTGTTATGGCGGCCATCAATCGTGATGGTGAGGCCAAAAGCAGGCTGCCTCTGGCCCTCAAGGGTACGAATGAGAGTATTCGGCAACTCTTCTTCGGCTGTGTTTCCAAACGTGCTGCTGGCCTTCTGGAAGATGAGATCCGAGGGCTGGGGGCTGTCCGTATGAGGGATGCTGAAGCAGCCCAGATGGAGCTTATCACCCTTATCAAGACAATGGCCAACGATGGAGAAATTGATATTTCGCCATCCTCGTCTGATGATGAGATCATCGAGTGACGCCAATGGGACAGCAGCAGCAAACAGGCTTGGAGGCTACGTCTTTTGCCGGGAGCCGGGCCTTCAGTGATAGTTTGGAGGATTTTTCCGCTCACGAGCCTGCCATGCAGGCAGGTGTGGAGCAGAGGGATGATGCGGCTGACCAGGAGGATGAAGCCCCCACTGAGGAACCGGTTGTCACGCTCCATCCCGATGAGTTGGAACAATTAAAACGGGATGCTTGGCAGCAGGGACATGATGCGGGCGAGCAGGCGGCTGGTCAGCAGCTTTCTGGCCAGATGGCGGAGGCCGTGCGGCAGGTTCTGGCCTTCATGGAGGAGGAAGAAAACCGCCGTCATGACATTGCGACACAAATGGCTGATCTGTTTGTGCAGGGCGTATGCCAGACGGTGGAAGAGCTGGTCGCTGGTGATTTGTCCCGCACAAAACTGAGCCGCCATCTGGCGGAGGATGCCGCCGCACTTGTCCAGCGGTGTGAGGGGCCGGTTAGTCTGACCTGCTCGGTAGCGGATGAAGCCGCCTTACGGGCTGCATTGGCCGGGTTGAAGGGTGTGTCCCTGCATGTGGAAGCGGACCGCCAGATGGGACATCTCACGGTTGCGGCAGAAGAGACACAGATTGTTCTGGACCAGCAAAAATGGGCGGAGGGGGTTCGTCAGCGTGTGGATGATGCCATGCAGGCCCTGACCCGCCCACACGCTGCGGAGGCTCGCCCCATCGTCAACCCGTCCCCGGATGAAAAACAGACAGCAGAGCATGAAGGAGAGTAACGATGGCAGAGGATAACAACACAGCGGAAACGGCGCAGGAGGCGCAGCAGACGCACGCACCAGAGGTCGATCTGGCTGATTTTGCCTCGGATGGACAAGAAGAGAGCAGACCCCTGCATGACACTCAACAAGAAAAAGAGCGGGAACGGGAGGCGATCCTTGATGTTCCAGTCAAGATTACGGCTGTTGTGGGTGATGTGAAAATGCCGGTTCGGGACCTTGTACGTCTTGGTCGTGGTGCTGTGGTGCCGTTGAACCGGAAACTTGGTTCTTCGATTGATATTTACGCTAATGACAGGCTAATCGCCCGTGGTGAAATCACCATCATTGAGGATGATAATATCGCCGTGACAATGACGGAGATCATGTCTTCATCCGCTAGCACATGATGGTAGCCCCTGTTGGAGAGACGCACGGTTCTGATGCCATGATGCACGCTGTCATGGGATTTCACATGAACCCGCTTCTAGCTCTTCTGCTTGTTGTAGGGCTGATTTTTATCACGCCTTGGTGCGTGCGGCGGCTGAAGCACCGTATGCCTGCCCTGTTGAATGATGGCGGCATGAAGGAGCGTGCCCTGAAGGTACAAGAAGCTATCCCCCTAGGGGCGAAACGGACCTTGTTCTCCGTAGTGGTCCGGGATGCGGAGGGGCGGCGGGCGACAGCCATTATTCTGACGGGCGGCCCGTCTGATTTGTGCGTTGGCTGGTTGGGGGCTGGTGCGGCGTCTACGGCAGAATCATGCCCTATGGAAAAAGCAGGACAGAGGCAGGAGACGACATGATGGCGGACTGTGCGATGGAAGGCCGTCCTGCCTCTGAGAGCAGGGAAAAAATCGTAGCGACTTGGCGGCGTCTACGGCGGGCTGTGCTGTTGGGGGTGGTAGGGGTGTTTAGTCTTGTAGGGGCTATCACACTGCTGTGTTTTTTAGCTCATCCGGCTACAGCTCAGTCCGTTACGTTGGATATGGGAAAAGGTGGCGGAATTGGTGAGGCCGGGACGACAAGCCGCCTTATCCAGCTTACGGCCCTTGTGGCGTTTCTGTCTCTGGCACCCAGCCTGCTGGTGATGATGACAGCCTTTACCCGTATCATCATTACGCTTTCCCTTCTGCGGAGTGCCATCGGTGCGCAGGGAACGCCGCCCAATATGGTGCTGGTGGCTTTGGCCCTGATCCTGACTTTGTTTGTCATGCAACCTACTTTGGAACGCTCATGGCAGCAGGGCATTGAACCTCTGATGGATGGCCGGGTAGAAGAGATGGCCGGACTTCAGGCAGCGGCGGAGCCGTTCCGTGATTTCATGATCCATAACGCCCGTCCGAATGATGTAGCTATTTTTTATCATCTTGCTGGTCTCAAGCCCCAGCCTGCACCAGCCAACGGGGTTGCACCACCTCCGCCGTGGCGGGTCATTGTTCCGGCCTTCATGGTTGGAGAGCTAAGCCGTGGGTTCGAGATGGGCTTTCTGCTTTATCTGCCTTTTCTGGTAATCGACCTTGTCACCTCTAGCGTGTTGATGAGCTTGGGCATGATGATGTTGCCCCCTCCGACTATTTCCCTACCTTTCAAGCTGATTTTCTTTGTGCTTGTGGATGGGTTTCAGATGGTATCGGGTGGGTTGGTGCGCAGCTTTGGCGGGGGATAGTCCCCGCCTTGCTCACCCCGGCAGTACTAGAAGCCGCCGGGCAAGAATGGCAGGTGTTAGTTGGGTAAAGCCTTCATTGATGCTGCCGGAATAGCTGCCATAGGTTAGGGAGAGGCCGCAGGCTGCCGCTGTGATGATGCTGCCAATGCGGCCGGATTGCTCCATACGGCTGGCAATCATCGATTTTGCACCATATTGCTGGAAGGCAGCGGCAATGTCCGTACTTTCTTCCGGGTCCATCCCCGCCGGGATGACGAGGGAGAGGTTGGCTTCCGTACGGGCTACGACATCTCTCATTTCTGTCATGGCCTTAGGGGAGTAGACGCAGAGCCCCGGCAAATCCACCAGAATGATGCGGTTATAGCTGTCGATAAAGCGGGGATTTATACCGCCATAGGCCTTCATGAGGTCGATGTCGCAGCCACGCAAGATGGAGGCGAGTTTGATGTAACTACCCGGTGTGCTGTCGCATGCAAGGACGAGGGGCCGCCTTATTCTGCCACCGGACTGTCGGGCTTGTCGGGCATAGCGGGCGGCTAGTTTGGCTAGAGTTAGGGACTTGCCGGAACCTGAAGCCCCTCCTAGTGCCATCGGCACCCCCAGTTTTAGGGGGAAGGGGGAAAAGTCGATCATACGTTCTAGCCCTGCGGCCAGACTGCTACCCGCCATGGCGTTGATCAGCTCCTGCGGTATGGAGTGCCACGCCAGAATGTCCGGGATGCTGAGGGCGTTGGCCGGAAGGGCTACGTCTCCATTAGTTCCTTGTGCGTCATTTAGCCGGGCCGGGCCAGCGGAACCGGGGGGAAGCTGGTGGGAGGTCTGATAGGGGGTAAAGCTGCTCATAGGTCAGGTCCGGTGTTGAAGGAGTTGTAATCTGTCGGGAGAATTCAGTTCACTGTAGCGACGGTACGGATACGGGTGCGGGGATAGATTTCTGCCTGCGCCATGACAGCGACCGAGGGACGGATACGGTCTACGATCATCCGCACAGAATCCCGTGTGGCAGAGGTCGTGACGATAACGGGCATTTCCCCCAATGAGGCTGTTTGGTCGAAGGCACGACGCAGTGCCGTGACGAAACGGTCCAGCATGGCCGGGGGCATGGCCAATGTGCGGTCATCACCCTGTCCGACCGTGTTGTTGAGGATGTTGCTTTCCCAGTCGGGGGAGAGGGTAATCATGGAGATACAGCCGGAGGCACCCACATAACTATTGCAGATCTGTCGGGCGAGACGGATGCGGACATGGGCTGTCAGTGCCTTGATACCTTTGGCGGCGAGGGCGTGTCCTTCCTGTATGCTTTCCAGAATAGTGGGCAGGTCTCGGATGGAGATGCGTTCCTGCAATAGGGATTGGAGGACACGCTGCACCGTGCTTAGGGAAACTTGCGAGGGGATGAGGTCATTAACGAGCTTTTGCTCTTCGGAGGGCAGGTCATCCAGTAGGGATTGTGTAGCGGCATAGGTTAGTAGGTCACCCAGATTCTGGCTGATGGATTCCGTCAGATGAGTGATGATGACGGTGACCGGCTCCACCACAGTATACCCCCAGTCTGTTGCCTGTTTCTTCAGGTCAGGATCAATCCATACGGCGGGTAGATTGAAGGAGGGCTCAGTCGTCTTCTCACCGGGTAGGGTGTTCTGGTCGTTTTTGTGAGATGGGCAGATCGCCAGAAGATGATTGGGGCGAACCTCCCCGGAAGCAATGTCAATCTCCTTGAGTTTGATGACATACCGGTCTGTCGCCAGCTGGATATTATCCTGAATCCGTACCGAAGGGGTAATGAAGCCCATATCCGCTGCCATTTTGCGGCGGAGTGCTTTGATCTGTTTGGTGATCTGGGCATTGTCACCGCTGGCAAGCGGTAGCAGCCCGTAGCCGATTTCCAGCCGGAGGAGGTCAATTTTCAGAAGGTCAGAAATGGGCTGTGTCGTGGGGGCAGGCGGCTGGGTGAGGTCCTGCTCGCTTTCGTCCTTTTGTGGTGTTTTATAACGGATCCACGCCCCGACCCCGGCCACAGCGGCAATCATAAGGAAGGGCAGGGCAGGCAAGCCGGGCATAACGGCAAACAGAGCCGATAGGGTGGCCGCAATGGCGAGCGGCTTGGCATTACCCCCTAGCTGACGGAAAAGCGTGACGTCTGCCGAGCCATCCGTCCCGCCTTTTGTGACGACAATACCAGCTGCCAGCGAGACCAGAAGAGCGGGAATCTGGGAGACTAGACCGTCCCCGATGGTTAGGGTCGTGAAAGTCTTTGCTGCTTCACTGATGGGCATGTCATGCCGCAGCACACCAATGGTCAGCCCGCCAAGAATGTTGATAGCCGTGATAAGGATTCCCGCAATGGCGTCATTGCGGACAAATTTTGCCGCACCATCCATAGCACCATAGAAGGCACTTTCCTCTTCCAGCTCTTTACGTTTGGAACGAGCCATCCGTTCATTGATGGCCCCAGAGGCGAGGTCGGCATCAATGGCCATTTGCTTGCCGGGCATGGCATCCAGAAAGAAGCGGGCCGAGACTTCGGCAATACGGCCCGATCCCTTGGTGATGACCATGAAATTCACCACCAGTAGGATGCAGAAGACGATTCCACCGATCACCACATCATTCCCCATGAGGAAGCCCCCGAAGGAGGCCACGACATGCCCGGCTGCAAAGGCTCCTTCATTCCCGTGGCTGAGGATGAGCCTTGTTGTCGCAACCTCCAACGAGAGGCGGAACATGGTCGTCAGTAGGAGCAATGTCGGGAAGGAAGTGAAGTCTAACGGACGCTCCAGAAACAGCGCCACCATGAGGATCAGCACCGAGGAGGTAATGGAAAGGGAGAGTCCGACATCTAGAATCAGAGTGGGGAGTGGTACGATGAGAATGGAGATCAGCAAGATCACGCCCAGAGCCAGCAGAATGTCTGTTCCGGGCAGGCGGGTGACAATCCCAGAAGCAGCACCATTCGGCCTGAAGAGTGCTGTGGGATTTCGTATCAAGCTACCTAGCCATCCCCCTAGGCCGCTTGCTTCTCCTGCACCAGTAGCCGCCTTAGGAGCAGGAGGGCCAGACTGCTGCGGGGAGGAAGAGGAAGCGGACATTGTCATCCTGACTGATGCTGTGTTGTCAGGGCCTTCCAGTTGCGGGAAAGGCCTGTAACAGGGTTTATTAAGGCATGTTATCTATGGATTTTTAATTTAACCATTAAAACCTTGCCCATCAAGGCTTATAAGGACATGTTATTTTCATGAAGTATGGCCTTTAAGGTCATTTATGAATGAAATTATGAAGAAGGGCAGCAGGATGGTGCAAGTGGAACGGGAGGAGCAAGTAGTCGGGACGGAGGATGAACGGATTGCGCTAACACCACAGGAGCTGACAGCTTACTGCCAGAAGCTGGTTGCTTGTGGTGAGTTAGAACACGCTGTGGGGTTAGCCATACAGGCGGCGCAGGGTACTCAGGATGTGTCCCTTATACTGGCTGCGGGACTTTTCCTGAATCGGTTTTGCTCTCGATATGAGGTAGTGATTGCCGTATTCCGCAAGGCTCTGCTCCTGTTGCCGGGAACAGAACCAACGATGGCTTCCGTGCGGGGCGAGGTGAAGGTTTTTTTGGCGGATGCGCTCATGGCGGCGGGACAGAGAGAGGAAGCTATGGCCCTCTTTATGGAGGTTGCCCAGACCCTGCCGGAACATCGGTCACTTGTAGGGGCGCATCTCTCCATGGCACTTCTGGAAGCTGGCATGGCCGATCAGGCCGAGCAAATATTGGCCGTATGGTTGCGGGATGAACCGCCTTCCATCTCGCTCTATAACAATATGGGCTGCGCGCTGGAACGGTTAAACCGTTCCCGGGAGGCACTAACCTACTACCGCCGGGGTATGGAATTATCTTCCCGGCATGAGACCGTATCCTTTGGCTATGCCATCGCCCTTCTAAAGGCTGGGGAATACGAGGAAGGCTTTGCCCGTTATGTAAAGCGTGTGCCCCGTGTGCCCAGTCTTGAATGTTGGTTTTATCAGGACCTGCCACGGTTGACGAAGGATGTCCCGCTCAAGGGAAAGAATATCCTATTTTATCAGGAGCAGGGGCTGGGCGATACGATCCAGTTCATCCGCTTTTTGCCACAGATCGCCCGTCAGGCAGGGCGGGTTACGCTGGCTGTTCCACCGGTGTTAGTAAGGCTGCTGCGGGAGAGCTACCCTATGGTAGAGGTCTGTTTGATCACGGAGATGGTGAATCATCCAGAATTGGCAGGCGAGTATGATTTTTCTTCCCCGATACCGGACCTTCCGTATTTTTGTGGTCTAAGAAGCCCTGCCGATGTGCCGGCCTTTAGTCCGTATTTGGAAGTTCTAGAACGGCGGCGGGATCATTTTGCCCATCTCGTGGAGCAGGCTGTGGCGCAGAATGGCCGCACAGATGGTCCGTCCCCTACCGGGCGTCGCTTGCGTGTGGGTTTGGTATGGGCCGGGGATGCTCGAAGCAGTGCGGAAGATGTAGCGGCAGATCGGCGGAGATCCACCAGTTTTGCCGAAATGATGGAGGCGTTGGGTCCCGTGCAGGCTGATGTGTTTAGCCTGCAATATGGCTCCCGGCGTAAGGAGTTGGAACAAGTAGGCGGGCCGGTCGTGCATGATTTGATGGGGAGCGTGCAGGATATGGCCGATACGGCAGCCCTGATGGAAAGTCTGGACCTTGTCATTTCCGTAGATACGGCACCGCTGCATTTGGCCGGAGCACTGGGGCGGGAGGTGTGGCTTGTCAGCCGGTGGGATGCTTGTTGGCGGTGGGGGGATCAGGGAGAGCGAACCCCGTGGTACCCCACTATGCGCATCTTCCGAGCGCAGGAGCTGTCTTTGGCCCCTGTTTTGCGAGACGTAGGTCAGTGCCTGCGACAGCGGATTATGGAGGTTTGAGGCATGTCATCCCATAAAGTGGCTGTTCTACTGCGAACGAAAAATCGTCCGCTCTTTTTACGCCGGGCTTTGGAGTGCTTGAAACGGCAGAGTTTTCAGGATTTCCGTATTCATATCATCAATGATGGTGGGGATATGAACACCTTGCGTGATTGTGTGGCGGAGCAGAGTGCTACATGGGGGGAACGTCTCTCCTGTGTGGACCTGCCCCGGTCAGTCGGACGTAGTAAGGCGTTGGCCCTTGCGCTTGCTGTCTCCGATGAGCCTTACATTCTTATTCATGACGATGATGACACGTTGGAGCCTGCTTTTCTGGCAGAGACAGTTGCTTATCTCGAGAGAGACAAAGCAGGTTTTTTTGCGGGTGTTACAACCAGCAATTACGATGTGTACGAACATGTTGAAGATGGCCGTATCATCACAGACAGAAAAACCGATCAATATGGCCTCAAGAGCGGCGATGTGGTGGATTATAGCCTGTATCTGTCTCATGCTTATGTTGTCATGCCTATTACGTTTCTTTTCCGGCGGTCTGCTTTGGCTGTGGCAGGGGATGTGGAAACTCGGCTTGATTATGTTGAGGATCATGACCTGTTCATACGCATCATGCTTGCCGGAGAAATCGGCATTATTGGGGACTTCCTCTGCTCCTATCATCATCGTTTAGCAGTTGGTGGAGCCAATGATACGAGCTGGCATGAAGTGCCGTATGATTATTCCATAACCTATAAAAACAGCGTGATACGCAAAGCCATACAGGGTGGGGACCACCTGCGGCAGTTGCAGGCTACTTTCATCCAGAGCAACCATTTAGAGCGGCATTATATGATGCAGCTTCAGCAGCAGATGGCTCAGTTGCAGGAAGGTTTTGTGAGTCTCTCTAATATGATGATGGAGCTGCTGCCACATTTCAAACGCTGAGGTGGCTCTTAAAAAGAGTCTGTTTTCTCCCTCAGTGAGTGGGGAAATGTGAACAGGTCTTTAATAGGCCGGAACATAAGGCATGGGGCTGACAGTATGGACAGGCATGGCCCGATAGGTGGCGAGGCTGCGTCCATTCTGTGAGCTTTTCATCCTTTGATGTGGTGGTGGTGGCATGGCCGGTCGGAAATACCCCCGAAAGGGACGGAAAGAGCGGTGCCCTTGTGGGGTATTCTGACCCGGTGTGGTTGCGGCGGTAGGTTGGTTCGTGGGCGGCAAAGGCTGTGTCGTTTCCTGACGGCGCAGTGCGGCTAGAAAACTAGCTGGCCCGTTAGTGGCGTGGGTGATGCCCCCTCCAGAAGGGCTTGTTCCTGATGAAAGGGAGGAGGCTGATTGAATAACGAAAGGTCGGTAAGGCACTGTTGTGCGTGCAGGGGGAGGCTGGCTGATGCTGGAACGGTTGCCCGTTACTGGCATGGCTGTGGCCGGGTACGGCGGGGTAGGTAGTGGTATGTGTGGCTGGGGCGTGTCCAATGGTGTGGCCCATTGTTGGAGAACTTGTTGCAGATAGGGAGTTCCAAGCGTGCCTGTCTGCGAATGATAGGCGGCGGCGGCTCGTGGCCAGCTACCTGTCTGATCTTTCAGTTTTTGTAGGAATAGTCCCGCATAACGGGCGTTGCTGTAGGGATCGAAAGCCATGTCCAGAGAGGGGAAGGCTGCTGGATGGTGGAGAAGATTGACCTGAAGGCAGCCGACATCAATGGATTGTATCCCTTGTTGTTGAAAGCTCTTTACAGCCTCTACGGCCTCCTGTCGGGAGGCATAATAATGGCCTGTGCCAGCGGCATTTACGCTCCAGGGCCATGGGAGCAGGTTGCCATTTCTATCCGGTCGCCCCGTTTCCACCCGGCTGATGGCGGAGAGAAAACCATCTGGCAGGCGTAGGGCACGTTCTACTTGCTCCGTGGCGTTGCGGCAGAGATGCGATTGGGCAGGGTCCAAAGGGGGAAAGATATCCTGTGCCGTGGCGGGTGGACTGATGATTGCTCCCAACAGAAGGCCTGAAACATACTGTATGGCAAAGCGAGACAAGGGGCCGAGGCAAAGGCTGTGGTACCTGGAGAAGGCTATCATGTGTTTCACAAGGCTTTCCATCAGAAAATATTCAGGCTAACAAGGCTTAATCATAAATAATTCACCTTGTATATTCCATATATAAGGTTAGATTGGAGCGTAGGAGACTATGCTTGATGTTTTTAAAGAGCTGTTGCGCTTGGCTGTCCCGAGGTCTGAATGGGGCTCGGCCTGCCTGTCGCTATATGATGTTGGTGACTTTCGGGTGCGTGCTGTCTGGCATGTTTTTGGGTGGCTCGGCCCATGCCTCTGCGGTCCGCATCAAGGATATTGTGGATTATGAAGGCATTCGGGATAACCAGCTGGTGGGATACGGGTTGGTTGTCGGCCTGAATGGCACCGGAGACCGGTTGACCAACACGCTTTTTACCCGTGAGACATTGGTCGGGATGCTCAATCGTCTTGGCGTTAATATACGCGACAAGGCCATCCAGCTACAGACGCATAACACCGCTGCCGTCATGGTTACGGCCAGCTTGCCGCCTTTTTCGCATGGTGGCAGTCGCATTGACGTGACGGTTTCTGCTGTGGGTGATGCGCAGAGTCTGACCGGTGGTACGTTGATTGTCACACCCCTTCAGGCAGCTGATGGAGAGGTCTATGCCGTGGCGCAAGGCTCTCTTGTGACGAATGCTTTTACAGCCCGAGGGCCGGGGGCGGTCGCTACTCGGAATGTGCCGACCAGCGGCCACATCGCCAACGGTGCCGTGGTGGAACGGGAGGTGCCTGTTCTATTGGGTGCTGGTGGGATCATTCATCTCTCTCTTAAGAACTCGAATTATACAACAGCTGTCCGTATTGCCACGGTCATCAACCGGCATATGGGCCGGGGAACCGCCCGTGTGGATGATCCCAGAACAGTGGCGGTTAATCTGGCAGGGCGCAATGTGTCCGAAGCTCTGTATGAGATCGGGGACCTGACCGTCACACCGGATACGATGGCTAAGGTGATTGTAGATGAAGCCGCCGGTACCATTGTCATCGGGGATAATGTCCGCATCACCACGGTGGCCATTGCGCAGGGTAATTTGACCGTGCAGGTGACGAACAGCCCCGAAGTGTCCCAGCCTAATGCCTTTGGTGCAGGGCAGACAGCGGTTGTTCCCAGAACGCAGATCAACGTTACGACAGACCGTGAACATAAGATGGGTATTCTGTCGGATGGTCCATCTCTGGCCAACCTCGTGACAGGTCTTAACGCTTTAGGGGTCGGTCCTAGAGACATGATTAGTATTCTTCAGGCTATCAAGGCGGATGGGGCGTTACAGGCCGAGCTAGAAGTGCGCTGACCACAAGAGCAGGGCAGTTCCGGTCTGGTCCTCTGTCTTTATATGGAAGGAAAAGCTGAATCATGAGTGTTTCGTCAGTCTCGCATGTAGCGTCCATGCCTATGGCGACTCATGCTGCGGGAAAGCCGGCGGCCCGGAGCCAGCCCCTTTCACAGCAGGATGAAAGCAAGACGCGCAAAACCGCACAGGATTTTGAGGCCATGGCTCTGGGGGAAATGCTCCAGCCCATGTTTGATACGGTCGATAATTCCGCAGCACCCTTCGGGGGTGGCAATGCCGAGAAACAGTTCCGTTCCATGCAGGTGCTGGAGTTGGGGAAAGAGGTTGCCCGTAGCGGTGGTGTGGGGATTGCTCATCAGGTTTATGGCCGGATGAAAGACATGCAGGAGAAAGCAGCCCAGAGCGGGGGCAGAGTAAAAGGGAATAGACCATGACGTTACGGAAGCTTGGTAAAACCGTGCGTCGGTTTGCCGGACATTTCTCCAAAGGGGGCAAGGATGGTCAGGGGCTGGATGGTTCCTTCCTGCCTCACCTTATGGGGGCTTTTACCAGAGCCGCTGATATCATGGTGCAGGAGAATCATTTCTTGCAGAATAATGATGTCTCGGCCGCGGCGGCACTTCTGCCGGAAAAAACATCTACTATGGAGGAGCTGGCCGCTCTGGTTGCTCAGGCACGCAAGAATGGCGTGCGGGCGGAAAATCTGTCTTCCAGCTTCCAGCAGGTGCAGCGGCGTTTCGTTGAGGTTTCTACCCAGAATAGTGAACTGTTGCAGGAAGCACTTGTGACGCAGGAAGCTGTAATGAAGCTGCTTATTGAGAGTGCGGTAGAAGCCAATCGGCATGGTTATAGCCGGACAGGAGAAGCAGGGTCGGATACATCCTGCGGGTCGCTTTCGCTGAATGACCGAGCTTGAACAACGGGCCTTTGGCCCGTTGCGTTTCTTTTACCAGTAACCACCGATCATGTGGCGGGGCTGGTTATTGTCCGGGTCGGCTGCCGGGCTCCAGACAGTCCAGTCCCATGGGGTCGTGTCCCGGTAATTTTCAGCAGTCATGGCGGGTAGAGGTGGGTCCTGCGGTGGATGATGAGCGTGTTTGCGGTGCATGATGGCCTGCATATGCGCCTGTAACGTGGTGTAAGCGGCCTCATCCCCCATATAGACACAGCCACAAGCCAGTGGGTCGGCATAGAGATAGATGCGTTGTCCCTCCGGGCTCATGCGGTAGGTCAGGCTTCCAGGTGGTAGACTGTTCATGAGGGCAAAACGGGCTGTCGTATTAGCGGTATGAGCCACGAAACCGGCGTGGCTGAGCAGGCTGCCTTTCTCCAGATACGGGGCGGCTGGTCGTATGCATCCAGTCAGTGTCAGGCTTAGCAGAGCCGTGCAAGCAAGCGTTGAGAGAGCAGGCGGACAGGTAATTTTTATGGGCATGGTGCTTAGTCCCGGTTCAGGCTTTGGGCTGTTAGGTTGTCCGTCAGGACAAGAGGCGGGACGCAACAATAGGCCTTCATGTCCTCATAATGGCGATTCATGAGGTGATCAATGCTGGTACTCAGCAGGGTTCGGTTGCCAAGTGAGGGATAATTGATGGGCAGTGTCGTCATGGGCAGGCAGCGTTTCATGAGAGAGTGCGCCCCACGGGGGGACACGGCATAACCACATATGCCAAAGGCCTGTTTTAGGCGGAAAGGCAGTGTCTCGACCGTCTGGTGGCGGAACTCCTCGATGCCACGGCGAACATCATTCTGATTAAAATGGGCGAAACAGTCTGTCTGCCCCGGTAGGACTTCATAATGCAGGGGCGCATCGGAGTTTTGGCCCCATAGGATGACCTCCCAGTCTTCTGGTAGCTGGCTGATGATCTGTTGGCTTTTTTGTTCAAAGTTCTGGCAGAGGAACGCATCATCTTCAAAGATGGTGGCGGGTTCTCCACTCTTGGCGATGGTACCCCATAAGGCAACATGAGTGAGACCCGATCCGACAGCCCCTGCTGTAAAACGGCACTCCTCGGTTAGGAGGTCAGCTTGGATGACGCCCTGCCTGTCCACTGTTTTTCCATCAATGCCGGGAGCGTGGATGATGTCGGGGCCATGCTGGTTGACCCGCCGAAACCTCTCCAGCCGGTCGGGTGTCCGGGTAAGGCTGATGACGTAATGTTTCATGGCTATCCTTCTTATCGTACCGCTCTTATCACATGCTTTATAGTGGATATATGGCATGATTGCAGGGCACATCATATGATACTATGGTTAAAGTAAGTCCTTTTTAGCCTTATATTAATTATTAATGCTTTAATGTTGGGCGGAATGCTGGCAGAGGTCATGTCAGCGACATGCTTCTATGGAGGGAGGTGGCTTATGGGACTTAGTGGCATTTCACCTGTGGCGCAGTTTCTGATGGCCCAAAAGAATGAGGTCAAAGCAGCAGCTGACAGCGTGAAGGGCGATAATACGGCTAAACGTATGGTGGCGGATTTTCAGGATAAGGCACCGTCCATCACCACGGCAGACCAGCTAATGCGGAATTATTCCGCTAATCAGGTAGTGTTGAAGGCGTATAACCTGAGCTCTCTCGGGTCGCAGCAGGCGATAGAAAAAGCCTTGTTGACGCAGGACCCCACCTCATCCTCCTCCCTCGCACGAACATCGCAGAACGCTAGCTGGTTGGCTTTTGCTGATGCATTTTCCAGCATGGGGGCGGGGCATGGCACGGCTTCTGCAACGCCTTTTACATCCGACATGATTGCCACGACCGTAAGCTCTTATGAGCAACGTCAGTATGAAACGAGCGATGCCCAGCAGAAGGATGGCGTGGGTGATGCGCTCTATTTCACCCGAAAGATGCAGTCCGGTACGGTGAAAACAGTGAATGACCTTATGGCGGATCCTACCTTGTTGCGTGTGGCGGAGGTTGTCAGCGGGTATGACCCCGATCAGTTTGGGGCGCTGGACTTTGACCAACAGAAACGGATCATTAGTAACAAAGTGGATATGAACAGCTTTTCCAAACCTGATGCTGTTCAGCGTTATGCAGAACGTTATCTGACACAGATACAGATGCATCCTAGCTATAATAGTGATGATAAGCCCGCCAGTATGATTGATCTTTTTGGAGGGGATGATGGTGGGGACGGTATTCTCGCTCTGTTTGGTGGCAGTGGCGACGGGACATCGTCCTCTGGGCTTTTCTGATGCTTGATCCGCTCTTTCTGCCAGATATCGAGGCTCAATGCCGGGATGTACAGGAACGGCATGTGATGTTGTCTGTCCAACTGTCTCGGCAGAGGGACATTATAACCGCTCTGACAAGTGTCATCCATCCCGCAATAGCGGATGCCCCGATAGGGGAATTGTTGGGGCGTGTTGTGGATGTGTCGGGGCTATGCGTTACCGTAACTGGTATGACCCTGTTTACAGCCGTGGGAGACCAGATACGGATCAGAACGCTGGATGGCCGGGATATTCTAGCGGAGATTATTGCGTTCCGTCATGGGCAGGCTTTGGCCATGACGTACGAGTCCATTGAGGGAATTGGTGCTGGCTGCCCTGTTTTCCATGTTCTGCATGAGCATGGGCAGCAGGGTACGTCGAGCAGTTTGGCGGTTAATGAGTCGTGGGTCGGCCGTGTGGTGGATCCGATGGGGCAGCCTTTGGATGGTAAAGGGCCTCTTCTGCCATCGGCCATCCGGCAGCAGCGACATGCCCCACCGCCAGAAGCAGCAAGCCGGGTCCGTCTCGGGCCACGGATTGATCTAGGTATCAAAGCGTTGAATCTGTTCACGACATGCCGTCAGGGGCAACGCCTTGGGCTTTTTGCGGGGTCCGGTGTAGGGAAATCCACACTTATGGGGATGTTGGCCAGAGAAACGGCCTGTGATGTCACGGTCATTTCCCTTGTAGGGGAGCGGGGCCGGGAAGTCCGGGAGTTCATGGAGGATGATCTAGGGCCGGAAGGGCTGGCAAAGTCTGTTCTGGTTGTCGCCACATCGGACAGTTCTGCGCTGATGCGCCGAGAAGCCGCCTATAGTGCCATGGCGGTGGCTGAATATTTTCGGGATCAAGGTAAATCCGTTTTGTTGCTGATGGATAGCGTCACGCGCTTTTGTCAGGCCTTACGGGAGATTGGTCTTTCTGCAGGCGAGGTGCCAGCTACTCGTGGTTACCCGCCTAGCGTGTTCGCTACGTTGCCCCGCCTGTTGGAGCGAGCCGGTCCGGGCACTCTGGATGAGGAAGGCCGGGCAGGTCAGATGACGGCTTTCTTCTCCGTTCTTGTGGAGGGTGATGACCAGAACGAACCGGTAACCGATACAGTCCGGGGGATTCTGGATGGTCATGTTGTGCTGGAGCGTTCTATTGCCGAATCTGGTCGATATCCTGCCATCAATATTCTGCGGTCTCTTTCCCGTTCTGTCCCAGGCTGTAATAGCGAGGATGAAAATGACCTGACAGTTCGGGCACGGCGGCTTCTTTCCCAATGGGAGGAGGTGCGGGACCTTGTGCGGCTGGGGGCTTATAAGGCCGGTAATGACCCTGAAGCGGATCTCGCCGTGCAGCTTGGCCCGCAGCTGGAGGAATTTCTCACCCAGAAGAAGACGGAGTGTGTGTCACTTGAAGACGCCTTTGCTGGTCTGCGACAGATTTTGTCACAGGGTGAGGGGTCGAATGGGTATGCGGCCTAGGGAGGAGAGATCATGAAACCAGCACGCTTTAAGGCACTAACATCACTTGGCACGCTCCAGAAGCGGAACAGTAATCTGGCTCGGATAGAGCTGGCTCGTTGTCTGGCAGAGGAAAAACGGATTGAAAACAGCATCATAGAACTAAAGAGTCAGATGCAGGAGAACCGGATTCTTGTCAGTAAAGCCCGAGAAGAAGAAGCGCAGGACCTGACATTATGGAACGGATACCGTTACTGGTTGCCCATAGCACAAGAAGAGTTGGAACGGCTGGAGCTTGCGCTGGAAGACGCCCGACAGGTGAGCGCGGTAGCCCGGAACCGGGTGATGGGACTAGTGCGGGAGCAGGAAGTAACAGACGGTTTGTTACGTCATGAGAGGCTGGAACAGGCTCAGAGAATACAGCAGCAGGAGCAAATGAGCCTTGATGAGCGGGCGCAGCATCAAAAATCTCTGGAAAGGCTAGAAGTGTAAATAAAAGGTTTAGAATAGATGACATAGAACCTTCTCTACGGTTTTGTTATTGTTAAATATCCTTTGTTTTGACGCTAATTTAATTTTATTCCTTATAAAAGCCTTGAGACTCAATAATTTGCTGCTGTATCCTCATGTCTAGATAAGTTTTGTCATGTCCTTTTTCTAAGGGCAGGCTTCATGGAGGAAATAGCAACGATGCAGACAGGGACGACACCTTCAGGGAAGATTATGCTGGCAACACCCTGTTTCGGTGGGATGGTGACGACTGGTTACATGCTGTCCGTTATCGGCTATGCCTCCAGCGGTCAGAGTATTCCCATGACGGTCATGCATGTTGGTGATGATGCTCTGGTAACACGGGCACGCAATACGCTTCTTTCCAATTTCTATTTTCGGTCGGACTGCTCGCATCTTCTTTTTGTGGATGCTGATATCAGCTTCCCCGCTAATGCACCGACACGTCTTTTTGAATCTGGGAAAGACGTGATCGCCGGGCTGTATCCACTGCGGGACCGTTTCTGGGACGATGAGACAAAACATAACATTCTAGCTGGTGAACGCCAGCAGACAGCATCGCTGCGTTATGTTGGCGAGACGGCCGCTATGCATGAGACCTACGAGCATGGCCCCTTGTTGAAGACAGCCTATGCCGGAACAGGTTTTATGATGATCAGCCGTCATGCGATCAGCCGTATGATTAAGGCTTATCCGGAGCTGGAATATAAGCGTATTGATGCGCCGGCAGGTGAAGATGGCCGCCGCTTTGCTCTGTTTGAGGGCAGTGTGGATGCTGAGAGCGGTACATACCTCAGCGAGGATTACACCTTCTGCAAACGTTGGCGGGAAATCGGTGGTGAAGTCTGGTTGGATACATCCATCGAACTGACTCACACCGGCACGGCATCGTTCTCCGGCATGCCGTCCGTGCGTGTGGGTATTGCCCATAACCGGGGCCGTTGATGATGGCTGGGGCTGTTGGCTGCCTGATGCTGATGGGTGAAGCAGGAGGAAGGTGCTGTCATCATGGCTAACAGGAAGAATAGCCGCCCCATTATCATTAAGCGGGAAGAAGTGGTGGAGGCTGGTCATCACGGTGGTGCTTGGAAGGTGGCCTATGCTGACTTCATGACCGCCATGATGGCGTTCTTTCTGCTCATGTGGCTGTTGAATATCACCACAGATGAGCAGAAGCGTGGAATTGCCTTGTTCTTTAACCCAATGGCGGACAGAACCGGTAAAGCAACGTCAGATCAGGCTTTGCTAGAAACATCCCCCCTTTCGGCACCGTCTGCCCTGCGTACGGTCCATAATTCTGACCATGAACCACCACCGAAGCCGGATTCTTCTGAAAATCATCCAGAGGATCAGGGGCAGAAGGGTGGTAAAGCTAATGAGGGAATTCTGACCAATAGCGGTGTCAGTATCCTGCCTTCTAGTATGGCAGATCGTCCGGATGAAATAGGTGTCGGCCGCCCAGAGATCATCCCGCTAGGTGGGCCTAAGAGCGGCGCAGCAGAGAATATCGGGCAGGTTGGTCAGGGTAATGAAGCGGTGGATGGCAGTGCTGGCACTTCGTCTACACAGTCTTCCAGTGCGTTGCATGGCTACGGTGCTACAGGCACTGGGGGGCGTCTGCATCAGGCGGTGCAGGAAGACGCCCATCTTCGGCAGACGATGGAAGGGCTGAAGGCCAGCATCGCTCATGAGGCCGGGTTGAGTAGCCTGAAGGATAATCTCGGCTTCCGAATGGGGAGTGATGAAATCCGCATCGAGGTGCAGGATACCGCCCATAAGCCCATGTTCGATAATGGTGAGACCATGCCTAACAAGGAAGGCATGGCCTTGCTGGAGCAGATCGGGGCGTGGCTTGGTGGGCTGCCAGAAGATATCTCCATCGTTGGGGAAACGGACGGTGTTCCGTACCATCTGCGGAGGGTCAATCCGCATGGTCTGTCCAACTGGACGTTGTCGGAGATGAGAGCAGACCGTGTGCGGGAATTGCTAGTGCGGGCTGGATATCCGGATAGGCGGATTAGGAGCGTGGAAGGGCGCGCAGATCGTAGTCTGGCCGACCCTGCCCACCCTGAAGCACCAGAGAACCGGCGGATTGTCCTACTTATCCATCGTCTCCATGCGTTGCCTGCATCTTTTCAGGGGAACACAGCTGCGCCCTCACAGGGAAGTGCACAATGACAATACAGGATGGGAAGAAGAAAAGCGGTCCCAAAGCCGTTTTGAGAGAGGAACGATAGGATGCTGTATATCGGTGGACTGATTTTTGCACTGCTTTGCGTGTTTGGTTCCTTTGCGGCCTCAGGCGGTGCGCTGGCCCCTTTGCTGGCATCTATGCCGTTTGAGCTGTTGACCATTCTCGGGGCCGCTGTGGGCGTGTTTGTGATGAGTAACAGCATGGCCGCATTAAAGTCGGTCTTCGGGTATCTGATGCTGGTTGTGAAAGGGCCTCGCCACAGCCAGCAGAGTTACATGGACCTCCTGGCATTGATGTACCGCCTCCTACGGCAAGCCAATATGAAGGGCATTGCCTCTTTGGAAAATGACTTTGAGGAGCCGCAGGAAAGCAGCATCTTTGCGACTTCACCGCGGATCAAGCAGGATGAAAAAACCCGTGACATGATCTGCGATTATTTGCGGCTCATCAGCATGAATTTGGATGAAAGCCACCAGCTGGATGAGATTATGGGGCGGGAGCTGAAGAAAAACCTGCATGAGGATTTGCACATCGCTGAATCATTCTCCGGTATTTCCGATGCGCTGCCTGCTCTAGGTATTGTGGCGGCGGTTCTAGGGGTGGTGAAGACCATGGCTGCCATCAGTAAGCCGCCTGCCGTTCTGGGTGAAATGATCGCCGGGGCCCTTGTGGGGACCTTCCTTGGGGTGTTGCTGGCTTATGGTGTCGTGGGGCCTCTGGCTTCACGGATGGGGGCCATCGTGAAGATGGATAATCGTTATTACGAGACGATCCGAACCGTGTTGGTGGCGTATCTTCAGGGGCAACCTCCGCAGGTCTGCATCGAGATCGGCCGGAAGGAGATTCCCGAGGAATTTATGCCCGATTTTGCTGCAGTCGACAGCATGTTGAGTGAACTGACCTAACAGACATGATGCTGCCCGAATGAATGTGAGAACGCCATGGTAATGCCCCGTCCTTCACTCTCAACTCTCCCTTTGCCCACCGCTAGCACGGGCCGTTCTTCAACGACCATGCCTGCTGGTAGAGGGAGTGTGCGTTCTTCATCCGGGAAGAACTTTGCCGGCGTTCTGGCGGATCAGGCCCCGTCCGATCATAGTGAAGCAAATATATCCTCACCAGCCGAAAGCGGGCGGGATACAGTGCCGGAGAAAAAAGGGACTGATGAGCCGGCAAAGAGCACAGGGCGGCCAGATGATGCGTTACATTCTGCTGTAGAAGCACAGGATAAGGCGGCTGGTTTATCCTCCGTCGGAGTGAGCCGGGCAGAGGAAGAAAAAACGGAGGATGAAAAGGCGGGTGCTGATCCTCATGCTGCCGAGCAGCAGGAACAGGGCAGCCCTCAAGGTCATGATGAAGTGACCACTGCATCCCTGAACATGCAGGCTCTGTCTCTAGCGGCTCTCATGGCATCACCGCAGCCGGTTCAGGTTTCATCGTCTGGTGCGCTGCAGTCTGCTCAGACAGGCGGAACGGGGATGGCGATGGCGTTTTCTAATGCGGGGTCGATAGAGGCCCTGAGCCATAATGATCAGTCTTCTCGTGCAGGTCTGGGCATGGCCCTGACGGGGAATGCTTTAGCGGGAAACTTGACGCAGGCAACCGCTAGTGCCACGGCTATGTCGGCATCGTCCACTACAAGCCATTTGTCCCAAGCTTTGTTGTCTATGGGCACGGTGGGAAGTGCTGCAACAGCTCCAACATCCGCAATGACGTCGTTTATCGCTGGCGCAATGGAGGGGGCCTCCTCTCATAGTCAGCAGCAGCCCATAGGTTATGGCAATGTGTCATCTGGTCATGCCACCGGTGAGAGGCAGACCGAAACGACTCTGATGGCGTCGCAACAGGCCGCTCAGGCTTCTGCTACAGCGATGTCGGCTACACAGGCCATGAAGGACCGGACATTCCCTACCGTGCAGACGATGAGTTTTCAGCCCAGCACGGCAGGCATTCTGCCTGTTTCGGCATCTATGGTGAATGGTGCATCTGCCACATCTCGTCAGGATGATACCCGTAACGGGTCTACAGGGCAGCCAGATAGCCTTTTTAGCCTCATGGTGAAGGCGTCTCCCAAAGAGTCTGAACTCTCTTTCGCAGGAGGTGGGGAGCAAGGGAGTGCTGGTAGTGAGCAGGGTATGGCCGGGCATGGCGGTACTGTGAGCACGGACGTTTCTGCTGGAGATAGCGGGCAGGAAATGCCGGGTAATCTCTCATCATTTGCTGGCCTTGTAACAACGTCTGAAGGTCGCCTCATACAGCCGGAAGCACATAGCGGGACGGCTGGTGTCGTAACGTCTGAGGCGCGGCAGATGACTTCGGAAACGGGCCTGTTCGCCCTTCAGGGGAGTTCCGCTGCAGGGGTGCTGACTGGGCGTGCGGTGGCAGGACAGGCCGGAACACTGACCATGACGGTCACGACAGCGGATTCAACCTCAGTTCATGTTCAGCTGGACCGTTCGGCGGCGGGTATGTCTGCCCTGTCCCTGCAGGGGCAGGATGATGGCACGACTGAGGCACTTCAGAAGACACATCATGTTCTGGCCAGACAGTTGGATGAAGCCGGTCTGCATGCTGGTCTTATGAAGATTGATGTCCTTCCTGCCGATGCAGGCCACATGGCCGGGGGGCAGGACCGGAACACATCGCAGCATCAGGGGCAGGGGGGCTATCAGGCATCGGGGCAGCATACCGGTCAGTCTTCCTTCCAGCAGGAGGGAGGCTTCTTTGCTGGTGGGGAGAGTGGCAGGCAGCAGGATCAGCGTTCCCAGCAGGGGCGTGATCTCTCTGCCCCGTTACAGCAGGAGCCGTTTTTCCGGGCGGAGGGGGACGATGTCGCCGCCCCGGCTACAACTCGGTCCGTCCGCACGGGCTATCTCAATATTTCAGTCTGACGCACGATCTCGGAGGGAGAGTCTCATGGTCAATTCACTGTCTTCTAGCAATCTTCTGGCCTTGCAGCAGGCAACGGATAGTGCCGCTCGTAGCGGGGCATCTGCTCTCTCCAGTGCGGGGCAAAGTAGCTCGGCTGCGGGGAGTACAGAAGGTGCTTTTGCCTCCATGGCAAAGAATGAAAACAACTTTCTGACTTTGCTTACGGCCCAGCTAAAGCATCAGGACCCCAGTAGCCCGATGAATACGGAAAACATGGCGGCACAGCTGGCTCAGTTCTCCAGTGTGGAACAGCAGGTGCAGACTAATAGTAACCTCAATACGCTTATTTCTCTGAATGAAACTGCCCAGCTAACGCAGGATAAAGGGCTGGTGGGGCGTCAGGTCAGTGTGTCTGGCTCTACATTGCCATTGCAGTCTGGGTCTGCGGGTCTGTCCTTCCAGACTGGGGCTGGGCAGATGGTTGGTATCTCCGTGGCGAACAGTGCTGGGCAGGTGGTCTATCACGATGTGGTACGGGCGAATAACGGTCAGACCTCTTGGAGCTGGGATGGCAAGGATGACAACGGCACATCTCTTAGTGATGGCGCTTACAGTGTTGCCGTGAAGAGCGTGGATGGCCGTGGCAATACGGCGGATGTTCCCTTTACGGTTCGGGGTACGGTTACGGGCATGAAGAAGGGCAGTGCCGGGATGAATGTGATGATGGGTGATGCGGAGATTCCGCTGTCCAACGTGCAGTCCACCAGCTGACAATTATCTGACACGACATGGTGGTTCACAACAGGCAGTCGTGACGTAATGGCTGCCTGTACGATGGATAGGGAGGTTGCGAGGGGGAAATATGTATCAGAATAATGCCATGAACGCTTACCGCATGGCGGCTAGTTCGTCCCTGTCGGACAGGGAGGCGGATGCCGAATGTTTCCGGCGGTTGATTGCCACATTGGAAAGTGCGGCGCATGAGACGGATGTCATCCAGCGGAATCAGGCTCTTGCCAAAAACCAGCGTCTCTGGTCGCTGATCCAGCGGGCTAATGCTGTGGAGGCTGGCATGGTTGAGACAGAAGATAGACTGCTGTTTGCTCGGATGGCTGATCAGGCGCAGAGGTACGGCATAAGGGCAATACTGGACCCCACCCTCAGCCTTGCGCCATTGATAGATACAGCCCGTAACGTGCTAGAAGGGCTGGAAATGGCCATTAGCGAAGGCTGACTGCCGTTCACCGATGAGCCTCAATGCGGGTCGGTGAAGAAGACGGGGAGTGGTTTGCCCAAGGCGAGGTGCTGGTCCATGATGGTGCAAGCCTCCAATGCCTCGCCGATGGTGACATCCATGTCCAGATAACGATAAGTGCCTAGTCGGCCGAGGAAAGAGATGTTTCTGGTGGCCATGGCTGTGCGGACATAGCGGTCTAGCATGGTTGTTTCCCGGGCCAAGCGGATGGGATAATAGGGTGTGTCCTTCGGCCCGGCTAGGCGGCTATATTCACGGAAACAGACTGTTTTGCTGAAGAGGGACGCTTCCCAAGGGGCGAAGTGCTTATGCTCGCTGATGCGGGTATAGGGGGTGGTGGCATCACAGTAGTTGATAACGGCTGTTCCCTGATAATCTCCTTCCGCATCAATGCGTTCAAAATCCAGCGTGCGATAGCCGAGGCGGCCATGACAGAATCGGAAGTAGCGATCCAGCGGGCCGGTATAGATTATGTGGTCTGAATTATTCTGATTCCGGAATGTCTCGAAGGCCGTGTTTAGTCTCACGGTGATGTGGGGATGGGTAAGGATGGATTCTATAAGGGCGGTGTAGCCTTCTATTGGGATGCCCTGATAAGGATGGCTGAAATAGTTGTCATCGTAGTTGAACCGCACGGGTAGCCGTTTCAGGATGGCCGCAGGTAGGTCGGTTGGTGGAAGACCCCATTGTTTGGTTGTGTATCCCTTAAAGAAGGCCTCATAGAGGGCAGGGCCGATCATATGGAGGGCCTGCTCCTCAAAATTGCGGGGGGACGTAATGTCTTGTACGGCCTGTTGGTGAATGAATTCCCGTGCTTCTGCGGGGTGCATGGTCCGGCCGAAAAACTGATTGATGGTCAGTAAGGTGATGGGCAGGGTATAGACCCGGCCCTGACTGATGGCCTTTACCCGGTTGATGTAGGGCGCAAATTTCCCGAAACGCTGCACATACTGCCAGACGTTTTCCTGCGCTGTGTGGAATATGTGAGGCCCATAGTGATGGAGCATGATGCCCGTCTGCGGGTCCCGTGCTGTGTGGCAGTTACCCCCGCAATGCGCGCGTTCATCAATGACGGTGATGCGATGGCCTCGTTCAGCCAGATGGCGGGCCGTAACGGCTCCGCTGAAGCCGGCTCCGACAATACAGAAATGCATGGCAGGATGAGCTCAGGGGCCAGTGCAGTTCTGATCGACACAGCTCCGGCTTGGTGGTGCTGGAGGGTAGGTCATACCAGGATAGGGGGCTTGTGTCTGGATATAGGTGTTCCACGGAACGAAAGCGGGTTCATCCCAGCCATTCTGACTGGAAAAGCGTGGGTCCTGATAGTTTCCCCAGAGTGGGGCTGCCCATGGGGCTGGCTTGTCATTTTGGCGGTATCGGTCCTGCTGCCATGTACTTGTGAAGGATGGCGGCGGCGGTGGTGGCGGTGGAAGATGGGTGAACTCTCTCATGGGTGGTGGCGGCGGTGGCGGTGGGCTGAGCAGATATTCACTGCCACCATAAAAGCCATGTGCCTTGGCTGATAGAGACATGCCACAGGTTATAGCAAGAAGACTAATGGTGATGGCCGAGCGTTTGAAACAGTTCATGTTATATTTCCTGCATCGCGTGAACAGGTTGGCAGTTAGGTTATGATCTTGCCATGTTATGATATGTAGAAAGTATTAAATGCTAGAAAACCGAGATGTTGTTTTTGTTATAGCCTTTAATAGCCATAAAAGTTTCCCACTGGCGGTGGGTATTTAAGATATATTTAAGGATGTTATGCTATATGGGGGCCATCAGAACGCTTTATGTGGAAAGCTTTCTGATTGCTTTCTACGCACTTTACGACATGATTGGCTTGTATACCGGGTTCGTGAGGACGTGATATGAGGGCAGATGTCTACCATGACAAAATTTTAGAGAAGGATTGCCTAATGCATCGTATAGCTGGTTCTTTCTGTCCTACGGAAACGGAAGGACGCATGAAGGATTTCCTTTCCGATATACGTGCGCTCGCTGAAGGTAGCATGGTAGATTCTGCTTATAGGCAAGGCAGAATGATGAGGCGTTGCGGCCCCCCCACGCTTTGCCCTACAGGGTGTGGACAGGACAGAAGTCTTTACGAACTCGCCCTAAATATCGGTTTAGGTATGGCTGGTATGGTGGCATTCAGCGGGGATAGCATGTTGGAATGACCTTGCTTTTGCCTTTATAAGGGTAGTCAGGCGACTATGCTGTTGGATAGTTATGACAATCCCGTCTTTTTAGGATGTTAGAAGTAGGCCCGCCGAGAGTGTTTCCGGTGGGCTTTATTTTTTTTGAAGGCTATTTTCAAGAAATGGTCATGTTGGCCATTTTTTTGGCTTTTTCCTGCAGTATGGTCATGCTTATCAGATTGATGGGCTTTGTCTGTTTGAACTGGGATCAGCTTGCTTTTATTAGAGCAATGGCCTTGAAAAAGGTCTTATAGGCAAGGGCGCAACAATCATTTAATGTAGCGCAAGGCGTAGGCCGGAGAAGGGAGTGGGATATGACATTACAATCAGCAAGTACGTTCATTGAGAAAGGGATCGGGCGTCTTCTCTCACGGTTCCAGCAAGAATTTTCGTCATCCCAGACATTGAGTGATATTGTCGGTCAGGCGGATCGTCTGCGTGTAATGACAGAAACTCTTTTGGCACTATCCCAGCATTACCCCGAACGGGCTGGTGCGATATTGAATGTCCTGTCTGGTCTTGCAGATGTTGGTATCATTCATGATATGGCCAGTGCAGCCGATGAGATCGCTGCTCTTGCTCGCAAGATGGAAGCTGGTCTGGTTTCCGAGAAGGAAGGTAGCAACCAGTCGTTCACTGGGCTTCCGGCTCGCTTGCCGCAGCAGGAAAGCTATGGCATGAGCGGGCTTGGTAGCCACTTCGTGCAGGGTATGTCCCCGGAAGTGAAAGAAAAGCCCGGCCAGTGGATTGCAGACCGGAGCGAGCCTTATTGTGCACCGGAAGATTCCGTTTTTAGTGATGAGATCATCTGTCTGCATTGCGGCGGGTCCTTCAGCATGCTGAAGCGTCATATTGAACGGCAGCATCGGCAGAGCCCTGATGGTTACCGTGTTTATTGGGGGCTATCACCAGACTATCCCATGGCTTGTGAGAGCTATTCTACGATGAAGAAGCTGGAGGCCTCCAGAACCGGGCTAGGTCATTATGACCGTGGGAAGAAAGGCCGCTCTCGCATCAAGGCTTGATGCTGCCTAACTGGCATACGAGGTGTGTGAGACTATAAAAGTCAAAGGGCGCAGAGGGTGTTATACCCCTGCGCCCTTTAAGTTTATGGGATATTTTTAGGAAGTTATTGCTTCATGGCAATGGTCTGTTGAAGCAGATTATCCGCTGTTGTCACGGTTTTTGTATTAGCACTGTAGGCTTCCTGCGCCACGATAAGGGCTGAGAGATCGCCTGTCAGATTTGTTGTAGAGGATTCTACATATCCAACGGCGAGAGACCCGGTTCCATTCTCCCCAACAAGACCAGTCTTGGGTGTGCCGGACCGTGCTGTAGCAAGATAAGCCTGGCCATCCACGGCCTGAAGACCGTTCACATTGTTGAAGTTCGTCAGGGCTACTTTGCCAATGAGCTGGCTGTATCCGTTGTCAAACTGTGCCATGACAGAGCCATCGCTTTCGATCTCTGCGCCTTTGTAGGTGCCGGAGGTAATGCTGTCATTGGTCAGGGCACTTGTATCGGCCCCTGTGGATGTGCCAGTTGTCAGGGACGCATTAGAGAGGTCCAGGCTGTAATTGTTGCCATTGATGGTCAGATTTGCCGTGACAGGATTGCCCTTGGTAACGGCTTGGCCGTCAAAGCTCTGCATGCTGCCATCCTTGTTGAAGACGACAGAATGAACTTTGTCAGCTTGGACCGCAGATGTGGCGGAGCTGTCATAGGGGTTAACAGCCTGTACGGACCATGTAGGCGGGGAGGCGGCTGTCTGGGTCCATTTTACGGAAACAGGCGTGTTGGTGGTTGTTCCGTTTTTGTCCTTACTGCTGATGGTCAGCGGGGAACTCATATAGCTTTGCTGACTGTCCGTGGAGGTTCCGAGAGTGGTCGGGCTCATGGTCAGTTTTGTACCAGACAGGGTAAGGGGATTAGCCTGATTGGGAGCTGCAGAATTGTTGGAGGTTACCATAGTGGTGCCGCTGGTACCGCCAATCGTACCGAGGGAGAGCGTCATGGTCTGCTCTTCATTATTCGCATAATGGGCGGTGATGGGGATTTCCGCAGCGGAGCCAGAGGTGGAGGATCCAACAGTCTTACCCGTTTGTAGGTCGGTGATGGAAGATAAAGCACCAGAGTGGTCGAAAGCTACCTGATAGCTGTTCGGTGCAACAGTGCCGTTGCCATCAGCATCATAGGCAGAGACATTCCAGATAAGCGGGTTGGTATCGCTCTCCCGCCATTGCACGGCAATTTTATGCGGGTTGGAGCTAGAGTCGTATGTCGTGGTGGGGGCTGTCGTATAGCTCTGTGGTGTGTAATTTGTGGAGTCCGCAGGTAGCTTTCCGACAGCCGCATTCAGGGTCATGGTTGTGGTGGCTGTCGGTTTGAACCCGATGTTGCTGACATTAATGGGGGTGAGAATATTGCTCAGCGTTCCTGTTGAGTCTGCCATATAGCCATCCAGATAATATCCAGATGTGTTGACGAGATAGCCCTTTTTATCCTGCTGGAAATCACCATTCCGCGTGTAGAATTTCTGCTCGGAGAAGTTGGTTACGCCTGCATTGGCTGAACCGGCACCTGTCGGCTTGGAGGTAACGAACATGCCACTGCCGGAAATATCCATGGCCAGACCATTGCTGCTGCTGGTGGCTGTCCCAGAATTGTCGACATGCTGGACAGTAATGGCCTGAACCGTGTTGGACTCCGCCTGCGAGGCCGAATTGCCTGTGATGTTGCCAGCCACGAAGTCGGCAAAGGATGTCGTGTTGGCTTTGTAACCGACTGTCTGGCTGTTGGCGATATTGTTACTCAGGTTGGTAAAGGCGTCTGACTGGGCATTGATACCGCTGACAGCCGTCGTAAGTGCATTGAACACACCTGCCATGATTCTATCCTTGTCTGTGACCTGGTGATGAAGGCTATTTAGGAGAAAACCCTATGAAATGGCTTTGAATAAATCAAACATAACATGCTCATTTCCTGAACAGGGTGTTAAAGCTTTGGTGGTTCTGCCTCTGGTGAGCGCATTGTACGGGAGCCGGGTGTTCTGAGTCTGACGACATAGGCAATGATGGTCGCTACTGGTTTCCAGAATTCTTCAGGGATTTCACTGTCCAGCGGCAAGGCATGTAGGGCGCGTGCCAGAGGTGGGTTAGACATGATGGGAATCTTCTCCTCCCGGGCAACCTCGCGGATGCGGAAGGCCAGTTCATCTGTCCCTTTGGCTACGATCTGCGGTGCTGTGCCACTATTCTGGTCATAGCGGATAGCAACGGCGTAATGGGTCGGATTGACCACAATAACCGTAGCGTCTTGGACAGCCTTCTTCATATGGCGGCGAGAACGGCTGAGTCGGAGTTGTCGAAGGCGGTTTTTTACCTGAGGATCACCTTCGCTTTGCTTCATTTCATCTTTGATGTCCTGAAAGCTCATACGCAGTTTGGAAAAACGGTGATAACGGGACCAGACCTCATCCAGCCCGGTAATGACGCATTGTATGGCCAGAACCATAAAGCCCGCATAAATGAACCAGGATTTCATGGCATCGATAAGCTGATAGGTTGTCCATCGCTCTGTCTGTGGTGCTAAGGCGATGGTCTGGAGGGCCACTTTATAGAGGATCAGGCCAAACACGGTGATTTTGGCAATGGTTTTGAGCAGCTCAATGAGATTATTGAGGCTAACAATTCTTTTAATGCCCTTCAGGGGAGAGAGACGGGTGATGTCTGGCTTTAACGCTTCGGGTCGGAAGAGGAACCCAGTCTGAAGAAGGCCGCCCATCAATATGGCACAGGCCCCTGTCCCTACCAGTGGGCCTATGAGATGTAGCCCTGTCATGATGGCTTGGAGAGTGAACCCGTACAAGGCTGCAGGATCGTTGGGAACACGACCAAAATTGAGAAAGAGACTGCTCATTTCCCGCATGAACCGGCGTGCCGAGGCGGGGATGCTCAATGCAAAGACAAGAAGAAAGGTACCCAGTGCTACAAGGATTAGAAGCTCCTTAGACTGGGCAATATTCCCTTCTTCTCGGGCTTTTTGGAGGCGTTTCTCTGTTGGGGCTTGTGACTTTTCACCGCCCCCGCTGCCATTCTCTTCTGCCATGCGGGGTTAAGCGGGGGCCATGAGGCCGGGGAGTGTGGAAAGGTAAAGCTGCATTTTTTCTGTCCATGTGCCTGTCAGAATCTGGATCAGAAGGGCCATGAGTAGGATTCCCCCCAGAATCTGGGCCGGAATAGCGAGAGAATAAACCTGTATGGAGGGCATGAGGCGGTTCAGCACACCCAACATAGCCGGCCAGAGTGTCCCGAGTAGCAAATAGGGGGCGGCTAATTGCATGGCGATGAGAAAACTGGTGCTGACAGCCCGGGTAATATCTATGGCCATATCCCCGATGATCATGGCTGTTACATGCCCCGCTGGGAAGAGTGTATAAGACCCAGAAAGAGCCAGAAGCGGAAAAGCATAGAGGCCAGTGGAAAAGAGAATGATGGGTACCAGAGCACTTGTCATGTGGCTAACTGCTGTGCTGGAGGCCCCAAGCTGGTTATCGGTCTGGATGACACTGGCCATGCCAGTAAAAACGGCAATGATCTGCCCTGCAATGGCGAGAGACATGGTGAGTAGCCGGGCCAGAGCCCCGAGGAAGAAGCCGCAGAGCAGCTCTCCTGCAATCAGTTTGAGGGCCATGGCCGGCATCCGCAATGCCTCCCCGGATACAGCCGTCAGGCGGCTTTGGAGTACGGGTAACAGTGCCAGAGTGATCATTAAGCAGAGGCCAGCCCGCACCCGTGCCGGGGCACCACTCTCTCCTAATCCCGGTGCCAGCATAACAACGGCACTGACCCGGCAGAGAATGATGGCAAACATACCTGTCAGCACAGGTAATGAGCCATGCGGCGCCGTTAGATCAGGCGAACCGAAGAAGTCGGAGAGGGATAACATTCAGACGCCCCCAGCCTTGATGAGCTGGTCAAAGATCATTTCGGCATAAGCATGAATAGTGGCATGCATGAAGGAGGCTGTCAGGATTAATGTGGCTGTGGCGGCAATGAATTTCGGCACGAAGGACAGCGTAGCTTCACTGATCTGTGTCATGGCTTGGAAGAGGGATACACAAAGCCCCGCCAGCAAGGAGGCCAGTAGAGAAGGGGCCCCCAGCTTGACGGCAACAAGAAGCGTCTGACGTAGGACTTCCTGAACATCAACAGCGTGTCCCATGAACTGTCCTCCTGTTTTTGTTGTATCGGTCAGACCGACATCCGCATGACATCCTGATAAGCACTGACGAACCGGTCCCGCAGGGTCGTGACGGTCTGGAGGGTCAGTTTGGCTTCCTCCACAGAGGCTACGACGTCGGACATGTTGCCTTTGCCAGAAAGGGCTTGAGCTGTCTGGCTTTCAGCAACCTTACCTGTGTTGATGGCCCCCTGGATGGCATTGTTGAGAACAGAGCTAAAGCTGGAGACCGCATCGCTATTGTCGCCCTCGCCTGCGAGTGCGTTACTGGCGGAACTGCTGGATTGGCTGAGTTGCTGCGCACGCCCATAGGCTTGTCCGGCATCAAAATTATGCGCTGCGGAACTGGTAATGCTGGAGAGAGACATGGCTGATTCTAACCTCCTTTCCTTCATGGGTTAATGGCATGTTTGTAATATCTACACCTTGATAACGCCATGTTTTTTATCTTAACATAAGGTTTATGTAAGGTTATTTTCATATCTATGCACGTAAATGGCTTTGTTTTTCCTTTTGTATTCGGTATCAGGAGGGGCGGTTAGAGCGATACAGAATGCACTATCAGGGAGGATAGATCATGTCGGACACATCAGTAGCTTCCGAGATCGGTACAGCCATGCGACTTAAAACAGTTCAGCAGGCGAATGAGATGCGCAAGGCGGCCATGTCGGAGAAAGCCGCCCGTGTGCAGCTTTCGTCCCATCGCAGCAATGGGGCTGAGGCCTCCATGCAGTTTGATGCGACCGGTCAGGTCGTTCCTAGTGCCAAAGGAGTCCGCAAAAACTCCGCCACAGCTAGCTTTGTTAATTTGCTGGCCTAATGGCCGGTTGCGTCATGCGGAGCCTCTGTCACTTCGTATGACGTAGGGGATGCGGAAACGGATCAAGCACCACGGGGGAATGTGGCACCATGCTATGCGCTGTTCATAAGGCTGTCTCTAGAGCCATGGCGGGAGATGGAATCTGGCGCAGGGCTGGCTATGGTGTTGCCAGTCTGATCATGCTTAGCGGCGGGTCTGTAGCTGGTGGTTCGTCATGGTTGCTATGTGGCACGGCTTTGGCAGAGCAGACCACGTCCGGAGCATCCCCTTTTATGGATGCAGCCGCGGTTAATCATCCACCTCCGAAGCCTGTAGCAGACCATAAGCGGGCTCCTGTGAGTGCCCACCATAATCGCCCGCATGTGATGCAGAAGCAGGCGCAACCAAATAAGCCAGATTCATCGTCTCTACATGTGCAGGATCACGTAAAACCGGGTGATCCCCTTCTTCAGGGGGTTCCTTCGGGGTGGGGAGCGCATGTTCTAGGCGTTGGAGCTGCACAGGGAGGGGCCGTTGCGAAGAAGCAGGACCCAGCCGCTCCAGCAGACCACAAGGATCAGTCCCTTAATCAGTTTCTGGAAGAAGCGGGTCGGGAGCAGGCCAGCGCAGCCGGGCCTCGTGGCACAGAATCCAGTCACGTCTCTCAGACGGTAAGTAACGAGCCGGCTGCTTCCGTGTCGTCCCGCAATAGGGTTTTACTTCCTGTTCCCGAGCAGATGGGTATTGCGGCTTATCAGAGTGGGGATCGTTTCATCATTTTGGTGGATGCCCGCCAGCCCATGGATGTCTCAGCCCTGCATGGGGATGGTATATTTTCCCGGTTGGGTGTGACAACGCTGCCGGACCTAACAATGATCAGCCTACCCGTGCCAGATACACGCCAGCTTTATCTTTCTCAGCAGAGTGATGGATGGGTGTTGGGCGATCAGCCGCCACCTGGCATGGATTATACAGATAGACCAGAAATTACTCCTCAACCACGGGGGAATGGGTTGCTTTTCCCCATGCGGCGTCCAGGGCGTGTCTTTTCTATTAAGGACCCGGCATCAGGAACACCTCTGGTCGTGGGGACGACCGCTCTGGATGATGGTGGTCTGCTTTCTTTGCGTAAAGGCAAGGATTATGACGTATGGCCATCTCTGGAAGGTGTCGTGATTGCCCAACATGAACCGCCGCAGGTAGTCATGCGGGCTATCATGCAGGGAGACTTACTCCAACGGGCTGATGACCGCCCGTTGGCGGATATGGACAGAGCCGTCTATGCCAGTGATGTGGACTTGAACTGGCTTGGTCTGAAACATCTGACAGCATCGCAAGCGCAGGAGCGTTACCGTCAGGCTCTTGTGGCTGCAGCAGATTCATCCCCAAAAGATCGTTTTAGGAAACGGCTAGAAGCGGCGCAGGCTGCCTTGGGTGTCGGTGCTTTTCCGGATGCGCGGGCCATCATGGATGTAGCCTTGGAGGATGACCCAGAAGAGGCGTTTCGTCCGGATATACGGTTCTTCCTGGCAGCGACTGACCTGCTGACGGGCCAGATGAACGCTGCGGCTCAGTTGGTACAGGAATGGCCGGAGCAGGCCATGCGGGCTACGAAACTGTGGCAGGGCTTGTATGAGGCTCTTTCTGGCGAGAAAGCCAGTGATGCTACTCGTTTGCTGGCCCGGGATATGCCCCGCTTGTTGAATTATCCCGAACCATTGCGGTCGTCCTTGTTGCCTGTGGCGGCAGAACTTATCGCGCGCCGTGGAACGCCAGAAGAGCGTGAAGCCCTGAACCATCTGCCGGAAGACAGCAAGTTCCGTTTCATTCAGGCGGTGCGGGCGTTGCGTGATGGTGACGAGAAAAAGGCCACTAGTCTTCTGGAAGCGCTTTCGGTGGATCATGATCCCGTCATTGCCGAGAAAGCTATGGAAGAGGGTGTGGCTCTGAGCTTCCGGGATGGTCATCTGTCTGCCGAGAAGGCTGCCCGGCAATATGCTTCCCTGTTGCCGGATGCTCGTTTGTCTGGCCGGGACGGTATTGTGAATATGTTGCGGGCCGGGGCCGATATACGGGCGCATCAGTGGGAGCCAGCAATTCAGGCGTTGGATCAGGCTCGACAGGCCCCCCCACCACACGATGAAGCCCGTATGCAAGCCCTGCTGTCCGCTGCACTTTCCGGTGTTGTGCAGGGACTATCTGAGCCGGCAGGTGCAGGGCATAAGGTTACACCGCAAGATGAAGCTACCTTGCTGCATGAGGCTGCTCTTCTTAGGGCGCATATGCCAGACTTGCCCGCTAGTGCGAAGAAAGGGGACTTGCTGTTGGCTTACGGTAAGCTGCTAGGCAGGTTGGGGCTGGATGAACAGGCCGGAGACGCCATGAGTACGGCCATCCCCATGATGAAAAACCCACAGGACAAAGCTGCAGCCGGGGATGCTTTGGCCGAAAATGAAATCAGGCGAGGCCTGTTTGATAAGGCTTCTGACATACTGGCAAGCACAGGCAATACGTCTCTGCCTGCACAGGAAACTGCCAGACGGACCCGCCTGATGGCCAGTATGGCGGCGGCCTCGGGCAAGCCGGAAGTGGCCCTGTATCTGCTGGGGGCGGATCAGGACCCGCAAGCGGCGGATATGCGGGTGCATATTCATGAGAACCGGGAAGAATGGTCCCCTGCCATTACAGACCTGCGCAGCATGGCGGAGCAGCTTTTGCCGCCACAGGGAGAGTTGACGGTGGACCAGCAGCTTCTTGCCCTCCGTTTTGCCTCGGATGCCTCCCGTGCTGGGGATGCGGGAGCATTGGAATGGATACGCAACCGTGTAGGAGATCGGCCTTTTGAGGGTGATGCCGGGCGGATGTTCCGTCTTCTTGTGTCTGTACAGCAGGCCCCGTGAACCCACGAAGCAGGAGTGAAGTGAGATGAGCATGACGCATACAGGCGGAACGGACCTTCTAAATCTGGCGGAACGGCGGATGAGCTGGCTTCAGAACCGTGAATCCGTGCTGGCGGGTAATGTGGCCAATGCCAATACGCCCCATTACAGCCCTAAGGATGTATCGCCGTTTCAAGGTGTTTTGGAGAATGCCCATACCGTAGCACTGAAGCGCACGCAGCCGGGGCATATGTTGGGGCCTGCGGGGGAGACGCATGCCCGCAAGCAGGGCGGGCGGGCCTCTCTAGATGGCAACCGTGTGGTGCTGGAGGATGAGCTGGGAAAGATTGCCCAGACGAGTGATCAGCAGCGTTTCGCCACTACTGTTTATGGCCGGTACATGGGGCTTTACGGCATGGCTCTTGGTGCAGGTGGCGGCGGACAGTAAGGCCCGGGCGGGCAAAGCGGGACAGGAGAGAGGAGGATAGAATGGATTTTTCCGATACAATTGGTGTTTCAGCCGCCGGGATGCGAGCACAGACAGCCCGCTTGCGTGTTGCTGCCGAAAATCTTGCCAATGCGGAGACAACAGGGTCTTCCCCCGGTGCTGACCCATATCGCCGCAAAACGGTGACCTTCCGGGAAGCGTTGGACCGTGCCAGTGGTGTTTCCAGTGTGGCGGTGCGGTCTGTCGGGGAGGATCAGTCTGATTTTCAGATGCGGTATGATCCTGCCCATCCGGCCGCCAATGAGCAGGGTTATGTGAAGATGCCTAATGTCAGCTCCATTGTGGAGATCATGGACAGTCACGATGCCCAACATTCTTACGAGGCCAATCTTAATACCATGCAGGTTACCCGCTCCATGCTGGCACGGGCTATCAATCTGATGAAGGATTGAGGGGGAAACGTCATGAGAGGGACTGTCAGACCCATGAGAAAACCCGGATTTTCGCTGAGCAAGATCACCAATCTCGCCTCTTGCCTGATGACAGTGCTGCTGGCGTTGAACCTCCATTCTCTTGCGGCACAGATCAGTACTCCCTCTGCTCAGAGTGAGGAGCCTTCTAGTAAATCGAGGGGGGCTTCCCCTCATGGTACGGGTGCAAAGGCTGCGCCTGTAACGCCTGCCCCTGCCGGTGTGAAGGCACCTGAGAGCTTGCGGCCTAGTAAGCAGCGTCTTTTCATGAATCATCTTCAGGGATGGACGCCCGCCAATGGTCTGGCAGATGATGACCCCGCTACGGGTCAAGTTGACGAGGAGCAGCCGGACTCCCGTGTTCGTTTGGCTGAACAGGGGCTAAGTGGAGAATTGGCTACTCATCGGCGGGCCGTACAGGGGCAGGAAGAGAGTTTCCAACAGCAGCAGAAGGCTCTTGAGCAGCAACAGAAAGAATTGGATGAGAAGTTGCAGGCGTTGGGTCGGAATGCGTCTGAACTTTCAGCCCAGCAGGAGCAGCGCCGGCAGGATGTAGAGCAGAGCATTGCCCGGTTGGCTCATATTTATGAGCAGATGCCACCTCGTGATGCTGCTGCCATGTTCAATATTCTGGACATGAGGGTGCTTGTTCCCGTGGCACAGCATATGATTCCTCGTCGGATTTCGGATGTCATTGGCAACATGCAGCCTGACCGTGCGAATATTCTATCTCAGTATCTGGCTGGCATCCGCAAGCTCAGTTCCGATACGATTAACCGTATGAATAGTCCGGTTGATTCTAATATTGCTCCGTGAGGTTGCTGCCCCCCTCCGTAGTTATGGGAGGGGGGGATGATCTCACTGGCCTTGCATGCAGCCATCGGGTGCGACCCCGGGGGGGAGGGGCTGGTTGAGGAATGTGCTGAGGGCCACGGTGCTATTGCAGTAGCCGCCCATGGGAAGGGTGGCGATTTCTTCAAAGTAGTTATTCTCTGGCATGGCGACATCCGATGCCTGCGGAGCTAGTTTGAACAGGCTGATATGGGCTGTTGTCTCTGTTTTCGCATAGGTTGAATCACCAAGCGGCCGTTCCATGCGGATCATGAAGAGATTCCAACGGCCTTGGCTGCTCTCTACTCTGTAAAACCCGATGGTGGTTAGCGCATCTTCTTCGTTATGAAGGGCATCTTTCAGGGTGTACTCTTTCCCTTGTGTATCTTGGAAAGGCACAGCACAGCGAAGGGTCGCATTGCGGGGGCAGGGTTCAAAGGCGAGATATTCGTTCCATGACCATGCATTAGCGTTGTCGTGATAGAGCTTGAGGAGTTGAAGGACCTCACCTTTTTTGATGGGTACTTGCGCTTCTGCATCTAGTTTGACGGGAATGGCTTGGACTGTATCACGGACATCCCGAATTGTAGACGCCGCATAGCTTGCGCTGGATAGGCACGTTTGCATAAGTGCAATAGCAACTTTGAAAGTTATGGAGTGTTTTTTTTGTTTTGTCATGATGATGCGGAAAAGGTGGTTTCACTGAAGATATATACTGGTGCCCTAGTGGGCTTTGTATATTGTAGTCTACTAAAGCGTTAGTGATAAGTAAGTCATCACTAACGCTTTTTATCTTAATGTTTAGAGAGAGTTATCCTCTTTTAGGGGAGGCGTATCAGTCGTCGTTTCCACTGTTGCCACGGATGAGGTGCTCGCCTCGTTCTGTGCAACTGTTTCGAGAGACGGTTGTGCTATTGGGGCGTCGTTTTTGGACTGCCGAGTATTGTGAGGGGGATGGGGGGTGTTGTCTTGTGGACTGGAGCACTGCCGGACCAGAATAATGAAGCAAATCAGCAACACTATCGCAGAAACGAGATACTTGGCTTTCCCAGCCCCTTCGGCTAAAGGGCTACCCTGCCCTCCAGCGCCACCAAAGCAGGCAAATTCACTATCCGGTGGGTAGGCAGATGCCCCTTGGAAAGAGACGCTTGTGAAATATTGATACTGCCTTTTGGTCTGGAAATTATTCCACATTTTTTGCAAAGCCGCCTGACTGGCAGCATCACCACGGCTGTTCAGGGTGCTAATGGCCTTTTTCAAAGCGGGGAATTGATCATCCGGCACAAGGGCTTTCAGGTCATTTTCCAGAGATGAAAGGATATTTTCAGGGATATGTAAGGTAGGTTCTTCGCTATTGAGCGATGACGTGGGGCCTGTACTCACCAGTGTTAGAAAAACGGTGCGTCCAGTGTTATCTTGCCCCGCATGGCAGGCAAGAAAAACAACGGGGATATTGCGACGGATTATACGGCCTAGGACAAAACCGTCACGATTATTTTGGCCGACTATAGAGTTCGGTATACCACGGCTTGCTCCTTTAGGAAGATCAGAAGGTATTTCGCTTCTGTAATCTGATATCTTCCATGATTCATTAGGATTTTCCTGTACAAGAACAGGAATTTCCGGGTTTTTATTATAGTTTGGCAGGATTAATATTTTTTTCTGCGACATGACTCAGGCCTTTGCAATATTGCGTAGGATGACAGGGAATAGCTGGGCAAACATTTCTGAATCCTTGCAGCTTAGGGGAAAGACGCCAGCAAGAATATTCCTATGGACTCCGAGACCGCTCTCAGCAATTTTCGTTACGGCATTTTTAAGTTCCTGCAAGTCTTGTGAGTAATGTTGCATTTTTTCGTCTATTGTATCGCCCTCTGCATGCATCAAAGGAAGATCAATTTTATTAAGGATAATGGCTAGTCTTGCTGATTGCTTCTTATTTGCCACTAAGAAGCGCATATCGTGCGAAACGCGCTTAAGAGACGGAGAGGCCTTACGTAGCTCTCTTTCGTCCATTGAATTTAATTTTGTTGGAATATGGTTTATTTCGTCAAGGAATCTTCCAGTATCGACTAGATAAAAGATGACATCAGCATCTTGGGCAACATCAGCCCAATAGTCATCAACGTCATCGTCTTCGCCACCAACATTCATGCCTTCCGTGACATTGAAGCAAATGGTGTCGCCTAAGCCATCACTATATTCAATTTGAAAGGAAGACCTGCGCTCTGGGTCTGTCGTGTTCATGTGGACGGTTGGTATCTCATGGCCTTGTAGGCGCGCGAGAAGGGAATCTTTCCCACAACCTGTGATCCCTAAGATGGCAACACTTTTGCGGTCCCAATAGGCCTTGATGTTTTTCCAGATCGTAGGGCCGTAGCTTCGTGCCAGTTCCCAGCCGATTTCAAGGAGTATAGCCCAGATGCCACCTTTTATTTTTGTCTTCATGCTATCAGCCCTCATGAGATTCGTGTTTTTATGACAAAATGGTAAGCAGCTTGATTCTATCAAAGTCAAGTAAGAAATGTGTGCACTTATGACTAAATAGAGCTGCATGCCATTTATATGTGGTGTGTCTATATGTTATTGATACGGCAATAACGGTCGTATCTATGTAGATTATTTCTGATAACACTGTATCACATTCTGACACATCTCCAGTAGGATTGTCCTAAGCTCAGTAGGGGCAAGGATGGTGACTTCCTTGCCCCATGTGAAGAGGTGATAGGCCATTTCGTGCAGTCCGCTTGCCGTGAAGGTGACGTGTAGGCTACCGTCTTTTTCATCCGTTACGGTTTGGCTAGGGTGGAAGAGAAAACGGCGGGCGTCGGCAGCGGCAGTGGGTGAGAAGCGGAGAGCAACGTCATATTGCTTGTTCTGCCATACTCCAAAGGAACGGTTGGCAAAGTCTTGCAAGGACCAGTCTTCTGGGGGGAGGGTAGCTGGTCCTGCCTCTGTCACATCTTGGAGGCGGTCTAGCCTCCAGAGGACCGGCGTCTCCACGCCCTGCATGGGGCCGACCAGATAATAGGCCTTGCCGTACAGAAGTCCCCAAGGTGAAACAGTGCGTTTTTTTGCATTTTTGGTGGCTTGATAGGTGAAATGTAGAGCATGCCCTGCTTTTAGGGCATGGCGAATTGTGTGTAGAAGGGTCGCATCAGCCGTGGGGCGGGGGCCAGCCTGCATAGCATCGCCTTCTGCCAGAACAAGCGCATTGATGTCTGGTGCAAGACGGGTACGGGCTGGTGGGCGAAGCATGCTCTCAATTTTTTTGTAAAGTTCGGAGAGGAGAAGGGCCCGCCCTGTGGCATTCTGTCTCTCAAGTGATGTCGCTGCATTTTGAAGGGCGGCCATCTCATCGGCAGTTGGTGTGTTCATGAAACGGTCCATGATACCGGCAGGCAAGCGGAAGCGGTGTTTCGGTCCATCTGTTAGGACATCCATACCGGGAAATGCTTCTTGAAGAACATCACGGATGCGCTCGGCGGTGCGGCGACTGACCTGCATATAGCTGGCTATTTCATCTAGGGTCATGCCCTCAGCGGAGACAGAGAGGCGGCGGGCAAGTTTTATAATGTCGGCCAGTTTTTCTTTTCTCATAATGTGCTTTCCTTAGTGTATAGCTGTTGTGTCTATGTAACGGTTAGTGCTTCTACATAAGCTTTAACATATTGTTTTTTCAAGCTTCTTGGCTGTGCATAGTGGCGTTCAGCACGAAGATTGCTCGTGAGGTGATTAATAAGGCTGCATGAAGTGCAGCCATAGTAATAGCTTCTTATCTGTTGGTATGGGGTATGAAAGGAATAGTGATGAGATTTAGCTCGTTGTTACGTCAGAAATGGTCATAGGGGGCAGGAACAGCCCCGTTTTAGGGTAGAGATTTTGGGATAGAGAGGCGTATAGTCATCCACGGTAATGGAAGGGAGATTTCTTGGGTGATGGATTTCCTAGTGTCGTACGAAAAGATTCTTATATTTAGAGATGAGGAATGAGTGATGCCACGCAAATCTATTGCAGAAATCATGACGTTGGCTCAGCGGGGCGCAGGAATAAAGGTTTCGGCCTCTGTTTATAATGCCTCGGAGATTACAACATTGGCCCAATATGTTAAGCCGGGCTGTTATCTTATCATTACAGACGCATCTGGAGCATCAACGGCGGCACTTAGTAGCATTCTGTCTCAAGCGAAGTGCCAGATTATTTTTGATTATACCTGACTACCTTCGCCAGATGGTTTGAGCCGTTAATCCACGACCGGATAGAAGGGGCGCCCCCAGTTTTCATGAGGGTTAGCCATCATGATTTGCACGAAGAGGGGCATGAGAAAGGCGAGGATGGCGGCTCCATCACGTACTTGGTGACGGTTGATGCGGCTGTTCCATGTTGCTCCACCATGTACCAGCTGGTTGCGTAGGACATAGAGGCGATCGAAGACAAAACGGAGAACTTTGGAGACATTGCCATCCTGAAAGGCTTGTTGGAATGACCGCGTGGATGTCTGGAATGTCTCTTCCCAGTTTTCAAAGCCTTCCATACCATTCTGATGCTGCCAAAACTGATGGAATATATAGTGGTTGTTCATGAGGGTGCGGATAGGGCCGGAGAAGCGATGCCATAGGGCGGTGTAGATGGTTTTTTCTTTCATGTCATGCTGGGCCAACTTATTGAAGAAATTGATGAAGGTAGCCCGTTCGCTGATGGTAGTTCCCTGAAAATCGGTTTCATCAGCGTAAGCGGCATTGAAAGAAATCCAGAGGAAAATGAAGCGGGCATCTTCATCATTTCCGCACTGTTCGGCCCGGCCAATCCAGCTGATAGCACGGTGGACTCGCAACCCCATGGTTTCGGGGAAATCATGCCGAAGGTTACGTTGTCTTTCTTTCAGGGCTTCATAGTGTAATGCGGTGGTCATAAAGCCTCTCTCTGAGTGTATTTTCTATATAGCCTAGGGTGATATTATGCTGAAAAACAATGCTTCACATAGGGTATTTGTCATCTCATTGATTTTTTTAATGCTTGCGGGAGGGATATTTCCGGAGCCTGCAATGGCGGGGCGTCTATCTTTTCCAGTCAGGGGCGTTTTTAGGTTGTTCGGCAAGGTGCATCCGCCGAGATTTCACCTGAAGGGACGGGAGACCGTGCCTGCCCGTCCTTCCTCTGAAAAGCAGGCATCTACGATGCAGTTTTTCCGCTTTGTGGGAGCGGGTAGTGCTATTGCCCGCATGACGGACTGTCAGAAGGATGCCAAACAAGGGCAGGCCTGCAAGGCGAGGTGAGCGTTGGACCGTATAGAGGTTGAAGACTCGTAGGAGGGAAGGAACCCCGCCATAGAATGCCGTCCAAGTTTATATGAAGGACTGCATAGCTATTAACAAATAGCCAACTGTAAATAAGGCATAACCTAAATATTAACGTAAACCTTAATTTAAGGAATATTGTTCATCTATTTTGAAAAATGTCTTTTCTTTCGTTAAAAATTTCATCATGTTTTTGGCATAAGCAAGTCTAATCCATGCATTTTGTATGGTTTTTTTGAGAAATTATGTCTTGAGACTCTGTCATCAGCCAAGCCTTTGGTCATGCTGGCGGAAGGAATGAAATTTCTGGAGGGATGGGACATTTTCATGTTCAACTGGTTGTATAAGTCAGCTCCGTTCCGTGTGCAGGTACGGGTAGCAATGCTGGCCATCGAGCTTTATCTCGCTGTACAGCTCTTTGTAGAGACTGTCGGCTATATCCAGAGTGGTATATTCAGCCGTGTTTCCATCATTAATATGGCAACGCTCCTTTTTGGTATGGCCCTTACGTGGGCTATCTGGCTGTTCCTGACCAAAGCTCTGACTGAACCGATTGAGAAACTGACAGATATGGGCATGGCTCTGGGGCGTGGGGAAACGCCCGACCTCGGCCCGTATGAGAATAGGACAAACTGTGTCGGGCGGGTTGGCAAGATGCTGGCCTCGTTTGCCTTGAGCCTTCAGGAGCAGAAGGCAGCAGAAAAAGCGCATAGTGAGGCAGTCAATAAAGCTCTGGACACTACGGAGAAACTCAAAGAGCGTGAGGCTCGTACTCATGCCGTTGTGGAAGAGCTTAACCGTGTGATGCAGATGCTGGCGCAGGGTAATTTGTCCATTCGCATTACGAGTGCCCTGTTTGACGGTGAGTTTGGCCCTGTGCGGGAGGCCTTTAATGAGTCTCTGACCGGGCTGGGTGGTGCCCTGTCTGTTGTGGCAGAAAGCTCCAACATGATCGCCAATGGGGCCAGCGAGATTTCTACAGCATCGGACGATCTGGCAAAACGCACGGAGCGTCAGGCGGCAAGTCTCGGGCAGGTGACAGCGTCTGTTAAATCCATTGCTTCTGGCTTCAAAGTTACGGCCAGCAACTGTTCGCACGCCAGTAGCGAGACCAAGGCAACGCTGGAGAAGGTCAAAACGGCCTCCAACGGGATGGAACAGACCAGCGTAGCGATGAACTCCATCAAGACCTCCTCTGACGATATCGTACAGATCACACGGTCTGTGAGCGATATTGCCTTCAAGACCAATGTTCTAGCTCTTAACGCCAGTGTGGAAGCCGCTCGTGCTGGTGAGGCCGGACGTGGCTTTGCTGTGGTCGCTAAGGAGGTTCAGTCCCTTGCGGAACAGTCTGCCAAGGCGGCCGATATGATCCGTGATGTGCTGGAGACAGCCACGGCCCATGTGCAGGAAGGTGTCCGCCTCGTAGCCCGGACTAGCGGCCTACTTAAGGACGTAGAAGAAGGGACAGAAGCACTGGCGGACAGGGTAGAGGTTGTCTCTAAAGCGACCGAAGAGCAGGCCCGTAGTCTGGCAGAAGTATCGGATGCTGTGAGCAACATGGATGGCATGACCCAGCAGAATGCCGCTATGGTCGAAGAATCTACAGCCGCCAGCCACAATTTGACAACACAGACCGTCAAGCTGCGTCAGACATTGGCGACCTTTACCATTGGCTCCAACCAGAATCTGCAACTCTCTCATGAGAGACCGGCCCTTGCCAATGAGGCTCCTGCCCAGATGCCTCCAAAGAGCAGAACACCGATGCTGAGCAGTCAGCGCGGCGAGATTCAGCAAGATGGCAAGGTTCTGCCAACCCATTCGGATGATGAAACAGGGTGGGATCATTTCTAATGGCGGAGGCAGTACAGGGAGGGAGTCCTCTCATTTCTCTGCCGCAGCGTCTGGATACGAGTGCGGCGGCAGAGCTGAAGGCTCTCCTGCTGGAAGAGACCGGGGCGGCAGAAGGCGCAGTGCCGTTGTTGGATGCATCCGAGGTCGATTACGTTGGAGGACTCTGCCTTCAGCTTCTTCTGGCTAGCGGGCTGAAAGTCGGTCCGTGTTCTGAAAAAGCAGCGGAAGCCTTTGCGCTGTTTGGTGTTCAGCAGCAGCTTCTGGAAGCGATGGATGAGAAGGAGAGCCGCCATGACGGCTGAACAGAAGGTAAGAGTCCTGACGGTAGATGATTCCCGCACTATGCAGGGTGTTCTACGCAAGGCACTTAGCGAAGCTGGCTATGATGTTATTCAGGGGGGGGATGGTGTCGAGGGGCTGGAGGTCCTGCAGCAGGCTTCTCCAGCACCGCAGGCCATCATCACAGATATCAACATGCCTCGTATGGATGGTTTCCAGTTCATCGAGGCGGTGAGGAAGCTGGACGCTTTTTCCCGTATTCCCATCATTTGCCTGACCACCGAAACGGATGAGGAGAAAAAGAACCGTGCCCGGTCCCTCGGGGCTACGGGCTGGATAGCCAAACCCTTCAATGCCGAGAAGCTCGTATGGGCTATTCGGCGGGTTACAGCGTAAGGGAGCGTGATATGGGCGATGTCATGGACGATATTCTCAAGATATTCTTTGAGGAATGTGATGAGCTCCTCCCCGAGCTGGAAAGGGGGCTGGGCGAAATCTCCGAGGAAGAGTCCAGCCAAGAGACCATCAATGCCATCTTTCGGGCGGTACATTCCATCAAGGGTGGAGCGGCTTCCTTCGGTTTGGACCGTCTTGTTCGCTTCGCCCATGTGTATGAAAGTGCGCTGGATGGCTTGCGGTCTGGCAAGGTAGAACCGGACCAAGCCATCATCAAGACGTTCTTCCTTGCGATGGATGTTCTGAGTGATCTTGTCGCTGAGGCAAAACATACGGGTGATGAGGTCGATGAAGGGCGGATAGATGAGAATGTCCGTAAGCTGGAGGCGATCATTGGTCAGGGCGGGGATGCGCCAGCGTCTTCTGAGGTTGGTGAAACACCAGTGCCAGAAGATTTCACTCCCGTAACAGTTGACCTGGGCGGATTTGATTTTGATGATCCCGCTGAAGGTTTTGGCGAGACACCGCCGCAAATGCTGACAGTGACCTTCCGGCCGCATAGCGAACTATATAGCCGTGGTGACGATGCTCGGAATCTTCTGTTGGGGCTGCAAGAGCTTCTGCCGGTAGAAGAGGCCGGTGCTATGGATGTTGTCTGTAGCACGCAGGAGCTGCCCGCTCTGGTAGACCTCCCCGCTGAGGATGCCCGTTTGGGTTGGACAGTCCGTTTGCCAGAACCGCCGGGTAGTGCGCTGGAAGAGGACATTCAGGCGGTATTTGATTGGGTTGGTGATGTCTGTGATTTTCAGATTGCCCGAGACGGTCAGGCCGGAGAAGCCGTCGAGCCGGAGCCCGCAGAAGATGCCGCCGTGCAGGAAGATGTACCGGTTGTTCCGGTTCCAGCTGAGATGGTGGAGAGTGTACCACAGGCTGACCCCGCTCCTTCAGCTCCGGCGTCTGCTCCTGCCTCGGCTCCAGCGAAAGTGGGGCGTAAGCGGGAACAGAATGCTTCCATTCGTGTGGATATCGGGCGGATTGGTATGTTGATGGACATGGTCGGTGAGATGGTCATCGGTCAGGCCTCTCTTGAATCCGCTTTGACACGGGATGGGGCCTTGTATGACCCGGAATTGCTCAAGCGTTTGGCTGTTATCAAAACACTGACACGGGATATTCAGGAGGCTGTCATGGCGATCCGTGCGCAGCCCGTCCGTAATGTGTTTCAGCGGATGCAACGTGTGGTGCGAGAGGCCAGCAGTCTGGCGAATAAAGATGTCGCCCTCGTGCTGGAAGGGGAGGAAACAGAGGTTGACCGTACCCTGATCGAAAATCTGACAGACCCGCTAACCCACATGCTGCGCAATGCAGTGGACCATGGAATTGAAAGCCCGCAGGCTCGTCAGGCCGCAGGGAAACCGGCGCAGGGCACAATTTGGCTCTCTGCCCGACATCGTTCCGGGCGCATCCTGATCGAGATTCGTGATGATGGTGGTGGGATCAATACCCAGCGTGTTCTCCAGACAGCTATCAAGCGGGGCATTGTTGCCTCGGGTGCATCGCTTGGGGAGAATGAGATTAATGAGCTGATTTTCGCCCCCGGCTTCTCCACGGCAGAAACCGTATCGGACCTTTCCGGTCGTGGTGTAGGGATGGATGTGGTCAAACAGGCCATTCAGAATCTCGGTGGGCGTGTGAACATCCAAAGCACGCCGGGCAAGGGGACACTTTTCACCCTTAGCCTGCCGCTGACATTGGCCGTGCTGGATGGAATGCTCATTGAGTGCCGTGGCTCTACCATGGTTGTGCCGGTTTCATCTGTTGTGGAACTGGTTACGGTGCAGATGAAGGAAGATGTGTACACCATCCCCGATGGTAGCCATGTCGTTTCCGTACGAGGCCGGTGTATTCCGTTGATCTATCTGGGAGACGAGCTAACCCTCCCTGAGGAGAACGGTACGCAGGAAGAGCCTCACCATATGGGCCGTGCCGGAGAAGAAGGGCAGATGATCGTTCTCGTTGTGGAGAATGAGGCAGGTGCCCGGGCGGCATTGGTTGTGGATGGTGTCCGGGATCAGGCTCAAGTCGTCATCAAGAGCATCGAGAAGAATTACCGTCAGATCAAGGGCGTTTCGGCTGCCACCATTCTTGGGGATGGTAGCGTGTCGCTCATTCTTGATGTGTCAACGCTGATTGTGTCCGCAACGAAACGTGTAGACACCCGCGCGCTGGAAGCCATCGCAGAGCGGGCAGCGTAACAGGCGGGTTAGAAAAGAAAGTCATGGATCTTATGTCTCTGGAAGAAAAGAAACAGACGGACGGACAGGTAAACGGAGTTTCCCCCGTATCCTCAGGAGGGCGGGAGCAGATGATCATTTTCACGGTAGGGGAGCAGCGATATTGCATTCCTATCCTGAGCATCAAGGAGATCAGGGAGTTTGAGGACCCGACCTACCTGCCGCATTGCCCTGCCTATGTGGAGGGAGCCATCAATATCCGTGGTAATATTGTTACGGTCGTTAATCTTGCCAATTATCTTGGTACAGCCCCGCAGGCTGATAATGAGCGGCGTGTCGTTATCATCATAGAGGATGGTGCGAGCCGTGCCACATGCGGGCTGCTGGTGGATAGTGTCATTGGCATTACGGAGATCGCTCTGGATGAAATTCAGCCCATTTCTGTTGATGGTGGTGCGGCGGAGCTAAGCGGTCTTGTCAGCATAGGGGAGCGTGTTATCCGCATTTTGCGGTTGGATACTGTCCTGAGCCGTCTGCTGGGGGATCAGGCTGTCAGCACGGCAGCAGGGTGAGGGCAGGCCGATGACGACTATGGAGCCACAGGGCGGCTTTTCCTATTCGGAGGCTGATTTCCGGCGGGTGCAGGACATTGCCCGGAGGGAAGCGGGAATTAATCTGCCCATCTCCAAGCGCAGTCTTGTTTTCTCCCGTGTGTCCCGGCGCATCCGTGCGACTGGGCGGGCTTCCTTTCGTGATTATCTGGATTATGTCAGCGGGCGGGAGGGACAAGACGAGCTAAAGGAGCTCATTTGCGTTCTGACAACCAATGTGACGCAATTCTTCCGGGAGAAAAGCCATTTTGAGCATCTGGAAGCGCATGTCCTGCCGCAGCTGGGAGAAAAACTGCGTGCCGGGGGGCGGGGGCGGCTTTGGTCGGCGGCCTGCTCGACCGGGCAGGAACCGTGGAGCATGGCAATGTCCGTTATGGCGGAGCTGCCAGATGCCTTGCGGATGGACCTGAAGATTCTAGCTACGGACATCAATCACGCTGTGGTGGAGACGGGGCGCATCGGCCAGTACCCCGCAGAGGAGGTCCGAAGTGTGCCCCAACGCTGGCAGGATGCCTATATGGAACCTATGGAGATGGAGCAGGTTAGCATGGCGCGGGAGATACGGCGCCTTGTTACGTTCCGGCCGCTCAATCTTAATCGGGAATGGCCTTTCAAGGGCCAGTTTGACGTCATCTTTTGTCGGAATGTCGTGATCTATTTTGATGACGAAACCCGTAATGCTCTGTGGAAGAGGCTTGCGGATCGGCTGGTGCCGGGTGGATTCCTCTACGTTGGTCATTCCGAGCGGGTGGACTGCATTAGGGAATGTCACCTTGAGGCTGTGGCACCGACAATCTACATGAAAAAGGGTTGAGGCCATGAAAGAACGGGTCAAGGTTCTTGTAGTGGATGATTCAAGAACCGCCAGAGAGCTGATCAAACGCTCTTTTCTCAAATATCCCGAGATTGATGTTATTGGCATGGCCTCGAACCCGATCGAGGCACGGGATCTCATCATTGCTGACCAGCCGGATGTCATTACGCTGGATATTGAAATGCCGGGCATGAATGGACTTCAGTTTCTGGAGAAGATCATGCGGTTACGACCAATCCCGGTGGTGATGGTGTCCAGCATGACCACACGGGGGGCCAATACGGCCATTACGGCTCTTCAGATGGGGGCTTTTGAATGTTTCCCAAAACAGGGCGGGACAGGGGAGGCTTTTGCCGGTTTGGGGCAGATCGTGTTGGAGGCTGCCCGGTACCAGCCCGGCCTGCGGCAGGTTGTTCCAGCGGGGGGACGGCCGGTGCGGATGGCACCCCTCACGGGAAGTGCTGCCGCTACATGGCGTACATCGTTCGATGTAGTGGGCATTGGCTCCTCCACTGGCGGGGTGGAAGCGGTGGAAGAGGTGATCAAGGATTTCCCGGCTAACAGCCCACCCATCGTTATTTGCCAGCATATGCCATCACTTTATACATCCAGCTTTGCCGCACGGTTGGATAGCCTCATCCCTCAGCTTTCTGTTGCCGAGGCGCAGGATGGGGAAATGCTGGCCCCCGGTATGGTCCGCATCGCTCCCGGTGGAGAGACGCATCTTGTTTTGGAGGGCCACGCGCCGCGGCTCTTTACAAAATTGCGAGCGGGAGAGCCTGTTGGTGGGCATCGGCCCTCGGTGGATAGGCTCTTCCATTCCATCGCCCAGACGGCAGGCAGTACCTCGCTGGGCATTATCCTGACGGGAATGGGGCGGGATGGAGCCGAAGGGCTGCTGGCCATGCGGCAGGCTGGGGCCCGGACCATCGGGCAGGACAGGGCTTCCTCCGTTGTGTATGGCATGCCCCGTGTCGCTGCTGAGCTGGGCGCCGTAGAGAAGGTGGGATCCCTGATGGAGATCCCCGGTCTTGCTATGGGCATGCATTAGAAGACAGGAGTGCCCGATATGGCACTCTTTATGTCAGGCGATCCTGACGAGTGATTATCAGAAGGCAGAAAGGTTCATAAATGCCGTCCGCATCTCAGATTCGAGCTTTAATTGTAGATGATCAGGCTTCCATTCGGCAGGTTCTTGCTAGCCATATGGCGGCTCTTGGCTTTAAGGGAGTCGTGCAACGCAAGGATGGGAAAGAGGCTCTGGATTATCTGGAAGCTAATCCTATTCATCTGGTGATTTCCGATTTCAATATGCCGGGAATGGATGGCCTAGCCTTGCTGGAGGCTGTGCGCTCTAACCCGAAGACGGCTAAACTGGCGTTTATCATCCTTACGGGTGAGGCTAATGCCGGGCTTGTGCAGAAGGCCGTGGCAGCCGGAGTTAATAACTTTCTGGCCAAGCCGTATACGGTCGCCAAGTTGAAGGAAACCCTAGAGAAAGTTTTCGGGCCCATCAGGTGACGGAAACGCTGAAGATCACGACTGTTATTCAGGGGGAGATCGCCATTTCGGACGATCCCAGCGTGGTGTTCGGCACGTTGCTGGGGTCGTGCATTTCGGTCTGCATGTATGATCCTCAGGCAGGTGTTGGGGGAATGAACCATTTTCTCCTGCCGGGGGAGGACTGCCTAGGAAGCATGGATGCAGCAGCTTATCTGTATGGGATCAACGCCATGAAAGCGTTGGAGGCCGGGATCATAAAAGCAGGGGGTGGGCGGGAGCGTCTGCAATGCAAGGCTTTTGGCGGGGCCGCTGTGCTGTCCATCGCAAGCGATGTTGGGCAGGAGAATGTCGGTTTCCTTCTGGATTATTTCCGGAGGGAGGATATTCGCTGCGTGTCTTACAGCTTTGGTGGTAGCCAGGTACGGCGTATTCGTTTCTGGCCGACAACAGGAAAAGTCTTGCAAAACCTGTGCTGAGGTCTGGTTTTACAAGCCGGAGGCACTGGTATGGAGAAAGAAAGATAATGTCCAAGGAAACAGGAGCCCAGCCTGTCGGAGGGGCAGATACCATAAGGACTTCCGTGCTGATGGAGAGGCTGGGAGCCATTCTGGATGATGTCTGTGGTCGCCTTGCCGATGTTCAGGCCGTTGTCTCGGATTATGTCGGAACTGGGCAGCTTGACCACGGCCAGATGGAGCGGCTCCAGAGTCTTGACGCCCTAACGCAGGAGGTGGAGGCTGTCCGCACCGTGCTGGAGCAGGTAGAGCAGGCCGCTCCGGGGACTGGAAATCCATGTTACGGCATGGGAGTTGTTCTTGATGGTGTAAGGCTCTCCCAGATAAGGGACATGCTACGGCATGGTCAGATAGTGGCCAAGCAGGAAGATAGGGGTAATTTTACATTGTTTTGACCCTAACCTATGCTCTATGTGACGGGTAGAGCAAGGTTATACGTGGTGGCACTGCATGGTTGTGGCTGATCGCCCTGGAGTATCTGGAGGCAGGTGATGGCAGGCAGAGAACAGAGAACGGATCTGATTGGTGTCATCACTGAAACTGCGTATGGTGCTGTTTTTCAGCCGCAGGGCCGTATTGAGAAGCCAGCGGACCGTTTTTTGGCAGGATACCATGAGTCAGCCGGACTTGTGGGCATGGGTGTGCAGATGCTTCCTGTCCTTTTGCAAGGGCCATGGCCCTTCCCCGGTACGGGTAGGCCGGGGCATGAGAAACGCTGCCTTATCGGGCTGAATGATGGTAGCGGCAACAATAGTATTTATGACTCAATTTTGCGTCATCATCCACCATTGATACGGGAAGTGGATGAAATTGTTATTTCTTTTATCCCAGTTGATATGTTTCAGCACTGCTCTGTCAATGAAGCTTTGAATATTGGCCGACTCTCAGCTTGTTTTGACCTTGCTGCATGGTTTGTTGATACAATGCCTGGTCATGCAAGTAGTGGTTTTTATGAGCTGACAAAGCAGGATGTCAAAGTGCTGTCATTAGGTATTCTAACAAATATTCTGGTGACATGGCTTTATGGTATGGACGTTCTCTCTCGTAGAGCCTTGCAGAAGATGCGTCTGGCGATCTCCGGGATTGTGATGGAGAATCTGGCAGTGCTGAAGCTGGGGTCTAGGGCTTATAACGGCACTGCTGTTGCATCTGGAACATGTTTGGTGGAAGCGTTCATGAGGTTATATCCCGGTATGATGGACCGGGTGGCCAGAATGCTCGCTTGTTGCTCGGAGGAAGATATCCTCCAAACGGCTGTCAGCCCGGAAAGGCTGTGCCATGATGTGCTTAATAAGTCACTTAATTTTTTTCAAAGCGAACGACCCGTGTAAATCACTTTTTTTTGTCAGATTTTCCTTATAGATAGGCGCTGAACACCGCTTTGTAATGCGTTTTTGTGGTAGTCTGGGTTGGTCATTGGGGAGAATTAGGAATATGGCAGCGTCTTCTATGCTGGCTATTCTGCGTCTTTTTGAGAAAAAAGTATTTATGAGAGCAGGTTCTTCCTGTTTTTCAGCAGCGGCCGTTGTATGTTTGGGGGTTTCTTCTGCATGGGCGGCAGAAAGTGGCAGGGATGGTCAGCCTCTGCTCTATTCGGCACAGGGTGCATTGTCCCATGCTATGCAGACGCCTTCTGTTGTGAAGCGGACAGAGACAGCACCGGGAAAGCAGGCCGCCTTCACACGGGACGGCAGGACGGTATCTCAGCCTTCCGTGGTGAAAAAGCCAGAGATGGTGAATGCGGAGAAAGCCGCTGCGGCTTATATTCACCACATGGGGTTGCGGCGGCGTCCTTACTCTAATTACCCGGATCAAGAATTCGGCGTGTTTGGTGAGAACGGACGAGAACTGCTAGAGCGTGTGAACATTCCTCTGCATGAGGGAGATCCGCTTAACAATGATGGTCCGCCGCTTCCTCGGCCGGAGGCCATCTTGCAAAAAATGCATTGGAATGAATGGCTGCGTGAGCGTGGTGTGGCCTTCATGTTGGATAATACCAACGAATTTGCCGGTGCTATTACCTCCCCTACAAAAGGGCTGGGGCTGAAGCAGGGTTCTTCCAATGCTGGGCAGTACAGTCTTGAGAATGATATCGACTGGAACAAACTAGCGGGAATCCGTGGGTTTCAGACCCATATCATTGGTGTTGGCCGTTACGGTATTCCGGCCAGCAGGATGTTTGGCGATAATGTGAACCCCAGCCAGGAAATCTATGGCGGTGGCGGCAATGTGGTGTTCCACCTTATTCATTTCTATGGTGAGGAAACCCTTTGGGGAGGGCGGCTGAATATTGCTGCAGGCCGTATGTCCACCAATACGGACTTCGCCAACAGCCCGATCTACTGTAACTTCATGAACAACGCCTTCTGCGGAAATCCCAAGGCGGTTACAGATACATACACACGGTCATCTTACCCGGGGACGAGCTGGGGTGCCCGTGTTCGTGGGCGGCCCACGGACAGCACTTATATTCAGGTTGGTATCTATTTTCCTGAACGAGGCATCTATGGGGTGCAGGAAAACCGTACGGGTTTCAAGTTTAACGGTGCCAATATCAGTGGTGTGCTGACCCCGATCGAAATTGGGTGGGAGCCTGAATTCGGCAAGGCGAAGTTGCCGGGGCATTATAAATTTGGTTTTGCCCCAGATACATCAGATCATTACTTGGGTGTGTATAACCCGCCGAACCGCCGTAATGCGTGGCGAACTCGGATGACCGTTCCTAATTGTCCGACCTGTCAGGGGGTTGGTGATGAGGTACCGGGTACGGGTATTCGCCGTAACTTCAATTGGGGTCTTTGGTTCCTAGCGGATCAGATGATCATGAAGAATAAGACGGCTGATACGCTTGAAGGTGGTCTTGTTGCCTTCTTTGATGCCTACTGGAATAAGGCTGACACGGCCATGCGTGGTAAGCTCTACGCTTTCGGGCTGGTCGATACGGGTTTCTGGGCGGCTCGCCCGCTGGATACAGTGGGTATTTCCTTCTCCTACACCGGCTCCAGCCGTTACACTCGTGATGCTCAGCGGTTCCAGATCGCACATGGTATGGTCCCGGCCGCAGGCAGTGCTTATTACCAGAGTGGCGGTGCACCGCTCATGTGGGGGTCTTATGGTGAGCAGCGTTGGGGCGGTACATTTGAAGCAACTTATCGCATCCATGTCATGCGTGGTGTGACCTTCGCACCGGACTTCCAGTACTTCTTCAACCCGGGTATGCAGCGGGTTTTGAAGGATGCGGCCATGCTAGGTTTCAAGTCGCACATTCAGTTGTTCTGATGATGAATACAGCCTGCCGCTCCTGATGAAGGAGCCGGGCTTTTTGCCCCCTTTCCGGCGCTACGGCTGGAGAGGGGGTTTTTTATAAGGTGGTTACTGATTGGGTGATGATGTTTGCTGGGGAACAGCAGAAGGGTCCGTACGGGCCATGGCTTTGCCACGGACGAGCCAGTAAGCAGCGGAGAGGGATAGAACAGCGGCTGAAAGAGCCAGAAGCTCACTGACATTCACGCCATTCAGGTCTAGCACGATGAATTTGCGCACAGCGGCCATCATGCCGATGAGAAGAACAGAGCGCATACGGATCATCCCCTGCGATTCAGAACCGGGGAGAACGAGAATGGAATGGCGGAACTCCAGCGCAATGAGAACAGTGAAGAAGAGGCCGAAGATTTCCTGAAGGACAGCTGGCTCTGTCGGATTGAGGCCAGCATGGATGGTCAGTCTTGCCACTGCCACCACGACATGCAGCAGCCCAAGGCACGCCACCAGCGTAATACAGACAGACAGGATCAGCATGGCCGCTCCCTCGAACATGTCGAACAGACGGGACAGCCTGAGGAAGCCGGGCAGTGTGTTTTTCATAAGGTAGGGGGTGCCTCTGTTATGGGAGGGTAATGAAATTATGCCGCTTCTAACTTATTCTACCGAGGGAAGGAAAGCAGGGGGGAAGTGAAGGCACGGGAAAGGCGCTTTGGCGGCTATGTGGATATAGAGAGCCATTATTTTACGGCGATTCATGAGATGCTGCCGTACGGAGGGAGGCTAAATAAGATGGCGAGAGCGACCGTATTTTTACGGTTTTAGACGCAGCATTGCTTGTGAGCGATGGGGTCGTAATAGCTGTATGTCGTAGCTGATTAAGGCATGACGTGCAGAAGCACCGATATACGATGTGACCCGAGGCCAGGTCATAGCCTAATGAAAATGATCGAGATGTATGGAGGGCTAACCAAACGAATCTAGTAAGGGACGATTCGTCTATATCCGGGTTTTTATCCGATCCTGTACACGCCATATGCGCTGCGTGCGCTACATGTGCGCATCCTGAGATGCCTAAAAACGGCAGAATGACGGGAAACTGTGGTGCCGGATGAGAGATTCGAACTCCCGGCCTTCGGTTTACAAAACCGCTGCACTACCACTGTGCTAATCCGGCGACGGAGGCGTACATCTCATCTTTTCTCTTAGAAATCAAGTGAAAAATCATGAAGTGGAGAAAAAAATCCCGGCCATTAGCCCAAGCCGGGATAAAAATGAGTGAAAACTCACCCGGTAATATCAATGGGTTGTAGGGACGGTAGGTGTCTGACGCTGCATGAGATGCTCCGGAGGTGCCAGAACAGGGCCATCTTGTACGAAGCCATACCCATCAGACGAAAGGCCACGATGGCTGACAGTCTGGTCGGCTCTGGTGCAGGCACTTACGCTGAGCAGAGACAGGACGGCGAGCCCGGTCGGGAGAAGAGCGTGTGAAAGAGAGAAACGGAACATGGTTTTTTCAGTGCTCAATCAGAAGAGGATAGGACGTCTCTGGAGGGTTAGCCTTGGGAGGGGAATAGTCTGTCCTTCAGGGCAAGGGCTATAGCCCTATAGGCCTGAGATGCCTGATGCTCTGGCTCCCGCAGGACAAGAGGTGTGCCCTCATCTGCACTGCATCTTATGTCCCGTAGGAGGGGGATCTCACCTAGGAAAGGAATATTGAGTTTTTCTGCTTCTTTTCGTGCCCCACCATGCCCGAATAGATCGGTTCTTTCTTGGCAGTGTGGGCAGCAGAAGTAGGACATGTTTTCAATTAGCCCTAGAATAGGCGTGTCTGTTTTTTCAAATAGCGTTACACCCCTGCGGGCATCCAGAAGGGCAATATCCTGCGGGGTGGAGACAATGACAGCACCACCAGCCTGCAATTTGTCTGAAAGTTTACGGGTCAGGGTCAGTTGGGCATCGCCGGTGCCGGGTGGCAGATCGACCACCAGCACATCTAATGCTCCCCATGAGACATCACTCATGAGCTGGGTTAAGGCACCCATGACCATTGGGCCACGCCAGATCATCGCCTGTTCTTTGTCCACCAGATAGCCTATGGACATGCTTTCCATGCCCCAACGCTCTAGCGGGCGTAATTTGCCATCCTCGACAGTAGGCTTTTGGTCTTCTCCGAGCATGTGGGGCAGGGAAGGACCGTAGATGTCTGCATCTAGTAGGCCAGTTTTTAGGCCCAACCGGGCTAAACTACATGCCAGATTAACGGCTGTAGTGGATTTTCCTACCCCACCCTTGCCAGAGGCCACGGCAATGACGGACCGGACGTTTGGCAGGCACGCCTCCGGTGGGGCCGAGCGGCCTGTTGGTCGCTTCCCTAAGGCCAGAGGACGATGCCCGCTCTCTGCGCTGGCCTTGCGGGGAGTGGCTGCAGTAGGGCGATGAGCAGTCAAGGATAGGGTCAGATTGTTGACAGAAGGATGCTGCTTGAGCCTCTCCTCCAATGTGGTTTGAGCTTTATGAAGAAAAGCTGCACCGTCTGCGGTAGTCCGCAGAATGAGGTGGAGATGGCCATTCTTTAATGTCAGGGCCTCTATACTGGTTGGGGTTGAGGGGCCTTCTGCTGTGAGAAATTCAGAGATGAGGTCTTTCAGGGAAGACATGTCGGTAGCTGTCATGGGGCAAGACCTCTCATGCGATGCCCTTTGTGAGGCAAAAAAACATAAACTTATCGGCTGGAAGGATGACGTCCGCCCTGCCGTGGAGTAGATTTTACAGCATGATCCGATTCATGTCTTCCTGTCTTCCGTCTTCCTCCCGCAAGAGGGTAGCCCGCTGGCTCTCCTGCGCTGTCGTATCTGGTGTTCTGGGGAATACTGCTGGGGCTTGGGCGCAAGCCTCCGAGCCTGAGCCGACCTTGCCGGTTGAAGAGACGCAGCAAGGGAGCAGCGCAACCACTCGTGCAGCGCATGAGGCGGCCATGATGCCCGGTTTTGCGGCGTTGGTGGATAGGCTCTTGCCAGCGGTGGTTAATATTTCCGTCTCTAGTGTGATCCATCCTGATGATCACCAATCGGAAGGCCCGGATGGCAGTACGCCGTCTGGTCCACAATCATCGCCTTTCCCACCGGGGTCGCCACTGGAGAAGTTCTTTCATGATTATCTCCATCGCCGGCATGGGGATGGCAAACCAGCCCGACAGGTGCAGGCATTGGGGTCTGGCTTCATCATCGACCCATCCGGTGTGGTGGTAACGAATAATCACGTCATTGATAATGCTCAGCAGGTGAGCGTGACTCTGTCGGATGGAACAGAATATCCAGCCCGGATTGTGGGCCGGGACAGCAAGGAGGACCTGGCCGTCCTGCAGGTGAAGGCTGATCGGCCTCTGCCTTCTGTTCCTCTGGGGCATAGCGATGAGGCCCGCATTGGTGATTGGGTGCTGGCCATTGGTAATCCGTTCGGGCTGAGCGGCACAGTGACGGCAGGCATCATCTCATCCCGCAAGCGTAATGTGGATCATGGTTTGTATGATGACTTCATCCAAACGGATGCGGCTATCAATCATGGGAACTCAGGTGGGCCGCTTTTTAATCTCAAAGGTGAGGTTATTGGGATTAATACGCTGATCTATGGTGGCTCTGGCGGGGATTCTATTGGCATTGGTTTTGCCATCCCTTCTGATGATGCACGGGGCATTATTAACCAGTTACGGCAGACCGGTTATGTCCGGCGGGGTTGGCTGGGGGTGCGTTATCAGGATGTCACTCGGAGTATGGCAGAAGACCTTGATTTTCATAAGATTGATGCTGGTAAAGAGCGAGGTACGGGGGCCATTGTCGCAGAAATTGACAAGGGGGGACCTGCCCAGAAGGCGGGGGTGCAGATTGGCGATATCCTAACCTCTCTGAATGGCCAGCCTGTGACAGGTCAGACCTTACCGCGGCTTGTGGCGGGGTATCAGCCGGGAGAGACGGTACATTTTATTCTTTGGCGGCGGGGGGTGTATCAGAATCTGGACCTAACGCTAGGTCGAAATCCTGAGGAGAAAGACCCTCTTCCTTCCGATACGCATCCGCCCGAGCATCCGGTAAAAACTCTGCGGGAACTTGGTGTGAAACTGGGGGTAGTCGACCAGACAGCACGCACACAGTACGGTCTGACGGATAGCCAACGTGGCGTGCTGGTGATGCGGGTTTATGATGGTAGCCCCGCTGCTAGCCGTGGGCTGGCGGAAGGGAATCTTATTCTTCAGGTCGGGCAGCAGGAGGTCAATACGCCAGAGTCTTTACAGACTGCGCTGGATCGTGCTCGTGAGCTGAAGAAGGCGGATATTCTGCTGCTAGTGCAGGATGGTGAGGGTTTGCGCTGGGTGGCCGTACCGTTGGGGGGACAGCCCCAGCCCTAAGGGGAAAGGCCTGTTTTACAGGCCACGGTCCCGTTTGATCTGGTCCCATGCGGCATTGATGCGGGCTACACGTTCTTGCGCTGCTTGACGTTGGGCATCGCTCATAGGCCGCTGGGCGAGACGGTCCGGGTGATATTCACGGATCAATATGCGCCAGCGGGCTCTGACCTCGCCGTCACTGGCTGTCGCACTGATCCCCAGAATGCGATAACATTCTGCTGCGGAAGAGGTAGAGGCAGCTCGGGACTGCCCTTCCTCAGCTCGTTCCCATGCTCGTTTTGAGAGGCGGAAAGCCTTGTGCGTGCGGAGGAGGTAATCCATTTCCGCAGGATGTAGCGGCGCACCGGCGGGTAGGTCTGCCTTAGCGATACGGAAAAGAACGCTAAGTAGTGTTTCCAGTGGTTCCGGCTTGTCGGCAAAAGCCCGGCCTAGCTCCCGTGCGTAAAGCTCGAAATCATCTGTCCTATTTCGGGCTTTGTCAAAAAGCAGACCAACTTCTTTCTGGTTTTCTTCAGGAAAGCGGAAAGCCCCTTTGAAGGCATTAATCTCTGCCCGGTTTACGGGGCCATCAATGCGAGCCAATTTTGCCGAGAGCGTAACAACCCCCAACCCGTAAAGCTGATCTGTCTTGCCCATGAGGGCAGAGAGCTTGGCTGCGGTGAAGAAGGCGGCATTATGTGGGTCAGGCTGCCCCCGTGCGGGGAAACGGTCCCCCCATGTGCCAGAAAGTGGGGTGAGGAGTCTGTCCGTGTCGCTCATATGCCCTAAGACAGCCCCTAGAACGCCGCCAATGGGCCCTCCTGCGGCAAATCCGGCAATGCCACCAAACATCTTACCCCAGAAAGCCATTATTGCCTCTCCCTGTTTATATGGTCCGAAACTCTATCATGGGGATGGAAGAGGCGGAACAGGAATATCGTGTCCCTTTGCGCTGGTAGGAGGCTGACGTAGGGCAAAGCGCAGCGCGGTAAGGCGGAGCAGTGAAGCTAGAGTTTGTTCTGGGGGGCGGTGCCGGTCCAGCCGGGCTATAAAGGCCGCAAGGGCGAGATTCTGGGAACGGGCTATGCTTTCCACTACCTGCCAGAATTCGGGTTCCAGAGCGATGGACGTCCTGTGCCCGTATAGGCTGAGGCTACGTTTCTGAAGCTGGGGAGGGGGCGAGTTTTCGTTCATCTAGGAAGTGTGGCAGCTAGTATTATAGATGGAAAGGGATTTTATTTTTAGTTCCAGCGTATTCCGTCTTTATAGGCCCCGAATTTCTTGTGCTTATTTGCTGTTATTATTAATTTTTTCTTTGTGAGGGCGGTAGATTAGACGCTGGAGTTGTAGGTTTGATATGCCCCCGATGGGTGCCCCGGTCCTCATGCTGGTCCATGCCGACATGGGGAACAGCTACCGGGCCTTTATGCCTCTACCAGCGCAGCCTATCAGGTGGCCAGTCCAATCATGCTGGATCTGGCCACTTATCGGGGGAATATGAAGGGGGCAAGCCCCCCGAAAGAATGGTTTAGCCCTGTTGATAGCGGGGCATGGGCCATTCATCTTCACTCCAGTCACCTTTAGCCCAGTTTTGGCGGAGTTCGGCGGCAGTCTGTTCCAGCGTTCCAGCCACGATGGCGGCTCGTATCTGGCGCATGAGCCGCTGGTAATAGGCAAGATTATGGAGTGTCAGGAGCATCGGCCCTAGCATCTCATTAGCCCGGAAGAGATGGTGCAGATAGGCGCGGCTGTATCGGCCTGCCATGGGGCTGTCATCCTCAGGGGAGATGGGGCGGGTATCCTCGGCAAAGCGTGCATTGCGGAGATTGAGCGTGCCGCGCTCTGTATAGGCTCGAGCAGTACGGCCCGCACGGGAGGGCATGACACAGTCGAACATGTCACAGCCTCGCATGACGGCACCTAACAGGTCATCCGGCGTGCCGACACCCATTAGATAACGGGGCTGGTCCTCGGGCAGCATGGGAGTGGTGTAATCCAGCGTGGAGAACATCAGCTCCTGCCCTTCGCCTACAGCCAGCCCGCCGATGGCATAGCCTTCAAAGCCGATCTTTCGCAGGGCAAGGGCGGAGCGTTCCCGCAGGTCTTGCTCCGTGCCACCCTGCACGATGCCGAATTGCCCATAGCCGGGGCGGGCGATGAAGGCCTCACGGGAGCGGGCAGCCCACCGCATGGAGCGTTCCATGGAGGCTTCCAGAACATCCTTTGTGGCAGGGAGGGCGGGACATTCATCAAAAGCCATAGTGATGGTGGCATCTAGCTTGTACTGGATGTCCGTTGAGCTTTCGGGCGTGAGCCGATGGGAGCTGCCATCAATGTGGGAACGGAAGGTGACACCGTCCTCATCCATCTTCCTCAGCGGCCCTAGAGACATGACCTGAAATCCGCCAGAATCTGTCAGGATGGGGCCGGGCCAGTCCATCATGCGGTGCAGTCCGCCGAGACGTTGGACACGTTCAGCCGTAGGGCGCAGCATGAGATGATAGGTATTGCCCAGCACGATGCCAGCCCCGGTAGCCCGGACATTATCCATCGTAATTCCTTTGACGGTCCCGACAGTACCAACCGGCATGAAGGTCGGTGTCGGCACACTGCCGTGGCGGGTATGCAACCAGCCAGCACGTGCTTGCCCGCATTGGGCGTCTTTCTGCCAGTGCATATGGTCAGACGGGGTCAGGGTGGGGCGGATGGATTCAGTCGTCATGGGGCACGTTCCAGAAGGCAGGCATCACCGTAGGAATAAAAGCGCAGCCCCTCGGCGATGGCATGATGATAGGCATGGCGCATGGTCTGTGTACCGGCAAAAGCGCAAACCAGCATAAAAAGCGTAGAACGGGGCAGATGGAAGTTGGTCAGCAACGCATCTACGGCCCGGAAGCGATAGCCGGGTTTGATGAAAATGGAGGTTTCGCCCGTCCATGGATGGACGATCCCTTTTTCATCAGCGGCACTTTCCAGAAGGCGCAAGCTGGTTGTTCCTACGGCAACGACACGCCCCCCATTGGCACGGGTCTCGTTGATGAGGCGGGCCGTTTCTTCGTCAATATGTCCCCATTCCGCATGCATTTTATGTTCGGCAATGGTGCTGCGTACGGGCAGAAACGTGCCAGCCCCGACATGCAGGGTCAGGGTCTGTTTTCTGATTCCTTTAGAGGCCAGAGCCTTCAGTAGGTCTTCTGTAAAGTGCAGTCCCGCTGTTGGGGCAGCTACTGCCCCACGGAAGCGGGAAAAAATGGTGCGATAATCGCTATTGTCCGCCTCGGTTGGGCCGTGAGGGCGGGCAATATAGGGCGGTAGGGCCAGGGCAGCCCGACGTTCCAGAAACGCATCAAACTCATCACCTTCAACCGAGAAACGGATGGTGACGGCACCGTCGCCTTCGTTGGTCAGCACTTCGGCGGTGACAGGGTCGTCCTCAAAGCGAAGTTGATCGCCGGGGCGGAGCTTGCGGGCATTGCGGGCTAGGGCGTGCCATTGGCCTTCTGGCAGGATGCGATCTAGCGTGATACCGATTTTTGCCTCGCCCCGCCGGGCTTCCATCTTGGCCCGTATAACCTCTGTGTCATTGGCTATGAGCAGATCGCCGTCTTTTAGCAGGTCAGGCAGGTTGCGGATGCGATGGAGGGAGAGGGATGCCTCATCGGTCCCGGCAAGGGCAGGTGGGACAACATGCAGGAGCTGCGCCATATCACGGGGGCGGGCAGGCTCTGTGGCGATATGATCCCGAGGGAGGGTGAAGTCAAAAAGTGCGAGATCGTCAGTCATTCAGGGCGATGGTAGTGGGGAGTGCGGGGTAGCTGAAAGGTAGAGTCTTCATTCAGCTAATTAGAGAAAAGGGGGCCGGAGCCCCCTTCCATTGGTTGATTCGTCGCAGGGATGTGCTCAGTCACGACCCAGCTGGTGCTTGAGAGCCATGATGAGTGTCTGCACCTGTCCACCATGACGGGTGAGATAGGTCGTATAATCACTGCGCTGTGTCAGGCGCATGCTGGCACCCTCGCCGTATAGGTCTACGACTTTGGGCGGCTCGCCATCAATGACTGCCGTCATCATGATGGACGGCTGATGGGGGCGGGAAATTTCAAGGGTCACTTTCTGGCCAGCGGGTGAGGGCACAGTGTCTACCAGACGGATGGAAATGTTCTGGTATTCTCCCACACGGGCCATGATTGCGTTCAGCAGGACATCTTGAAACAGTTCAAGATAGAGTTTCTGCTGCTCTGGTGTAGCAACCCGCCAGAAACGGCCGAGGCAGTAGCGACCGATTCCTTGTACATCCACATTGGCAAGCAGAAGTGGCAGAAGGACCTCACGCTTCTTCTCTAGGGAGCCGTCACTATTGAGAACATTGACCAGTTTCCCGCCAAAGTCATTGACGAATGCTTTGGCCTCATCGCCGGAGGGTGCGGCAAAGGCTAGTGTGGGGACGAGAGCGAACAGGCTGGCAGCTCCCAGAATGGTGCGGCGTGTAAGCTGACGGAGCATCATATGTAGGGATCCTTCCAATAAAGGCTATCCTCGGGGAGGATGGAATGGTCAGTACCAGTCAGGGGTAGTAGCGCGGTGGTCAGCCTTAAGGGCGTCGATCTGGCTCTGACGTTGCTGCTGCCATGCACTCCTCATGAAGGCGTAAGGGTCGAGGCTTTGGTGTTCCAGCTGGTCTAGCTGGTCTGTACTATCTGCAAAGGTATTGAAGGTACCAAGAATATTATAGCCCCAGTTGAAGCTAATGAGACCATATCCTCTTGGCACATAATTGATGGGTGTCAGGCCCTGCCCGATGGCATAGCCTGTGGCGTCACGGAAATTGGTAGGCCCTAGGCCGGGCAGGAAGATGTAAGGCCCGGACTTGATGCCCCAGAGGGCCATTACCATGCCGGGGTCTGTCTCATGCTGTTTGTAGCCGAGATGCTGGGCTACGTCATAGAAACCAGCCGTTGTCATGTTCAGCAGGAAACGCATGAAGGAATCACCGGCCCGCCGTGGGCGTCCAGCTCCCACATCGGAGAAGAACACAGCTGGCTGGCGCCATGTTTCATTCAGCGTAGCCACAGATGTGCGGATGGGCTGAGGGATATTGTTCTTCCAGAAGTGGCCTACTGGCCGCAGGGCCTTGTGATAGACCCACATGTTCAGGTTGAACATTTTGCGGTTGAACGGCTCGTAAGGATCGTTGACAGCCTTATAGTCCGCCAGATCATCCGGGTCGGTTGGCGGTTTAGCATGGAGGGAGCCGCACCCGCTAAGGGACAGCAGAGCCAGGCAGCCGACCAATGCGGAAAGTACAGGGAGTCTGCCCCGATGATGCCGTTCTGTGCTGCCTGTGCACGCCATGCTGCTGCCGCTCCTGTTTCTTCTTTCTCAAGGCCCGGCTATGGGAGGTGTTGCCATGGCCATCCATGAAGGGGGGCAATGGTGAACCTAAACGGGAACGGGCCGTAACACACAATTTTGATTCTGCATGTGTCAAATCGAGAGACCGACACTCCGCAAGCATATGGCACTTACCTCATGCTGCCTACCCCTTTCAGATATTCAGGAATATTAAGAAAAAGAGGTATTGCATTTTTGCATCGTTAGGGTCTCTGATGAAAGTCAACCCCGGCGGGAAACGGGTTTTCTGTCCATCTCACGCTGACGGGTTATGTATTTTCATAAGGTTATGAGAGATTTTATGTCCCGTTTTCTAAAGAGTCGTAGTTGGCTTCTCTCTGCCAGTGCCTTGGTTGCTAGTGTGGCCCTGTCTGGCATGGCTTCTGCAGCACCAACGGTCCAGACGAAGAGTTGGGGCCGTCTTTCTACTGGCCAGAAGGTGCAGGCTGTTACCCTGACCAACGATCATGGCGTGAAGGTTGTTGTGCTGACTTATGGGGCGATCATTCACGAAGTGGATGTGCCGGACCGTAATGGTCACTTGGACAATGTCGCTCTGGGTTTCCCGAACCTTGCCGGGTATGAAAATCATAACTCCGACCCGCATTTTGGTGCCGTTCTGGGACGTGTTGCTAACCGCATTGCCGGTGGTACTTTCACTCTGGAAGGTGAGAAGTACCATACGAATGTCAATGAAGGGCCGAATACCCTGCATGGTGGCATTGATAGTTTCGACCGCAAACTCTGGAAGATCGTACGCAAGGGCGTAGATTCTCAGGGTGCCTATGTTGTGCTGAAGCTGGTTAGCCCCGATGGTGATCAGGGCTTCCCCGGTGAGCTGAAGACGCAGGTTACTTACCGCCTAAGCGGCAATGATACGCTGAGCTTGAAGTTTAATGCGGAGGTTGCGAAGGCTCCGACCGTTGTTAACCTGTCCACGCATAACTACTGGAACCTCAACGGTGAGGGGTCAGGGACTATCGCTCCGGAAGTGGTGCAGATTTATGCTGACCGTTTCTTGCGGACAGACGATCATTCTATCCCGACAGGTGAGCTGGCTTCTGTTGATGGAACGCCGTTTGATTTCCGTCAGCCCCGTGCCGTGGGTGAAGGCCTGCTGAGCCGTGACCCGCAGATGGTGCCTCAGGGCGGCTATGATAAGTGCATGGTGCTGATCGGTCCGTCCCAGCCGGGTAATACGGAGCGTGTCGTTGCCCGTGTGACGGATCCCCGTTCTGGCCGTGTGATGGAAGTCGCCACCAACATGCCGGGTATGCAGTTCTATTCTGCTAACCATCTGTACGGTAACTATCAGGGGCCTTCAGGTCGTGCGTACAACAAATGGGATGCTCTGGCTTTCGAGCCGGAATTCTACCCGAATAGCCCGAATATGCCGAGTTTCCCGAGCATCGAGCTGAAGCCGGGTCAGACATATGATTATGGGATGAGCTTCCATTTCTCCCATCAGTAAGGGCCAAGGCGTGTAACGCCTTTGGTTGAGAAAGGGCCGGACTGGTGCATGAGCACGGGTCCGGCCCTTATCTATAGGGGCTGTAGGGGCTGTGAAACGGATGGGAAGGGCTGCTCCAGATGAGAATAAGTCATCAACAGCTGGATTCAGCGGACTCCCAAGAGATGGTGGATTTTATCCACATTTCTCCCGTTATGGCACACAGGATGATGCCCCAACCTGTCCCCTGAACTGGGGATAAGTAGGGTGGCTGGTTATATTTGGTAGTTCGTGAAGTCTTGGTCCATATCGCCAAAACGGACGATGCGGGCAGGGTTGCCGACAGCGGTAGAATGAGGCGGTACGTTGCCCAATACGACCGAAGCGGCCCCGACACGGGCATGGGCACCGATTTCCAGATGGCCCAGTATTTTGGCACCGGCACCAATCATGCAGCCCCGACGGATGATGGGATGGCGCTGCCCGCTGTTTTTACCGGTTCCGCCGAGCGTCACACCCTGAAAGAGTGACACGTCATCCTCGATGATCGTAGTCTCCCCGATGACGATGCCTGTCCCGTGGTCAATGGTGATGCGTTGGCCGATCCGGGCTGCCGGGTGTATGTCGATCCCGAATTTCTCATTCACACGGCTTTGGAAGTGATAAGCCAATGGCTTACGTCCTGCCTGCCAAAGGTGATGAGCGATGCGGTAGGATTGCAGGGCATGAAAGCCCTTAAAAAACAGAAAGGGAGTGGCAAGGTCCGGGCAAGCCGGGTCCCTTTGGAGGGTTGCCACGATGTCCGAAGCAGCGGAACGAATGATGTCGGGGCTGGCCTCCAATATGGAAGCGATCAGGTGTATCAGGGCTGGTTCCGTCATGGCCCGATCGGCGAGCTTTGCACTGATTAGGGAGGCCAGTGCTGAGGCAAAATCGGCATGATTGCAGATATTGACGGCAAAAAGACCTTGAATCAGCGCATCGGAACAGCAGCAAGCCTGTGCCCGCATATTGACCCAGAACTCTTCCAGAAATCCGGGCTCTGATGAGGATTGTGGAAACCTGTCGAGAAAATTGGCCATAGCTGTTGTCTTATAATCCCATGGCTCGCTGAACAAAACCATGCCGCAGAGAGGGCAGGCGTTTCAGCATCATTAGCCCAGCATGACGGGCATGGCGGATGAGGGGCATGTCTGTGCTGAAGAGCCGCTCCATCATGTCGCAGCCCGCCAACATGGCGAGATTGCCCGGGCGGCTGAGGCGTTGATAACGCTGGAGCAGTGCTGGGCCCCCAAGGTCTTCTCCGCAGGCGTAAGCTTCGCCTAGAAGGTCATTGAGAGTACGGACATCACGGAAGCCAAGATTCATACCCTGTCCGGCGACAGGGTGCAGCCCGTGGGCGGCATCGCCTGCCAGAAGAAGGCGTGTGGCGTAATAGCGGTGGGCATATTGGGAGGCTAGCGGGTATGTCCAATGTTCGCCAGCTAGCTCGATAGCACCGAGGTCTTCCCCACAGAGGCGGTCTTTTACCAGTCGGGTGAAGCTGGCGGCATCAAGGCGTGTAAAATGTTCGATGCGTTCCGGTCGGTCCGTCCAGACAATGGCAGAACGGTGGGGGTGGGCTTCCGTACCGGGCAGAGGCAGGCGTGCAAAAGGTCCTTGAGGCAGGAAATTCTCAAGCGCACTGCCATGATGGGGGTTTTCATGGGCTAGCACGCTCACGAGGGCGAGCTTGTTGTAGGGAATGCGGGTCAGGCCGATACCTGCCTGCTGGCGGAGCAGAGACCGCCGCCCATCCGCTGCAATAACGAGAGAGGCCGTAACGGTCTCTCCTGTATCAAGGGTGATCTGGGCTTGTTCCGGCGAGAAGGTGAAGCGGCCTGTTGCCGGTGCCCGGACATCAAGACCCGGTTGGTTCATCAGGGTGCGAGCAATGGCTGCCAGCAGGTTATGGGCCTCCACCATCCAGCCGAAGGGGCGGTCTTCCGGAGCATCCTCGCCTGTAAAACTCAGCCCGTCTGCAATGGTGGTGCGGGAGGTCGAAGGAATACGGCCCTGACCATCCGTGACATGAATGGTGGTGATGGGTTGTGGGGCAAGTGGTAGAGCCTGCCAGATTCCGGCGTCCTCCAGCAGGGGGCGGATACCTTCGGCGAGGGCATAGGCCCGACCATCGGGGTTTTGGGCCGGAGCGGTCGAGAGGGGGGAGCGTTCCAGCAGGAGGATGCGTAGTCCCTTTTGCGCCAGCAGGCAGGCCAGTGTTGCCCCGATGGGACCACCACCATTGATGCAGAGGTCGTAATCTGTGCCCATAACAGATGCTCCTTTCCGGCCCGACAGATGGCTGGACGCTCCCACTATAGCGGCACTTTTTGCTGGGGGAGCAGGTTTATCGTGTCTAACGCTATCCTTGCCGAAAAGAAAGTCTTGCAGAAATCGTTATGAAGGTGGCACGATTTCACTTTCAAGCAGCAAAAGAGCCATGGGAGAGGGGCCGCAGGGGATGAAACTTGTAACGGCGATCATAAAGCCATTCAAACTGGATGACGTGCGGGAGGCTCTGGCTGAGCTTGGCGTGCATGGCCTGACGGTAACGGAGGTGCGTGGCTTCGGGCGCCAGAAAGGCCAGACGGAGATCTACCGTGGGGCGGAATATACGATCAATTTCATCGCCAAGATTAAGGTAGAAACGGTCGTACCGGACGAGCGTGTGCCCGACATTATTCACGCTATTACCGAGGCAGCACGGACAGGGCGCATCGGTGACGGGAAGATCATGGTTGCCAATGTGGAACAGATGGTCCGCATCCGGACGGGTGAAACCGGTGAGGGGGCTCTCTGATGCACGCGATTGATACAGGTGATACCTCGTGGATGTTGGTCAGCACGGCTCTGGTGCTGTTGATGACCATTCCCGGTCTCGCGTTGTTCTATGCGGGTATGGTGCGGCGGAAGAACGTGTTGTCCACCATGATCCAGTCTTTCGGCATATGCTGTATTGTTAGCATTGTCTGGATAGTGCTGGGCTATAGTCTGGCGTTTACGACAGGCACGGCATGGATCGGAGATATGTCTCGCTTCTTCCTGCGTGGGATTGCCGACCATATCCATCAGGGAGCGGACGGAGCGTTCACGCTGGGGGCTGGTACCTCGGCTGAGACTCCCATGACCATCCCTGAGAGTGTCTATCTGATGTATCAGATGACCTTTGCCATTATCACACCTGCCCTGCTGACAGGTGCTTTTGCGGGGCGTATCCGCTTCTCGGCACTTTGCGTCTTCACAATCCTTTGGTCCCTGCTGGTTTATTCTCCCATTGCCCATTGGGTATGGAGTCCTCTGGGCTGGGTTGCTGGTCTTGGAGCTGTGGATTTTGCTGGTGGAACAGTCGTGCATATCAATTCCGGTGTGGCCGGTCTGGTGTGCGCTATCATGATCGGCCGTCGTTATGGCCTAAAGCGTGATGATATGTCCCCGCATAATCTGGCCTATGCCATTATCGGGGCGGCTCTGCTCTGGGTGGGTTGGTTTGGCTTCAATGCCGGGTCGGCACTGGGTGCGAATGGCCGTGCAGGTATGGCCATGTTGACAACACAGGTCGCTGCGGCTGGCGGCGGTGTTGGCTGGATGCTTGTGGAATGGTGGCGGCATGGCAAGCCAACGGCACTGGGTATTGTCTCCGGTGCGGTGGCGGGTCTTGTGGCCGTAACCCCGGCGGCTGGTTTCGTGCTGCCGGGTGGGGCCTTGGTTATCGGGCTGGCAGCTGGGGGTATTTGCTTCTACAGCGCAGCGGTGTTGAAGAATAAGCTTGGTTACGATGATAGCCTTGATGCGTTTGGTGTGCATGGTGTGGGAGGGATTGTTGGTGCCCTCCTTACAGGTGTGTTCGCCTACGGGCCGCTTTCAGCTACGGCCTCCAACCCGGCCGGTGTGAGCGGCGGATGGAGCCAGCTGCTCCGACAGGTTGAGGCTGTTGGTGTGACGATCATTTGGTCTGTTTTGTTGACAGCACTTATCTTCTGGGTTGTGGACCGGCTGATCGGGATGCGTGTCTCTTCTGAAGAAGAGCAGATGGGTCTTGATCTGACTCAGCATGGTGAGCGGTTGAACTAAGGTGAGCTTGAGGGGATGTTTTGCCTCTTGTCGGAGGCAGAGCAGCCCTATAAGGCTGGAATCGTCTATTTTTGGTGTCCGGCATTCAGCCTGATCACGAACAATGAGAAGGGGTACGTCTATGAAGTTTCTACGTCTGTGCCTGCCTGTGGTGGTATGTTCTGTATTGGGTGCGCAGGGTGCCTTTGCGGTTCCGGCCTCGGCCCCGGCGGGGAAAATGTCCGCAGCAGCCTGCCATCAGGCTTTTGACGAGGCCAAAAAGGCTAATGCGTTGGGTGGACAGAAATATGCCGACTTCAAGCTGGGGTACTGCGCTAAGAATGGTGGCATAGCCCCGTCCCAGTCTTCAGCTCCGGCCCAGCCTGTAGCTGCTGGAGCCAGTAAACCAGCTGCTGCACCTGCTGTTGCTCCAGTCGTTGGTGGTGCCGCTCTTTTCCCGGCTCGGGTTGCGCCAGAGTTCGCCTCCCTGACACCGGGTAAGGCCCGCATGAAGACATGTCTGGCACAGTATAATGCCAACAAGAGTAGCGGGCGGAATGGTAATCTGAAATGGATTCAGAAGGGCGGTGGTTATTATTCTGAATGTAATGCCCGCCTGAAGGGAACGGCGCAGTAAGTTGCCCTTAGGTTCCTTAGTGTTCCTATAGAGAAGGCCCGCTTCTGTAGCGGGCCTTTTTTATTGTGGCGGTCAGTGCGGGTGAGGTCAGGGTAGGACAGGGCCAGCCCAGTGCCACCATGTCCGGGCGGCGTTTTGTTCTGTAAGGTGCTTCGCAGCCTGCAGGGCACAGTCTGCACTATCGAATAGAGCAAAACAGGTGGCACCAGAACCGCTCATACGGCTGAACCGCACACCCGGTAGGGCTGCCAGATGCTCCAGAACTGTGGCTATAACAGGCTCCTGAGCAATGGCGTGGGGCTGGAGGTCATTGTCGGTTTGTTTCAGAAAGGTGATGAGAGCATCCAGCGTAGGCCAGCCTTCTTTGGGGAGGCTAAGCGGTCCACGGGTTTTGATGCCTCCTGTTGCTGCCAGCCGTTTGAAAATACTGGGTGTTGAGACGCTAACACCCGGGTTGACTAGTATCATGCCCATTGTGGGTAGAGGTGGGGCTGCTGTCAGGATTTCGCCAATACCCTCCATGCGTGTGGCCTTTTGTACCAGACAGACCGGAACATCCGCTCCAAGAGTAGGAGCAACACGGAGGGCCGTTTCTGACGGCAGCTGCCAGAAACGGGTTAGGAGCCGTAGAGCACAGGCGGCATCAGCCGAACCACCACCAATGCCAGAAGCAATGGGTAGGTGTTTTTCGAGCAGCAGGGAGGCGGCCGGGAATGTGTCACCGGTATCTCTCTGAGCCTGACGCAGGCCTCGGGCGGCTTTTAAGACGAGATTGTCACCATTGGCCTCCAACCCCTCCGAGAAAGGACCTTGCACCGTAAGATGTTCCTCGTGGCCCTGTGTGGCGGGGGAAAGGTAAAGGCGATCGCCCGCTCCGGCGAAGACGGCCAGACTGTCCAGTAGGTGGTATCCATCTTCACGACGGCCAGTGACGTGAAGGTACAGATTGATCTTGGCGTGAGCCATATCCTGATGCAGCACCATGCAGGGCATCCTTGCAGAAAGAGGCGGACGGGGTGGGCGGACCGGTCTGTCCTGCCTTCGTGTCCGGGGGAGGGGTGTTCATTTCTGATAAGGCTATGTAACAAATTGGGAGGTCAAAGACCATGAGGGGGCGGTAGCCGTCTCTTTTCCCTTGGAACCGTTAGAGACGAGTCCCTGTTCACTATGGCATCTTTCCCAGTCTGTTCCACTCAGGACGCCCTCGCTGCCCTTCGCCTGCATCAGGAATGGGGGATTGATGGTCTTATGGAAGATATGCCGTGGGATGTTTGGGAAGAAAGCCCTGTCCAGTTTAGGCGGGGCCTTGCTCGTTCGCCTGTAGCCCCCGTACAGCGACCTGTCACGCCCCGGCGTATCGTAAAAGGGCTGAAAGAAGTGCTGGCGGAGATTGCGGCTGCTCAGGATGCGTCTGCCCTGATGCAGGCCAGTCGGCAGCTTCCCGGGGTCAGTCTGATGCGGACAGCCAAGCACCATCTAGCACCGGTCATTGTGCAGGGTGCGCCGCTCTTGCTGGTTGGGGATGTCCCAAATGAAGATGAGGACCGGCACGGGACTTTGTTTGCCGGTCCTGTAGGGGCTTTGCTGGACAAAATTTTGTCGTCCGTGGGGTTAGATAGGGCGCAGCTTTCCATGGCCCCAGCTATTCCGTGGCGGCCACCGGGGGGGCAGCGTGTTTCACAGCGTGATGTGGAATCCTGCTTGCCTATCTTGCACAGGGCGGTGGCTTTGGCTCGGCCTAGGCGGATTGTCACAATGGGCAGTACATCTGCTTTTATGTTGTTGCAGAAAACATCTCGCCTTAGTCAGCTGCGGGGTCGTTGGCATGAGGCGCATATTCCGGGGCTGGAAGGGCCTGTTCCTCTCCTGCCTCTTTGGCACCCGGCTCAGTTGGGTGAGAATGTTGGCCGCCGGAAGGCACTGTGGGGGGATATGCTCCTTCTGGGAGAGACTCTGTCTACAGAGAAGGAGTAAATTACCGAGTCGTGCCTAGTAAGAGACTCTGGAAAGAGGGTACGAGAGATACGGCGGAGATAAAATTGACGGTTTTTTAATCCCGTTGGTGGTTGAGTGTAAAAAAAAGGCTAACAGCGTGTAAAATCAAAAGAATATTCTGGATTCTTCACTAGGGAGCGGTTACTGTAAAAGGCACGCTGGAATTATTTGCCTGAACGTCAAGGGTTGTCAGAAACGTAAAACCGGGTTACTCCCCCCAGCATTATGCGATGGATATTGCCATGTGGGTCTCCCGCAGTGTGGCGTGGTGCCGTTCTCGGTGCTGCCATTCTGGCGGGAAACACTGTTTTTCCGGCGCAGGGGCAGGCTCTTCCTTTTCCGTCCCATGTGCCGGAGCATCCAGACGGTGAGGGCCACGATGCACCACCTTCTTCCATAGCGGGGGGTTCCCTGCCACATCCGTTGTCGGCTCCTGTAGCCAGACACTATAAGGCACTCTTTGCGGCAGTTCGTGCCGGGGATATTGCTCGGATTGGAGAGCTTGCCCACGGTTCGGAAACGAAGAGTGCGGCAGGGCAGCTCCTTTTGCCAGACTATCTGGCAGAATGTTATCTGAGCATATATTTTCACCCGTCCGAGGCTCAGCTTACAGATTGGCTTCGCCGTTATTCCGCTCTTCCCGATGCGCCTTTGCTGAGGCAGAAGCTGGAAGAGCTGCGCAAAGGGGCATCGGCCCCAAATATGACCGTCTCCCCCGGGTACTGGGATGTTGCTGATATCCAGCACTCCGACCGGGCTGTGCCCTTTTCTCAGACGCTGACACGCAACGGATTGTTGGAGCGTGACCTGCTGGACAAGGCGTCCTCAGGTGAGAAGGGTGTTCATAAGGCACTTGTTCAGCTGCGTACTGTGCCGGGTATGTCCTCCACTTATGCGGCGCAGCTGCATGGTGAGATTGCTATGCAGGCTCTCAGTCAGGGGGATACACGGACGGCACTGCGTGTCGGGTCTGCTGGACTGGAGAAAGGGGAGCATCGGGTCGGTCTTCCTGCCTATGCGGCTGGTCTGGCTGCATGGCGGGAGGGGCAGCTTGATGCCGCCTATAGCCTGTTTGAGACTGCTGCTAATGCCGAGCAAACGGATGGTGACATACAGGCAGCAGCGTCCTTCTGGGCTGGTCGCGTCGCAGAGCGGCACGGTAATGCGGCTTTATACCATACGTGGTTGCGCCGGGCCTCCGTGCAGAGTGAAAGTTTTTATGGCCTGCTAGCTGGGCGTTTGCTTCATTCGGATAAGTCGCAGGCTGCGGTTGCTGCTTCTGGTGTCCTCTCTACAATCGGGCGGGCAGGGGTCAAGCAAGCGACCCTGAGTGAAGTTGATATTAACGTTGTTGCCGCCATGGGCGAGGGGGCGCACCTTTTCGCACTGATTCAGATCGGGGAGCAGGGACGGGCCGAAATGCTGGCCCGGCAGATGTGGCAGGATGCGTTGATGGACCCTGTCCGGGCACATTCTCTTCAGCTTGTTGTCAGAAAGGCGGGGATGCGTGCCTTGGCCGACCAGATGCAGCAGGCATTGGCTAGGCTGGATCATAAAGGCTTCAAGGATGTTCTGGGGCCTCTGCCAGACCTCCATCCACATCATGGCTTCCGCCTCTCTTCGGCTCTGGTGTATGCGGTGGCTCGGATGGAATCTAACTTTGATGCCGCTGCATCATCTGCCGCTGGGGCTTATGGAATGATGCAGGTACGACCGACAACGGCCAGCTTCGTGAGTGAGCAGTACCATCTACCGCAGACAGTGGCAGCGGCCTCTAGCGATGACTTCAATCAGGCCATGCAGCAGCGTTTAAGAGAGCCGGGTTACAATTTGGAGGTTGGCCAGCTTTACATGCTTTATCTGGCTCGCAGTCTTGCCCAGAGTGAGCAGCGTGATGGGGCCTCGTTGTTGAAGGTTCTGGCGTCCTACAATGCGGGACCGCAGGCGATCATCCGGTGGGAAAGCGGGCAGAAGGACCTTCAGGACCCTCTGATGTTCATTGAGTGTTTGCCGAGTGCGGAAACACGACAATATGTCCGCAATGTTCTGACGAATGATTGGGTGTATGGCCGCCGCCTCCATGTGGCTACACCTTCTCTTGTCTCTCTGGCGGATGGGCAGTGGCCGAGCTTCCAGGAGGAGGAGCAAGGGCGTGACTCGCCCAGCTGAGTTCCGCTCTGCCATGTTGAGGGGTTCGTTTCACAAAGCCCAGACTGGAGTTTCATGCATGGCAGCATGAGGCTTCAGCTGGGTTTTTTCTTGGGAAACTCTCAAAAATTAAGGTGTTTTATAGCAGGGCCCTGCCGTGGGTGAGATGGTGATGGCTAAGATGTGCATAGGTGGCCCGCTTGCCCGTGGAGGCGTCTTTCCTTACAAAAGGCAGTGCATGCTTTCCCTGTTAGAAATGGAAAGCGAGCGGATGATAATATGATGCCGTGTCTCTCAGGGGGAATTATCCGTCTGTCTGTGGGGTGTCCAGCCGAACAGCGAGTGCTTCAATGTCTCTGAATTCCGTTGTTGAGAGTGTAACGTCCAGAATTATTGAGCGGTCCAAGACGTCCCGCCGTCGTTACCTCACTCTTATGGAGCGTAATCGTGAAAAAGGTGCAGATAGGTCCCGGCTGACCTGTGGCAATCTGGCTCACGCCGTTGCTGCTTCCAGCGCTGCCGATAAGCAGGAGCTGGTGTTTGAGCAGCGCCCCAATCTGGGGATTATTACGACCTATAACGATATGCTCTCTGCACACGAGCCTTATGGCCGTTATCCAGAGCAAATGAAGGTCTTTGCACGCGAGGTTGGTGCCACAGCTCAGGTCGCTGGTGGGGCTCCGGCCATGTGTGATGGTGTCACGCAGGGGCAGGAAGGGATGGATCTCTCCCTGTTCTCTCGTGATGTGATTGCCCAGTCCACGGCTGTTGGCCTTAGCCATGCCATGTATGACGGTGTCGCCCTGCTTGGTATCTGCGATAAGATCGTGCCGGGCCTGCTGATGGGTGCGCTGCGCTTCGGTCACCTGCCGGGTATGTTGATCCCGTCTGGCCCGATGACATCCGGCCTGCCGAATAAGGAGAAGGTCCGTGTCCGTCAGCTCTATGTGCAGGGCAAGATTGGCAAAGATGAGCTGATGAAGGCCGAAATGGCCTCTTATCACAGCGAAGGGACCTGTACCTTCTACGGTACGGCTAACACTAACCAGATGATGGCAGAGTTCCTTGGGCTGATGATGCCGGACTCCTCCTTCATCCCGGTTGATACCCCGCTGCGTCAGGCTATGACACGCGCTAGCGTGCATCGTCTGGTCGAGATCAGCAACAAGGGTAAAAACCCTCGCCCGATGGCTGAGGTTGTCAACGAGAAGGCCATCGTCAATGCGATTGTTGGTCTGATGGCAACAGGTGGGTCCACAAACCACACCATTCACATTCCGGCCGTGGCTCGCGCCGCTGGTATCATCGTGAACTGGGAAGACTTCTCTGAGCTGTCCGCCGTTGTGCCGACACTCTGCAAGGTCTATCCGAGCGGTCCGTCTGATGTGAACAAGTTCAATGAAGTTGGTGGCCTGCCAACAGTCATCTCCGAGCTGGCTGGTGCTGGTCTGCTGCATCGTGATGCACCGACCATTTCTGAGAACGGTCTGGATGACTACGCTAAGCGTGCCCTGATGGGTAACGACAAGAACGTCGTTTATACCCCTGCCAAGCCGTCCAGTGATCTGGAAATCCTGCGTGGTGCAAAAGAGCCGTTCCATCCGGTTGGTGGTATCCAGCTGCTTCAGGGCAATCTGGGCCGTGGCGTGTACAAGTCCAGTGCCGTGGCAGATAATCTGCTGACCATCGAAGCACCGGCTCGTGTCTTCCAGTCCCAAACCGCTGTGAAGGAAGCTCAGAAGGCTGGCGAGCTGCATCGTGATGTTGTGGTTATCGTTATCGGCCAGGGCCCTCGTGGCAATGGGATGCCAGAGCTGCACAATCTGATCCCGTCCCTCGGTGTTGAGCTGGATCAGGGCTTCAAGATCGCACTGGTGACAGATGGCCGTCTCTCCGGTGCCAGCGGTAAGGTCCCGGCGGTGGTGCATGTGGGGCCGGAAGCACAGGTGGGCGGTCCGCTTGCCAAGGTGCGTGATGGCGATGTCATCCGTGTCTGTGCCCGCACCGGTAAGCTGGAAGCTCTGGTGGATGAAAAAGAATGGGCAGCCCGCACGCCGACCAAGCCGCACCGTGCAACAGCCGGTACGGGGCGTGAACTTTTCGCCCTCATGCGTGAGGCGGCTCCGTCCGCTGAGGAGGGTGCTTCACCGATGTTGTTCATGATGGATCGTGAACTTGAAGAAATCGGTGATGATGTTGAGAAAGGAACCGAGGTATGAGCTACATCGAGAGACTGGATGCGGTGATGGACCGCAGCCCGATTATGCCTGTTCTGGTTGTTGAGGATGTGGCTAAGGCCCGTCCGATCGCCGAGGCTCTGGTCGCTGGTGGTATCTCCACTCTGGAAGTGACACTGCGTACACCGGCTGCTCTGGATGTCATCTCTGAGATGTCCAAAGTGGAGGGTGCGCTGGTCGGTGCCGGTACGGTGCTGAACACCGAACAGATGGACAAGGCCATGAAGGCCGGCGCAAAGTTCATCGTCAGCCCTGGCATTACGCCGGCTCTGGCTAAGGGTGCGCTGGAGCGTGACGTTCCTTTCCTGCCCGGTACAGCCAATGCTAGCGATATCATGATGGGTCTGGACCTGGGGCTTCGTCGCTTCAAGTTCTTCCCGGCCATGACGAATGGCGGCATCCCGGCTCTTAAGGGGCTGTCTGCCGTGTTCGGTAACCTTGGCGTGCGCTTCTGTCCGACAGGTGGCATCACCGAAGCTACCTATAAGGACTGGCTGGCTCTGCCGACTGTTGGCTGTGTCGGTGGTTCTTGGCTGACCGCCGGCGATGCTTCCCCTGAGGAAGTTGCCAAGCGTACGAAGGCTCTGGGCTTGCGCTAAGAGCGAGCGTTTGATGTGATGGGAAGGTTTTTGCCTTCTCATCTCGAAGATGGCGGGACATGCAGCGTGGCTGTGTGTCCCGCTATTTTTTTAAGCGTTTATCCGGGGCAGTATGGGTGAAAGAATGGGCTGTTGTATCCATGTAACAGACTGGTCGAATAATCATAAGAATGTGATCTTTTAGTTAAACCTGTTTCAGTTCCCTGATACAGTCTTGCTTGACCATTCAGTCAGGAGAAACTGTTGCAAACTGTTCGTGCTCATATGACGTCAATTATCGGCCTGTCGGGCGTGTTGCTGACGGCCATCATGACGACACTGAACGAACAGGTATCGGCGCAGGGGCTTAATGACATCATGGGCGGTATGGGGCTTAGCCACGATCCGTCTCGCTGGTTTGTCAGTCTTTACACATCGGCACAGGTGATCGGGGCCGGGCTTTCCCCGTGGATGGCCATAACCTTCAGCTTGCGACGCTGGGCCTTTTTTGTGCTGACATTGGCTGTATGCAGTATTGTGCCTATGGCGTTTTGTCAGACGCCGCTTTTGCTTTACATTCTGCGGAGCATGCAGGGGCTGGCCGGTGGCTTTGCCATTCCGCTGTTGATGTTCTCTATCCTTAAGATATTACCTTTTAATCTGCGGGCTTATGGGCTGGTGGCCTATACGTTGGTTTCCACATGTTTCCCCTATCTTGGTACAATGCTTGCTGGATTGTGGACGGACCTGCTTAGCTGGCAGTTTATTTTCCTCCAAGCCATTCCGCTGGGAGCACTGGCAGGGCTGCTCATTTGGTATGGCATGCCCATTATGGAGCCACAGCATCACCGGCTTCAGATTTTCAACGGGTATGGTCTGCTGTTTTTCGCCGTGGCAGCTTGGTGTTTGACGACCGTTCTTTCTCTTGGGGACTGGCTGGATTGGTTTAATTCACCGTTGGTCTGCGTGTTGGGGGCTATCGGGCTGGCGGCTGTCCCATTGTTGGTCTGGAATGAATGGACGCATCCTTTGCCTTTCTTCCGGTTTCAGCTTCTTAGCCGGAATAATTATATCTACGGAGTTGGGGGGATCAGCCTGTTCGTGGTGGTGTCTCTCTCGGCATCCGCTGTGCCGTTGCAGTTTCTCACCAAGGTTGTGGGATACCGGCCCGAGCAGAGCTATCTCGTAACGCTGGAAGTCGCCGCTGTGGAGATCGCTATAGCCCCACTGGTAGGTTATCTGCTCAACCGGCGGGACGTGGATTGCCGGATTGTCGGATTTTTCGGCATGCTCTGCATGTTTATTGCCTGTTGTGGGGATTCACTGGTTACCTCCGTATGGCAGCGGCCGGAATTTTACATCTGGCAGTTTCTTCAGGGTATTGGCGGGGTGATGGTACTGTCCTCCTTGTTGCTGATGTCCACTAATGCCGTGGTAGCAGAAGAATCTCCCTTTGCTGTGGCTCTGGTGAATATGCCTCGGGCCTTCATGATGGTTGGTGGCACATGGCTGATGGAGCTGGTAGGCCGGTGGCGGGGTGGCCTCCATTCAGATAGGTTGGCGGACCATCTAGGGCAGTATCGTTATTCCCTAGTGCAAGGCAGTAGTCCGCTTATTCAGAGTCCGACCCCGCTTTTGCCGGATGGACGCCCTCGCTTTCGGGGTAGCATGAGTTACCTCAAAGAGCAGTTTCATCATCAGGCAGCCGTGCTGACTCTGTCGGACCTGTTTTGCGTTTTGGCGGCTCTGTTGGCGGTGTTGATGGTCTTCATTCTGCTCGTCCCGGTGCGGACCTACCCGCCGTGGGTTGTTTTTGCGCCTCGTGGAGCAACGAAATCTCCTGATCATCCGGTGGCTCATTACAAGGAAACCATCAGGACATGAGGGAAAAGCAGGCGCAGGATGCAGGCCATAACAAAGCGGGAGAAACAGGGATGACACAGAAAGCAGACAAAAGGGCCGGGGATGCTCGTCCGCAGGCTAGTGTCACAAAGGATGTTCCGGCTGATGGAGATGCACTGGCCAGAGAGAGGCGGCGACGCTGGCCTTTCCTGCTGGCTGGAGGAATTATTGGTGTTTTCATTGTCAGTGTGTTGGCCATCGTTTTTATTCCCGCTGCACAGGTCTGGACGAACGATGCCTATGTGACAGCGCATTACAGTGTCATTGCGCCGCGTGTGCCCGGTCAGGTCATTTCCGTTGCAGTGGATGATAACCAAACCGTCCATGCTGGGGATGTTCTGGTGCAGCTTGACCCTCGGGATTATCAGACGACTTTGGATCAAGCCCGTGCGGTAGAAGCGCATGATCGTGCTCTCGTGATGGATGCTGCCGCTAGTGTGGCCCGTCAGCCCGCTATTATTGCTGAAGCAAAGGCTCGGGTGGCTCAGCTTTCCGCTCAGCTTCTTTTTGCCAAACAGAATGCTAATCGTTATGCCCATTTGGCTCTCAATGGTGCAGGAAGCCGGGAGGAGGGCGAGCGGACCCGTGCCAATCTGGATGATCTGACAGCCTCTCTTCAGGCGGCGGAAGCCCAAAGAGATGCCGCCGAGGCGCAGCTGCGTGTGCTGGAAGCTCGGCAGGATTCAAGCCGCCGTCAGGTGGATGTTGATCGGGCACGGGTGCATCAGGCTGAGCTGAACTTGTCTTATACAGCTATCCGTGCCCCTTTTGATGGTATGGTGGGGGAACGTACCGTCCAGAGTGGTAATTATGTACCCGATGGGGCGGCTTTAATGGTTCTCGTGCCGATGGATCAGCTCTGGATTGAGGCGAATTACCGGGAGCTTGCCCTCCAGAACATGCGCCCCGGTCAGAAGGCCCGCATCCATGTGGATGCCTATGATATCGACCTTGATGGCGTTGTGGATAGTGTGCCACCGGCCTCTGGTGCAGCTTTTGCGCCTTTGGCACCGGAGAATGCTACAGGTAACTTTACTAAGATTGTCCAACGGTTACCCGTCAAGATTACGCTGGTTCCGGGGCAGCCTCTGGCCCGTTTGCTGCGGATGGGCTTCTCTGTTGAGACGACTGTGGAAACGGGGTTGAGTTCTGTGGTTAGGGCGCAGACACGGACAGACCGGGCGGTGACGGATAAATGAGTATGCAGGGTCTGTCGGTCCGGTATTGGAAGGCAACAGTGGGGCTGGCTCTGTTAGCTCTCGGTGGCTGTGTGCGGATGGGGCCGGATTATCACACGCCGAAGGAAGCTGATCAGCCTGCGGCGTGGCAGAAGGCGGCAGATGCACGGGAAAAGCGGAGCCGTGGTTTTACAAGCCCTGCCACGGTGGATGTTAGCTGGTGGCAGCAATGGCATGACCCGGTTCTGAACCGGCTGATTGAGCGGCTCTCACGGGAGAATCTGGATATCCGGCAGGCGGCCACCCGTGTTCTTCAGGCTCGTGGGCAGTTGAAGGTTGTGGCCGCAGAGGGTGTGCCAAGCCTGAATTGGGCCGGGTCATACACATGGACACAACAGAGCCGGAAAGGTTTTCTGACACTGGCCCAGCCAGCACCGGGTTCTAATCTGCAATATGAGCAATATGCCAATATTGGCTCTGTCTCGTGGGATTTAGACGTTTTTGGCCGTATTCGTCGCCTTGTAGAAGCCGGCAAGGCCCATGTGGAAGAGCAGCAGGCTTATGCTCAGGGTATTGCGCTGGCCCGTCTTGCCGATTTTGTGGAAGCCTATCTACGCCTGCGGGCAGTCCAAGCACAGATAGGCCTGACAGAGCGGCATCAGGCCCTTGTACGGCATGATCTGGCCCTCGTTCTGGCCCGCCAGAAAGAAGGTGCGGCGAATGATCTGGAAGTGGCACAGGCCCGTGGGCAGGTGGAACAGACAGACAGTGCCCTGCCAGCGCTGCGGGACATGCAGGCCGCCTTGATTAATACGATGGGTGTTATGCTGGACCTTCCACCTCGTGCGCTGGAGGAAGAGCTGATGCCAGTTCGGCCCCAGCTGGACGTACCTGTTTCGGTGGGGGTGGATGTGCCTTCTAGTCTGGCACAGCGGAGGCCGGATATTATGGTGGCGGATGCCCGCCTCCATGCGGCTACGGCCGAAGTTGGGGCTGCAAAGGCGGCGTTTTATCCAGATATTAACCTAGCGGGTAATTTAGGGACGCAGAGCCTCTCGGCAGGAGACTTCTTCATGCCTGCGGCCAAATATTTCACCCTCGGCCCGACTGTGAATGTACCGATCTTTGAAGGTGGACGCCTGCGGGGCACATTAGCTTTGAAGAAAGCCGAGCAGCAGGAAGCGGCTTTGGCTTATCGTCAGACGGTCCTGAATGCATGGCGGGATGTAGATGATGCCATCACGCGGTTAGCTCAGATTCAACTCCGTTATCAGCATGTTACGGAGTTAGTGCAGCAGAATCGTAAGGCCTATAACGCCGCCCGTCTGCAATATGCGGATGGGGCTGTCCCCTTTTTGGAGGTGGATAGGGCGGAATCCATGCTGCTTTCTAGTCAGGTAACGTTGGCGGATCTGCGGATGGAAACAACGCTGGCCGCCGTTAGCCTGTATCGTGCTTTGGGCGGGGGGTGGCAGCCCGTGCTTGCCGCTACCGAACAGCGCATGGCCGCTGATGCTAAGGATGAAAAGGAAGAGAACGCAGCCCGATAAGGCACAGATGGTGAGAAAGTGGCTTTTTGCGGTCTGTTTACATGAATCTGTCTTGCACAGCGGGAAGGCCGGGGATATGCCACAAACATGACTGATACACGCTTTTCTCCCCGTCGTGCCCTTCTGTCCGTTTCCGACAAGACAGGGCTGGTTGATCTGGCTCGTGCCCTTGTGGCCCAGAATGTTGAGATCCTTTCCACTGGTGGTTCCGCCCGCACATTGCGTGAGGCTGGCCTGCCGGTAAAGGAGGTCTCCGAGCATACAGGCTTCCCTGAGATTCTGGATGGTCGGGTTAAAACATTGGTGCCATGGATTCATGGTGGCATCCTTGGCCGGCGGGACAAGGCAGAGCATAAGGCGCAGATGCAGGAGCATGGCATTGCTCCGATTGATCTGGTTTGTGTCAATCTCTACCCCTTTGCTGCCACTGTGGCTTCTGGTGCGGATGCAGAGCAGTGCGTAGAGAATATTGATATTGGTGGCCCGGCTATGGTGCGGGCTGCAGCCAAGAATTTTGCGTCTGTTGCTATTCTGACAAGCCCTGCTCAGTATGCAGGTTTTCTTGCCGCTCTGGAGCAGGGTGGAACGACACTGGCAGAACGCCGGGAGTGGGCAGCTGCGGCCTACACCCATACGGCAGCCTATGACGGGATGATCTCCGCTTGGTTTACTCGTCAAGGTAGTGAAGAAGGCAAGGTTGCTCTGCCGCCCGTCCTTACACTGTCCGGCCAGCGTGATGAGCTGCTGCGCTATGGTGAGAACCCCCATCAGGCAGCAGCTTTCTATCGGGATGGCAGCACACGGCCCGGTTTGGCGACTGCAAAGCAGATTCAGGGTAAGGCCCTGAGCTACAACAACCTGAATGATACAGATGCCGCCTTTGAAGCCGTGGCCGAATTTGACGAGCCAACGGTGGTGATCGTCAAGCACGCCAACCCGTGCGGTGTAGCCTCCGCCGCTACGCTGGTTGAGGCATGGAAGGCCGCTCTGCGCTGTGACCCGGTCTCCGCCTTTGGTGGCATTGTGGCCCTGAACCGTAAGCTGGATGAAGCCACGGCTGAGCAGATCAGTGCGATCTTCACCGAGGTGATTGTGGCTCCTGATGCTGATGAAGGGGCGAAGGCTATTCTGGCCAAAAAGAAGAATCTGCGCCTGCTGCTGACAGGCGGCGTGCCAGATGCACAGGCACCGGGTCTGTCCTTCCGTTCTGTTTCTGGCGGATTCCTTGCCCAGAGCCGGGATAACGGGCATGTCACGGAAGATATGCTGAAGGTTGTGACGAAGCGTAAGCCGACAGCGCAGGAAATGGCAGACCTTCTGTTCTCCTTCCGTGTTGCCAAACATGTGAAATCGAACGCCGTGATCTATGTGAAGAATCAGGCTACGGTGGGCATTGGTGCCGGGCAGATGTCTCGTGTGGACAGTGCACGGATTGCCGCCCGCAAGAGCGAAGATGCCGCTCATGCAGCTGGGGAGTCCGAGGCTTTGACCAAGGGATCCGTTGCTGCCTCTGATGCTTTCTTCCCCTTTGCCGATGGGTTGGAGAGCGTGGTTGCAGCAGGGGCTACAGCCGTCATTCAGCCCGGTGGGTCCATCCGGGATCAGGAAGTGATTGACGCTGCAGATGCTGCGGGTATTGCTATGGTCTTTACGGGGATGCGCCACTTCAGACATTGAGGTTTATGATGATCACCCGATTTTCTGCTCTTTCCGTACTGATAGCTGGGCTGGCTGGTCTGTTCCCCGTGGCCTCCCATGCGGCGGACTGCCAGTATGACGTAAAGCCAGTGCCGGTTTTTACCGGCACGGTCAGTCGGATCACGGGTGATGGCGTCCTACTTTCTGATGGGCGGGATGTCGTCATGCCGGAGTCCCTGTTGCCTTTTGTTCGTCTGTCCAATGATGTGAAAGTGCATGGGCTGCTCAGTCTGGATGGGCGGAAAATCTGGGTTCTAGCCCTCTATGATAAAGATAAGTTGGTTTGTCCTTCGGTTCTGGATGTCCGTAAGGGAGCTTATCCCGGTTCAGCGGCTTATGATGTGATCCAGCACCAGGGAAGCGAGGCTCCCTGAGGCGGCGTATGAATATAGCTTTCGTTGCTGCTCCTACCGAGGCTGCACAGGAGGCGTTGAAGCGTTTTACCGGGCGATACGGTAATGTTCCGCTGGAGCAGGCCGAGGTGCTGGTGTGCCTAGGTGGGGATGGCTTTATGCTGGAGACGTTGCTGCATATCTGCGGTAGTGATGTCCCTGTTTTCGGTATGAATTACGGGACGATCGGGTTCCTGATGAACTGCCCGGAAGAAGACCATCTTCCACAACGTCTGGCTCATGCTCAGCATACGGAAATCGCTCCCTTGCATATGTGGGCACGGACCAATTCTGGGGAGATTCATGAGGGTATAGGCTTTAATGACGTGTTCCTGTATCGGGAAACCCGTCAGACGGTCCATATTGGCATTGAGATTGATGGTCGGATGCGGATGCCCCGCCTGACATGTGATGGCATCATTTTGTCGACCCCCGCAGGCTCGACCGCATATAACCGTTCCGCCCATGGGCCAATTATTCCCTTGGGGGCAGAGCTTTTGTCTCTGACACCCATTTCCCCCTTTCATCCCCGGCATTGGCGGGGGGCCCTCTTACCTGCAGGGGTGACGGTCCGTTTCACCCTATCTGACACAGAGAAGCGTCCCGCTTCGGCTGTTGCAGGGCCGGAGGAGATTCGTGATGTGGATGAAGTGATTGTCCGGTTGGATAATGAAAAGAAAGTAACGCTTCTATTCGACCCAGATCATAGCCTGTCAGAACGGATTATTGCGGAACAATTTGCCGAATAGAGCGTACCGCTTGTAGGGTGGCACACTTGTTTTATGTCCGTCCGAGGGTGTTCGGCGGAAATGTTGCTTTATGTCTGGTCAGTTCTCTTTTACTCTTGGTTCTCTTAGTCGAGATGGAGAGATGAGATGCGTGGGACCATTCTAAATTACGATGTGAAGCAAGGTGAGGGCATTATCAGCGGGGATGACGGCAAACGTTATTCTTTTAAGGGAAGCAGCTTCGGGTCTGAAGGTGCCCTACTGCGTAACGGCACGGCAGTTGATTTTGAAGTGCAAGATGATAAGGCTCAGTCCATCTTCGCAGTTCCGCCAGTTCGGCAAGAGGGATTGGGGAATGTCTTTGATGGGATTGGTGGTAAATCCAAAATGATCGCTGGGCTGTTGGCCCTTTTTTGTGGCGGGGTAGGCGTCCACAAGTTTTATCTGGGTTACAACCGGACTGGTGTCATCATGCTGTTGGTGACGATATTTGGGATTATCCTATTGGGCTTCCCGAGCCTCATCATCGCTATTATCGCCTTTATTGAAGGCATTATCTACATGACAAAATCCGATGAGGATTTTTATTTGACGTACGTTAAGAACAAAAAGGAATGGTTCTAATCATCTCTGCTTCGACAGGTGAGATGACAGGCAGCCCGGAATATCTTTTGATGGGATATTCCGGGCTGCATGCGTTTGGAAGGCCAATTAGCAGGCTGGTGTGAGCAAAGGCTTGCCGCTGAAATGGGCTAGAAGATTGTCGATGATATTCTGCCCCATGGCCAGCCGTGTCTCGATTGTGGCGGAAGCCTGATGTGGCTGTAGCACGACATTATCTAGCGTTAGGAAGGCCGGATTGATTGTCGGTTCGTTTTGGAAGACATCAAGTCCAGCCCCGGCGATGCTTTTGCTCTTCAGGGCTGCCAGCAGGGCTTCTTCATCAATAACACTGCCTCGGGCTGTGTTGATCAGCACACCATCCTTGCCGAGTGCTGCCAATATGTCAGCATTGATGATATTTTTTGTCGCCGCAGTAGCAGGAAGTGTGATGACGAGGACATCTGCCCACGCCGCTAGTGCTTTGAGGCTGGGCTCGAACGGTAGGGAGCTACCTTCACGAGGATGGGGGTTAAAGTAAGCAACTTCCATATTGCTGGCTTGTGCCCGTCGTGCCACGGCCTGACCGATGCGGCCAAAACCAGCAATACCCAGCTTCCGGCCATTGAGAGAATGGGCCAGAGGAGGCAGTTTCCCGGCTGCCCAGTTGCCATCAAGCAGGAACTGTTCATTAGCCTTGAGATTACGCTTCAAGGCCAGCAGGAGGAGCATGGCCATGTCGGCGACATCATTAGTGGAAATGTCCGTGGTGACGGTCACCCGGATATGCCTCTTTCGGGCTTCTGTAAGGTCGATCCTGTCCAGTCCAACCCCGTTAACGGCAATAATCTCCAGATGTGGCAGAGCGGCCATGACCTCAGGTGCTACGCCGTAGGAGCCTCCTGTAGCAATGGCTCGGATATCCGGCGCAATCTTGGTCAGATCATCCATATTGGTGAAAGGATGGATGATGAAATGTTCCGCCAGTACCGCCAAGGTGGGTTCTGGAAGAGGCTCCAACAGAAGCAGATGCTGTTTTGTCCAAGATGATGCAGTCATGATGCATACTTTCAGAAAGAAGGAGATGGCTGGTTTGGGGGCCGGCTATCGTTTAGCGGGAGGATGGGGTGTCCAGATAACGGGCGGCTAAGGCTTTACACCCTGCCTCGACATCACGCCATGTGGTTTCAAAACCATCTTCAGAGCCATAATAGGGGTCTATAACATCCCGCCCTTGCTGGCCGGGGACATGGTCTAAGAGAAGGCTGACACGGGCTTTGCTGCCAGAGGGTTGAAGCTTTTTCAGGGCAGTAAGGTGAGATTTGTCTAGGGCGATGATATGGTCGAACCTATCAAAATCCATAGTCCTAACTTGGCGCGCCCGTAAGGGGTTGCCATCTAGGCCATGACGCTTTGCCGTGGCGCGGGCGCGCGGGTCTGGTCGGTCACCTTCGTGCCAGTTTCCTGTCCCGGCGGAATCAATATCAACCGTCAGACCACGTTGTTCGGCCTCTCGCCGCATGGCGAGTTCGGCCAAGGGCGAACGGCAGATATTGCCAGTGCAGACAAAAAGAAAAGAAGGAAAGGGAGAAGAGTGTGTCATGCGTTTGTCAGCCAGATGAAGAATGCCAGAGTCAATATGGAGCTAATTGTACCGAAAAAAAGGACTGAGGCGATCTCACGCTCCATCATGTGATAGCGCATGGCGAGAATGACATTCATGGCAGCACTGGGCATAGCCATGGCGAGGACCCCTTGTTGCATGGTTAAGGAGGGGAGATGCCACAGGAAAGCGAGCGCACAGACGCCAAGCGGGATGAGAATGTTCCTACCCAGCACCATGAGGCCCACAGGTAGGCTGAACCGAACCTGTCGGGCACAGAGGACTACGCCAGAGGCGAACAGTGCTGTCCCCCCTGTGGCATGCCCCAGAAGCTGGAGAGAGCTTTTGAGCGGCAAAGGGAGGCGGATATTAGCGAGCACCATTAGAAAGGCCAGCATAGGCACCCAGACAACAGGCTCTTTGCAGGAATGGAGAAGATGGCCACCTAGCTCCCGCAATGTGGTTTGCCATGTGGATTGTGCCTCATCATCCTGACGCTGCCGACGTTGTTGGTCATGGTTCATCAGGATGAGTGTCAGAGGGATCTGACACAGATTCATAACGAGAGATGCAACAGAGATAGGTACGGCACTGGTCGGGCCAAAGAGCTGCCCAAGAACGGGAATCCCAATAAAAGGAACAGACGGGCCCGTCACGGTCATGGTGATCAGGGCGGCTTCACCTTGTTTGCGTCCTAGCCCCCAACGCAGAATAGCGAAGAGAACACTATAGACGCCGAGCATGGCTATGAGGATGAGGCCTGCTAACGGCCCTGCCGAGAGAACCCGTTCCCGTGGTGTGCTGAGGATAGAGGCTAGAAGAGCCAGTGGTAAAGCGTAGAGCATGACAAGCCGGATGAGAACACCAGCCTGATGGGAGTCGAAGTCCCTGCGCCATGCAGCCAGATAGCCTAACCCAAGTGTAACCAATATGGGCAGGATGGCTTCTATAATTGTCAGGAAAAGGGCTGTCGTCATGGGCTGCCATCAGTCCTGCTTAGGGAAGTGATGAAACAGCCTATGACGTTTCAGCCCCCAAGGGAACAGTTCTATTCCCTTGGGGAGCAGGTTTTAGGCCTGCCGGTAAGGACCGCCGGCCTGCACTTCGATGCTGAGCATGTTCTGGCCAACGTTAGCGGACGGAACATCATGCAGAAGAAGTTCTGCTTCCCCCTGCGTCCAGCGATGCGGTCCAGCTTCGATGACATCCCAGCCCTTCAGGTGCCGTTCTGTCAGATGGCGGGTGATGACATGTTCATGGCCACCAGCCCAGACAGATACCTGGCCAACCAGCATACCGAGCTCACGGCGGTCATCCATATGCGGCCCGATATTTTCGGAAGGACGGAACGTCCGAGAGCCAAGTATGACACGACGGGCATGGGCAGGCAGTGAGAAGAGATAACGGCCTGCTTCATGCCGCTGCGGGCGAATAGTCCGCCCATCTTCCAGTCGGATATAGGGGGCGGGGTCTGCCGTCATACCATCATGGGAGGTATCAGCAGCCGTTTCGACCTTTGTAATACCCAGTTCAGCCGCCCGTGCAGCGAAGGTCTCGTGAAGTGGTTTCACGAAGGCCTGCGAAACATCCAGCGGTGCTGCAGCATGTTCGTCCCAGTTAAGCCGCTGACGCTCTGCCAGGCTCAGGATGTCTTCCGAGGAACCATCTGGCTTGTAGAGTTCTTCCTCGTCTGTATCCAGCCAGCTTTCTGTCAGAACATCATTGGCCCAGATGACGGAATGAGGTGCCGTCTGCACATGGTAGTAGTCATACTCTACCTGGCTGTGGTCGTAGCGGATTGATGTGCCGTTGACGAGCATACGGGCAGGAACGAAGCGTCCTTCGAAGTAGAAGCAATGTTCCGGCGTGACAGAAAGGTCCTTATTGGGCAGACCCTCGCCAAAGGCATTCTTCGACACGATGACGGACCAACCGGCCATATCCTCAGGCTGGGACGTGTTAACACGGGCACGACGCTGGATGACGGCTGTAATCTCGCGAACGTCTTCTTTCCCGTCTTTAAAGACGCAGATCTGCTCGCCCTTACGCAGCCGCTCCACAGCTTTCTCCCCCTTGGGGGTGCGGATCATGCTGCCAGCAAGGAAGCACTTCTGATAGACAATAACGGTATTGCCGTTTCCGTCATCATTGATGATGAACCCGTTGTCAGCGTAGCTACCTGTCAGGTTTATCTGCCAAGTCTGACCGTTCTCGGAAACCGTTAGAAGACCCTGTTTGAGGCTAACACTGCCGGAATTGCTGTATTTCAGTCCAGCAACACGGATACGAGCGTTGTAGCCCATGGAGGTGTTGACGAGTACGGCACCAGAATCAATGTTCAGCAGGCCGCCCAGGTTGTTTGTTCCAGCACTATCTGTGGCACCGACAATCGTAGCGCCGGACATGGTACCGCCGGACTGAACCATGGTGTTGGGGCTGCTGGAAACATGCTGGCCAGAACCCGCATCGTACGTGACGAGGGTCTGAACAGCCGTACCGCCAGAGGACACAGTCAGCTCGCCACCATTGGCAATGCGTGCCCCGCTGACCCATCCGCCATTAGCAACGTCGATGTGCTGGACAGACGCCCCGGAGTTCAGAATACCGGAAGCCCCGCTCATGATGGTCAGGCGGCTAATGAACGCACCAGAGGCGACAGTAGCCTGACCGGATGAGAGGTACACGCTGTTGAGCTGAGCACCGGAGTTGATGATGCTCGTTGCTCCATTGAAAGCAGAAAGGACCTTAACGCCTGCACCACCCTGAGGGATGTCCGTATTGACACCATTCAGCGTGACATTCGGTACTATAGCACCGCTGGCGATGGCGAGAGAGGCGCCCTGGCTGGCACTGAGCATGGTGGTAATGCGGGCACCAGAACTGACGCTGTTTACACCACCGATTGCGTTGAAGGTGTAGAGGAACGCCCTAGCGGAAATAAGGTTCGTTGCATTCGTAGCGTTGAGGTTGAGGATAGCCCCGCTGGTAAGGCTGTTCGTTCCGCCCGTTGCATTGAGGTCACCGATGACACCCCCACCGGAGATGGTGTTTGTCGCACCCGAGGCTGTCAAAGTCCCAACGGTGCCTGCGGCGTGAATAGTATTCGTTCCGCCGGTCGCATTGAGGTTAACGACGTAGGCTCCACTGGAGACGTCGTTCGTTCCGCCCGTTCCGTTGAGGGTACCTACGATAGCCTTACTGGAGATGTTATTCGTCCCGTTCGAGGCGTAAAGGTACTGGATTGTTCCTGTGCCGAGAATATTATTAACAGCATTGGGGGCACCATTAATGGTGAAGACATCGGCGCCATTAATGGTGGCTGTCCCATTGCTGCCAACATCAATTTCCTTGAAGCTGTAGCCGGAATCAACAAACAGGGACCCACCAACAGCCGATGTGGTTGTTGGGGCGCCATACCACGACCCTTGTGCAACCGTCGCAGTGCCAGCAGAGACCTGTAGCGGTATACTGTTGTTGATCAAGCCACCGGACATGAGGCTACCCGTACCACCAACGATGGAGAGCCCGTTAGCGATCGCCCCTCCAGAGCTGAGGACAACGGCACCATTTATCTGGGCTGTTGCGGAGGAGACAACACCCCCGTTGCCGATAACAACAGCACCGCCGGTGGCGGACGTGTTATTGGGGTCCGACCCAGAGCCGGCCATAGCAGTACCAACGGCAGCACCCGAGCCGGAAACAAGAGCCGTACCACTACCAACAGCATAGATAGCGTTGCCACCAATTGTAGCACCGGACGTGATAACCGATGTACCACCACTGGCCACGATATAATCCACCGATGCCCCGCCCGGGAAGACGGTGCGGTCAGTCGCATTGGTGATGATGGTAGCACCGTTTCTGATGGTCCCGCCGGAGAGGAGTGTCAGGGTACCGCCGTTACTTACAACGAGATGACTGGCGCTACCGCCGTTATCGACCTGGATGGTACCGCCATTATTGGCGACAAATTCAGACCCAACACCACCGGATTGAATTTCAGCATAGCCCTGGCTGGCACTCAGGCCAGAAATATAGCCACCCGAGGCAACAAGGGCAGAACCACCATTTTTGACAGCCCCATTGAGGAGCGTCCCGCCGGAACTAACAGTCTCTGTACCACCGGTGATAGTGGGGCCCACGCTTGTCCCGCCATAAAGAACCGTGCCCTTTGCCCCACTTGAGAGGACAGAGCGCGTTACGGTCCCATCACTACCGACGATCTCAGTCGCACCGGATGTAATGACATCGTCATAAGAGGAGCCGAGACCATAGCTACCGTATTGCAGGGCGTAGCCAGCGTTAAGCCAACTGAAATACGTCCCACCGGTGACCTGCATTGTCCCACGATTGCTGATGGTGGCACCGGAGGTGGTTCCGCCAGAGTTGAGAAGCGTACCACCCAATATGGTAGCGTTGGAGGACAAACCGTTACTGAGGACCAGCTGGATACCTTGGCTATGTGCAAAGAGCTGATCTTTGGAGAGACCACCGGAGAACACGGCCTGACTACCGAAGAGGGTTCCGCCGCTCCCTGTTCCCCCGTTACCAACCCCGTAAAGGCTGCCCGGGTTAAATGTTCCGCCGCTGATCAGACCACCGGACCCGTTCACCGCATAGCCTTTAACGACGAAGTCAGCCGCACCACCACCAGCAAGTGCATACCCACCGGAGCCGACAATGGGGTCTAGCGCGGTACCACCCGCACTGACGTACTTTGCGTTAGCACCGGCACCGGTCACACCACCGGCAAAGATGGCCCCTGATGAGCCGACAATCCCACGGGAGATGACGCCACCACCCAGAGCCTCAATAGAGGCATTGTAAAGTGCCGTGGCACCCGTCATGAGGCCGCTCGACCCAATAATGGCTATGGAGCCACCATTAACGGCAATCCCGCCATCTGAAAGGCCATTATATGAATATAGAAGACTGTTCTTGCCAGACCTAGTGACACCACTGACGTAGTTGTTGGACGTATCGTCGTCGTGCTTTGTGCTGCCGTTAAGAACCGTATGCCATTTTGAAGGAAGGCTATTCGTACCAATGGCGAAAAGGCGATCGTACTGGGTGTCGTAAGTGTAGGAAGTGGCCATAACGCAGGGAATCCTTCGGCTATGCTGTGGCAGGCAAGATTAAGCAAATATAAATGAACGTTTTAAGAATCTCCAGAGGAATCGCTACATTCCTCAGATAACATTTGGAGATAGTTCACACTGCTAAGATCGGTGTCGTCTTCATAAAAACTACAGACCAAAACGACACCATCCCCTTTAGGGGAAAAGAAGACAACACGAGCGGCACTGCCGTTTGTAAGGTCTATGGTGCGTAGCTCCTCTGCCATCTTAAGTGATGGGTGTGCCTGTTCTAGTCGTGGTTTGTGGGGGTCAACTCCTCGGTGTTCCAAGAACCGATCTGGCACAAGATCACGTCCATGTGATTCAATAAAATTAGGTACTGTGGATGTATCACAGTCAAACGAACCACCAAGGAAAGCCATTATGGCTGACTTTTCATCAGGAAAGGCGAATGTATACTTCCGACCCTGCGGAATGTAGCAGAGTTCCGCCTGATATCCGTTACGCCGATAGAGGGTGATGGTAATCATACCGTCTTTGTGGGCGGTCGGCTGATGGAGGGGAATGTGTGTCAGGCCGGGGCCGGATATGGAAAGAAACCATTTCTGAAAAGCCCGCAGGGCCTCAGTATTTCGTTGGGTCATGCAGGTTTCCTTGCGGGCAGGGGAGAATCTGCTCCGGCTGTCATCCTAGTCTATCCTATTGGTGTTTTGTGTGGTGTCCACGGGGGGATTCGAACCCTCGACCCCAGGATTCATACCACTTCGGTTTTCACCGCCGGTCCCCCCTTGGAGGAAGGGCCGTTCGTGGTCTGGACTGTCTCTTCACCACAGGCGTTTTGCCTGCCATGGTGTCGCCCGTACAGTCTCTACACCTTCCTGCCCACTAAGTAGGGGGTAGGCTTGGCTCGGGATTGGCTTGGCCTAAAACGGCGTTAGCGTTCCCCGACTTTGAGCGAATTCACCGGGTGGTTTGCCATCCCGGTGCCCAATTACGATTAGGAATCCTGTGCTCTATCCTGCTGAGCTACGTGGACACGCAACGTCTAGCTAGCGTTTTTTTTACACTTTCGCAAGTCTGTCACCGTACCATGTCCCTTGGCCTGTGAGGGGGAACACGATAAGAAGGAATTGTTCTGACAGTCGATGCTTCCACCCCTGCCATGCTGGAAGCCTTGTTTAAGACCGGCCCTGGCACGGCCTTTGCAGGTTTGCCCATGTTCCTTTCATCATCACGCCCAGTATTCCGTTCTTCTGTCCTCTGGCACGGTCTACGCCGTCCTATGGTACTGTCGCTCTTGGCGGTGATGACTGTTGGCGGGCTGGCTGGCTGCGGTGGAAAGCCGCGTGATCCGTCTTCGCTGACATTGCCTCGCAACCATCTTCTGGGCGTGGACCGTGGCGCACAGGGTGGTGACGATCAGCTCCGTGGTGGGGTAAACGCTTATCTCTGGCGTGGGGCGATTGATACGCTTTCCTTCATGCCGATGGCCTCTGCCGATGCACAGGGGGGTGTTATCCTGACAGATTGGTACCAGCCCCCGGGCGCACAGGATGAACGCTTCAAGATTGCTGCCTATGTATTGGACCGCCGCTTGCGTTCGGATGCCATCCGGTTGAGCGTCTTCCGTCAGACACGCATTAATGGGGGAGAGTGGGAAGATACACCCGCAGCTCCCAATACAGCGGCGGACATCACAGCCCGTATTCTGGAGCGGGCACGTCAGCTGCGGGCCGAGAATGGCGGTGGGAAATAAGATAATCCAATGAGTGACATGACAGCCAATAACATTTCTGAGTCTTCCAATTTCGACTTCCATGCCCGTGAGCCTCACTGGCAAGCTCGGTGGGCGGAAGCCGACATTTTCCACGTACCGGATGTTCCCCCGGCCGATAAGCCGAAATATTATGTTCTGGAAATGTTCCCCTATCCTTCGGGGCAGTTGCATGTAGGGCATGTGCGCAACTATACGCTGGGTGACGTTGTCGCCCGGTATAGGCGTGCTCGTGGTTATGCCGTGATGCACCCGATGGGTTGGGATGCCTTCGGTCTGCCTGCAGAAAATGCTGCACGGGAGCGGGGTGTGCACCCGGGTAAGTGGACTCTCCAGAACATTGATACCATGCGTGGTACGCTCCAGCGGCTTGGTTTCTCTCTGGACTGGAAGCGTGAGATCGCAACCTGCCTGCCGGATTATTACGGCCAGCAGCAGAAGCTGTTTCTCGATATGTTGGCTGCTGGACTGGTGGAACGGCGTGATTCATCCGTTAACTGGGACCCTGTGGACCAGACTGTTCTTGCTAATGAGCAGGTCGTGGATGGACGAGGCTGGCGGTCTGGTGCGCTGGTGGAGAAGAAGACACTCTCCCAGTGGTTCTTGAAGATCACCGACTTTGCCGAGCCTCTTCTGGAGGGGTTGAAGGAACTGGATAAATGGCCAGAGCGTGTCCGCACGATGCAGGAACGCTGGATTGGCCGGTCCGAGGGGGCAAAGGTTCGTTTCAGCCTGCATAACCCGCCGCAGGGTTATGATGTGGACGGAGATTCTATTGAGGTCTTCACGACACGGCCTGACACGCTGTTCGGTCTGAGCTTCATCGGTATTGCGGCGGATCATCCGCTGGCTCGCAAGATTGCAGCGAGCAACCCGGAAGCACAGAGCTTCGTTGAAGAATGTCAGCGTGTCGGTACGTCCGAAGAAGCGTTGAGCACGATGGAGAAGCGCGGCTTCGACACAGGCTTGCGTGTGGTGAATCCGTTGAACCCGGAGCAGACGGCTCCTGTCTGGATCGCTAATTTCGTTCTGACAGAATATGGCACGGGTGCCGTGTTCGGTTGCCCTTGTGGGGATCAGCGTGATCTGGACTTCGCCCGTAAATATGGTTTGGATGTTCCTTCCGTCCTGCTGCCTGCAGGGGAGGAAGAAGCCAGCTTTACAGTGGGTAAGAAGGCCGTCACGGGTGAGGCAACGCTCTATAATTCTGGTTTTCTGAGCGGGAAGAACACGAAGGAAGCCATCCGAGCTGCTATTGAGCGGGTGGAGGAGCTTGGTGTTGGCCAAGGCGTGACCAACTGGCGTCTGCGTGACTGGGGTATCTCCCGTCAGCGTTATTGGGGGTGCCCGATCCCCATCATCTATTGCGACTCCTGCGGAGCTGTTCCCGTGCCGGAAGATCAGCTGCCGGTGACGCTGCCGGAGGATGTCAGCTTTGACACGCCGGGCAATCCGCTGGACCATCATCCGACATGGAAGCATGTTTCCTGCCCGAAATGTGGTGAAGCAGCACGGCGCGAGACGGATACCTGCGATACGTTCGTGGATAGTTCATGGTACTTTGCTCGTTTCACAGCTCCGAAGGCCGCAACCCCGACTGATCGCAAGGCCGCTGATGGCTGGCTGGCTGTGGATCAGTATATCGGTGGTATTGAACATGCCATCCTGCACTTGCTCTATGCTCGGTTCTTTACTCGTGCGATGAAAAAGACGGGCCATCTGGATGTGAGCGAGCCATTTGCTGGCCTCTTCACGCAAGGTATGGTCACGCATGAGAGCTACCGTGACGGAAGCCAGTGGCTCTATCCGGAAGAGGTTGAGCATCGTGGTGATGTGGTTGTTCGTAAGGATAATGGAAATCCCGTTACGGTTGGACGCTCGGAGAAGATGTCCAAATCCAAGCGGAACACGGTGTCCCCGGTAGAGATCATTGAGCGTTATGGAGCTGACACGGCCCGCTGGTTCGTGCTGTCTGATAGCCCGCCAGAGCGTGACATGGAATGGACGGCGGCAGGCGTGGCGGCTTCTGGGCGTTTCATGCAGCGTTTGTATCGGCAGGTTCAGGCTGTGGCGGCAAAGGATAAGGCCGATGCGGCTCACGGTGCCGCCGGGGAAGATCTGCGCCAGGTAACGCATCGGACGATTGCTGCCGTGACAGAGGCTCTGGAAGGTTTCACGCCGAATGTGGCTGTAGCCCGCCTGCATGAGCTATCTTCTGCACTGGGTGACGCTGAGGGCAAAGACGGAGAAGGTCTGTCTGCTGCCCGCCGTGAGGCTGCTTATGTGCTTGCCATGCTGATTTCTCCCATGATGCCGCATCTGGCAGAAGAGCTGATGCTGCTGCTGGAGCCGGAAGGCCCGATGGTGGTGGAACGGAGCTGGCCGGAAGCAGATGAAAGTCTGTTGGCTGTCAAGAAAGTGACCATCGCTGTGCAGGTTCTTGGTAAGCTGCGTGGCACCATCACATGCGCACCGGATGAAGCGAAGGATGCCGTATTGGCACAGGCCAAAGCAGAGCCGAATGTGGCGAAGGCGCTGGAAGGCAAGCGGATCGTCAAGGAGATTCACGTGCCGAACCGGATCGTCAACTTCGTGGTGGCAGGCTGAGTGTGAGAGGCTGGATGAGCAATATCTCCCCGATGAGGAAGATGGTCCGCTGGGGCCTCGGCGTCTTGATGGCAGGGGCCGGGCTTGCCAGTCTGGGAGCGTGTGGCTTCCAGCCTCTTTATGGTAAGCAGGCGGGACAAAAGACTGACGCCATTAGCAATCAGCTAAAGGATGTTTATGTAGCGAACATTCCGACCCGCTTCGGTCAGGAACTACGCCTTGGCTTGCAGAAAGAAATGGCAGGCGATGGGCCGGAACGCCCAGAGGGTTATATCTTGCAAGTGAGTGCTACGGCCTCGCTTGAATCGGTTGATATTCATCAAGACAACACATCCGGTCACACCCGGGGTGTTGGTTGGGCGGATTGGCGTCTCTATCGTGTTGGGGATGCGAATACTGTGCTGGCTCAGGGTTATGCTCGGACGCTGGACGGCTACAATATGAATATCGAGCAGTATTTCGCCGAGACGCTCAATAACGAGACGCTTTATAAGCGGATTGGCGAAAATCTGGCGCATGACATCACTATGCAGGTTGCTGTGTGGTTCCGGTCGCACCAGTCGCTAGGAGCAGAGAAATCCATCCGTCCGGGGCGGGACCCGTATCTGGACCGTCTGCCCGGTACCCAGCGGACAGACCTGCGCTATCTTGGTGTTGATGGCTTCCCGGCTAATGCAACAGGTCGTAGCAGTAACAACGCCTCCACACGGACCGGCGAAGATAGCCGGAATCTGGAGGAGGAAGAGGATAACGGTCTGTGAAGATCACGGCGCAGGCTGTCAGACAGACGCTGAAGAAAGCTGGCAGCTGGCGTGTAATTCTTCTTCATGGGGATGATGGCGGGTTGATCCGTGAGCGGGCGAAAGAGGCTGTTCAGACCGTTTTAGATGATCTGGATGACCCATTCCGGTTGGCCCGCCTCGAAGAGGAAGAGCAGGACAGATTGGGGGAGGAGGCTCTGGCTCTTTCTTTGACAGGTGGGCGACGTGTTGTCTGGTTGCGAGGAGCACAGGATGGCATTGTAGGTACGCTAAAGTCCGTTCTGGAGCATGAGAGTGATACGCTGATTGTTCTGGAAGGGCAGGGACTTGGTGCTCGGTCCAAATTGCGGCAGTTTGCAGAAAAAGCAAAAAATGTGGCCTCCATCGGTTGTTATCCGGAAGAGGGGCACTCTCTTTCCCGTACGGTGGTGGATCTTCTGGCAGAAGATAAAATCCGTATGGATCGAGACGGTATGGCCTGGTTGCTGGGGCATCTAGGTAATGACCGAGCATTGGTCCGCAGTGAAGTCGAGAAATTGCGCCTGTATGGCGAGCCTGGTGGCACCTTGAGTGTAGAGGATGTGCAGGCCTGTGTAGGGGATTCCGGGCAAGCCTCGTTGGATGATGCTGTTTATGCTGCCTTGGCAGGAAATCGGCTGGAGGCGGATCGGGCCTTTGAGCGAGCCATGGGGGATGGTGCTACCTCTGTGGCCTTTACTCGTGTAACGTTGTCCGTGTTGGAGCGGTTCCAGCAAGCCTTTTTACTGGTGCAGAATGGGCAGTCCCGTCAGGAGGCGATGGGTATGTTAAAACCGCCCGTTTTCTTCCGCCGTAAAGATGCGTTTCTGGCAGGGATGAGGCGGTGGTCGTTGGTGACGACGTCTCAGGCAGCACAGGCAACGCAAGAGTTGGAACTGGCCTGTAAGCAAAGCGGTACGCCTGATGATTTGCTCTGCCGCCGCCATCTGGTCAGGCTATGCCACCCTCGTGCGTTCGAGCAGGACTAGAGCAATGGTTCTTTATAAGAGGAACCATATTATTACATCGAATTAATTGATTTATCCGCTTATTGCTTGTTCTCGATACGGCAGAAAACGGGGGATTGTAGCTGCTTTCAGTGAGAGGGGCGGTGCGGTTCCGTGGTCTTTAAATTAAACTTTAGTATATAATGAAAATGATTATCATTTAGATGAACCCCAACAATATCTTTCTTGGGTGGGGTTATGAGTCGTTTTATTCGTAGTGGTCTTAAGCCGTTATCAGCTGCTCTGACATTAGGTGGTGTCGTGGGAGGGGCTCATGCAGAGCCGGGAGCTGCGGTAAACGTCACTCAGGATACAACGGCACCTGCCGAGGATACGGATGAAGGAAAGGGTCTTCAGGCCAAGGGTGTTGAACAGATCCATGTTATTGGTCATCCGTTCAATACAATGCATGCCAGTAACGATATGGGCCGTATGCCACAGGATGTCATGCATACGGCACAGACGATTGATGTCGTGCCGCGGGAGTTGATCAGACAGCAGAATGCGAAGTCTCTTGATGAAGCCCTGAAGAATGTTCCCGGTATTACCTCCTCGGTTGGGGAAGGGGCTGGCGGTATGAGTGGCGATCAGTTCCTCATCCGTGGTTTCCCTGCACAGAACGATATTTATGAAGATGGTTTGCGGGATTTTGGTGTTTATACTCGCGACAGCTTCTTTCAGGATTCCGTCAATGTCATTAAGGGGCCCTCATCGGAGGTCTTCGGGAATGGCACAACGGGCGGTGCCATCAATATCATCACCAAAACTCCGACATTGCGTGACCATTATGGAGCTGACTTTAGCGGTGGGTCAGGCAATTTCTATCGTGGTGTCGTGGATGTAAATAAACGCATCGGGGATACATCAGCCTTCCGTCTGGAGGGGATGGCGAACTCCAATGAGGTTGTGGGGCGTGACTATGTCCATTCCCATCGTTGGGGTATTGCGCCGTCTATCTCTTTTGGTATCGGCACCAAAACAACCGTTGTTCTTCAGGTCATGCATCAGACATCCCGCAATGTGCCAGATTATGGTGTGCCGGTTGTCAAAGGCCATCCGATCACGGAGAAATCGTCTTTCGGCGTGTCCCGGAACAATGTTTATGGCAAATCGCAAGATCACGATAACAGTGATGACACGATGGAGACATTACGGCTGAAGCATGTCTTCAACCGGCATTTTACATTCCATAATGATCTTCGCTTCGGAGAGTACAGCCGTGACTTTGCGGCTTCTACACCGCAGTGTGTCAATGCCACATGCTCGGAAATGCAGATTTATAACCCGGGCTACAAGAAGGTCAATCCGGCGGCTGGTATCGGCCTTAATGGTGGGCCGATGCCGTACAAACAGTCGAGCTGGTCTTTCCAAGATGTTGCCTCCTTGCAGGCGGATTTTAATACGGGGTTCCTGCGGCATCAGCTCGTGACAGGGTTCGACATAGAGTATGTGCAGGATTCCCGGCGGCAATATGCCTATGATGCTGTTGGAGCACACCGGGCCATCCCGTGGCAGGACACCTATAATCCGAAGCGTGATAATTACGCTTATTCAACATGTCGTGCTGATTCTGGAAATTGCTGGAAGAATACTAACTATAGTCTTGGGCGGCCTGATTCTCATGGTTATGGCTTCGATACGGGGCTGTTCCTGTATGATCAGGTATGGTTCACGAAGTGGTTGTCTGCCAAAGGTGGGCTGCGTTGGGATCGTTGGCAGACCAGGTATGAGACATGGGGCGCAGACGGGCAGGAAAGTGCAGCTCAACGTGGCCCGCTGGGGAAGGCCCCTTCTGCGGCCTTGGATTATCGTGATACGACAGGTGTTATCAATCCAACGGCTAGCCTGCTGATCACCCCTAATAGCTGGCAAACATTCTACTTTACCTATGCTAGCTCCACCACCCCGATGGGCATGTATGTGACGAACGGCGCCCTGCCAATCCGTCCTGTGAATGGGCAGGTCGCTAGTCAGCCTGAACGCTCCCAGCTTTATGAAGTTGGTTCCAAGATGAGTCTGCTGCATGACCGCCTTGGTGCTACGATTTCGCTCTTCCGGCTGGATAAGAATAATGCTCTGACGGCCGATCCAGTTGCTGGGCAGATACTTGCCACAGGTGTGAAGGAGCGTAATCAGGGGCTGGAGCTGTCCCTTGGTGGTGTGATCCTGCCGGGTTGGAACGTGACAGCTACTTACGCTTTGTATGATCCCCGGGTCATGTCTGGTGCTAATCGTGGGCGGAACATCCAGTACGTGCCGCATAATCAGGCGACTATCTGGTCTGCTTATGAGGCCTTCCCCGGCAAGCTGTGGAACTTCACCATTGGTGGCGGCCTGACATGGCGTCAGGGTGTGTATTTGGACCTCGCCAATACGGCTAAGGTACCAGCGAATGTGGAGTTTGACTCCTATATTTCGCACCGTATCAACCGGCATTGGGTTGTCTCGCTGAATGCGTACAATCTTTCCAATCGCCTCAATTATAACTCGCTCTTTACAAACCGGGTAACCCCGGCACCGGGGCGTGCCTTCCTCGGGCGGTTGAGCATGGATTACTGAACTTACCATCACGACATACGATGTGCTGGCTGCGCCCTTCTTTGATCAGAGGGGCGCAGTTTTTTTTATGGGGATGTCGTGAGAGGAGGGGATTGTCACCCTAAAGGTCTAACTGGCTATACCGATTACGAACTGCCATTCTATAGATAGTAAATAACTTTTTAAAATAAACGTGTTATTTTTAACACAGTTACTGTCCTTCTGTGCCGATGAAAGAATTCCTTAAAGTTAAAATTAAGACTTATTCGCATTTATGGAGCAGCTGTCCTTTCAGGACGTGCGTGACCCCCTTTCAGACAGAGATTGTTCCATGAGTCGATTTATTCATCAGTGTCTCCGACCAGTTTCAGCGGTGCTCACCTTGGGGAGTGTGGCGGGCGGGGCCTGTGCAGCGTCTGCTTCCCCGCAGGAAGAGACCATGCCCGTTACAGGGCAGAGAACAAACCACTCGGCGCAGCCCAACAGTGATGCACAGACACAGGGCGTTCAGGCCACGCATGTGGAGCATATCCATGTTATCGGCCATCCGTTCAATACGATGCATGCCAGCAACGATATGGGGCGTTTACCACAGGATGTCATGCATACGCCGCAGACGATTGATGTGGTGCCCCGTGAACTCATCAAGCAGCAGAACGTCAAGTCGCTAGATGAAGCCCTGCGTAACGTCCCCGGCATTACGGCGTCCGTTGGGGAGGGGGCTGGCGGCCTGAATGGGGATCAGTTCCTCATCCGTGGTTTCCCGGCACAGAATGACATTTATGAAGATGGCTTGCGGGACTTTGGTGTCTATGCTCGTGATAGCTTCAATTATGATTCGGTCAACGTCATCAAGGGGCCATCTTCACAGGTTTTTGGTAACGGTACGACAGGTGGTGCCATCAATGTCGTGACGAAGACGCCGACACTCACTGATCATTACAATGTGGATTTCAGCGGTGGGTCTGCGGATTATTTCCGTGGCACGGTGGATGTAAATAAGCGCATCAACGACAAGACCGCTTTCCGTTTGGAAGGATTGGGAGCCTCCAACAATGTGGTTGGGCGGGACCATGTCTGGGATCATCGTTGGGGTATTGCCCCCTCCATCGCCTTTGGGTTGGGGACGAAGACGACCGTTGTACTTCAGGTCACGCATCAGACCGACAACAGCGTGCCTGATTTCGGTATGCCTGTCATCAAGACAAAATGGTCGGCCTATGGGCGTCCATTGTCTGAATATGGCGTGCCTCGTCACAACTTCTTTGGCAAGCAGCAGGACCATAACCATACTGATGATACGATGGAGACGCTGCGGTTAAAGCACATCTTCAATGATCATCTGACATTCCATAACGATTTACGCTTTGGTGAGTATAGCCGCAATTTTGAGGCTTCCAAGGTTGTGTGTAGGGCAGGGTGTATTGATGCCATCAATGGCGGTGATTTTGCCAAGGGGCTGGTAAATCGCACGACGCCGGGCAATAGCGTGCCTTTGCCGTACAAGCAGAATAGCTGGTCTTTCCAAGATGTTGCCTCCTTGCAGGCTGACTTTAAGACCGGTTTCTTGCGGCATCAGGTCGTGACTGGGTTTGATATGGAATATGTCCATGATTCCCGTCATCAGGATGTTTATGCCGAGGCTATCCCGGCGGCTAATCTACTCCACCCCAACCCATATGAGGTTACGGATGCGCAGGCTAGGCGTGTTCCGGGGGGAGAGAATATCAAGAACATGCCGTATATTGCCGGGTTGGGTAGAAAGCCGGATAACCACGGCTATGGTTTTGATACAGGTATCTTCCTGTATGATCAGATTTGGTTGACGAAATGGGCGTCTATCAAGGGTGGGTTCCGTTGGGACCGCTGGCAGAGCGGTTACACCATAACCGGCGGGCCAGCTATGACGCTGAATGACAAGAACCGCCCTGTATCTAATGAGGATCGCCGTTTCCCGCAGACGAAAAATACTTTCAACCCCACGGCGAGCCTCGTGCTGACGCCAACGACATGGCAGACCATCTATTTCACCTATGCCAGCTCTACGACACCAACCGGCATGTATGTCACCAGTGGGGCTGTGCCGGTGCGGCCGGGTAAGAATGGCGGATCGGTGGATAACCGGCCACAGCATGCTCGCCTCTATGAAGTGGGAAGCAAGTTTAGCTTCTTGCATGACCGTCTGGGGGCGACCATCTCGCTCTTCCGTCTGGATAAAGACAATGCTCTGACAACCGATCCGGTTTCTAATGCTACCATCAATACGGGTGCCCAGCAGCGTAACCAGGGGATGGAGCTTTCTCTGGGAGGGCTAATCCTGCCGGGTTGGAATATCACGGCGACCTATGCCCTGTATGACCCCAAAACATCCAGTAATAATGGTGGAGCGAAGTATAATCAGATTCAGTATGTGCCGCATAATCAGGCAACGCTTTGGTCTGCTTATGAGGCCTTCCCCGGCAAGCCGTGGAACTTCACTATCGGCGGTGGTCTGACGTGGCGTCAGGGTGTGTATCTGAATAACGACAACACGGCCAAGGTGCCCGCTAATGTGGATTTCGACACTGTCATTTCCCATCATTTTGGGCGGCACTGGCTGGTATCTCTCAATGGGTACAATTTGGCGAACCGTCTGAATTACAATACGCTGTTTAGTGGTTATTCCACCCCAGCACCGGGGCGGACGTTCCTTGGCCGCCTGACGATGGATTACTGAGTATGTTTTTTCAGGCCGGATGCTTGTGCATCTGGCCTGAAAGGCATCTGCCGACAGAGAGATGAGGCTAGAATAACCTTATCTCATTGTTCGGTATTGCTTATTATTTCCATGAAATAGATAGATTGTCGCCTTTTGTTTGGGCGAGCTTTTGCAGAAAAATAGGAGAAAAAAGCCATTTTCATGGGGGAAGAGGAGATTGTGGCAATTAAGACACAATCTCATTACTAAACGTTTAGAAAGAGCGTTTAAGGTTTGAAACTGAGAATAATTATCATCTATCAGGGGCTTCCTCCTTTTGGAGATCGTATTACTCTGCCGTGGAGCACCTTGATATGAGCCGTTTTATCCATCAATGCCTCAAGCCGGCTTCGGCTGTTCTGACACTGGGGGGTGTCGCTGGGGGCGCATATGCCGCTGATACAACAGCCCCACATCAGGTCGGTTCGGCTACAGCAGAGGAGACGCATAAGGCTGGAACATCGGCGTCTCAGACAGCAGCTCAGGCACCAGCACAGACTGGTGTTCAGGCTACGCATGTGGAGCGTATCCATGTCATCGGTCATCCGTTCAATACGATGCATGCTGGCAACGACATGGGGCGTATGCCACAGGATGTCATGCATACGCCGCAGACGATTGATGTGGTGCCCCGTGAACTCATCAAGCAGCAGAATGTTAAGTCGCTGGATGAAGCCTTGCGCAACGTTCCCGGTATTACGGCGTCTGTTGGGGAAGGGGCTGGCGGCCTGAATGGGGATCAGTTCCTCATCCGTGGTTTCCCGGCACAGAATGACATTTATGAAGATGGCTTGCGGGACTTTGGTGTCTATTCCCGTGACAGCTTCAATTATGATTCGGTCAACGTCATCAAGGGGCCGTCCTCACAGGTTTTTGGTAATGGTACGACAGGCGGTGCCATCAATGTCGTCACGAAGACGCCAACTGTTAATGACCACTATAATGTGGATTTCAGCGGTGGGTCTGCGAATTATTTCCGTGGCACGGTGGATGTGAATAAGCGCATCAACGATACAACGGCTTTCCGTTTGGAGGGGCTGGGTGCGTCTAATGATGTAGTCGGGCGAGACCATGTCTGGGATCATCGCTGGGGTATTGCCCCCTCCATCGCTTTTGGGCTGGGGACGAAGACGACCGTTGTGCTTCAGGTCATGCATGAGACGGATGACAGCGTGCCGGATTACGGTATGCCGGTTATCAAGGCTCGTGGTTCCGCTTATGGGCGGCCGATCTCGGAATATGGTGTGCCCCGCCAAAACTGGTACGGCAAGCAGCAGGACCATAACCATACCGATGACACGATGGAGACGTTGCGGTTAAAGCATATCTTCAATGATCATCTGACATTCCATAACGACTTGCGCTTTGGTGAGTATAGCCGTGACTTTGAGGCCTCCAAGGTTCAGTGCGGTACGAAATGCGTCAATGCACTGAATAGTGGCAATTACGGTGCCGGTGTGATTACTCGCAACACTAATGGTAGTGTGCCGCTGCCTTATAAGCAGAATAGTTGGTCCTTCCAGGATGTCGCTTCCTTACAGGCTGACTTCAATACGGGCTTCCTGCGGCATCAGGTCGTGACCGGGTTTGATATGGAATATGTCCATGATTCCCGTCAGCAGGATACGTATCAGGGTGTGTCTCTTACTAAGGCCGTCCCAACGGCGAACATGCTGAACCCGGACCCATATAATGTGCCGGATGCGATGGTTCGCCGTGTTTCAGCTAAAGCGGATTCTATGCCGAATATTGCGGGTATCGGTAAAAAGCCGAATAGCCGGGGCTATGGGTTTGATACAGGTATCTTCCTGTATGACCAGATATGGCTGACGAAATGGGCGTCTATCAAAGGTGGGTTCCGTTGGGATCGCTGGCAGAGCAATTACCGGGCATACGGCCTGTCTGAGCTGCCGAATAATCCGGATAAGAGTTTCCCACAGACGACCAATACCTTTAATCCCACGGCCAGCCTCGTGCTGACCCCGACCAAATGGCAGACGGTTTATTTCACCTATGCTAGCTCCACCACACCGACAGGTATGTATGTGACCAGCGGTGCCGTGCCGGTCCGTCCGGGATCACAAGGAACTGTGGATACACGCCCGCAGCGTGCTCGCCTTTATGAGGTCGGTAGTAAGTTTAGCCTGTTCCATGATCGTCTGGGGGCGACCATCTCGCTCTTCCGCTTGGATAAGAGCAATGCTCTGACGACTGACCCTGTGTCTAACTCCACCATCAACACGGGTGCCCAGCAGCGTAACCAAGGTATGGAGCTTTCCCTTGGTGGGATGATCCTGCCGGGCTGGAACATCACGGCCACCTATGCGCTGTATGATCCGAAAACGTCTTCCAATGGTGGCGGGCGGATGCGTAACCAGATTCAGTATGTACCGCACAATCAGGCGACGCTCTGGTCTGCTTATGAGGCCTTTCCCGGTACGCCGTGGAACTTCACTATCGGCGGTGGTCTGACGTGGCGTCAGGGTGTGTATCTGAATAACGACAACACGGCCAAGGTGCCCGCTAATGTGGATTTTGACTCCGTTATCTCCCATCATTTTGGGCGGCACTGGCAGGTCTCCCTCAACGGGTACAATCTGGCGAACCGTTTGAATTACAATAGTCTTTTCACGGGCTATGCCACACCGGCACCGGGGCGGACGTTCCTTGGTCGCCTGACTATGGATTACTGAGTGTTGGGGCCGGTCATGCCTCCTGCATGTCCGGTCTTGAAACCTCTGGATGATGGTGTGAAGGTTTCACATGGAGCAGACGGCCTCGTCTGCTCCTTTTCCTGTAAGTGGCGGTGCCGCCGGGCCTGCCTGAAAGGCATGATCTCATGATGTTGCATATTCCGGGTGTTCTCACGGCAGAAGAACTGGCCGATCTACGGTCCCGTTTGGCAGCGGGGGAGTGGGTTGATGGCCGGGGTACGGCCGGGGCACAATCTGGCAGTGTGAAGAATAATCTCCAAATCGCTCCAGACAGCCCATTAGGGAAGGAACTTTCCACTTTTGTGCTGCGTAAGCTGGGGACGAACCCGCTTTATAACAGTGCCGTTCTACCGCTCCGTCTCGTACCACCACTCTTTAATCGTTATGATGTGGGGATGAATTTTGGGGCGCATGTTGATAACGCCCTGCGGCCTATTCCCGGTACGGGGCATCGCATCCGTACGGATGTGTCCAGCACGCTTTTTATTTCCGATCTTGATGAATATGACGGGGGCGAGCTGGTTCTTCATGGGCCATCAGAAGAAAAGCGTGTGCGCCTGCCTGCGGGGGATATGATTGTCTATCCTACCACGGCCCTGCATACGGTCACCCCCGTGACACGGGGCAGCCGCTGGGGGTCTTTCTTCTGGGCACAGTCCGTCATCCGGTCGCAGGAACATCGGTCCATCCTGTTTGATCTGGACCAGAGCATCATGGCCCTGACCCAGAGTCACGGCCCTAAGAACGCAGAAGTACTGCGTTTGACCAATGTTTATCACAACCTGCTGCGGACATGGGCAGAGATGTGAGGTCTGACCCGCTTCTTAGAAGCGGGCTGACACGTCTAGATAGTAATAACCACCATTAATGCCGAGCTGGGAGGTACTCATGTAATATTTGGGTGCCCCCAGATAGCGGTTCCCACGGGGCACCTTGCTGGGGAACGCAGCGAAGATGTTGTTCCCGCCCAGTGTCGCACTCCACACTTTGGTGATGTTGTAGGTCACCGAAAGATTGGTCGTCCATTTCGGCTTGTTATGGAACTGGAGATAGTTGGTGGTGGAGGCAGTCGAGGTGTTGTTGTTCTTATAATAGGTAAGAGCGGAAGTCGTCTGTCCGTATCGGATTTCATGCAGGGCTACGGCCCAGCGATGGGCTGGTGATACCCATGTGCCACCAAAGATGATCTTGCTGCGGGGATAGGCCGTAGTGATGTAGGCTCGGCTTGGCGCATTGAGAACTGGCGTGCCATCGCTACGGACGGCCTGATGGCGCAGCCTCGTGCGGTTAAGATTGAGGGCGGCATCCCAGTCGATATGTCCAGCGTGGCGGAACTTGGTGGTGTAGGTGATGGTCATGTCCATGCCCTGCGTGCGGGTATTGGCCACATTGGCAAACCACTGGGTGGACAGGTTATTATTATTGATGTTGGCGGGCAGGTCCGTAATGCCATTGGCTGCCAGAACATTGGCGGCTTCCACGCCGTAGATATTGTTTCCGGGCAGGATGCGGCCCCGTAGGTCGATTTGGTAAAAGTCAGTCGTGACATGCAGCCCTTTGAAGGGCTCGGCAATGATGCCGCCTTCTACGTTCGTGCTTTGCTCCGGCTTCAGACGCTGGGCGCCGCTGGCAATGGCACCGGGTGAGTTAGCTGCTACCAGCCCACGGGCTACGGTCGGGGAAAGGGTCAGGGCTGAATAATGCTCTTGTGCCAGAGTGGGGGCATGGAAACCGTTGCTAAAGGTTGCCCGGAAGGCCAGACGTTTTGATACATCATAGCGTGTGGAAATCTTGCCAGTCTGGGTATTGCCGACATCTGTGTAATGTTCATACCGCCCGGCCATGTCTAGCTGCCAGTTTTTTGTCAGATGGGTGGCGATATCAATATAGCCGGAAACTACATCACGGTTTGAATTGCCTGCACTCCGGGGGCTTGTGCCCGCAAGGGCTAGGCTTGTCCCGCCGCCATATGTGCTGGCGCTGGAACCTTCAGCGATGGAATATGCTTCATAACGGTAGCCTGCACCCCCGGCGAGGTTGATGCTATGGGGCCAGAAGGGGAGATAGAGCTTCCGGTTCAGGTTCAGCTCATTATTCCATTGCGTGTCATTAAAGCCCTGCACCCTTTTATAGGTTGTCTGAAGAGCAGAGGCAGGCAGGGCTTTGTTGGCGTCATTCTTCAGGCCGATATTGTCGAAATCTCGCCCGTAGGTGCTGGAAAGGTCCCAGTGCCAGCCCGCAAGGCGGCCTTTTAGTCCTGCCGTGATTTCAAAGTCATTTTCTTCCAACGTCTGGAGAGGGGAGTAGCCGTCAGGATAAATGGCGGCATAACCCGGTGTGCTGGAGAGGGAAGAGGGCAGACGATAATTTTGGAAGGCTTCCGCATGACGGTGGGCATAGGTAGCCGTGCTGTAGAGCTGGAGTGTGTTGGTAATGTCGTAGCCTGCATTGATGGCTACGGACTCACGGGTCTGCTCTGGTTGGCTTAGGATTTTGTTGATGGTTGTTCCGGTCCGGCTATCTGGTGCGGAGCGGAAACTGTGATCCTGATGGACGAGATCACCGCTGACATGGATGAAACCACGGTCCTGTGCAAACGATGCCCCGCCATCGATGAAGATACCTTGTTGGTAGCCATCGCCATCACTGGTAATGCCGCTGTTGGAGCGTATCGTCAGGCCATGATCCTGTTTTTTGAGGATGATGTTTACCACGCCTGCAATAGCGTCTGACCCATATTGGGCAGAGGCACCGTCTCTCAGCACTTCGATATGATCAATAGCGGAGAGGGGGATCATGTCGATGTCGGTAGGGGTGGTGCCTTGCTGTGGGCCAGTATCGGCGTAGATGTTGGCCGTGGTGTGCCGCCTGTGCCCGTTCACGAGGATTAGCGTCTCATTGGAACTTAGCCCTCGTAGGCTGATGGAATCAGTTAGGGCACCTGCATCAAAACCACCTGTGGGTACGGTGAGGGACGGCAGCAGGAGCTGCATGGCATCACGCAGGGTTGGCTGACCGGTGTTGGTGAGCTGCTTGCTGGAGACAACATCAACGGGAGCAATGGAATCACGGGCCTTTTTCCCAATCTCTCGTGTACCGGTGACGATGAGGGTTTCCGTGCCGCCCTGCACCTGCTGGACATGTCGTTGCAGGAGCGGTGCAGCGGCCTGTTTTTTGGTGACCTTCCTTGATGAGGGAGTCTTTTTATGGGGGGTATGTGGCTGCTCAATAGTTTGGTCCCTATCTGCGGCATTAGCCTGAAGCGGCAGAATGGGGATGCAACCCAGCCCGATTCCAAGCAGGGAGGGCAGGGAAGCGAAACGGCGCGAAAGAAGCAGGGAACGCATCGGGACCAACTTTCCAGCAGATGAGATCATAATCCTGCACGCAGAGTAGGAGGTTCTGGAGCAAGAACTATCTCAAATAGTGAAAATAGAAAAAAACTAAGTGTTGACCTGATATAGAATGGCTTCTTTTCTGGCTATGGAATAAAGGGTGTTATGAACAAACCGCAGCATGAAAGACACAATTGTGTGTTGTTCAGAACACAAAATAAACTATAATTAATAGTTAAAAATCACTCAGCCCGACACCCTATCTACTACAGATGGGCAGGGCAGCAATCAGAAACTATGATGATTGCTTAGTGATAGCCTGTCATGGCTGAGGACAACGGCGGGGAAGACCCCGCTCAGGGTCCGGCTAACTGTGGATTACTAAAGCTGATTTAGAGGTCCTCATTAGGCGTCACGGTGGAGACCTGCGCCCTCAGGCCACTCTGGGGCACTTGAATGTCGATTTCCAGCTTGGAACATTTCTGGCCCCGATCCATCTTAATCTGCACATTGTCTTCATCAATGGAGACATGACGTGCCAGAACCTCGAGGATTTCCGCATGGAGAGTGCGCAAGAGGGTGGAATCACCTCCCTCTTGAGCTTGACGCTCATGCGCTAGAAGAATTTGCAGTCGGTCCCGCGCCACATTGCTGCTTGCCTCGGAGCGTTTCCGGGAAAAAAAGCTGTCCAGAAAACTCATGAGCCCCTCTTTTTGAAAATGCGATCAAACAGACCACGTTTCTCTGTCGGAATTGTGACGGGGACGTCTTTGCCTTCCAGCCGGTCTACAGCTTCGAAATAGGCAAGAGCGGGAGCACTTTCTGGTGAGGCAAAAGTGACAGGGGCACCAACGTTGGAGGCCTTGAGGACGTCTTCACTCTCGGGCACGATGCCAAGCAGGGGAAGGGAGAGAATACCCACGACATCCTCAACACTCAGCATCTCCCCACGGGAGGCGCGGCTCGGGTCGTAGCGTGTTACGAGTAGGTGTTTTTCTATCGTCTCACCCTTCTGTGCACGGGCCGTTTGGCTGTCGAGCATCCCGATGATACGGTCTGAATCACGCACAGAGCTGACTTCAGGGTTGGTGACAATCACGGCATGGTCGGCGTGGTGCATGGCTAGACGGGCACCGCGTTCAATTCCGGCAGGACTGTCACAGAGGATCCAGTCGAAACGTTCCCGCAATTCGTCCATCACTCGTTCTACGCCCTCGCTTGTCAGGGCATCTTTATCACGGGTTTGGGAGGCCGGCAGAATGGACAGGGTATCGCAGCGTTTATCACGGATCAGCGCCTGATTGAGTGTGGCTTCGCCCTGAATCACATTGATGAGGTCGAACACAACGCGGCGTTCCACCCCCATGATGAGGTCCAGATTACGCAGCCCGACATCGAAGTCGACCACCGCCACATTTTGCCCACTTCGTGCCAGAGCGGCCCCAAGGGCGGCTGTTGTGGTTGTCTTACCAACCCCCCCCTTGCCGGATGTAACAACGACGATCTTTGCCATGGACTCTTCAGCTTTCCCGTAGTGGCCCGTAAGCCTTTGTTAACACTGTTACAGACTGTCAAGGTTCAGGAAAAGCGAACCTTATTCTATTGCTTCGTACTCTACCGCATTGACTAGGCATTGATAAGACATTCTACCGGCAAAATGGGATTTTCCTTTTCGCTGGAAAGATAAATATCATGCCTTAACAGTTCCTGCCGGAAGAGGAACAACTTTCAAGCGTTCATCTTCTAGATAAACCTGTGCGGCTTGCCCAATTGATTCCTCTGGCATTTCCTCGGCGACCATATAGAAGCCATCAATAGCTAGCAGTTCGGCTTCCATTTTGGCGGTATAGATGCGGGCATGGGGGTGGCCGTCTACACCGGCTATGGCCCGCCCGCGCAGTGGGCCATAGACATGGACAGACCCCCCGGCAATGATCTCAGCCCCGGAGGAGACGGCTCCCAGCACAATGACATCACCATCAGGATTCTGGATGGACTGCCCGGACCGCACAGCACGGTTGATGATGAGGGGCTCCCGCAATGTTACGGCGGTGGAGCTGCTATCCTGTTTATCTTCTTCATTGTCGGGGAGTTTTACAGGGCCGCTCGGGCGTCCTCCCTGAAGTTCGATGGGCCATTCCCAAGACTGGAGTGCTTCCCAGTGGCGGTCTCCACCTTCTATGCCAATCAGATGCACATGGCGTTGGCGTAGCTCCTGCTGGAAGTCGGCTAGGCCCTCTGTGTGTTCATCCAGCAAGCTGAGGTCCAGAATGACAGGCTGACGGTTGAAGAACCCGGCTGCCCGCCTCATATGCTCATCAAGGCCAGCCAGCCATTCCTTTAGAGGTGCCTCTGGAGAGAGGATAAGTGCCAAAAAGGAACGACCCCGGGCACGAATGGTCATAGCGTTGGATGCCGGGGCTTGCACTGTAGGCGCATCTGACAGATGGAATGACTGAGATGCTGATGGGCTGGACATGAACTTGGGGTCACCGTAGCTGTGTCTGGATTGATCGGAATGGTCTCTGTTCCCTGGTGCAAAAATGCCGTAGGAAAAACATATGCGTATACTGCATCACTTACCCCTGTCTCCGCAATCGCGTTTTGTACGGCTTATGCTGGCAGAGAAGAAACTGCCTTTCGAGCTTGTCGTGGAAAAGACGTGGGAGCAGAACGAACGCTTTTACGACCTAAACCCAGCAGGTGAGGTTCCTGTTTTGGTGGAGGATAACGGCATTATCGTGCCCGGTGGGCGGGTTATTGCTGAGTATCTGGAAGATGCCTATCCGGAGATCTCCCTCATGGGGCGTAGTCTGACTGATCGTGTGGAGGTCCGCCGCCTGATGGACTGGTTCGAGCGACTGTTCCAGCAGGAGGTTATGGTCAATCTGTTGGGGGAGAAGGTCGAGAAGCGTCTTTTCGGGCAGGGTCATCCTGATGGTAAAGTGCTTCAGGCTGGTTACAAGAATCTCCGTTTCCATCTCGATTATATCGGTTATCTGGCCGAAACACGGACATGGCTTGGTGGTTCTGTTTTGACAGCAGCAGATTTTATAGCCGCAGCCCACATCTCCGCATTGGACTTTCTGGGGGATATCGACTGGCGTCGGGCCCCATGTGTGCGAGATTGGTACGCCCGCATTAAGTCTCGTCCCTGTTTCCGGGACCTCTTGAGTGATCGTGTTAGCGGTGTGAAGCCTCCTGCCCATTATGCTGATCTTGATTTTTGAGCGAACGCCGAGAAAGGTGATGTGGGCATGACAGTATGGGATGTGGCCGTCATAGGGGCGGGGGCAGCCGGAATGATGGCCGCTGCTACAGCAGGACAGAGAGGGGCGAAGACTATCCTGCTTGATCATGCCGATCAGCCGGGGAAGAAGATTCTCATTTCTGGTGGGGGACGGTGTAATTTCACCAACCTAAAAGCGGATTGGACGCATTATCGTTCTGAAAATCCACGTTTCTGCCGGTCAGCGTTAGCACGCTATCGGCCACGGGATTTCCTCTCCCTTGTCGAAAAACACCGTATCCGCTGGCATGAGAAGGAAGATGGTCAGCTCTTCTGCGATGAATCGGCCAGACAGATCGTCACCATGTTGGAAGATGAGTGTCGGGCGGGTGGAGTACAGTTTCAGCTTGGGTGTTCTCTGAGCGACATAAGGCACGATGGCCATGTCTTCACGCTGGATACGTCATGGGGGGGTGTTCAGGCACGGTCTGTCATTCTGGCGACAGGTGGGCTGTCCATTCCTAAATTGGGCGCAACGGACTTCACCCTGAAAATGGCCCGGCAGTTCGGGTTAAGGGTCGTGCCGCCGGCCCCGGCTCTCGTTCCTTTCCTCCTTGAGGAACCTTGGCCAGACCTTGCAGGTGTGTCGCTACAGGTTACGGCTTCGCTTGTGGGGCGGAAAAAGCCCGTCTTTACTGGTGGGATGGTTTTTACTCATCGGGGTGTGTCTGGTCCGGCCATCTTGCAGATATCGTCATGGTGGGAGGGCAATGAGGCTGTGCGCCTGAATCTGCTACCCGGTCAGGATGCTCATGAGGTCATGCGGACAGTCTGTCATCAGCGGCCTAAGGCGCATGCGCCAGCTCTGCTGGAAGCTCTGCCCTCTCGGCTGGTGCGTGTTCTGATTGCTGGAAAATTGGATGATCGCCCCTTAGCTGAACAGCCGGGGAAGGCAATCCGGGCTTTAGCTGCAGAGGTGAATGACTGGGTGTTGAAGCCCGTTGGGACAGAAGGTTACCTCAAGGCAGAAGTCATGCGGGGTGGCGTGGATACGAGGGACCTATCGTCCCAGACGATGGAGGCCCGCACGGTGCCGGGACTGTATATGGTTGGCGAGGCCGTAGATGTGACAGGCTGGTTGGGTGGTTACAACTTCCAATGGGCTTGGGCTAGCGGGGTAGCGGCTGGACAGTCTGCAGCGGAGCGGGCTGGTAGCTGATGGCGGACATGGTATCGTACCCGTCAGAAGAGAGGCTATGAGATGGCGGCAGGAAAGAAGATTAGAAAAATGGAACGACAGCCCTGGCCAAGTGATGCGTTGCCAGAGGGTGATGAGCAGGCTCCTGTGAAGCTTCTGCTTGTAGAGGATGATGATAGCCTTGCTGAGGAAATCGTAGGGGACCTGAGCGGGCGAGGCTATGAGGTCTCTCGTGCGGCGACAGGAACCGAAGGGCTGGAGATGGCCCGCAAGGGGGATTACGCCCTGCTGGTAATGGATCGCATGTTGCCGGGGCTAGACGGGTTAAGCGTGCTGGAGACCCTGAGAGAACAGGGTATGACTATGCCGGTTCTCGTCTTGTCGGCTCTGTCCGCAGTGGATGACCGCATCAGTGGTCTAAAAGCGGGTGGGGATGATTACCTTACAAAGCCGTTCGTGATGGAAGAACTGGCGGCTCGGCTGGAAGCTCTGCTGAGGCGACCTGTTTATGGGCGTACGTCCATGCTGAAACTGGGCCCGCTGGAAATGGACCTTCTCGAACGGCGGGTACGGCGGGACGGACGGGAGATTGACTTGCTCCCTCGGGAGTTTCGGTTGCTGGAATATATGATCCGGCGTCCCAATACGGTTCTGACCCGCACTATGCTGCTGGAAGATGTCTGGAATTACCGGTTCGTGCCCCGTACCAATCTTGTGGATGTGCATATCGGCAAATTGCGGCGCAAGGTGGATAAGGACGGAGAAGAGCCGTTGATCCATAGCATCCGTGGTGCCGGGTTCTGTTTACGTGTTCCGGAGTGACCTGTTCCGCACGGCGGCTTTCCGGCTGACGCTGGGGCTTGTCTGTGTTGTGGTGCTGGGAATGCTGCTGGAGCTGGTTCTGCTTTATGGGCAGATCAGTACCTATGAGCAGCTCCGTACCAATGATCTGCTGCGCCGTTCGGCTTCTGTCCTCATGCAGGAGGCCCCGGGGGACTTGGAAGTCCGGCTGAAGGAACGTAGTACCAGTGAGCTGCGTATTTTTCTTAATGCGGCGGCCTTGTTTGATAAGGACCATCACCCCATTGCAGGGGATATGACGGCATGGCCTGCGGGATTGACGGCCAGTCAGTCCACCCAAAACCTGTCCTTTGTCTTGCCGGATCACTCCGTGACGATCATGCGTTTTCTGGTGGTGGAAGTGCCGGGGATGCAGCCGGGGAAGACCCGCCTGTTGGTGCTGGGGCGGTCTCGCCATATGGTGGATGAGCTGCGGCATGTCGCTCGACAATGTGCCTTGTTCTCCATGTTGCCAGTCGTACTTTTTGCCCTAACTGCCGGAATGATATTGAGCCGCCGGGCATTGGGGCGCATCACCAAGATGCATCATTCCATTGAGCAGATTGTTAAAGGGCAGATGCGGGAAAGGCTGCCTGTTGGACGTGGCCATGATGACCTTGACCGTCTGGCAGGGTCCGTCAACCGGATGCTGGACCGGTTGGAGCAGCTGATGGGCGAAATGCGGGATGTGGGCAACGATATCGCCCATGACCTCCGCACGCCTTTAGCTCGTGTTCAGGCCCGATTAGACCGGCTGAACGGTTTTGTTCTGACGATGGCTGCGACAACAGAGGAAGAAGCACGTTTTGAGCAGGCGATGGCACTGTGTCAGCGTGATTTGGAGCAGTGTTTTTCGGTTATCACAGCTTTGCTGCGGATTGGGGAGATTGAAAATGGGCAGCGGCGGGCTGGTTTCAGGCGCATGGATGTCATGCCGCTGATTGCCGATATGGCCGATCTGTACGAACCTAATGCAGAGACGCAAGGGCTGATTCTGTCTGTCGTGCCGCATGAAGGGCCTGTGGAACTATGGGGGGATGCGGACCTCCTTAATGAGGTACTAGCCAATCTGCTTGATAATGCCCTCAAATTTACGGGGGAGGGTGGTGAGGTTACTCTGCGAGCAGGCTGTAATGAGCTGTGTGAACCGTGGTTTGAGGTACGAGATACGGGGGTCGGCATTGCTGTGGAAGAGCGCAATGCTGTCATGAGCCGTTTTTACCGGGCGGATAAAAGTCGTCACATTCCCGGTAGTGGGTTAGGGCTGAGCCTCGTGGCGGCCATTATTCGGCTGCATGAAGCTCGCCTCGTAATTGAGGAAAACCGCGAGGGAGAGGTGAGGAGTGGTACAGTATTCCGTCTCATCTTCCCACATCCGGAAGACGCTCAGGGCACGGGGCAAGGGTAACAGATAGGCGTAAATAAAGTGCTGGCAACTGAGCCATGCTTCTTAAAAATCTTTTCAGATGAAAAGCATTTTTTCTTTGGGCGTCGTCGTTATAATCCCCCGAATGCGGCGCAAGGGGGACCCAGAATATTCGGGGCCCCTCCAGGTGGAGAGACAGATTGCTCAGCGGTATTGAGACAGAGAGACGAGCCTATTGCGGGATATTAGAGGCGGGAGATGATTCTCTTACTCCGCCGGGACTGCATATCTCTAGTGTAGGTTATTGCCTGTCATGAATGCCATCGTCCTGACAGCCCTGCGGCGGCCTTATACGTTTGTTGTCATGTCCATCATGATCCTCATCTTCGGGGTGAGGGCCATTTTGGGAACACCAACGGATGTTTTCCCCAACATCAAGATTCCGACCGTTGCGGTTGTCTGGTCTTATACCGGGCTGATGCCGGAGGAAGTTTCAGGTCGTATTGTTTATTATTATGAGCGAACGCTAACAGCGACCGTAAATAATATCGAACATATCGAGAGTAGCTCCTATTACGGGCGAGGGATCGTCAAGGTTTTCTTCCAACCGGGCACAGATGTTAGCGTAGCGCAGACGCAGATTACTTCTGTATCGCAGACGGTCATCAAGCAGCTTCCCACTGGGGCTACGCCGCCGCTTATTTTGGCACTGGATGCATCTTCTGTCCCGGTGCTGACCCTACAGGTCAATAACCCCAATATGTCCGCTTCGGAAGTCTACAATATGGCTTCCAACCTTATCCGTCCTGAACTTGTTTCTGTGGCGGGGACGGCTATCCCCAACCCTTATGGGGGGGTAGCGGCGGATATTATGGTGGACATCGACCCAGTGAAGCTGCTGGCCCATCGGCTTTCCGCTGTTGATGTGGCCAGTGCATTGAATAAGCAGAATATCGTTCTTCCGGCTGGAGACCAGAAGGTCGGGGCTATGGATTTCATGGTGCGGACTAACTCTGCACCTTTGGATATTGCAGCCTTTAACCGAATGCCCATCAAACAGGTGGGCAATTCCGTCATCTATCTGAGGGATGTCGCTTGGGTGCATAAAGGCGGCCCGCCGCAGACCAATGCCGTGCTGGTGCGGGGCAAGCAGGCGGTGATGATCGTTATTCTGAAAAGCGGTAATGCCTCAACGCTGGATGTGGTGAGCGGGATCAAAAAGTTACTGCCTGACATTCAGAAGACACTGCCTCCCGGTACAAGCATGGATGTGCTGACGGATGCTTCCAGTTTCGTGAAGGAATCCGTTGTTGATGTGGTGCGGGAAATGATTACCGCTGCCATTCTGACCAGCCTGACCGTTCTGCTTTTCCTGGGGTCATGGCGTTCGACTGTGATTGTGGCCGTGTCTATTCCTCTAGCCATGCTCTCAGCCTTGATCGGCCTCAGTTTGGCAGGGCAGTCCATTAATGTGATGACGCTGGGCGGGTTGGCACTGGCTGTCGGTATTCTCGTGGATGATGCCACGGTGATGATTGAGAATATCGATGCTCATCTTCATATGGGCAAGGAGCTTGAGCCTGCCATTGTCGATGCCGCTAATCAGATTGTCATCCCGACATTTGTTTCGACAACATGTATCTGTATCGTTTGGTTCCCTCTCTTTGAGCTGACAGGCGTTGCGGGTTGGCTGTTCATGCCCATGGCCGAGGCTATCATTTTCGCAATGATCGCTTCTTTCATTCTTTCCAGAACGCTCGTGCCGACAATGGCGAACTGGCTGCTGGCGGCTCAGGTGGAAAAACAGCGACATCCAGATTATGCGAGCCGGAAGAAGGGCTTCTTCGGCAGGTTTCAGGAAAAATTTGAGTCTTATTTTGAACAGTTCAGGCAAGGTTATCATGGTATCCTGCTGACTGCTCTGTCGATCAGAACAAAATTCATCGCTCTGTTCCTTTCCGGTGCGCTGGCGTCTCTCCTTCTTCTTTTCTTTGTTGGGCAGGATTTCTTCTCGGAGATTAAATCCGGGACTATGCAGATGCATTTTCGGGCACCGGTCGGCACCCGTATTGAAGAAAGTGCAAAATTAAGTGGTCTGATCGAGAAGAAAATTCGGGAGACTTTACCCGGTCAGGTGAAGTTGATCGTCAATAACTGCGGCCTGCCGATGAGTCAGATGAATCAGGCAATGGTGCCTTCTCCCACAACGGGGGCGCAGGATTGCGATGTGACGATCCAGCTGGAGGATTCAGAGAGTCCAATCTCCGATTACCGGAAGCAACTGCGCCGGTCTCTCGGGGCGGCTTTTCCGGGGATAGGTTTTACCTTCCAGCCGGGTGACCTTACCGCCAAGATTCTCAATTTCGGTCTACCTTCCCCTATTGATGTGCAGATCGTTGGGCGTGACCTCCAACATAATTATGATTTTGCTGTTCATCTAGCGCAGCATCTTCGGCAGATCCCCGGTGCTGTGGATGTCAGCGTGCAGCAGCCGATGACACAGCCGACCATGCTCATCAATGCTCATCGTAGCTTCGCCATGGGTACGGGGATTACCGAAAAAGATATTGCCTTTAATGTCCTGACGACCCTTTCAGGGAGTTCGCAGGTTGGTCAGACGTACTATCTCAACCCGCAGGGCACATCTCAGTTGATTGATGTGCAGGCTCCTGCCACCTATCTCCAGACACTCAATGACCTTGAGAAAATGCCCATTGATAGAGGGGACGGGAACCCCCAGAATGGAACCATGCAGATTCTGGGAGGGGTCAGTCATATTGTGCAGACGGGCACTCCGGCGGAAGTCTCCCACTATAATATCATGCCGGTGTTCGACATTTATGTCGCTGCGGAAGGTGTAGACCTTGGGACCTTATCCCGGGCTGTTGGGCGAGAGGTAGAGAAAGTCCGCCCCAATCTGCCGCGTGGCTCCAGCATGGTGGTACGTGGCCAAGTCGTGACAATGAATAATGCCTATGTCCAGCTGATTGGTGGGCTGTTGCTCTCCATTGTGCTGGTCTATCTGATTATTGTCGTGAATTTTCAGTCATGGCTGGACCCATTCGTTATCATCATGGCTCTGCCAGCGGCTCTGGGTGGTATTTCGTGGAGCCTGTTCCTGACCCATACCACATTGTCCGTTCCAGCTCTGACAGGGGCTATTATGTGTATGGGGACGGCCACCGCTAACGCCGTGCTTGTTGTGGCTTTCGCTCGGGAACGTCTGGAAGCGCACGGTAATGCCGTTCTTGCTGCTTCCGAAGCTGGGTTCGAGCGTATTCGTCCCGTGCTGATGACGGCTCTTGCTATGATGATCGGTATGGTCCCAATGTCCATCAGTAATTCCTCCAATGCGCCACTGGGCAAGGCGGTCATCGGAGGGCTATTGATGGCAACAGTAGCAACGCTACTGTTTGTTCCCTGTGTTTTTGCTCTGATCCATGGCGGTGCCCCGAAGGGTGACCAGACCACTCCAGAAGGAGAACCTTCATGAAGCCGTCCACCAATCAGACATCATCTGTGGCCCGTGGTAAGGGGCGTTTGCTGATTCTGATAGTTCTGGCCGTGCTGGTCGGGTTGGTCGTGCTGGGTCTCGTGCAGCGGGCCTTGCATAAGCGGGAATTAGTGCGGGAGACGCAGGATAGTTCTATTGCCCGTGTTGTGCTAATAAAGGCCCAACCGGGACCAGCGACTAGGACTGTGGACCTGCCCGCCAATCTGGCTGCATGGTACGAGGCGCCGATTTATGCGCAGGTCTCCGGCTATGTGAAGATGTGGTACAAGGACTACGGTGCCCACGTGAAACGTGGCGACCTGTTGGCCGAAGTCAGCACACCAAGCATCGATGCCCAATACGCAGCAGCCAAGGCGCATTATGAGGTCGTCAATGCCCGCTATCAGTTGGCTCTCATTACAACAAAACGTTGGACTGCTCTGCGGGGAACACAGGCTGTATCCCGGCAGGAGGTGGACGTGCAGGCCGCCAATGCTGCCGCCCAGAAGGCTGAGCTTGATGCCGCTGCTCATGAAGTTGAACGGGTGGAGGCTCTGGAAAATTTCAAGCGGATCGTAGCTCCGTTCGATGGGATTGTGACATCCCGTCTGGTTAATGTCGGGGACTATGTGAATGCTGCGGGGGGTAACCTCAATTCCCGTGGTGCCATTGCTGAACTCTTCTCTGTGGCGGATGTGCATCGGATACGTGTTTTTGTGTCCGTCCCGCAGGATTTTGCGAGTGTCATTTCACCGAGCATCAGTGCGGAGCTGAGCGTCCCTCAATATCCGGGGCGTGTGTTTAAGGCGCGTTTCCTGGCAACGGCCAATGCCTTCAATGCCTCTACCCGGACAGTGACAACCGAGTTGGTTCTGGATAATCCCGATGGGCTGCTTTGGCCCAATTCCTACGCTACGGCCCATATTCAGGCTCCGGGTGACCCGGATGTGCTGATTGTGCCGACTAGTGCGCTCATTTTCCGGGCGCAGGGAATGCAGGTGGCTAAGGTCGTTAATAATCATATCAGGCTGGAAACCGTGCAGGTCGGCACGAATTTCGGCATGACGACACAAGTGCTTTCCGGCATGTCTCTGAATGATGAGATTGTGGCTAACCCAACGGCGGATATGCTGGATGGCGATGAAGTCCGAGTTGTGACGCCGACCCGTGGTTATAATGACGTGAAACCGAAGGAGCTGGAAAAGCCTGTTCCGAATGTGACGTCAAACGATTTGCGCCGTGTCGGTGCTATGCCGCCACCGGAAGAAAACAGCGCGGACGATCAGCCAAAACCGGGTGAGGGTGGAGCGGCACCTGCGCCGACCAAACAGGGGCAGCACTGATGATGAGGACATGGCGGAAGCTGCCGCTGTTGGCGGGTGGATTATCGTTTTTTCTGACATCATGTGATCTGGCCCCGAAATACCAGACGCCGCATTTCATCTATCCTGATGGCTGGGAAGGCAAAGGCATCATGGGTAATGCCAAGCCTGCTGATGCGGTCGTAAGGGGAGAGTGGTGGAAGATTTTTCACGATCCCCAGCTTGATGAGCTTGAAGAACGGCTGAACGCTTATAACCCTGACCTTCAGGCGGCGGCAGAAGTTTTCACGCAGGAGCGTGATATCGCCCGTGAGACAGAAAGCCGACTGTATCCTCAGATCGCCGGTGGGGCGCAGATGAGCCGGAATAAGCAGTCGGAAGGGCGGCTTTTCCTGCGGCGTACCAATAATACACCTATTTATGAATCCAATGTGGCCTACAGCGGGGCAGCCACGTGGGAGCCGGATTTCTGGGATGCCATCCGTAATCAGACGCATATGCAGAAGAATCTGGCACAGGCCGGAGCGGCTGAATATGCCCTGACGAGGTTGAGCCTTCAGGCAGAGCTTGCATCAAATTATATGGCACTGCGTGGGATTGATGCGCAGCTGGCTGTGTATGACGATTCTATCCGGTATTTCCGTACGGCAGTGGAGATCACCCGTCTCCGGCAGGGCGGAGCCATCGGAGCAGGGCTAGATGTGTCCCGTGCGGAGAATGAGCTATATTCCGCTCAGGCGGCACAAAGCTATTTATTGGCGACCCGGCAGGTGCAGGAACATGCCATTGCTGTCATGGTCAATGTGGCACCTACCAGCTTCCACATTCAGCCGATCAAGGATTTCCGGCTTCATTTTGATACGATCCGGGTCAAGGAAGGGATACCTTCTACCTTGCTGGAAAGACGACCTGACGTTGCTGTGAGTGAGCGTCAAATGGCTGCGGCAGCACGCGCCATCGGTGTATCCAGAGCAGCCTTTTATCCGCACATTACTATCAGTGCGACAGGCGGGTTTGAGGACGCCGGGTTTGACCTCGCTAGTGTTGCTAAGGCGTTCTGGCGGGTGGCTGTGCAAGCTGTGGAGCCGCTCTTTACGGGTGGAATGCGGCGTGCTGCCCTGCAACGGGCATGGTCGCAGTATCGGGAGCGTGTGGATTCCTACCGAGCTACGGTTCTTGCTGCGTTTCAGGACGTGGAAGATGGTTTGAGTCAGACAGCCTTGTATCATCAGGAGCAGCTGCAGCAGCATCAGGCTGTAGATGCCGCCTTGAGGACGCAGGCTATGACGATGGCTCTTTATACGGGCGGGCTGACAAACTATCTGGATGCACTGGTAGCGCAGCAGGATGCCCTTAAGGCTCGTTTGCTGGAGGTTCAGGCGCAGACGAGGCAGGTGCAGTCCACGGTCCGGCTGATTCGTGCCCTTGGTGGGGGGTGGTCAAACACGTTGCTACCGGACATTAAGAGCATCGATCCGATTGGACCGTTACAGTATGAGGGTCTCCATCATGCTCGGCCTGCTGGAGAGGTCCCGGTGGGGACACAGCAGAAAGGGTCTGAGATTCAACCCCCGGCTGCTGAAAGTGATCTGACAGGGAAGGCCGCCGTGCCAGCTCATCCCTGATTCCAGCTTGACGCTATGGGGGGAATGGTCTAGGCACCCTCTCAGTCGAACGTGGGAGGCGGGGATGATCCCTGCCGTCTCAACCACGGTTCGGGAACTATAAATCAGGGAGTCCCGGATATGGCCAAAAAAGTAGTTGGCTACATCAAACTGCAGATTCCGGCTGGCAAGGCTAACCCGTCTCCGCCGGTTGGTCCGGCGCTGGGTCAGCGCGGTCTGAACATCATGCAGTTCTGTAAGGAATTTAACGCAAAGACGCAGAGTCTCGAGCCGGGTATGCCGATCCCGGTTGTGATCACTGCCTATGCGGATCGCACCTTCACCTTCATCACGAAGACACCGCCGAACACTTACTTCCTGCTGAAGGCTGCTAAGATCACCAAGGGGTCTCAAACGGTTGGCCGTGCTGCGTCTGTCGGGTCCGTGACGACTTCCCAGCTGCGTGAAATCGCTGAGAAGAAGTTCCAGGACATGAACGCAAACGACATCGATGGTGCCGTGCGTATGCTGGCTGGGTCCGCCCGTTCCATCGGTCTTGATGTGGTGGAGGGCTAAGACATGGCCAAGAATAAACGTATTGCTGCTCTGCGCTCCAAGGTTGAGGCTGATAAGCTGTACTCCCTGAATGAAGCTGTGGCTCTGGTAAAGGGCAACGCAACGGCTAAGTTCGATGAGACGGTTGAATTCGCTATCGGTCTGGGTGTTGACCCTCGTCATGCCGATCAGATGGTTCGTGGCCTGATCTCCCTGCCGCACGGTACAGGTAAGACACTGCGCGTTGGTGTGTTTGCTCGTGGCCCGAAGGCTGAGGAAGCAACTGCCGCTGGTGCCGAGGTTGTCGGTGCTGAAGACCTGGCCGAGAAGGTGCAGGCTGGCGAGATCGAGTTCGATCGCTGCATTGCTACACCGGACATGATGGCTCTGGTGGGTCGTCTTGGTAAGATCCTTGGTCCGCGTGGTCTGATGCCGAACCCCCGTCTCGGTACCGTGACGATGGACGTCAAGGGTGCTATCGAGGCTGCTAAGTCCGGTCAGGTGGAATATCGCGCAGAGCGTGCTGGTATTGTTCATGCTGGCGTTGGTAAGGCTTCCTTCTCCGAGTCTCAGCTTGCTGAGAACGTGAAGGCTCTGGTGGATGCCCTGCAGAAGGCTCGTCCGTCCGGTGCGAAGGGAACTTACCTGAAAAAAGCTTCACTTTCTTCCACAATGGGAGTAGGTGTGCGTATTGATCTCTCCAGCTTCGAAGGCTGATTGACGAGAGATTAAGGAATCGCCATTTTTCGGAATGGTGTGGGAGCAGTTCGCTGCTCCCTTTTCCTGTCCTAGAACGCATGTGGGACGTGGTTCCTTAAAGCCCTAGAGGGGCGCAGGCGTGAGACGGGTAGAACGTATTATAGCCCTCGGGTGCGATGCGGTCTTCCTCAATATGGACAGGCGAGCGGGTCTTGTTATGCCGTAAGGTAGGGCAGGACCTATGGGTAACCTGGTCCGAGATGATCGGACTAACCGAGGAGACAAGGTTTTGGACCGTACGGAAAAACGGGCCTTTGTCGAGTCCCTCAGCAAAGTGTTCGGTAGCACGTCCATGGTTATCGTCACCCAGAATCTGGGTCTGACGGTTGCTGATGCGACAGAGCTGCGTCGTAACATCCGCGCTGTGGGTGCGACATACAGGGTCGCGAAGAACCGGCTGGTCAGCCGTGCTCTGGATGGGACCCAGTTCGACGGCATTGCGCCGCTGCTTAAAGGCCCGACGGCCATTTCTTGGTCGGATGAGCCGGTTGGCGTGGCAAAGGTGCTGGTCGAGTTCGCCAAGAAGAATGACAAGCTGGTGGTACTTGGTGGTGCCCTTGGCAATCAGACTCTTACGGCTGATAGCGTCAAGGCACTGGCATCCCTGCCATCTCTGGACGAGCTGCGTGCACAGCTGGTTGGTATGATCAGTACCCCGGCAACCCGCATTGCAGGCGTCACCCAGGCTCCGGCTGGGCAGCTTGCTCGCGTTCTTGGTGCCTATGCCAGAACAGGCGACACGGAAGCCGCTTGATTAACAAGGTGGCCCGCATGAGCGAAGCCGCCTGATATTTACGCATCTTAGAGGATATTATCATGGCCGATTTGGCAAAACTGGTTGACGAACTGTCCGCTCTTACCGTTCTGGAAGCTGCTGAGCTGTCCAAGCTGCTCGAAGAGAAGTGGGGCGTTTCCGCTGCTGCTCCGGTGGCTGTTGCTGCTGCTGCTCCGGCTGCTGGTGGTGAAGCTGCTGCTGAGAAGACAGAGTTCGACGTCGTGCTGGCCAAGGCTGGTGACAAGAAGATCAACGTCATCAAGGAAATCCGTGGCATCACAGGCCTGGGCCTGAAGGAAGCTAAGGACCTGGTCGAAGGCGCTCCGAAGACCATCAAGGAAGGCGCCACGAAGGACGAGGCAGAGAAGATCAAGAAGGCTCTGGAAGATAACGGCGCTACAGTCGAGATCAAGTAAGAGTTACATCCATGCGGTCCCCTTAGGGGAAGCCGTTGGAGCGAGTGGGCGGGTGCTTTATGGTGCCCGCCCCATTTGCCGTTGACAGGAAAAGTGTCTATACAAGGCATTCCGTCACGCGTCATGGACAGAATTAAGCCAGCCGTTCAAGTCGTCTGATATTCCATGGGGTAATGGGATGGTCATATAGCGGACGACTTGAAGGTCTGGTTCAGAGGCAGGATAAGATGGCGATCACAAAATCGTTCACAGGGCGTAAGAGGATCCGCAAGAGTTTCGGGCGCATTCCCGAAATTGCGCCGATGCCTAATTTGATTGACGTGCAGCGGGCTTCTTATGAAGCTTTCCTGCAGATGAATGTTCGCCCCGACAGCCGCGAGCCGGCTGGCCTTCAGGAGGTGTTCCGTTCAGTTTTTCCGATTCATGATTTCGCTGGCCGTGGTCGGCTGGACTTCCAGTATTATGAATTCGAAGAACCGAAATATGACGTGGAAGAGTGCATCCAGCGTGGGTTGACCTATGCAGCTCCGCTGAAGGTCATTCTGCGTCTGACAACATGGGATATTGATGAAGATACAGGGACCCGCTCCATTCACGATCTGAAGGAGCAGCCGGTTTATATGGGCGATATGCCGCTCATGACGGATAACGGGACCTTCATCATCAACGGGACAGAGCGTGTCATCGTTTCTCAGATGCACCGTAGCCCCGGTGTGTTCTTCGATCACGATAAAGGCAAGACACATTCCTCTGGGAAGTATCTCTTTGCCGCTCGTATCATCCCTTATCGTGGTTCTTGGCTCGATTTCGAGTTCGATGCGAAAGACATTATCCATGTCCGTATCGACCGTAAGCGTAAGCTGCCGGTTACAACACTGCTTTATGCGCTTGAGGGGCAGAACTATCTCACAGCTCGTGAGGGTAAGTTGGCTGAGGGCGGTGATGTTGATGCGCTCGAAGTCACCGGTATGGATGAGGATGAGATCCTCGCCACCTTCTACGGTATTGTGCCTTTCACTCGCATGGGTAGCGAGTGGGCTCGTCCGTTCGAGCCGGATGCCTTCCGTGGTCTGAAACTTCTCAGCCCGCTGGTAGATGCGGATACTGGTGAAGTTGTTGCGGATGCTGAAACGAAGCTGACGGCGCGTCTCGTTCGTAAAATCGCCGAAAAGACCCGTGTCGTGCAGGTGGGGCGTCTGGATATTCTGGGCCGTTTCATCGCTCATGACCTTGTCAATGAGAAGACCGGTGAGATTTATGCCGAGGCCGGTGAAGAACTGACCGAAGAGAAGCTGACCGAGCTGGAAGATCTGGGCCTGAAGGAACTTCCGGTTCTGGCCATTGATGGCACGCATGGTCCGTGGATCCGCAACACGCTGATGGCGGATAAGAACACCTCACGAGAAGAGGCTCTGATCGATATTTATCGTATCATGCGCCCCGGTGAGCCGCCGACCCGTGAGACAGCGGAAGCTATGCTGCGTGGTCTGTTCTTCTCTCAGGATCGTTACGACCTGTCTGCTGTCGGTCGTGTGAAGATGAACATGCGTCTGGATGTGGATGCTCCCGATACGCTGCGGACGCTGCGTAAGGAAGACATTCTGCGGACGGTCAAGATTCTGTGCGATCTCAAGGATGGCCGTGGTCAGGTCGATGACATCGACAACCTCGGTAACCGCCGTGTTCGTTCCGTTGGCGAGCTGATGGAGAATCAGTATCGCATCGGTCTGCTGCGCATGGAGCGTGCTATCCGTGAGCGTATGGGGTCTGTCGATATTGATACGGTCATGCCGCATGACCTGATCAACGCCAAGCCCGCTGCTGCCGCTGTGCGTGAGTTCTTCGGCTCCTCCCAGCTTAGCCAGTTCATGGATCAGACCAACCCTCTCTCCGAGGTGACCCATAAGCGCCGTCTGTCGGCACTTGGTCCGGGCGGTCTGACCCGTGAGCGTGCAGGCTTCGAGGTTCGTGACGTTCATCCGACCCATTACGGCCGTATCTGCCCGATTGAAACACCTGAAGGGCCGAATATTGGTCTGATCAACTCTCTGGCTACCTATGCCAAGGTGAATAAGTACGGCTTTATTGAGACGCCTTATCGCTTGGTGAAGGATGGGGTCTTCCAGGATGGTTGGAAGTATCTGTCCGCCATGGAAGAAGAGCGTCTCCTGGTGGCGCAGGCTGATGCTAAGCAGAGCGATAACCGCCTGACCGATGAGCTGGTAGCAGTTCGTCAGACTGGTGACTTCCGCCTTGTGCCGCCGGAGCAGGTAACTGCCTGTGACGTGTCACCGAAGCAGCTGGTCTCTGTGGCTGCTGCGCTGATTCCGTTCTTGGAAAACGATGACGCCAACCGTGCACTGATGGGTTCCAACATGCAGCGTCAGGCTGTGCCGCTGGTACGGGCTGATGCTCCGCTTGTTGGTACCGGCATGGAAGGCCCCGTGGCGCATGACTCTGGTGCGACTATCATTGCCAAGCGTGGCGGTGTGGTGGACCAGCTGGATGGTGCCCGTATCGTGATCCGTGCTACGGACGAACAGGGTGCAACTCAGGGCGTGGATATTTACCGTCTGCGTAAATATATGCGTTCCAACCAGTCCACCTGCCTCAATCAGCGTCCGCTGGTGAAGGTTGGTGATTTGGTTGCTGCTGGTGACATTATTGCTGATGGTCCGTCCACCGAGCTTGGTGAGCTGGCTCTGGGTCGTAACGTGCTCGTGGCCTTCGTGCCATGGAATGGTTACAACTTTGAGGACTCCATCCTGATCTCTGAGCGTATTGCTCGCGATGACATCTTTACTTCAATTCATATTGAAGAATTCGAGGTTATGGCTCGTGATACCAAGCTGGGCCAGGAAGAGATCACCCGTGATATTCCGAATGTCGGTGAGGAAGCTCTGCGCAACCTCGATGAGGCTGGCATTGTCTATGTCGGTGCTGAGGTCAACCCGGGCGATATCCTGATTGGTAAAGTCACACCGAAGGGTGAAAGCCCGATGACACCGGAAGAAAAACTTCTGCGTGCCATCTTCGGTGAGAAAGCCTCTGACGTGCGCGACACCTCCCTCAAGCTGCCCCCGGGCACGAGTGGGACGGTGGTTGATGTCCGTGTCTTCTCCCGTCGTGGTGTGGACAAGGACGAGCGCGCCATGGCGATCGAGCGCGCCGAGATCGAACGTCTGGCCAAGGACCGTGACGATGAGCGGGCCATTCAGGAGCGTAGTTTCTATAACCGTCTCAAGGAGCGTCTGATCGGGCAGGAAGCTGCCGCAGGCTTCAAGGGTGTTCGTGCTGGTACGCCGATCACGGCAGAGCTGCTGGGTGAGCATCCCCGTGTGACGTGGCGCAACATTCCGGTTGCCGATGTCGCTGTTATGGCCGAGCTGGAGACGCTCTGCCGTGAGTTTGATGGTGCTATCAAGCGCATTAACAACCGCTTCGACAACAAGGTCGAGAAGCTCCAGCGTGGTGACGAACTGCCACCGGGTGTGATGAAGATGGTTAAAGTCTTCATCGCTGTGAAGCGTAAGCTTCAGCCGGGCGATAAGATGGCTGGTCGTCATGGTAACAAGGGTGTGGTTTCCCGTGTTGTTCCTGTTGAGGACATGCCGTTCCTTGAGAATGGTCAGCCGGTTGATCTGCTGCTGAACCCTCTGGGTGTGCCGTCCCGCATGAATGTGGGGCAGATTCTGGAGACACATCTGGGCTGGGCTTGTGCCAATATCGGTCAGAGCATCGGTGCGATGGTTGATGAATACCAGCGTACGGGTGAGCGTCGTCAGGAGCTGCTGGATCGCCTGAAAGATGTCTATGGCGAGAAGATCTTCGATGAAGATATTGCCACGATGGACAATGATCAGCTGATCGAGCTAGCCAACAATCTGCGCAAAGGTGTGCCGATTGCTACGCCGGTGTTCGATGGTGCTTCCATTCCTGACATTGAAGAAATGCTCAAGAAAGCGGGTGTCAGCGAAAGTGGTCAGTCCCAGCTGATTGACGGACGTACGGGCGAGAGGTTCGAGCGTCAGTCTACTGTGGGTTACATCTACATGCTGAAGCTGCATCATCTTGTTGATGACAAGATTCATGCTCGTTCGATCGGTCCTTACTCGCTGGTTACCCAGCAGCCGCTTGGTGGTAAGGCGCAGTTCGGTGGTCAGCGCTTCGGTGAGATGGAGGTCTGGGCACTGGAGGCATACGGTGCAGCTTATACGCTTCAGGAAATGCTGACCGTGAAGTCGGACGATGTGTCCGGCCGTACGAAGGTGTATGAGGCGATCGTTCGTGAGCAGGACGACTTTGAAGCTGGTATTCCAGAGAGCTTCAACGTTCTGGTGAAGGAACTGAAGTCGCTTGGTCTGAATGTCGAACTTGAGCAGGGAGGGCTGTGAGGGCAGTGCTTTCCGCTTCTTCTTCATTGTTCATGTTTAACGTGCCGGCGGGACGCCGTCCGGCACAGTGGGGTTTCGGCAAATGAACGAACTCATGAAGATTCTCGGTCAGTCTGGTCAGTCAGGCACATTTGACCAGATTCGAATCCTGCTTGCTTCTAGCGAGCAGATTCGGTCATGGTCTTATGGCGAGATCAAAAAACCGGAAACGATCAACTATCGTACCTTCAAGCCGGAGCGTGACGGTCTCTTCTGTGCTCGGATCTTTGGTCCGACCAAGGACTATGAGTGCCTCTGCGGTAAGTACAAGCGGATGAAATTCCGTGGGATCGTTTGTGAGAAGTGCGGTGTCGAGGTGACGCTGGCCAAGGTCCGCCGTGAACGGATGGGGCACATCGATCTCGCTTCACCGGTCGCCCATATCTGGTTCCTGAAGTCCCTGCCGAGCCGTATCGCCACGATGCTGGACCTGCCGCTCAAGGATGTTGAGCCGGTTCTGTATTTTGAGAAGTTCTTGGTGCTCGACAAGGGCGTCTGTGAATCTGATCAGGTCGAGTCTTACAAGCACGGCAAGCGTCGTGACCAATATCTGCTGGATGAAATCCGTTGCGAAGAGCTGATGGATGAATTCGCTGATGATGGTCTGGATGTCGGCATTGGTGCCGAGGTGATCAAGCGTGCGCTGTCCAGCTATGACTGGGGTCTGCCGAACGCACAGGAAGCCGAGCTGAGCCGTGCCGCTCGTGAGCGTGGTGAGCCGGATCCGTTTGATTATGACGCCGAGGTGATGGAAGGCGATTCGGAAAAGACGATCATGCGCAAGAAATTGCGCAAGGCGACATCCGAAGCGGCCCGCAAGAAGCTGGTCAAGCGTCTCAAGATGGTCGAGTCCTTCGTGGAAAGTGGTGCTCGTCCGGAATGGATGATCATGGACATCGTGCCCGTGATCCCGCCGGAACTGCGTCCGCTTGTGCCGCTGGATGGTGGGCGTTTCGCTACATCCGACCTGAACGACCTGTATCGCCGTGTTATCAACCGTAACAACCGTCTGAAGCGGCTGATTGAACTGCGTGCGCCGGACATTATTGTCCGTAACGAAAAGCGTATGTTGCAGGAAGCTGTTGATGCGCTGTTCGACAATGGTCGTCGTGGTCGTGCTATCACTGGTGCCAATAAACGTCCGCTGAAATCCCTTTCCGATATGCTGAAGGGGAAGCAGGGCCGCTTCCGTCAGAACTTGCTCGGTAAGCGTGTGGACTATTCTGGTCGTTCCGTGATTGTGGTGGGGCCGGAGCTGAAGCTGCATCAGTGTGGTCTTCCTAAGAAGATGGCTCTGGAGCTGTTCAAGCCGTTCATTTATTCCAAGCTGGAGAAGTACGGTCACGCTACGACCATCAAGGCCGCAAAGCGGATGGTTGAGAAAGAGCGTCCGGAAGTTTGGGATATCCTCGAAGAGGTTATCCGTGAGCATCCGGTGATGCTGAACCGTGCGCCGACCCTGCACCGTCTGGGTATTCAGGCGTTTGAGCCGAGCCTCGTGGAAGGTAAGGCTATTCAGCTGCATCCGTTGGTCTGTACCGCCTTTAATGCGGACTTTGACGGTGACCAGATGGCTGTGCATGTGCCGCTTTCGCTGGAGGCCCAGCTGGAAGCCCGTGTGCTGATGATGTCCACTAACAACATCCTCAGCCCGGCTAATGGTAAGCCGATCATCGTGCCGTCTCAGGACATCGTGCTTGGTCTGTATTATCTGAGCCTTGAGGTGCCTGAATATCGCCTTACGCCGGATGAAGCTGAGATCAAGGATGGCAAGGTCATTAAGGCGGCTCCGCCTGCCTATGCGGCAGTTGCGGAAATTGAAGCAGCTCTGCTGTCCAATGCCCTGAAGCTGCACGATAAGATTCGTCTGCGTCTGGATGCTCAGGATGAGGACGGTAAGCCGGTTCGTCAGACAATTCTGACAACACCGGGCCGTGCCCTGATCGCCCAGATTCTGCCGAAGCATCCAGCTGTTCCGTTCAGCCTGATTAACCGTCAGCTGACAAAGAAGCTGGTGTCCGATGTGATTGATACTGTGTATCGTCATTGTGGGCAGAAAGAGGCGGTTATCTTCTGTGATCGTCTCATGGCTCTCGGTTTCCGTCACGCCGCTAAGGCTGGTATTTCCTTCGGTAAGGACGATATGATCGTTCCGGCCGAAAAGACCACTCTTGTGAACAAGACCACGGAAGAGGTTAAAGAGTTTGAGCAGCAGTATCAGGAAGGTCTGATCACCGCTGGCGAGCGCTATAACAAGGTGGTGGATGCTTGGTCCCGTTGTACGGATGAAGTGCAGGCGGCCATGCTTAAGGAGATTTCCAAGCAGGTACCGGGTAAGCCGACCAACTCTGTTTGGATGATGAGCCACTCCGGGGCCCGTGGGTCACCGGCTCAGATGAAGCAGCTGGCCGGTATGCGTGGCCTGATGGTGAAGCCATCTGGTGAGATTATCGAGCAGCCGATTGTGGCCAACTTTAAAGAAGGTCTGTCGGTTCTTGATTACTTCACATCCAGCCATGGTGCCCGTAAGGGGCTTGCCGATACGGCGCTGAAGACGGCTAACTCCGGTTACCTGACACGCCGTTTGGTGGATGTGGCGCAGGATTGCATCATCACCGAAACGGATTGCGGCAGCGAGCGTGGTCTGGTTGTCCGGGCAGTGACGGATAGTGGTGAGGTCGTGGCCTCCCTTGCAGAACGTGCTCTGGGGCGTACCCTGTCTCAGGATGCTTTCCATCCGATGACAGGTGAGAAACTGCTTCCCCGGAATCGCCTTCTGGACGAGGCTGATGTCGAACTGCTCGAAGGGGCAGGGATCGAAGCGGTTGAGATCCGCTCCGTTCTGACCTGTGACAGCAAGGCCGGCATCTGCGCCCATTGCTATGGCCGTGATCTGGCGCGTGGTACGCCGGTGAATATCGGTGAGGCTGTAGGCGTTATCGCTGCTCAGTCCATTGGTGAGCCGGGTACACAGCTGACGATGCGTACCTTCCATATTGGTGGTGCGGCGACCCGTGGTGCTGAACAGTCCATGGTCGAAGCCTTCCGTGATGGTAAGGTGACCATTCGTAACCGAAACGTCGTTCAGAACTCCCAGAATGTTCCTGTGGTTATGTCCCGGAACTGTGAGATTCTGCTTATTGACGAGACTGGTGCGGAGAAAGCCCGTTACCGTGTGCCTTACGGTGCCCGCCTGATGGTTGCCGAAGGGCAGGAGGTCAAGCGTGGTGATAAGATGGCAGAGTGGGATCCGTACACACTGCCGATCATCACCGAGCAGGCTGGTACAGTCGAGTATCAGGATCTGATCGACAGTATCACACTGGTTGAGCGGGTTGACGAGGTGACGGGTCTGACCTCACGCGTGGTCGTGGACTATAAGCAGGCTGCCAAGGGTGTGGACCTGCGTCCTCGCCTGCAGCTTAAGGATGCTGACGGTAACGTGGTCCGTCTGGCCAATGGTAACGAGGCTCGTTACTTCCTGTCTCCTGACAGTATTCTGTCTGTGGAGAATGGGGCTGTGGTCCATGCGGGTGACGTGCTGGCACGTATTCCGCGTGAGGGCTCCAAGACGCGCGATATTACCGGTGGTCTGCCACGTGTGGCTGAGCTGTTCGAGGCTCGTCGTCCGAAGGACCATGCGATTATTGCCGAAGGTGATGGCCGTATTGAGTTTGGTAAGGACTATAAGTCGAAGCGTTGTGTTATCGTACATAACGATGAGACGGGCGAACGGACGGATTATCTCATCCCTAAGGGCAAGCATATTTCCGTGCAGGAAGGTGACTTCGTCCAGAAGGGTGATCCGCTCGTGGATGGTCCTCGTGTGCCGCATGACATTCTCAAGGTCATGGGTATGGAGGCTCTGTCAGACTACCTCGTTAACGAGATTCAGGACGTCTATCGTCTGCAGGGTGTGAAGATTAACGACAAGCACATTGAAGTGATTGTTCGTCAGATGCTGCAGAAGGTGGAAATTCTGGAGCCGGGTGACTCCACTTACCTTATTGGTGAGACTGTCGACCGGATCGAGTTCGAGCGGGATAGCCGGATGCTGCAGGAGCAGGGGCGTGAGCCGGCCAAGGCCATGCCAATTCTTCAGGGTATCACAAAGGCATCCCTGCAGACGCAGTCCTTTATCTCTGCAGCGTCCTTCCAGGAGACCACGCGTGTGCTTACCGATGCTGCCACATCTGGTAGAATCGACACACTGGGCGGTCTTAAGGAAAACGTGATTGTGGGTCGCCTCATCCCGGCAGGGACGGGGGGAGCCATGCGGCGTCTGCGTAATCTCGCAGTAGATGACGCCCCAGCCCGCCTCAATAAGGGTCTGGCTGAGGTAGAAGACGCTGCTGAGTAAGGAATTCTGGTGGTTAAGCCTCTCTGCGAAAGCGGAGAGGCTTGACTCTTGGGGCAAGCCCACTTAGGGTCCGCGCCTTAGACAGTTCCCGCCTCTTAAGGTGAAGGAATCGTCCCAGAATAAAAAATAGCATCTGGTACTACTTTTGTTTCTTAGAAAAAAAGGTTAAGTCCAGAGGCAAGTAGCTTTGGAGGAGGGAAGATTCTTTCCTTTCTTCTGTGCAATCGTGCGAAGACAGGCGGTTCAGCCGCGTGTCGGTTAGAACGGAATGTCGTGGCAGGGATACTCCCTGCCAGCATATGGACAAGGATTGGGAAGGGCGCATGCCGACCATCAACCAGTTGATCGCAAAGGGCCGGGAGCCGGCCGCGAAGCGGAACAAGGTTCCTGCTCTGCAGGGATGTCCGCAGAAGCGTGGTGTTTGCACACGTGTTTATACTGTAACGCCGAAAAAACCGAACTCCGCCCTGCGTAAGGTCGCCAAGGTGCGCCTGACCAACGGGTATGAGGTGGTGAGCTATATTCCTGGTGAAGGCCACAACCTTCAGGAGCATAGTGTCGTTCTTATCCGCGGTGGTCGCGTGAAGGATCTTCCCGGTGTGCGTTACCACATCCTTCGTGGTGTGTTGGATACGCAGGGTATCGCAAAACGCCGTCAGCGCCGTTCGCTGTATGGCGCCAAGCGGCCGAAATAAGGGGTATTTGGAATGAGTCGCCGTCATCGCGCTGTTAAGCGTGAGATCCTTCCCGATCCGAAATTCGGAGATGCCGTCATTACGCGTTTTATGAATGCGTTGATGTATGATGGTAAGAAATCTACTGCTGAGCGTATCGTTTATGGAGCACTGGAAGTGCTGCGTAAGCGTGGCGGGTCCTCTGCTGACCCTGTGGCAATGTTCCACTCAGCGCTGGATAACGTAAAGCCGGCTGTTGAGGTTCGTTCCCGCCGTGTTGGTGGTGCGACCTATCAGGTTCCGGTAGAGGTTCGTGCAGAACGCCGTCAGGCGCTGGCTATTCGCTGGCTGATTGAGGCGTCCCGCAAGCGTGGTGAGAACACCATGCAGGACCGTCTTTCCAATGAGTTGATGGACGCGGTGAATAACCGTGGTGCAGCCGTCAAGAAACGGGAAGACACGCACCGTATGGCTGAAGCCAACAAGGCATTCAGCCATTATCGCTGGTAATTTTACCAGTAGTAGGGCTTCTGGCCATTTCCTGGTTTCCAGAATGGCCAGCATGAAGTTTCAGTCATACCTCTGGCCCTTGCCGGGCCAAGGTTTTGGAGAGAGACGATGGCAAAGGCTAAATTTGAGCGTAATAAGCCGCATGTTAACATCGGCACGATTGGTCACGTTGACCATGGTAAGACCACGCTGACGGCTGCAATCACAAAGACACTGGCTGAGACCGGTGGTGCAACCTTCAGTGCCTACGACCAGATCGATAAGGCTCCTGAAGAGCGCGCTCGTGGTATTACGATTTCCACAGCTCACGTTGAGTACGAGACGGAAAACCGTCACTATGCTCACGTGGACTGCCCCGGCCACGCTGACTATGTGAAGAACATGATCACCGGTGCTGCCCAGATGGATGGTGCCATCCTGGTTGTGTCCGCTGCTGACGGCCCGATGCCGCAGACACGTGAGCACATCCTGCTGGCTCGTCAGGTCGGTGTGCCGGCTCTGGTTGTCTTCCTGAACAAGGTTGACCAGGTTGACGATCCGGAGCTGCTGGAGCTGGTGGAGATGGAAGTTCGTGAGCTTCTGTCCTCCTACGACTTCCCGGGCGATGATATCCCCATCGTCAAGGGTTCTGCTCTTGCCGTTCTGGAAGATGGCAACCCGGCACAGGGTAAGGAAGCTATCCTTGAGCTGATGAAGGCTGTTGACAGCTACATCCCGCAGCCGGAGCGTCCGGTTGACCGTCCGTTCCTGATGCCGATCGAAGACGTGTTCTCCATCTCCGGTCGTGGTACGGTTGTGACCGGCCGTGTCGAGCGTGGTGAAGTCAACGTTGGTGATGAAGTCGAGATCGTTGGTCTGCGTCCCACCGTCAAGACAACAGTAACGGGCGTTGAAATGTTCCGTAAGCTGCTGGATCGCGGTGAGGCTGGTGATAACATCGGTGCTCTGCTGCGTGGTACGAAGCGTGAAGATGTTGAGCGTGGTCAGGTTCTGGCAAAGCCGGGCACCATCACCCCGCACAGCAAGTTCAAGGCTGAGGCCTACATCCTGACGAAGGAAGAAGGTGGCCGTCATACACCGTTCTTCACCAACTATCGTCCGCAGTTCTACTTCCGTACAACGGACGTGACTGGTGTTGTGACTCTGCCGGAAGGCACCGAAATGGTGATGCCGGGTGATAACGCAACCATGGATGTCGAGCTGATCGCTCCGATCGCCATGGACGAAGGTCTCCGCTTCGCTATTCGTGAAGGTGGCCGTACAGTGGGTGCCGGCGTGGTGGCTTCCATCAGCGCCTAAGTCCCTGCTGGCTTTAGAATGTGGGGCCCCGGTCGAATTTTCTTCGGCCGGGGTTCCATTTCTGAAAGAAATGCAGTAGGACGGCATCCGGTTTATTAAGGATGAAGTGAAATCATGGACGACCAGAACATCCGCATTCGCCTTAAAGCGTATGATCATCGCGTGCTGGACAACAGCACGAAAGAGATCGTCAATACGGCGAAGCGTACGGGTGCGCGGGTTCGGGGTCCTATCCCCCTGCCGACGCATATTGCCCGGTTTACTGTGAATCGTTCACCGCATGTGGATAAGAAGAGCCGCGAACAGTTCGAAATGAGAACTCACCGTCGGCTGCTCGACATTGTCGAGCCGACCCCGCAGACCGTGGACGCCCTCATGAAGCTCGATCTCGCCGCTGGCGTAGATGTCGAGATTAAACTCTAAGGTCCAGACGATGCGTACCGGATTGATTGCAAAAAAGCTGGGGATGACCCGGCTCTTTAAAGAAGACGGCACACATGTGCCGGTGACGGTGCTGCACCTTGATAATGTCGAGGTTGTGGATGCCCGTACACAGGAGCGTGATGGCTACACGGCTATCCAGCTCGGTATGGGGGCTGCAAAGGCCAAGCACGTCACGAAAGCGAACCGTGGGCACTTTGCCCGTGTGAAGGTTGAGCCTAAGAAGAAACTGGCCGAGTTCCGTGTGGCAGAAGATGCCGTTCTGGAGCCGGGCACGAAGCTTTCTGCCGCCCATTTCGTGGTTGGTCAGAAGGTGGACGTCACAGGCCGGAGTAAGGGTAAAGGTTTTGCTGGTGTTATGAAGCGCCACAACTTTGCCGGGCTTGAAGCTACGCACGGTGTGTCCATCAGTCACCGTTCTCACGGCTCTACAGGTCAGCGCCAGGATCCTGGTAAGGTCTTTAAGGGCAAGAAGATGGCTGGTCACCTTGGTGACAAGCGTGTGACAACACAAAACCTCGAAATTGCTGCTGTGGATGAAGAGCGTAACCTGATTATGGTGCGCGGTGCTATCCCAGGTGCCAAGAACAGTGTTGTTCTGGTTCGCGATGCAATCAAGAAGGCCCGTAATGCGGACGCGCCATATCCGGCAGCGACCGTTGAGGCCGCCGGGTGAGGGATATGGAATACGATATCAAAACCCTCGAAAACGGGAGTGACGGCAAAGTCGCACTGCCGAAAGAGATTTTCGGGATTGTTCCCCGCAAGGACATCATGGCCCGCGTCGTGAACTGGCAGCTTGCCAAGCGTCGCGCTGGTACACACGCAACGCTGGGTAGGGGTGTCGTTTCGGGCACAACCAAGAAGCCCTATCGTCAGAAGGGAACAGGCTCCGCCCGTCAGGGTTCTTTGAGAGCGCCGCAGTTCCGTACTGGTGGTGTTGTTCATGGTCCTGTCGTGCGTGATCATGGCTTCGACCTTCCTAAGAAGGTGCGTCGTCTTGGCCTGCGTTCCGCTGTTTCTCAGAAGGCTGCCGATGGCAAGCTGATCATTCTGAAGGATCTGGCTGGCGTTGAGAAGACTCGTGAGGCTGCAGCTCGTCTGAAGGCACTTGGTTGCTCTTCTGCTCTGATCGTGGATCAGGTGGCAGATCAGCCGTTTGCTCGTGCGATTGCCAATCTGCCCAAGATTGATCTCCTGCCCACGATCGGGGCAAATGTTTATGATATTCTCAAGCATGACGTGCTGGTGATTACCCAAGCTGCTCTTGAGGGTCTCAAGGAGCGTCTGGCATGACAACGAAAACAGTTCTGAATGCACGTAAGGCGGCTGCTGGTCTGTCTCAGGAAGCTCTGTTTGATGTGCTGCGTGCACCGCTGATCACTGAAAAGGCAACCATGGCTTCTGAAAAGAACCAGGTTGTGTTCAAGGTGGCACTGGAAGCAACGAAGCCGCAGATCAAGGTCGCTGTTGAGAAGCTCTTCAATGTGAAGGTTGCTGGTGTCAGCACCCTGATCCAGAAGGGTAAGACAAAGCGCGTCAAAGGTCGTCCAGGTCGCCGTTCTGACATCAAGAAGGCGTATGTCCAGCTTGCTGAGGGTCAGTCCATTGACCTTACAGCGAAGCTTGGTTGAGGCGCGGGGTAAGATACCATGGCATTGAAGCACTTTAATCCCACGACACCAAGCACTCGTGGAACCGTGCTGATTGACCGGAGCGAGCTCTGGAAGGGCAAGCCCGTCAAGCAGCTTACGGAAGGTAAGAACAAGACTGGTGGTCGTAATAACTACGGGCGTACGACTGTGCGCTTCCGTGGTGGCGGGCACAAGCAGTCTTACCGTTATGTTGATTTTAAACGTCGCAAGTTCGATGTTGTCGGTACGGTTGAGCGTCTGGAATATGATCCAAACCGTACGGCCTTCATTGCACTGGTGCGTTATGAAGACGGTGAGCTGGCCTATATTCTGGCTCCGCAGCGTGTGAAGGCAGGTGACCGCGTGGTTGCCTCCCATCATGCTGACGTCCGTCCGGGTAATGCGATGCCGCTGGCCTCCATGCCGGTTGGTACGATCATCCATAACATCGAGCTGAAGCCCGGTGCTGGCGGCAAGCTTGCTCGTTCTGCTGGTAACTATGCCCAGCTCGTGGGTAAGGATGCTGGCTACGCACAGATCAAGCTGCAGTCCGGTGAGCTGCGCATCGTGCGCGCTGAGTGCATGGCAACTGTTGGTGCGGTTTCTAACCCAGACAACATGAACCAGCATTTCGGTAAAGCTGGTCGTCGCCGTTGGATGGGCCGTCGTCCGCATAACCGTGGTGTGGTCATGAACCCTGTTGACCATCCGCATGGTGGTGGTGAGGGACGTACCTCTGGTGGTCGTCATCCTGTCACACCGTGGGGTGTGCCGACCAAGGGCTACAAGACCCGTACCAACAAGAAGACGGACAGCCTGATTATCCGTCGTCGTAAAACCGGCAAGTAAGAGAGGGGCATAGAAGATGGCACGTTCCGTCTGGAAAGGCCCGTTCGTCGACGGGTATCTGTTTGGTAAGGCTGAGAAGGCTCGTGCATCGGGCCGGAATGAGGTGATCAAGATTTGGTCTCGTCGTTCCACCATCCTGCCGCAGTTCGTCGGGCTGACGTTCGGCGTCTATAATGGTCAGAAGTTCCTGCCTGTGCAGGTAACGGAGCATATGGTTGGTCATAAGTTCGGTGAGTTCTCACCCACCCGTACTTATACCGGTCACGGTTCCGATAAGAAGTCGAAGCGAGGCTGAGCATGAGTAAGCCTAAGCATATCCGTACCCTGGCTGATACAGAAGCGCAGGCTGTTGCCCGTAATATTCGTGTTAGCCCGCGTAAGCTGAATCTGGTTGCTGCTACGATCCGCAACCAGCCGGCTGATAAGGCCATTGCTGCACTGACGTTCTCACGTCGCCGCATTGCCCAGCAGGTCAAGAAGGCTCTTGAGAGTGCCGTGGCCAATGCAGAGAACAATCATCAGCTTGATGTTGACAAGCTGGTGGTGAAAACTGCTGAGGTCGGCAAGTCCATCGTGATGAAACGCTTCCATGCACGTGGCCGTGGCCGTTCTGCTCGTGTTGAGAAGTTTTTCAGCCACCTGAAGATTGTTGTTGCTGAGCGTGCCGAGGCTGAAGAAGCCCCTAAGGCCGGCAAGAACTCCAAAGAGCAGAAGGCAGCCTGATCTATGGGACATAAGGTTAATCCGATCGGGCTGCGGCTCGGTGTCAATCGTACGTGGGACAGTCGCTGGTATGCAGGCGGGGATTATGCCCGTCTGCTCCATGAAGACCTTAAGCTGCGTGCGTTCCTGCGTAAGAAGCTTTCTGGCGCCGGTGTTTCCCGTGTGGTTATTGAGCGCCCGGCCAAGAAGCCTCGCGTGACGATCTATGCGGCACGCCCTGGTGTCATTATTGGTAAGAAGGGGCAGGACATTGACGCTCTGCGCAAGACCCTTAGTGCCATGGCTAAGGCTGATGTCGCCCTGAATATTGTCGAGATCCGTAAGCCGGAAATCGATGCGACTCTGGTGGCTGACAACATCGCCCAGCAGCTGGAACGTCGTGTTGCTTTCCGTCGGGCTATGAAGCGCTCCATTCAGTCTGCTATGCGTCTGGGTGCCCAGGGTATCCGCGTGACCTGCAGCGGTCGTCTTGGTGGCGCTGAGATTGCTCGTGACGAGCAGTATCGCGAAGGTCGTGTACCGCTGCATACACTGCGTGCCGACATTGACTATGGGACTTCTACAGCGCACACCACTTACGGTTCCTGCGGCGTGAAGGTCTGGATCTTCAAAGGTGAGATCCTGGCTCACGATCCGATGGCTCAGGACCGTCGTGCTGCGGAGCAGGCTCCTCAGCGTTGAAGGGCGGGGGTTTATCCCCCGTTCTTTATCCGAGGTGCTTGATGTGAGGATAGAAAATCATGCTTTCTCCAAAGCGGACAAAGTTTCGTAAGGCCCACAAGGGCCGTATTCATGGGATGGCCAAGGGCGGTACGCAGCTGAATTTTGGTGCGTATGGTCTGAAGGCTCTGGAGCCGGAGCGTATTACAGCTCGCCAGATTGAGGCCTCCCGTCGTGCCATTACACGTGCCATGAAGCGTGCTGGTCGCGTCTGGATTCGGATTTTTCCGGACACTCCGGTCTCGACAAAGCCTGCAGAAGTGCGTATGGGTTCCGGTAAAGGTAACCCCGAGTATTGGGCAGCCCGCGTGAAGCCGGGCCGTATCCTCTTCGAAATCGAAGGGGTGCCACCGGAGGTTGCTCGCTTGGCCCTTAGCTTGGCTGCTGCAAAGCTGCCGATTAAGACCAAGTTCATTCAGCGTATCGGGGAGGCTTGAGAATGGCTGAGACGACCTATAAGGTTGCTGAGCTGCGCGCAAAGAGTGAGGATGAGCTCAAGGCTCTCCTGATCGATCTGAAGCGTGAGCAGATTAATCAGCGTTTCTCTGCGGCTACAGGCCAGTCCGAGAACACCAGCCGTGTTAAGATCGTGCGTCGTGCTGTCGCTCGTATCAAAACATTGCTGACCCAGTCGAAGAACCGTGCGGGCGCAAAAACGTCCGCCGCTAAGTCCTGAGAGGAGACGGACGATGCCAAGGCGCGTCCTGACAGGGCGAGTGACAAGCGATAAGATGGACAAGACGGTTACCGTTCTTGTTGATCGTCGTGTGATGCACCCGCTCTACAAGAAGTTTATCCGCCGTTCCAAAAAGTATGCAGCGCATGATGATGCCAATGCATGCAAGATTGGTGATGTGGTTCGCATCGTTGAGTGCGCACCTCTCTCCAAGCGTAAGACGTGGACGGTCATTTCCCGCAATGGAGTCGATGTTGCTGAGGCAGCTTCGTCTTCCGTCGGCGCATAAGGGGGTAGACATATGATTCATCCCGAGACCAACCTTGACGTAGCTGACAACTCCGGCGCACGTCGGGTGCAGTGCATTAAGGTGCTGGGTGGTTCCAAGAGGAAGACCGCCTCGGTCGGCGACATCATTGTCGTATCCGTCAAGGAAGCAATTCCCCGCGGTAAGGTGAAGAAGGGTGATGTCCATCAGGCCGTCATCGTTCGCACATCTTATCCGGTGCGCCGTGCTGATGGCTCTGCCATCCGCTTCGATCGGAACGCTGCTGTCCTGCTGAATAAACAGCAGGAGCCGATTGGTACGCGTATCTTTGGCCCGGTTGTTCGTGAGCTGCGTGCCCGCAAGTTCATGAAGATCATCTCCCTGGCTCCGGAGGTGCTGTAATGGCTGCACGTATCAAAAAAGGTGATCAGGTTCTGGTCCTGACAGGACGCTCCCGCGGTGTGCGTGGGGAAGTTCTTTCTGTCCTGCCGAAGGTGGAGAAGGCTGTTGTGCGTGGTGTGGCTGTTGCCAAGCGCCATACAAAGCCGAACCGCATGGGCGAGGGTGGCGGTATCATCGAGCGTGAGATGCCGATTCATCTGTCCAATCTGAAGCTGATCGACCCGAAGAGTGGTAAACCGACTCGTGTTGGTTTCCGTGTTCTGGAAGATGGTCGCAAGGTTCGTGTCGCCAAGGTGACCGGCGAAGTGATCGAAGGCTGAGGAGCGAACGATGAGCGATAACAAGAATGCCGTTCTGCCCCGTCTGCAGCAGGAATATCAGGACAAGCTCCGCGCTAAGCTGCGTGAGCAGTTTGGGTATAAGAGCGACATGCAGATTCCCAAGCTCGAGAAGATTGTCTTGAACATGGGTGTCGGTGAAGCTGCTGCTGATCAGAAAAAGCTGGATGCTGCTGTTGAAGAAATGGCTCTGATCTCTGGTCAGAAGCCTGTCAAGACTGTGGCACGTAAGGCTGTTGCGGGTTTCCGTATTCGTGAAGGACTGCCGATCGGTTGTAAGGTAACGCTGCGTAAGGCTCGTATGTACGAGTTCTTGGATCGTCTGGTGACGATTGCTATGCCGCGTATCCGTGACTTCCGCGGTCTTCCGGCGAACAAGGGCTTTGATGGTCGTGGCAATTTTGCCATGGGTCTGAAAGAGCAGATTGTGTTCCCGGAAATTGATTATGACAGAGTTGATGCTATCCGTGGTATGGACATCATCTTTGTGACAACGGCAAAGACAGATGAAGAAGCCAAGGCTCTTCTGAAGGCATTTGATCTGCCGTTCGTGTCCTGAGCGACAATTTTTCGTATCAATCACGGAAAAGTGGACTTTCCCCCTTCACATGAGGGGGGAGTTTCCGTTACAAGTCCGGTGATTGGAAAACCGTCGGGATAGGCCTGACAGGTTCCGGGAGAAGATTCGAGATGGCGAAAGTCTCTGCGGTGAACCGTAATAATCGTCGTGCTGCCATGGCGCAGCGTGACCATGAAAAGCGGACCGCTCTCAAAAATACTATCAAGAACCGCTCTCTCTCCATGGAGGAGCGCTTCGAAGCGACACTGAAACTGGCCAAGCTGCCGCGCAATGGGTCTCAGACTCGCGTGCGTCTGCGTTGCAAACTGACTGGTCGTCCCCGTGGGAACTACCGTAAGTTTGAGCTGTGCCGTATTGCTTTGCGTGACCTTGCTTCTACGGGGCAGATCCCCGGCATGGTCAAGTCCAGCTGGTAAAAGGGTAGTCTGAATGTCTATGTCTGATCCTTTGGGTGATATGCTCACCCGGGTCCGTAACGCTCAGCGTGCCCGCCATGCTGCCTGCGTTGCTCCGGCGTCCAAATTGCGTGCAAGTGTTCTTGAAGCACTGAAGCGCGAAGGATATATCCGCGGTTACACAACCGAGGAAGTCCGTAAGGGCATTTCCCAGTTCCGCATCGAGCTGAAGTATGCTGATGGCCAGCCTGTGATCCGCGAGATTCATCGTGTATCCCGTCCAGGTCGCCGTGTGTACTCCAAAATTAAAGAGCTGCCCCGTGTTTATGCTGGTCTGGGTGTTTCCATCCTTTCCACGCCGCGTGGTGTTCTTTCAGACGTTGAGGCTCGGGCTGCCAATGTTGGTGGCGAGATCCTCTGCCGCGTCTTCTAAGGAGGGAATATGTCTCGCGTAGGTAAGTATCCTATTGACCTCCCCGCAGGCGTGGAAGCAGCTGTTAAAGACGGTATGTTCTGCGTTAAGGGTAAACGCGGTGAACTGAGTGTGCCGGTGTCTTCTCATGTTGATGTGAAGATTGCCGATGGCAAGGTTACCGTGTCTCCACTGGGTGGTCGTACCAATAAGAGCTGGACGATGTGGGGGACATCCCGTGCGGTGTTCGCCAACATGATCAAGGGTGTTTCTGAGGGCTTCCAGAAAGGGCTTGAGATTCAGGGTACGGGTTTCCGTGCTGCTGTTCAGGGCTCCAATCTGGTCATGAACCTTGGTTTCTCTCATGATGTGGTCTACCCGATCCCGTCTGATGTGAAAATCACGACCCCCCGTCCGACAGCCATTCTGGTTGAAGGTAACGACAAGCAGCGCGTTGGTCAGGTGGCTCTGGATATCCGCAGCTTCCGTAAGCCTGAGCCCTATAAGGGTAAAGGTGTCCGTTATGAGACCGAAGTTCTGCGTCAGAAAGAAGGTAAGAAGAAGTAATGGCATCGCTGCAAGGATTGCAGGAACGCCGCCGCAAGCGGCTGCGTTTCCAGCTTCGTCGCAAGAGCGGCGGCCGGCCGCGTTTGTCGGTCTTCCGTTCCAGCAAGAATATCCATGTCCAGGTCATCGACGATGCCCGTGGCATTACGCTGGCCAGCGCCTCTACGCTTGAGAAGACTGTTCGTGAAGCCGGTAAGACGGGTGCGGACATCGCAGCAGCTACTGTTATCGGTAAGCTGGTGGCTGAGCGCGCTGTTAAGGCTGGGGTCAAGGAAGTCGTGTTCGACCGTGGCTCCTATCTCTATCATGGCCGGGTGAAAGCCCTGGCAGAGGCTGCCCGTGAGGGCGGGCTGTCTTTCTAAGGAGGATCACACATGGCACGTGAGCCAAGAGAAGGCGGCCGTGGTGGTCGTGAGCGCGAGCAGGGTGATGAGCTGGTTGATAAGCTGGTAACCATCAACCGTGTCGCCAAAGTTGTTAAGGGTGGTCGGCGTTTTGCCTTCGCTGCTCTGGTCGTCGTGGGCGATCAGAAGGGCCGCGTTGGTTACGGCGCTGGTAAGGCCCGTGAGGTGCCGGAAGCCATTCGTAAGGCAACCGAGCGTGCTCGCCGCAACATGATCCGTGTGCCGATGAAAGAGGGTCGTACTCTGCATCATGATGCAGTGGGCCACTTTGGTGCTGGTGAAGTTGTTGTGCGTGCAGCTGAGGCTGGTACGGGGATCATCGCTGGTGGTCCGATCCGCGCTGTCTTCGAGAGCCTGGGCATCAGTGACGTTGTCGCTAAGAGCCTTGGAACCCGGAACCCGCATAACATGATTAAAGCTGCTTTTAACGCCCTTGAGCGTGCAAGTAGCCCGCGTCAGGTTGCGGCTCGCCGTGGCAAGAAGACATTCGAGCTGTTCGGACGTCGTGAGCAGTCAGAGACGGAGGCTGCCAATGTCTGAGACAAAAGGCAAGACAATCCGGGTGACGCAGATCGCTTCTGTGATCGGTTCCAAACCGGGTCAGGCGGAAACGGTAAAGGGGCTGGGCCTTCGTGGCATCGGCTCCAGCCGTGAGCTGGAAGATACCTCTTCTGTCCGTGGCATGATCCGCAAGGTGTCCCACCTGGTGAAGGTGGAGGGTTGATATGAACCTGAATGAATTGCGTGATAACGCCGGGGCTCGCTATCGCAAGAAGCGTCTCGGTCGTGGTATCGGTTCCGGGAAGGGTAAGACCTCCGGGAAGGGTCACAAAGGTCAGAAGGCACGCTCCGGTGTGTCCATCAATGGCTTTGAGGGTGGTCAGCTGCCGATTTATCGCCGTATGCCGAAGCGTGGCTTCGTCAACATTTTCCGTAAGGAATATGCTGCGGTCAATATCGGTGCAGTGAGCAAGGCTCTGGAAGCTGGTAAGCTTTCTGCTTCTGCTCCTGTGACAGAAGAAGCACTCTACCAGGCAGGTCTGGTCGGTAGCCGTAAGGTTGCTGGTGTGCGTCTTCTGGCAAAGGGTGAACTGTCTCAGGGTGTGAACTTTGAGGTCTCTGGTGCTTCTGCTGCTGCTGTGGCTGCAGTGGAAAAAGCCGGTGGCTCTGTGAAGGTTCTTGCTGTGAAAAAGGATGCTCAGGCTGAAGCTTGAGCCTGTCCTGCCCGGCTTGCTGGGACGATGGTGAACTAGTGAACAGCGTCCCGTACTATGTGCGGCGACGCTGTTTTCATGAAAGGACGGGGAGATGGCTTCTGCCGCAGAACAGCTGGCCGGTAACCTGAATATGGGTGCCTTTGCGAAGGCGACGGAGCTGAAAAAACGGATCTGGTTTACGCTAGGTGCGTTGATTGTTTATCGACTGGGAACGTTCATCCCGGTTCCGGGTATTGATGCCTCCGTGCTGGGACAGCTTGTCGGGGAACATCAGGGCGGTATCCTGGGCATGTTTGACATGTTCACGGGCGGTGCTTTGGGGCGCATGACGATTTTTGCCCTTAACATCATGCCCTATATCAGTGCCTCCATCATTATCCAGCTTCTTTCTACGGCGCTCCCTTCGATGGAAGCCTTGAAGAAAGAAGGGGAAAGTGGGCGGAAAAAGCTGAACCAGTATACCCGTTATCTGACGGTTCTGATTGCCATTGTGCAGGCCTATGGTTTTGCCATGGGGCTGAGCAGCCTGCATACCAATGCGGGGCTGAGTGCGGTCATCTCACCGGGGCCGAGTTTCCTCGTCTCTTACGTTGTGATGCTGGTAACAGGCACATTGTTTTTGATGTGGCTAGGTGAGCAGATTACCTCGCGCGGGATTGGTAACGGGATTTCCCTGATTATTTTCTCGGGTATCGTAGCTAATCTGCCTCACGCTTTGGGCAGCCTGCTGGAGTTGGGGCGTACTGGTGCATTGTCCCCGATTTTTGTAGTGGTCTTTCTGCTGCTGGCGCTTCTGGTTATTGCCTTCATTGTGTTTATGGAGCAGGCACAGCGGCGTGTTGTGATCCAGTATCCTAAGCGGCAGGTTGGTAACCGTATCTACGGCGGTGATTCCACACATATGCCGTTGAAGGTTAATACTGCGGGCGTCATTCCGCCAATCTTTGCGTCATCAGTGTTGCTGGTGCCGGCGACGCTTTCTGGATTCATGCATAATAATAGTGGATTCTTGGGGCATATTGGGCAGTGGCTCTCTCAAGGGCAGCCGCTCTATATGGCGTTTTATGCCCTTATGATCGTCTTTTTCTCCTATTTTTATGCAGCTGTGACCTTCAACCCTGAAGAAACGGCTGAAAATCTGAGAAAGCAGGGCGGTTTCGTGCCGGGTATTCGTCCGGGTGCCAATACGGCCCGTTATTTTGACCGGATTCTTTCAAGGCTGACGACCATTGGTGCTGCTTATATGGTTTTGGTCTGTCTGCTGCCGCAGTTCCTGATCAATAAATATAACGTGCCGTTCTATTTTGGCGGAACCAGCTTGATCATTATCGTTTCAGTGACGATTGATACGGTTACGCAGGTACAGTCCCATCTGGTGGCGCATCAGTACCAGGGGCTAATCCGCAAGCAGCGTGGTCGTAAAGGCGCACGTGGCCGGGCCGGTAAGGAAAGAAGGAACTTACGGTGAATATTATTCTTCTTGGTCCGCCTGGTGCGGGTAAGGGAACACAGGCCAAGCGGCTTGAGGCCAACCGTGGCATGAAGCAGATCTCCACAGGGGATATGCTGCGTGCCGAGGTGAAGGCAGAGACGCCGATTGGTCGTGAGGTCAAAGAGCTGATGGCAAAGGGACATTTTGTCCCCGATCCGATCATTGTTCAGATGATCGAGAACCGCATTGCCCAGCCTGACTGTGGGGAGGGTGTTATCCTTGATGGCTTCCCCCGGACTGAAAGCCAGGCTGAGGTCTTGGATTCCATGCTGAAGGAGCAGGGATTGAAGATTGATGCGGTCATTCTTCTTGATGTTGATGAGGAAGCGTTGGTGAAGCGTCTTTCGGAGCGTCAGCATGAAGATGGTTCCCGGCGTGCTGATGATCATCCAGAGGTGATCCATGCTCGTCTGGAGGTGTATCGGAAGCAGACAGCTCCCATTCTACCCTATTATGAGCAGAATGGTCGCTTGAAGCGTATTGATGGCATGCAGGATGTTGAAGCAGTCGGGAAGGCAATTGATGCCTTTCTTGATCAGATCGCTTCCTGAATGAATGAGTTGATCACGGAAAAGTGATCTTTATGGTTTGACTTGTCTGGCAGGGCAGTATATTCGCCCAGCATGAGATGAACGTGCGGCCCTAGCAATGGGGGCGGAATCGTTCTGGGGACCGACGCCGGTGAGCGGCCATGGTCCGGTCAGACAAAGATTTTTGTAAACACGGCCGTGAGCCGTGTGGATGGGAGAATTGGCGTGGCACGTATTGCCGGCGTAAACATTCCGACCAACAAACGGGTGGTCATCGGTCTGCGCTATGTTTATGGCATTGGTCCGTCGAGCGCACAGGCTATCTGTGAGAAGCTCGGCATCGACAATGCCAAGCGCGTGAATGAGCTGTCTGATGATGAGGTGACGAAGATCCGTGACCTGATCGACAGCGATTATCGTGTGGAAGGTGATCTCCGTCGTGAGACGGCGATGAACATCAAGCGTCTGATGGACCTTGGCTGCTATCGTGGCCTGCGTCATCGTCGTGGTCTGCCGGTTCGTGGTCAGCGTACGCATACCAACGCCCGTACTCGTAAGGGTAAGGCTGTTGCCATTGCAGGTAAGAAGAAAGCAACACGCTAATAGGCGCTGCTTCTTTCACGCTATCGCAGATTTAGTAGGACAAGCATATTATGGCCAAAGCTGCCGCACCGCGTATCCGTAAGAAGGAACGTAAAAACATCATTTCTGGTGTTGCTCACGTTCTTTCCACCTTCAACAACACGATGATTACGATTGCTGATGCCCAGGGCAATGCCATCGCATGGTCTTCTTCTGGCGCACAGGGCTTTAAGGGCTCACGTAAGTCCACTCCGTATGCCGCACAGGTGGCTGCTGAGGATGCGGGTCGTAAGGCTCGTGAGCACGGCATGGAGACACTGGAGATCGAAGTTTCCGGTCCTGGTTCAGGGCGTGAGAGCGCACTGCGTGCCCTTCAAGCTGTCGGGTTCACGATCACATCTATCCGCGACATGACACCGGTGCCGCATAACGGCTGCCGTCCGCGCAAGCGTCGCCGCGTCTAATCTAGACGCAAAAATCTGGTAGGTCTGGCTGTCACGAATGGATGGTGCAGCCAGATTAACCTTGGTGAGTTCGTACCGCACGACATGTGCGGGCCTGGCACCGCCATCCTATGGCGGGCTTCGTTGTTTGAAAGGCCATGATCTTGGTTCTCCAGAAAAATTGGCAGTCTCTCATCAAACCGGAGAAGCTTGAAGTCGAGCCCGGCCCGGTTCCCTCCCGCATGGCAACCATTGTTGCAGAACCGCTGGAACGCGGTTTTGGTCTTACAATGGGCAATGCTCTGCGCCGTATTCTTCTTTCCTCCCTTCAGGGTGCTGCCGTTACGGCCATCCAGATTGACGGGGTCCTGCATGAGTTCTCGTCTGTGGCGGGAGTGCGTGAGGATGTGACCGACATCGTACTTAACGTTAAGCAGCTTGCTTTGCGTATGCATGGTGAAGGGCCGAAGCGTATGGTTCTCACGGCTACAGGGCCGGGAGAAGTGAAGGCTGGGCAGATTCAGACGGGCCATGATATCGAGATCATGAATCCGGAACTGGTGATCTGTACGCTTGACGATGATGTCAAGCTTGGCATGGAATTCACGGTGAACATGGGTAAGGGATATGTCCCTGCTTCTGCTAACCGTCCGGATGATGCGCCAATCGGTCTGATCCCCATTGATGCGATTTATTCACCTGTGCAGCGTGTCTCTTATAAGGTGGAGCCGACCCGTGTGGGGCAGGTCACCGACTATGACAAGCTGCTGCTGAGTGTCGAGACAAACGGAGTCGTGACTCCGGAAGACGCACTGGCACTGGCTGCTCGCATCATGCAGGATCAGCTTCAGCTCTTCATCAACTTTGATGAGCCGCGTCCGGTTCAGAATGAAGAGCCGCAGGATGATCTGCCGTTCAGCCGTCACCTTCTGCGTAAGGTGGATGAGCTTGAGCTTTCCGTGCGTAGTGCAAACTGCCTGAAGAACGACAATATCGTGTATATTGGCGATCTCGTGCAGAAGAGCGAGCAGGAAATGCTGCGGACTCCGAATTTTGGTCGTAAGTCGCTGAATGAGATCAAGGAAGTGCTCACAGGCATGGGGCTTTCGCTGGGGATGAATGTCCCGGCTTGGCCGCCGGAGAGCATTGAGGATCTGGCCCGGCGTCTCGACGAGACATTCTAAGAACCCCGGCTGGGAAGTTCGGGTAGAAGGATTAGGGAAACAACATGCGTCATAATCTGAGCGGACGTAAACTTGGCGTCACCTCCACTCATCGCGCTGCGATGTTCCGCAACATGGCTGTTGCGCTCATCAAGCATGAGCAGATCTCCACGACTCTGCCGAAAGCTAAAGAGCTGCGTCCGGTTGTTGAGAAGCTGATTACGCTGGCAAAGCGTGGCACACTGCACGCACGCCGTCAGGCTTTTGCACAGCTGCGTGACGATGCCATCGTCAGCAAGCTCTTCTCCGAGCTGAGCCAGCGTTATGCGAGCCGTGCAGGCGGCTACAGCCGCGTGCTGAAGGCTGGCGTGCGTTATGGTGATAACGCTGACATGGCTGTGATCGAGCTGCTCGACCGTAATGTCGAAGCCAAAGGCAAAGATAGTGGTGCTGTTCAGAAAGAAGAACAGGAAGCTGCTTGAGCTTTTTCTCCAATAGGAGAATAAAGGAAAGGTCGGTGCCATTAGGCATCGGCCTTTTTTCACGGGGTAAGAGTACCCGATAGAAAAGCAGGTAATGCCATGAGTTCTAATCTGAAAGACGTAAGCCGCCCGATTCTGGGTTTGGTACAGGACGTAATTGAGGATCTGGTAATGGACCATCCTTGGGGATGGGCTGGATTTGCTTTTTTTGTAGGGACATTTCTGGGTCGAAAGAAGAAGTCATGTCAGGGGCGGCAGGCTTCCTGAAGACACCGGGCTATTCTGCCTCGGAAAAAGGCACCTCTCTTCCAGAAGGAAGAGGGTGCTTTTTTTATGAAATCAGTTTTTGTCTTTCTGAATGAAGCTGGGCAGGAAAGGATTGTCCGTCTGAAGGGAATCTTTGCTGGGGAGTTGGTTGGTATCCCAGCCGCCGCCGATATCTGTGATGAGGCGAATAACACTGTTGAGCCGCTGTTGCTGGATCTGTAGGCGGGATTCTTCATATTGCAGGGCTGTCTGCTGCGCCGTGATGACGGTGGTATAAATTTGTGTTCCGGCCAGATACTCGTTCATGGAGACCTCTACGGCCCGCTGTGCGCTCTCGACAGCCTGATTCTGGTAGGTCATTTGGTCGCCGAGATAATGCAGGTTGGAGAGTTGATCTTCTGTATCCTGGAGGGCCTTTAGGACGACCTGCCTGTAATTGGCAACGGCATTGTCGTAGTCGGCTTCGGCCTCCCGAACGGCGGCAGAGCGTGCCCCTCCGTTAAAGAGTGTCTCACTGGCGGCTGCCCCGAGGGACCATGTGCGCGTGGCGAGCTGGATCAGATGTTGGATGGGGTTGCCGCTATAGCCGTAACTGGCAGAAATGCTGATCTGTGGATAGAATGCTCCGATCTCATAACCGATTTCAGCATTATAGCCTTCCATTTCCCGCTCTGCTTGGGCGACATCCGGGCGTCTCTGCAATAGGTCTGATGGCAGAAATTGAGGAATGGGTGGAAGGGTGAAGGGTAGTGGGGCGTGTGCGATGGTTAGATCGGCCGGAGGACGGCCGATCAGCACGGCAATGGCATGTTCATACTGAGCACGTGCCACATGGGCGTTGGACAAGCTGGCCTGAGTTGATTCTAGCTGATATTTGGCCTGCAACACGCTCGTAGGGTCGGCGACACCGGCCGCTAGCTGATTGCTGAGAATTTCAAGATTGTGCTGATATAGGCCAACATTGCGTGTAAACAGGTCGATCAGACTGTCCTGATAACGCAGGTTCATATAATCGGTGGCGAGTTCCAGTTGGTAGGAGAGCCGCATGTTGGCCAGCAGGGCCGCACTGGATTGTGTCGAGCTAACCTGCTGTTCAATTTGCCGACGGATCATACCCCAGACGTCAATTGTCCAGCTGGCATTGGGCCCCATAGTCCACGTGTTGGTCGTGTTGACAAAGGTGTGTGGGTCCGCATTTAGGCCGCTGATGGTTCTGCCACCGCTGGAGTTACGGTTAAAACCAAATTTGCCGTTTAGGGTTGGGAAAAGGCTGGCCCGTACGGAGTCAATCATGGCCCGTGCTTTGCGGTACTGTGCTTCGTACTGCTTCAGGCTTTGATTGGAGCGACTGACTTCCCCTTCAAGCTGGTTCAACGTTGGATCGTTGAACACGGTCCACCAATCGCCTTTGGGCATGTTGCTCATGGTGGGGTTGGCTTTTATCCAGCCTTTTGGAGGTGGTGCTTCCTTGAAGTGTGCTGAAATGATCGCTTTTGGCCGGTGGTAATTCGGCCCGACCATACACCCCCCTAGAGTGGCGAGTAGGCCGGTTGTCAGAACAGCAGAACGCAAGGCACGAAAAGGAAACGACATGAAAATCCGGTTATGATGATGGAGACGGCAATCTGTTATCTGAGGGGGCGTTATATCAGATGAAGGCACATTCATGAGCATTATTACTTTTTTAGAATAAGGCATATCAGTGGGCTAAGGAGGGGCGGGTAGGTGCTAGCGGTATCATGTGGGGAAAGAAAGGCAGGATGTGATGTTTTTGTGCGGCCAAGCTATTTCCTGTCTGTGCCGCTTACAGCAGGGGCTTTTTGTCAGAAATGGATTATATGGAAAGGCTCTAAATATACGCTCATATGTGGGTACCTGTTTTGTATGAACAAACCTGTCGGCACCCACATGGAGCTGTAATCTTTTACGATTTCTTCAGATATTCATGTTTAATAGATTCATTCTGAATGTCGTTCAGGCAATAATTGATATAGAATGCATTGAACAGGAATGTGTAGAACCCGTTCATTTTGTAGGGAAAACCAAGCTCCTTCAAGCAATAGAGCTCTATTTTAGTCTTTGCTTGGAAGGCCCAGTATATAGCCATTCCAGAGAAGGCAATGGAGCATAGAAGTGATACGACACTGTCATCGTCAGCACCTGTGCCAAGGTTGGAGCCGAGGAATAAGATATAAAATGCCACGCATACGAACATGATATATTTGAATCTGTCGGAAGCAATTCTCTCTCCCGAGAATGAGTGAATCAGATCATTCATGACGGAAATTCTATAGGCGAAGAATATATTTAACGTAAAAATATTAAGTAATATAAACTTTGCTGTTCCAAGGTTGTTACTCTTTTTTATTTCTTCAGGAAGCATGTCCATTCTCTCGCACAAGGTTGACTTCAAGTGACGGTACTATGTTGTCCTGTCTTAATCCAGCTTTATGATTTGGTATTGCTCACTATATTTTTTTTGAGGACGGACTGTTTTACCTTGTGGCTTAGTCGGTCAAGCGAGAGATAAACAACTGGGGTCGTATAGAGGGTCAGAAGCTGGCTGAGGCATAGTCCCCCTAGAATAGATAGGCCGAGTGGTTGGCGCATTTCGCTGCCATAATCATTGCCAATTAGCAGAGGAACGGCACCCAGAGCCGCCGCAAAGGTTGTCATAAGAATAGGGCGGAAGCGCAGATGGCTGGCTGTCAGAATGGCTTCTTGTGCGCCTTTGCCATGATGCCGAGCATGGATGGCAAAGTCGATAAGCATGATGGCGTTCTTTTTTACGATGCCGATGAGCAGGATGACGCCGATTAGTGTCAGAAGCGAGAAAGGTTGCCCGAAAAAACCAACAGCCAGTAATGCCCCTACACCGGCAGAAGGTAGCGTGGAAAGGATGGTCAGCGGGTGGATCAGGCTCTCATAGAGGATACCCAGCACGACATAAACGGCAACCAGTGCTGCAAGGATCAGTAGGGGTTCCCGGCTAACGGATTTTTTGAGGCTGGCAGCATTGCCGGTAAAGCCGCCTTGTATGTCGTTGGGGAGGTGGAGCTGAACCATGGCCTGCTCCACAGCCTGAATGGCAGGCCCTAACGTGGCACCCGGTGCAAGGTTGAAGGATATGGTCGTAGCGACAAACTGCCCCTGATGGTTAACGGACAGAGGTGCATTGACATCCCGTAAGGGGCCGAGCAGCGGCAGGGGCACCATGGTCTCGCTGCTAGTCGTCACTGCGGACCCACTGGAGGCTGACTTCCCCCCGGCGAGCGCATTGGCCACGGAGTTCATGTAAGAAAGTTGGCTTTGCGAAAGAGAGGTGGACGTTTTGTTAGCCCGTACGCGGATGTTGTTGGAGGCATAGGCCCCGTTGGCTGTGCCCCCCGTAATGCTGACGCGCATCTGCGCTAAAAAGTCTGGGTCAGACCAGAAAACGGGGGCTGCCTCCATGATGACACGATATTGGTTTAGAGGCTCATAGATGACGGAGGCCGCTCGCTGGCCGAAGGCATCATACAGGGCGTTGCTAACAAGCTGGGGGGTGATGTTGTAGCGGGCTTCCGTGTCCCGAGTAATGGCCAGTGTGATACCACGGCCGCCTTGTTCCATGTCGGAGGTGACATCAGTCAGCATGGGTAGGTGAGAGAGAGCCTCTACAACCCGTGGTGTCCATTGGTACAGTTCTTCGGCAGAATCCCCTTGCAGGCTGTATTGATAGGCACCATCGGTCGAGCGAGCCCCTCCGCCGATCATGCTGGGCAGACGCAGCCGGATGGAAAAGTCCGCCTTGCGGTGGAAGATGTGGTTGAGCCGGTTGATTGTGACGGAAATATCGTCCGTGCGTTCAGCTTTGGGTTTCAGCGTGACAAACAGGTTCACAGAGTTGGCGGAGCGTTTCCCGGGACCGCCGATAACGCTGACAACGTCGGGGTCCTTTGCCAATCTTTTTTCTACCTTGATGGTCAGAGCCTGAAGAGCATGGAAGGAAATGTCCTGATCGGCCACTAACCGCCCCATGAGCATACTTTCATCCTGTTGAGGGAATAGCTCTTTGGGGAGGGTGGTGAAGAGCCAGCCCGCAAAAATAAGGCTGAGAGGTAAGGAGAGCAGCACAGGCACCGGGTGGCGCATGACTACCCGGAGAGAGCGCATATAGCCCACCGTTAGCTTGTGGAAGCCTGTGTCCAGTTTTTGCCCGCACCAGCTCAGACTACGGCGGAGAGAGCCTGCATTGGGTCGGTTGTTTCCCTCAAGGGATAGCAGCAGGGCACTAAGCATAGGGGTCAGGCTGAGAGACAGCATCATGGAAACGCAGAGCGCCAGAATGATCGTCACGGCAAATTCATGGAAGAACAGGCCAGACACGCCATCCATAAGCAGGATAGGCACGAACACCACGACCAGAGAGAGCGTGATGGAAATCACGGTGAATACGACTTCCCCGGCGCCATCTATGGCGGCTTGTTGTGCTGTTTTGCCCATTTCCCGGTGACGGGTAATATTCTCCAGCACGACAATAGCATCATCCACCACAAAGCCGGTGACGATGGTCAACGCCATGAGTGACATGGTGTCTAGCTGATACCCCAGAAGCTCCATCAAGGCGAAGGTGGTGATGATAGAGGCAGGCACAACGATAGCGGGGATGAGGACAGACACACCGTCCCGCAGGAAGAGTAGCACCACGAACACGACCAAAATGACGGACAGGATGAGCGTGCGCTGTGTGTCGGCCAGAGAGGCCCGGATGGTGATGGAGCGGTCTAATTGGATATCTAAATGTGTATTGCCCGGAAGGGCCGCCTGTAGCATGGGTAGGCGGGCTTTCAGCCCATCAGTGGTCCTGATGATATTGGCCCCGCTTTGAGGATAGACGGTGCAGATGATATCTGGCTCTCCGTTGACATACCCTGCCTGACGGAGGTCTTCTGCACTGTCCACGACCTCTGCCACATCGGAGAGGCGGACAGGCTGGCCATTGCGGTAGGCGATGATGAGGGATCGGTACGCACTTGCCTTCGTGGCTTGGTCATTCGTGGCGAGGATGAGGCGTTTGCCCCGAATTTCGATAAAGCCTTTGGGCGTGTGAGCATTGGCGGATGTGAGGGCCGCTCGGATATCTTCAAAACCGATGCCATAGCGGAAGAGCCGTAGAGGGTTGATCTCCACCCGCACAGCTGGCAGGGCGCTACCGTGAATGTCCACATTGCCAACCCCTTCGACCTGACTAAGGCCGGGCATGATGACGTTGTTGGCAAAATCATAGAGCTGCTGGGGCGTGCGTGTGGATGAAGTCAGCGAGAGAACCATGATGGGCGGCCCGTTTGCATTGGCCTTCATATAGCTGGGGTCGCTGCGCAGGGTAGTGGGCAGGTCCTGTCGAGCCGCCCTGAGGGCAGACTGAACATCTCTGGCCGCACCATCGATGTCTCGTGAAAGATCAAATTGAAGAAGGATTCTGGTCTGGTTAACGGTAGATTGGGAGGTGATCTCCCTAATCCCGGCAATGGCCCCAAGATGACGTTCCAGTGGCTCGGCAACTGTGCTGGCAATTTCGGAAGGGGAGCCACCCGGTTGGTTGGCAATGACCATAACAACCGGGAAATCAACGTCCGGAAGGTTAGAGACAGGCAGGTTCACATAGCCGATGCAGCCCGCCAAAAACATGGCCAGCGTCATGAGGATGGTCCCGACCGGTCGGGTGACGAAGAGGCGTATAAGCGTCACGGCGTATCAGCAGGCAGGCCGTTTCTGTCAGGACGGTTCTGGAAAAGACGTTTCACCTTCTGGCTGCATGTATTCATGAAAAGATAAATGACGGGCGTGGTGAACAGAGTCAGAAGCTGCGACAGCATAAGCCCAAAAACGATGGCCACACCGAGCGGGCGGCGCAGCTCCGCCCCTGTTCCTACGCTCAGCAGGAGAGGTAATGCCCCGAACAGGGCAGCGAGGGTTGTCATGAGAATAGGGCGGAACCGTAGCAGGGCAGCCTGACGGATGGCTTGGATAGGGGGCAAGCCATCCTGACGCTCGGCCTGAAGGGCAAAGTCGATCATCATGATAGCGTTTTTCTTCACAATGCCGATCAATAGCACAATGCCGATGATACCCATGATGTCCAGCGGCATACCGAACATATACAGCCCGAGGAGGGCCCCAATAGCTGCGGAGGGTAGGGTCGAGAGGATCGTCACAGGATGGATGAAACTCTCATACAGAACACCCAGCACGATATAAACAGCCACAACAGCGGCAATAACCAGCCCCAGCTCATTCGTCAGAGAGTTTTGAAAGGCCGCCGCTGTACCCTGAAAGGCCGTCTGGAAGGTAGCAGGCAGGCCGATTTTCTCACGGATATGTTCAATGGCCGTGGTGGCCTCGCCCAGAGCATGGTGCGGTGCGACATTAAAGGAGATGGTCGTGGCCGGGAACTGCCCGTAATGGGTAATGAGCAACGGAGAGACCATGCGGGAGAGGGTCGTGACCTGAAGCAGAGGAACAAGGCCTGATGTAGGTTGTCGGCTAGGGCCGGTCGTGCTGCCGCCCGCCTCGGAGGATATGCCGGGTAGGTAGAGCTGGGAGAGGCTACTCTCATGCGTTTGGAAGCGTGGATCAGCTTCCAGAATCACACGGTATTGGTTGGACTGTGTGTAGATAGTGGAAATCTGACGCTGGCCGAAACTGTCATAAAGAAGGTTATCGACCGTCTGCGGTGTGATGGAATAGCGGGCACCGTTGGTTCGGTCCAGCGTGAGCATGGCTGTCAGCCCGTCCGCCTGAAGGTCCGAAGTGACACCACCTAGTGAGGGTTCATGCTTCAGCGCATCGAGAAAGCGGGGTACCCAGAGCGAGAAATCACTATAATCGGGCGTTTCTAGCAAGAACTGATACTGCATGGCCGAAACGGAGGATTCCAGTGAAAGGTCCTGCACGGGCTGGGTGTAGAGATGAACCCCCGGGAGGGATGTGGCGGCTTTTTCTAGTCGGGCCTGTATTCCAGCCAGAGAGTCTTCCCGTTCTTCTTTCGGCTTAAGATTGATGAGAAAGCGGCCGGAATTGAGCGTCATATTCTGGCCATCAATGCCGATGAAGGAGGATAGGCTGACAATATCCGGGTCTTGAAGGAGGAGAGCCCCCAGTTCGGCTTGTTTTTTCTGCATCCCCTCAAAGGAGATATTTGCTGGCATGACAGAAATGGCCTGAATGACCCCCGTATCCTGTGGCGGAAAAAAGCCTTTGGGGATGGACCATGCCAAAAGACATGTAATGATGAGGCTGCCCACCGTTGTCAGCAATGTTAGAGGTTGATGCTGGAAGACGATATTTAGCGCGCGGTCATAGCGGCCGATGGCCCATTCCATCATCTGATTCGTTCGTCGGGCGAAGAGGGCTAGACGGCCTTCCCGGTGGGTTGGGCCTTCTTCATCCAGCCTATGCTCGCTCAGCATGCGAGCGCACATCATGGGAACGAGCGTGATGGAGACGAGGGCCGATATGGTGATGGTGATGGCCAGCGTCATGGCGAATTCATGAAAGAGACGGCCCACGACATCGCTCATAAAGAGTAGTGGAATGAGAACAGCAATGAGCGACACAGTCAGGGAAATGATGGTGAAGCCAATTTCCTTTGCCCCCTTTAGGGCTGCGCTATAGCGGTCTTCTCCGGCCTCTACGAAGCGGGAAATATTTTCAATCACCACAATGGCATCATCTACTACGAAGCCAGAAGCAATGGTGAGGGACATAAGGGATAGATTATCCAGCGAGAAACCCATCATGTACATCGCCGACAGGGTGCCGATCAGTGAGAGCGGAACGGAGAGGCCGGGAATGATGGTGGCCGGTATATTGCAGAGGAAGACGAAGATAACACCCACCACAAGGAGCATGGCGAGGACAAGCTCGAACCCTACATCATTAACGGAAGCCCGGATGGTGGTAGTGCGATCGGTCAGTGGAATGATGTCGATGCCCGGCGGGAGGTCCTGTTTCAGGCGGGGTAGAATGGTCCGTACATTATCCGCCACGGCAATGACATTAGCCCCGGGCTGACGTTGGATATTGAGGATGAGAGCGGGCGTCTTGTTAGCCCATGCAGCAAGCTGACTGTTTTCTGCACCTTCTACAACACGTCCGACATCCCGTAGGCGGATCGGTCCGTTGTTCTGATAGGCGATAATTTGATCCATAAGTTGCTGGACGGACTGAATCTGCCCATCAATCCGCAGAGACGTGGCGTGCTGTGGTCCATCGAACGTCCCGGTTGGGGAGTTGACGTTTACGGTACCGATGATGGTTCGGACTGTATCTAGGGCGATGCCGTAAGAGGTGAGCTTGGGAACATTGATCTGGACCCGATAGGCCTTGCGGTTACCGCCAGAGAGTGTCACCAGCCCCACACCGGAGATCTGACTGATCTTCTGGACCAGCCGTGTATTGACGTAATCTTCCACCTCCGGCAGCGGCATGATGCGGGAGGTGATGCCTAATGTCATGACCGGTGTATCGGCCGGATTAACCTTGGCATAGATGGGTGGAGCGGGGAGGTCGCTGGGTAATAGCGAGCCAACATTGTTGATGGCGGCCTGCACTTCCTGTTCGGCAATATCTATCTTCATATTCAGGCCGAAACGCAGCGTGATGACTGAGGCCCCGCCAGAAGATTGTGATGTCATCTGGTCCAAGCCGGCCATCTGGCCTAGCTGGGTCTCTAGCGGAGCGGTAATAGATGTGCTCATCACGTCCGGGCTGGCACCGGGGTAGAAGGTGGAGACCGTGATGGTAGGATATTCCACTTCCGGTAGGGCCGAGATGGGCAGGAAGTGATAGCCCAGCAGACCAGCCAGCAGAATGGCCAGCATGAGCAGGCTGGTGGCAACGGGGCGTTCGATGAAGAGACGTGAAGGATTCACAGGCTCGTACTTCCAGTCGGCGGGCAGGAAAAGGGCGTGGGTATCCGTGCAGTCATTAATGTGACGGCGTGTTGGCAGGAGGCTCGGGGGAGCCGGGGCCAGCGGCAATGACGACTTTGCTGCCGGGCCGCAGATGATTGATGCCATCCGTCACGACCCGCTCCCCTTCCTTTAGGCCAGATAGGATGACAGTCAGATGGTCATCACTATAGCCGGTCTTCACGGGGTGGATAGCAACCGTCATGTCCTGCTGTACGGCATACACAAAGGCACCATCAGGGCCTGTCTGTATGGCGTTACCGGGCACAACAAGGGCACCCTTCAGTGTCTGGACGAGAAGATGAGTATTGACGAACTCATTCGGGAAGAGGCGTTCGCCCTCATTGGGGAAGATACCACGCAGGCGGACCGTGCCGGTTGCGGTATCAATCTGACTATCTAATGCTTTGACCGTACCAACGGCGAGACGAGTGGTATTGTCGCTGCTCCATGCTTCCACGGTTAGGCTGGGGTGATTGGCAAGCTGATCCTGCACATCCGGTAGGTTGTTCTGTGGCAAGGTGAAAATAACGGAAATGGGCTGCATCTGCGTTAGGGTCGTTAGCCCGCCAGACTGCCCGACAGTGACATAGTTTCCAGCATCCAGCGCACGGATACCTACACGGCCATCCACGGGGGCTACGATATGACAATACAGGACATTGAGTGTAGCGTTGCGGACGTTGGCTTCATCGAAGGCAACTTGCCCTTCTAGTTGTTGGACGGTGAATTCCTGATCCTTTGCCAACATGGCGGAGGTGGAGTTTTGTTTTATCAACTTCTGGTAACGGGCATTGTCCACACGGGCCTTGGCTAGCTGGGCTCGGTCGGCGGCAAGAGTACCCATATATTGGTGCAAAGTGGCTTCGTAGGGGCGGGGGTCGATGAGTTCCAGCTCCTCACCACGATGAACATGCTGCCCCTCTTGATAATAGACGGCTAGTATATGCCCGCTGACACGGGGGGTGATGGTGACGTTGGTAATGGGTACGACCGTACCAAGTAGCTGGAGAATAACGGGGACATCGGCCCGATGGGCTGTATCCACGGCCACGGCCTGCACAGTATCGCCACGGGTATGAGCAGAGCGATTATCACCGAGGTTTGGGCGCAGAAAAAGGAAAAGAAGGACGGCGAGCAGGACTGCCCCAATGATCCACCATTTTTTCCCCTTTTTGGCCTGTCTTATGTCTGAAGCTGGGGCGGTGCTCATGGCAGAAGGGCACTCCTGATGGTAGAAATAGTGAGGGGCATACACATTATCGACATAATGTCAGAAGGTCTGGCGCATATTAAAGATGGTTGATTGGAATTGCACCAAAACATTCGGTAATCATAAAAATACCTTTCTCCTTTCGGAGTGCTTGCCTCTCCCTCTTGAAGAAAACCCTTAAGGGTTACATATCTGCGGGGTGGTGCTTCGCCGTATGGTGCGCAGGGCACCGCATGTGAAATGATGCATGGAAAATGCACGGCGCTGATTGGGAGCGATGGATATGGTGGATACAACATCTATGAAGGCCGAAGGGTTCGTGCAGGAAGCCAAGGGCCGGGTTAAGGATGCAGTGGGTGCAATCTCTGGCGATGCTGCTATGCAGGCAGGCGGCAAGATTGATCAGCTGGGCGGCCGTGCCAAGCATGAATTTGCAGACCTTTACGATGCTAATGAGAGCCGCCTGGAAGCAGTGACAGCTTTCATTCAGGAGCGTCCCTTTGTTGCTCTGGGGATTGTTTCCCTCGTTGGGCTGGTGATTGGTCGCCTTATTTTCAGAAAGCGTGGCTAAACCAAGAATAGAGGGAGCTGGAGAGGGTTCATGCAGTGGTATTACGAACGTGATGGTCAGCAGGTTGGGCCGGTATCGCACAGCGAGATGGTACGGCTGATCGTTCATCGTCATATCCGTCCGCAGACCCTCGTATGGCATCCGGGGTTCGGAAATGAGTGGCGACCCGCTAGTAAGGCTGGATTAGTTTCGCCTTCCTCTGGTGTTCGGATACTCATTTCCACCGAGAAACAGCTCGCATCTGGTGAAGCTAAAAAGGAGGGGCATGTTTCCTCCATCTGGGCTTGGCTGATGCTAGTGCCCGGGCTGATTGACCTTCTACTATTGGTGGTTGGCCAGCAGACACATTGGGCCGTGACACCGGGGCGACCCATAACGGGCCTCTGCATCTCTGCCATTTTGTTTCTAACTCTCGTGAAAGATCGGCAGACGCTAGCTCGTGCTGGGGTGAGGCCGCCATCTTTCTGGTGGTGGCTGTTTCTACCGGGGTATTTTTGGTGCCGTAAAAAGGTGCTCCATCGGGGAGGTGGGTTATTTGCTGCCTATATTTTGCTGAACCTTCTGCAAGCGGCCATTTTGCTTTCTAATCCTCCGCCGGGGTTCGATCTGTTCTTGAAGCAGAAACAGGTAGAGCAGCCTGCTGCCTCTGCGCCGCATAAAGTGCAGCCGGGTCAGGATGGGCACCACGATGCTGGAACAGACGAGACAGCCCCCTCTCAGGATGGGCAGGAACAGCTTTAATAGAGCGGTTTGATGAGTGTATGCCTATTTTTTAGGCAGTATCATTCCAAATTCTACTCTTGACTCATTTTATTTTAAAAAAGGTCTTTTCTTTCGACTCGGAGTGATTCAGAATCGGCGCATTACAGATGATGTGCCGTGTGAGGCGAGCGGAAGAAGGACCCCATGCCGGATTATAGCCTGGAAGAACAGTATGACGGGCTTGTGGCCGGTGTGGACGAAGTCGGTCGTGGCCCTTTGGCTGGGCCTGTTGTGGCGGCTGCTGTTGTGTTCCGCACGCCGCCATCGCCCTTTCTGTCCGGCTTGTTGGATGATTCCAAGAAGCTGACAGCCCGCCGGCGTGAGAAGGCTTATGCGGCCCTGCTAGAGGACGATACGGTCTGTGCTGCTCTTGGTGCGGCTTCTGTCCCGGAGATCGACCGGCTGAATATCGGTCAGGCCTGCCATTTGGCTATGCAGCGTGCCATGTATCGTCTGGCTGAAGAGCTGGGGGAATGGCCGGTTGCTGCCCTGATTGATGGTAACCGTGCTCCGAAGCTGCCTTGTACGGTGGAGACGGTTATCAAGGGGGATGGCAAGAGCCTCTCCATTGCTGCAGCCTCCATTCTGGCTAAGGTTGTACGGGATAGGCTCATGACCCGCCTTGCCACACGGCATGGTGATTACGGCTGGGAGCGAAACGCCGGATACGGCACGGCACATCATCTGACAGGATTAAAAGAAGAGGGTGTAACCCTCCACCACAGGCGCAGCTTTGCCCCTGTGAAGCAGATGATCGCAGCAAAGGTTCACGCAGCATGAAAGCGGATATGCCCCTGAACAGGATTTTACGTGGGGAATGTGTGGAGGTGATGAAGACCCTCCCAGATGCCAGTGTGAACTGTATTTTTGCCGATCCCCCTTATAATCTCCAGTTGAGGGGAGAATTGCGCCGCCCGGATGAGAGCGTGGTGGATGGCGTGGATGACGACTGGGATAAGTTCACGGGCTATGAGGCCTATGATGAATTCACCCGTGCATGGCTAGGTGAGGCACGACGCCTATTGCACAAGGATGGTACCATCTGGGTTATTGGTTCTTATCATAATATCTTTCGTCTTGGGGCGATCATGCAGGATTTGGGCTTTTGGATCCTGAATGATATTATCTGGCGTAAGTCGAACCCAATGCCCAATTTCCGGGGACGTCGCTTTACAAATGCTCATGAAACGCTGATCTGGGCAGCTCGTGGCCCGGAGAGTAAGTATCGTTTTAATTATCAGGCGATGAAGGCCCTTAATGAGGACCTTCAGATGCGTTCGGATTGGTATCTACCTCTTTGCACGGGGAATGAGCGGCTGAAGAATGAGCATGGGCTGAAGCTGCACCCAACGCAGAAGCCGGAAAGCCTTCTGCACCGTACTCTGCTGGCCTCGACCGTAGAGGATGATGTGGTGCTAGATCCGTTTTGTGGAACGGGTACCACGCCCGCCGTGGCCAAAAAGCTAGGGCGTCGTTATCTCGCTATTGAGCGTCACCCGGATTACATCAAAGCAGCAGAAGCCCGTCTGGAGCGGGTGGAGGCTCTCCCGGCGGATCAGTTGGAGATCACTCCGGCCAAGAGGGAGATGCCCCGTATTCCCTTCGGGTCATTCGTGGAGAATGGCAGTTTGCCTGCCGGTACGGTTGTGTACGATCGTCAACGGCGGTTGAAGGCCCGTGTCTCGCCAGATGGCACGCTGGTTTCTGGCCAGCATCGGGGGTCTATCCATAAACTGGGGGCTCTGTTGACGAATGCGGCATCCTGCAACGGTTGGACATTCTGGTATTTTGAGCGGGACGGGCAGTTCTTACCCATTGATACCTTGCGGCAAGAGACGCACCTGTTGCGTAGGAGTGCCTGAAGTCGGGTACTTCAGGACATGAAGGAGGGTGGAGCGTGAATTTTTTTGAGACACATACAGGGCTGGTCATTGCTGTTATCGCACTGGTTTTTGCCATTCTGTTTCATATCGTCATCATGCGCCCGCAGAAGCGCTCTGCGTTTGTTAGTTTCTGTTGGGACCTGTTGGTGTTCCTCATCTGCCTCGCAGGTATTTCCATCATTTATTACAGCGCACTGCCCCTGATGGCGTCTTCCTGACTAGGCCGTAGAGATCATAAAAAAAAGCCCTTCTCCGGGTTCTCCCGGGAAGGGCTTTTTTGTGGGCTTCAGGAACGAAGCGGTCGCTTACTGCGGCGTTGCCGTATGGGCGGGCGCATTGTGGTGAGTTGTATGATGTGCAACCGGACGGACACCATGTTGCGGTGCATGGGTCACGGCCTTCCGAGCTGGAGGAGCGGATGGCCCATTAAAGCCTAGGAAGCCGACTGATGGGAGTGGCTGCCCCGGATTTTCCACAACAGGCGCCGGAGCTTTAGCAGCGAGGCTGGCTTGACCGTTGATGGAAATATGGGTGTCGGTTTCATCATGTGTAGTGCTGGTGATGAGCTTGCCGTCTGGGTTGTAGGTCCGCAGGGAGAGAAGCTGGAACATGATGTCATTGCGACCGAGGTCGATGGCGAGGTCCAGCGGGGTCTGCTCCAGTACGTTACGGGCATTGATGTCCGCACCACGGCTCAGGGCCTCTTTTGCACCAAGGAGGGAGCCACGATTGATGGCATCAAAGAGGGCAGCCGTTGGATTGATGTCCACTCGAGCGTGGCTGTTGTCGCCATCATCGGCGTCAGCACCCGGCAGAGCTGAAGGCGGAGCAGAGCGGCGTGCCTCCTTGCGGGCGTCAGCCTGTTTCTGGGCATCCATAGCTTCCTGTTCGGCTTCAGCTTCATCAGCGGACTGTGCATGAGCACGGTGTGGCATAACCACAACCGAAGCAGCCGAAAGACCGATGGCGAAAGCGAGACGGGGCAGGAATGAACTCAATGGGCGCATGATCGGGAACAGTGCCTTCTCTTCTACCAGCCACGGGACGGGCCGCAGGGATCACGTCAGGCCGTGGCAAGGGCCTGTCAGTTTTACAGAACCACGGGGCCACAACGCAGGATTATTGTTGTTCTACCGTCCTTCACGCCACCAGCCAAGGCCCATCATTGCAAGAATGAGGATGAGAAGCAGCCATCCCGGTAGAAAAGCTGTGCTGGTATTGCCGGTGGAGAGGGCTGTTTGGTGTAGAGGCAAACCGGCCCAGCCTTTACCATGCAGGGTATGGCCCTCGGCAATTTGTCTTATCTCCGGCACGCTGCCAGACCCCAGCCAGAACACACCCCCACCAGAGTGGGCGACAAGAGAGGCCAGCCCGGTAGCGGTACTGCGGAGGTCTTGATCCTCCAGCGGGTTAGTATCAGGCAAGGCTACGGTCGTGCTGAGTTCATCCTGACGAATGGTCCATATCCGCCCGGTTTGTTCGGGCAGGGAGGGTAGCAGCAGGTTCCCCGACCAGAGGTTTTCATGTTCTGGCACATGGGTGAGGGGAAGAGCTGTATGGTGCCCATTCGGCCCGATGACATCCGCTTGCACATCATGCAGCGGTGTGAGGGTGGTTCTGGTGACGGTCAGGCGGCCTTGGTCGATGTGAGCTTCGAGTTGATTTTCCTCTAGCTCCGGTTCTTTCATCAGCCAGTGCGAAAGGCGGCGCAGCAGCTCGGCTTGTGGGCCGCCGCCTTTTTCCCCACGAGACCAGAGCCATATCTGGTCCGAGAGCAGCATGGCCACACGCCCCTGTCCCCGTTGGTCCAACACAAGTAGAGGCGAGCCGGATGGTGTGGCTAGTAGAGTACGGCCCTGCGTCTGGTCCGTGCGGAGAGCCCTGTACCATGGCCCCCATTTACTACCCCATGGTCCATGTTCTGGCAGAGCCTGCGTAACAGGATGGGAAAGGCCCAACGTTGTACGCTCTGGAGAGAAAGATTGTGTAATGACACCATTTTCCGCCGGGATATGAGCCGGTAGAACAGAGCCGACAGGGGTATCTTGCAGGGTACCGATCTGCGTCATTTCTGGCCCACCGACTACCAGCAGCCCCCCACCTTTGCGGACATAACGGGCAATATTTTCCAGATAGCTTTCCGGTAGGATGTTCTGGTTGCGGAAGCCGTCCAGAATGATGAGATCGAAGCTGTTGATCTTTTGGGCGAATAGTTCGTGCGTAGGAAAGGGGATCAGGGCGAGATCGGAAAGAGGCGTGTCATCCTCCGTATCCGGGGAGCGCAGAATGGTAAAATGCACGAGATCAACAGAAGGATCGGCCTTTAGCAGAGTACGCCAGACACGGGCCCCCTGATTGGGCACGCCGGAAACCAGAAGCACCCGCAACCTGTCCCGCACACCTTGAAGGCGCAGGATGGTGCTGTTGTTCCGTAGGGAGGCTTCACCCTGTAGGGGAGAAGCCGTGAGTTCTTTTAGAGTAAGGCCAGCATGGGTAACGGGCACATCTAGGTCCACAGGCTGGCCGCTTTGCGTATGGGCCAGTATTTTGCTTTGGCCATCGGGGCCATGTTCCAGAATATCGACAGGCTGCCCCTCTGTTGTGCCGAGATCATCTACCTGAATGCGGATATGCGCTGTCTGGCCGATAATAACGTAAGGCGGAGCACTAAGAACTCTCAGCCGTCTATCTGTTTCTTCTCCCTTGGCAGAAAGTAGAAGATGTAGGGGAATGACACGTCCTGTCATATCCTTGAGGGAAGGAGGAAGCTGGCTGGGAATGTCATGGTCCATCCCATCAGTCAGTAGGAAGATTCCTGCCGGATTGTTCAGGGAGAGAGCCGCCCGGTCCATGGCCTCAAAAAGGCGTGTTCCCTGTCCGTTTCCACCGGGAACCTCCAGCTCATGGATCGTCAGGTCATGCAGCGTCTGGCCTTGCTTCAGCAGTTGGGTTCGGGCCTGCTGGACGAGTTTCTGCCGGTCTCCAATCCCCATGGAGGGGGATATGTCCACTACAAGGAGCGCATCTTGTGGTTGGACCTGCATGTGAGGATGTGTCTGTCGTGGGTTAGCCAGCCAGAGTAGCCCCAGCAGTAGGGCACCCATTCGCCAGAGGACGCCCCGGCTCCTCCGTAATGCACCATAAAGGCCGATCAGCAGGCAGAGGGCGGCCAGTGTCGTGAGGAGCCAGAGAGGCAGAAAAGGTGCCCAAATGATGGAAGAAGGTGCGCCTGTCATGGAGCCTCACTTTCATCGGGGCCATCTGACCCATCATCCGGCCCGTTTTTGAGGCGTTTCAGCATTTCTGGATAATGGCGTTGGTCGTTTTTATAGTTGCCTGTCAGCGCATAGATGATGGTGTTGAAGCCAAAACGATAGGCCAGAGTACGCTGGCTCTCTCCATCAGGGATGACAGCGAAGGGATGCTCCCCGTTTCTGTCCACGGCCCAAGCATGGGCCCAGTCGGCATTGCCGATGATGACAGGGCTAACATTCTCGCTATCGTCATTCCCCTGTCGGGCGACATAGACGGGCTGTCCTGCAATGCGGCCGGGAAAGTCGTGTAGCAGATAGAAGGTATGGGAAAGGGTATGCTGCTCATTCAGGGTGGTGAGTGACGGGATGGGCAGACCTTCTGTCGCATTTTTGAGGGCCGTACGCGTGGCGGAACCATCTGTACCGTCCATAGCACCTCCTGCGCCCATTTCATCAATCAGGATCATACCGTTATGCTGGATATAGGCCTTCAGTGCGGCTTTCCCTGCATCATCCAGATGGGTTCCGGGTATGATGGGCCAATAGAGAAGCGGGTAGAAGGCAAGGTCATCCTGTCCCGGCACAACGCCAACGGGATGGTCCAAATGCGTTGTGCTGCGCTGGTTCAGAAAGGCCGTCAGCCCTTCCAGTCCCTGCTGAACGGCATCGTCTGTCGTGGCATCACCCGTCTGGATATGGGCTAAACGTGTTGCCAGAGCGGCAGCAGGTACGGCTTGATTTATGTCCGTTGCATGGAGGGATGGAGCCTGAAGCCCTCCGGCCAGCAGTCCGGCTCCTAAGCCGAGAACAGCCCGCCGGGAGAGGCGGAAAAGTCCGGATCGGCCGAGAGAGAGACAGAGATCCAGCAGCAGAAGGCCGAGAGCCAGAAGCAGAAGGGCTGGCCAGAGAGGATGCTCCAGTACGGCCTGTCCAGCGGGTCTGAGTGAACCGAGTGCCATTTCATCAGCTAAAGGTCGTTGATTGTCGGCGAGATTGAGCGGGTGATGCTGCGCTGCCCCGCCATAGAAGCCGACCTGATGGAGGGCATCGACTGCTTGGTCTGTTGTCTTGAGGAGAGGGCGGACAGACGGGGCAGGCAGACCAAGTGTTTTGTCAGTGTTCAAAACCCGCCACGGCGCAAGGCTGTCCGACTGGGTGTGAGAGGTATCGTCTGTCTGCTGCATGGTGGGTGTACGGGTAATGAGGCGTTCCATCATCTGAGGGAACAGGCCAGAGAGGGGCAGGCTCGACCAATCCGCTGTTGGGGTGATGTGGAAGAGGACTGTTAGACCACGGCCTTCTCGCCGGGCTGTCACGAGCGGGGTACCGTCCGTTAATGTGGCCCAGACATGGCGGGATAGGTCGTCTGTAGGCTGGGCCAGTAGCTGGCGGAAAATGGTAGCGTCATCAGGAATGGTCAGGCCAGCAAAAGGGGTGTTTATAGGGAAAGGAGCCAGCTTCTGTGGGGTCCCCCATGACATCGGCCCGCCAAGCTGCCGCATACCGGAGAGAAGTGGTACGGGTAGGAGAGCAGCTTCATCATTTTTCATGGTTTGCTGGCTCTGGCGTGCAAGATCAGGCCCTGCAAAGCGGATAAGGATACCCCCTTTGCGAACCCAGGCGAGTACGTCATCCAAGGCTGTGCCGGAGAGGGTGCCATCCGTAGCGATCATGATGTCCGGGTGGCGAGGGAGGAGGCTGTCTGCTGTTCCTTCCTGATAGGGGATGACGGCCTGCATGGCCCGGGCCAGATAGAAATTGCTACCTGTCAGCGGGGTATCGTCCCCATTAGTGCGTAGAAGGCCAATTCGCCGCTGCCCTGCTTTGCCGGGTAGTAGTACGATCCCAGCCGGACCGGGAACGGAGGGCAGGCTTAGGGCATCAAGGCTTGATGAGTCCGGTAGTAGGGATTCCAGCTCATGCGGGGCACCCGTGGGGAGGAGGGCGTTGGCCTGAGTGGTGAAATGGTTGCTGGTCCCTAGCTTCATGCCCAGTAGGCGGAGTGTCTGCTTGGGGCAGTCGGGGAGTGTCTCAGCTTGGACCATCACATGAGGGCTATGCTGTATGGAGAGGCGGAGGAGGTCACAGCGAGGCCAGCGTATATCTTCCTTGCGCTGGGCTGGTTGGAGGGATGATTGCAGGGCCTCATCACCGGGTTGTGCCACCCCATCAGACAGGGTGATGACCGTGGTATCACGCAATTTCGGGCCTAGAGCTTGAAGCTCTCGGGCAAGGGCTTTCCGGTCGCTGGGCCACGGTTGTGCTGACAGGCCGGCCAGCACCTGTTGAAGAGCCATACGGTCCGCAGGCTGGAGGAGATGCGGCATATGGCCATCGGCCTCTGGTGCACTGAGCAGGAGGGCCACATGTCCACCAGAACGGAGGGTAGCCTCGCCGAGGGCAAGAGCATGTTTTTTCCGGTCTTCCCAATGGGGAGTGGCCGCCCAATCATTATCCAGAATGAGCAACAGGTTTTGTGGTGTCTGGTGGTTCTGCTGAGGAATATAGAGCGGTTGGGAGAACGCCAGAATAAGCAGAGCCAAGGCGGCCATACGTAGGATCAGAAGCCAGAGCGGTGTGCGTGCTGCATCCTGCCGGGTAGGTGAGAGCGTACGCAGCAGAATGAGGGAGGGGAAGCGTTGCCGCCGGGGTTGAGGTGGAATAGCGCGGACCAGCCACCATAAGGCGGGTAGAACGAGCAGAAATAGCAGCAGGTAAGGGGAAAGGAAGGTCATGCCCGCTCCCGCAAAAAGTTATGGCAGCCTGCTAGAACCGGCAGGGCGGGTTGATCGGTGATGTGAAAGCGGAAAAATGGCCGCTGCCCTCGTCCGACTTTTTCGAGCTGTCTGAAATGTTCGGTTAGCCGTAGCTGATAAGCGTTATGTAGGCTCTCCATGGCGGGGAGTGTTACGTCCGGTTCTGCCTCGCAGCTGCTGAACTGGACGGACCCACTGAAAGGCAGATGCTGTTCCTGCGGGTCCAGTACGGCTAGCAGGGCAATAGGGCCGGGATGGGTGGCCAGATGGGCAAGGCAGCGTTGTATGCTCTCTTCTGGCCAGAGGAAATCACTGACAAGCAGCAGGGAAGCACGAGGGGGAATACTGGCAAAACCGGGCAATACGGCATCGGTGCCTGTGCCATCCTGCGTAGGAAGCTGCGTAAGAGCATGGGCCAGCCGAGGGAGGGCCTGATGACCTGAAAAACGGGTGCGGGAGCCGGGAATACCAACATCTTCACCTCCCAGCATGGTTGCTTGCCCAAGGGCGAGAGCATCCTCCAGAGCGGCGCCATATTTGCTGGGTAGGGCCGTGGTGGAACGCCAGCGCATGGAGGCTGAAGGGTCTACCCAGATGAAGAGGGGGCGGGGGGTGTGCTGCTCCCGCTCACGAACCCAGAGCAGATCGGGCTCTGGTGAGCGGGCAGACTGTTTCCAGTCGATCAGGGAGGCAGGTTCTGTCGGCTGATGGGGGCGGAACTGCCAGAATTCATGCCCATCTCCAGCCCGGCGATTACCGTGTGGCCCGCTGCGTAGCTGCCGTGCCAGCCCACGGGCTGCTAGTACCAGCTCTGGCAGGGGGATGGGCTGCGGGCCTGTATCGGGTTCTTTGCTGCGGGAGTTGAAGAACCGTTGGAAGAAGGAGGAGCTGGCCATGTCCGTACTCTGGGCGATGTCGTAACGGGCCGGTCTAGCCGATGCGCTTTAGCTGTGCAGCGATGAGCTGCCGGGCATCCACACCCTGCGTCTGGGCGGCAAAGTTGACACCTAGACGGTGAGCCAAAACGGGTTCTGCCAGCATGCGGATATCTTCCAGTGAGGGGGAAAGTCGCCCATGCAGCATAGCCCGTGCTCGGCTGGCGATCATGAGGGACTGGGCAGCACGGGGGCCGGGGCCATAATCCAGAGCATTGCGGACGTCATCACTCGCAGTCTCATCTTGCGGGCGGAGACCCCGAACAAGGGTGAGAATGGCTTCCACGATTGTTTCCCCCACAGGCAACGTACGTACGAGCTTCTGCGTAGCGAGCAGGTCGGCTGTGGAGAAAAGACGTTCGGCTTTCCGTTTTGTAGCACCTGTGGTCTGGAGCAGCATCCGCCGTTCGGCATCCCGAGCGGGGAAGTCCAGTGGAATACGCATCATGAAACGGTCCAGCTGGGCTTCTGGTAGAGGGTACGTCCCCTCTTGCTCGATGGGATTCTGGGTGGCCAGAACATGGAAGGGCTTTGGCAAAGCCCATGTCTTACCTCCCTGCGTGACATGTCCCTCTGCCATGGCCTGTAGCAGGGCAGACTGAGTGCGGGGGCTGGCTCGGTTAATTTCATCAGCTAGAACCAGTTGCCCGAAAAGGGGCCCCGGTAGAAAGCGGAAATGCCGTTTGCCCTGTTCATCCTGCTCCAAAATCTCCGCTCCGGTGATGTCGGAGGGCATGAGGTCGGGCGTGAACTGGATGCGGCTATCCTCCAGCCCTAGAACGTGAGCGCAGCTATTCACCAGCAGTGTCTTGCCTAGCCCGGGCGCACCAAGCAGCAGCGCATGGCCACCGCCCAGCAGGGTTGTCAGCACATTCTGGATGACTGTTTCCTGCCCGAGGACGATTCGGCCGATTTCCTGCGTGAGTTTTTTCAGCCGGGGGGCCAGCCCGTCAAAGGTACGCACGGTATCGTCTGGGTGAGGAGCTTTTCCCTGTGGAGCAGAGGTTGAGTTGGTAATGGAAGGATGCTGGGTCATTACAGATTCGGAAACCAGAGGGTAGGGGGGTTTTAACAGGCCGGGATCATTCCCAACTCTGGAGCAGGCGGTAAGCTACCATGTAAGGGTGCCCTTTAAAAAGGGAGTGCCGCAGGAAAGTGGTGGACCATCATAGGGGTTCATCGTGATGGAAGGATGGCATGGTGACGGGTTGTGATGAGGGAGTAGGGAGGCGATCATGAGCATCAAGCCTTATGAAAGGCCTATACCCGTTCTTGAGGGGCCGGATGAGGCCGTGATGTCCGAGGATGATATGGTCATCCATCTGCCTTTCCACATCCGGCGGGATGGGGCATGGCTATATCGGGGGACGCCCATTCGCCGTAAGGCGATGCTGTGCCTATTTGCGTCTTGTCTCGATCGAGACCATAAAGGTCGTTATTGGCTGCGGACACCGACAGAGGCGGGGGTCATTCAGGTGGATGATGTCCCTTTTCTGGCCGTAGAGCTGGACTTCCGGGGATGTTCGGAGAAGACGCAGACGCTCTGCCTGCGGACTAATCTAGATGAGATTGTTTGTGTGGATGCAGAACATCCCTTGCTTTGTGACTGGGACCGCCCGGCTGATGGGGCGACTATACCCTACATCCACATGCGAACCGGGGCCGGAGGCCAACCCATTCTAGCCCGCATCAGCCGTGCCGTGTTATTCGAGCTAGCCGCTCTAGCTGTGCCGGGGTGTGTGGAAGGGGAGCCTTGTTTGGGTGTCTGGAGCCAAGGGATATTCTTTCCTCTCTCCCGTTTGCCAGATGAGACTGTGGATGATGTTGAGGAGTCCTGTTTGTGATGGCCTTGAGCCCAGCGTCTGAAGTTCTTCGGGAAGCTCTTTCTACCGTGCCCGGTTATGCTGGATTGAGCCGCATTTGGGAGGCTCTGCCACAGGCCCGGTTAGTGGGGGGCTGCGTACGCGACCTTCTGTGCGGGCGTGAGGTGCATGATCTTGATCTGGCCAGCCCTTTCCCGCCGGAGGAAGCGCAGAGGCGGCTTGAACAGGTGGGGGCCAAGGTAATTCCAACCGGTCTTGAGCATGGCACCGTCACGGCGGTGATCAACCATCATCCTTATGAGATTACCACCCTGCGGCGTGATGTCAGCACCGATGGCCGTCATGCTGTTGTGGCGTGGACAGATGATTGGCAGGAAGACGCCCAGCGGCGAGATTTTACGATCAATGCCATGTCGTTGGATCAGGAAGGGCAGCTTTACGATTACTTCGGAGGGGTGGATGATCTTCGGGCGGGGCGGGTGCGCTTTGTTGGTCAAGCTGCCCAGCGAATTGAGGAAGACGCCCTGCGGTGCTTGCGTTTTTTCCGGTTCTTTGCCCGGTATGGCCGGGGTCAGCCGGATGAAGAAGCCTGTCAGGCCATCGCACGCCTAAAAGATATGATGGCCCGTCTTTCGGTCGAACGTGTGGCGATGGAGTTGTTGAAGATACTCTCAGGCCCGCAGCTTCTGCGGACGCTGGGGCTGATGGAGGAGACGGGCAGTCTTGCTGTGCTTCTGCCCCACCATGCGCCTTTGTCCGATCTAGAGCGTTTGCTGGCTTGTGATGACCCATCCGAGCCATTGCATAGACTAGCGGTGCTGTATCCACCCGGTGGTGTGGGCGGGCAGGGAGTGGCCGAGATTGGTGCCTATTTGAAACTCTCCAACGAGAGCCGAGCCATGTTAACCGCTTTTGCCAAGCCGGAACCAAAGCTGGCGGCCACGTTGGATGATGACGCTTTGAGGCGGGTTCTTTTCCAGCAAGATAGGTCCATTCTGTTACTGCGGAGCTGGCTGGTGCAGGCGCAGGAGCTTGGGAGGCCTGATTCTGGTTGGGATGAGTTGCGGCATCGTCTGGAAGGGCTGGAGCAACCGGTATTTCCTCTGGCTGGGCGGGATTTGATTGCGCTTGGCGTGACGCCGGGGCCGGAAATGGGACAGTGGTTGAAACAAACGCAGCTCTGGTGGCTGGAGCGGGGCTGTCGCCCGGATGCTGTAGCCTGTCGGGAGTGGCTGGGTAGGCAGCTTTCACCTCGGTAAGGAGCCTGATAGAAGGCTTACATGGCACAGCAGACAGACAGGCAGTTCCTCGTTGATGGGGCTGCACATGATACAACCTTCTCCCTGATGCGGCGGCTCTGGCGGGAAGACATTGCCCATAATCGGCTCCGTCTGCTGGTCATAATCGTGTTGACGGTTGTCATGGCCCTGCTGACAGTCGCTTATCCGCTTGTCATCAAGCGGGCAATCGACATGTTCACAGCGCATGATCCCCGCATCTTGTACCAGATTCCTATGCTGGTGGTGGCGGTGACGGGGGCGAAGGCTTTGGCGCAGTACGGGCAGAATGTCAGTGTGCAGGCATTGGTTCTTCAGGTCGTGCGGCGTCTTCAAGAGCGTATGTTCACTCATGCGCTGCAAGCTGATGTCGCCCGGATCGAGAAGGAAGCCCCCGCCCGCTGGGCTGCTCGCTTTACGACCGATGCCCTCGCCATGCGAGAGGCATTGACCCGCTCGGTCAATGCGTTGGGTGATGTCATTACCATCATTGGGCTTGTGGCGTCCATGATCTGGACAGACTGGGAACTGAGCCTGATTGCGGTCGTGCTCTACCCGCTGGCCATCATCCCCGTGCAAAAGCTGGGGCGGCGGGTACGGCGGGCCTCTGGTGGGATGCAGGAGCAAGTTGGTGAAGCCTCCGCTCTGCTGACGGAAAGTTTTTCTCTATCCCGGCAGATACGCATTTACCGCATGGAAGCGCATGAGCACCAGCGCATTGGTTCTGCATTGGATCGTCTGCATGACATGTTCTTCCGCATTGCAAGCAATCGTGCCCGTCTGGACCCAATGCTGGAAGTTATCGGCGGGGTGGCAATTGCCTTCGTGTTGGGCTTTGCTGGCTGGCGGGCAGCGATGGGCGGGGCAACGCTGGGGGACTTCACGGCGTTTATTGCGGCCCTATTTGCGGCGTCTCGGCCATTGCGGGCTTTGGGGTCGTTGAATACGTCTATGCAGGAAGGGTTAGCCGGACTGGGGCGTATTTTTGCCGTCATGGATGAACCGGCAACCGTAAAGGACTATCCAGATGCCCGCCCTCTGCCAGAAGGACCGGGGCATCTCGTTTTTAAAAATGTGTCTTACCGTTATGAAGACGGCCATTACGGGGTGCGGCATCTCACGTTGGAGGTGAAGCCGGGGCAAAGTGTGGCTCTGGTTGGGCCGAGTGGAGCGGGGAAGTCCACCATGCTGGCCCTGATCCCCCGCCTGTTTGACGTGACGGAAGGGGCGATCACGTTGGAGGGGGTAGATATACGCTCCCTTACACTGGCCAGTCTGAGGGATCATCTGGCTTATGTCAGCCAAGAAACGGCTCTGTTCGATATGAGTGTGCGGGAGAACATCCAGCTTGGCCGCCCTTCCGCAACACGGGCGGAAGTGGATGCGCTCTGCCAGATGGCAGCACTAGATTTTGTGCATGATCTGCCAGAAGGGCTGGAGACAGTTATTGGCCCCGGTGGGCAGCGGCTTTCTGGCGGGCAGCGGCAGCGCATCATGTTGGCACGTGCCTTGCTGCGTAACCCCCGTCTGCTCCTGCTAGATGAAGCCACTAGTGCGCTGGATTCAGAGAATGAAGCCCGTGTGCAGGAGGCTCTGACCCAGCTACGGCAAGGGCGCACAACGCTTATTGTGGCTCATCGGCTTTCCACCGTGCAGAGTGCCGATCACATTGTCGTGCTGGATCAGGGCCAGATTATCGAGATGGGTACGCATACCCAACTCATGGCCAAAGCCGGGCTTTATGCCCGGCTGGTGAAGGCTCAGGCCTTGGGAGCTGCTTGATAGATGGCAAGGATGTCCGGCAAAAGCCGTTCATAAACCTCTTTCTTGAAGCCCAGATTATACGCGCCGCTGAGGATATCCTCTGGCGGTACCCAACGCCATGTGGTGAACTCGATTTCCTCGAACGTATCCAGCTTGATGTCGCTGTCGTGGCCGGTAAAGCGGAAGAGGAACCATTGTTGCTTTTGCCCTCGATACTTTCCATGTAGGGCCTTGCCGATGAGGTGGTCCGGTAGGTCGTAAAGAAACCAGCCGTCACGTTTGCCGATCATAGCAGCGTTATTCGTGCCGATTTCCTCTTTCATTTCCCGCCAGACGGCTTGTTCCGGCTCTTCGCCTTCATCAATGCCACCTTGAGGGAACTGCCAGATATCACCCGGCAGGTCCGCTCGGCGGGCCATGAAGATTTCGCCTTTCCCGTTGAAGAGAACAATGCCGACATTGGGGCGGTAAGCCAGTGTTTCACGCAGGGTCATGGTCTTACTTCTTTGCCTTTGTCGCAGCATCGTCCTTGTTTTCGCTAGGGGTAGCGTCATGGGGTAGCTGCGGATGGGCAAGCAGGGCGGCCTCACGGGCAGCATCAGGCCCGCCAGCCTGTGCGTTGATGAAGTGTAGAGCCTGCTGAAGCTGGAAGTCGGTTTCCGGCTTCGTGGGGTCGAAAGTAGGCCATTTGGCTGGGGGAAGACGTTCTACGGTTTTGGCAAAAGCAGGCAGGTCTGTCCGAGGGGCTTCCTTGGGCAGTTTGCCATCCGTGTTGGTGATGGTATGGGCGAGATCGGCCTCATGGTATGTAAAGAGGCTGTCATCATCCCGGCTTGCTAGCACGGGCACATCCGGTGTGATGCCCAGCCCCTGAATGGACCGACCAGAAGGTGTATAATAGCGGGCCGTTGTCAGCCGGATAGCCCCTTGATCGGCGATAGGGATAATCGTCTGGACGGACCCCTTGCCGAAGGTCCGATCCCCCATAATGACGGCACGGCGATGGTCTTTTAGCGCACCGGCCACAATTTCACTGGCGGAAGCCGACCCAGCGTTGGTTAGAACGATAATGGGCAGGCCGTGGGTGATGTCCCTGTCGACACCATCCCAGTGCTGGTTGCCTTCCGGGTGGCGGCCACGAATGGAGACGATCTCACCGTTCTTGATGAAGTCACGAGCCACGGCAATGGCCTGGTCCAGCTTTCCACCCGGGTCGGAACGGAGGTCCAGCACAAGGCCGTTCAGGGTTTTGTAAGGCGTCTTGGCGACAGATTGAACAAGCTTTCCGTAAGCCTTGCGCATTTCTTTCTCAAGCGAATCATCAAATTCGCTGAGGCGGATATAGCCTGTCTGCCCATAGAGGGCCGAACGGACGATCTGCACATGGATGATCTCCCGCGTGAGGGTGAGATTCTGCTGTTTGCCGGTCTTAGGGCGCAGGATGGTTAGGGTGATTTGTGTTCCCGGCTTACCCCGCATCTTGCGGACGGCTTGATCCAGTGTGAGGTCGGCGATGCTTTTATTATCCACCATGGTGATGACATCGCCAGATTGGATGCCCGCACGGGCTGCTGGTGTGCCATCAATAGGGGAGATGACCCGGACATGGCCAGATTCACCTTGGACCTGTAGCCCTAACCCGCCAAATTGACCGGACATTTCGTCCTGCATGTCCTTGAGCTGCTGAGCATCCATGAAGGAGGAGTGGGGGTCCAGATTACTGATCATCCCGTCAATGGCATTGCGGATGAGCTTTTTGTTGGGCAGGGGAGAAACATATTCCGAGTGAGCAATATCCATCACCGTGCCGAGAAGTGTCAGCATACGGACGGTCTCAGCATTGTTGCTGTCGTTGCTGTTGGCCGGAGTGTTGTTACTGTCCTTGTTTGCGGCTTCCTGCGCCCAGGCGGTGGAAATGAGGGCCGGGCGGTTGGTCATGAAGGTACCAGAGGCAACACCCATTGCTGAACAGGCAAGACCCAGCATCAGGCCAGTGCGGAAGTTCATGGTCGGTCTATTCCTTAACATTTAGAAGGCAGGCGTTCCGCCGTGGGCGGTATTACAGGGCCCGGGCCCAGAAATATAATGCAACTAGCTTACAGTGTTTTCGGCATAGGTGAAACTCCCTAGGGGTTTCAGAAGAAGCGGGCCGGGTCCATGAGCTTTGTACCTTGACGGAGCTGCACGAAAAGAAGCGGGTTTTGGCCGGGCATCTGGCCAATCAATCCTCCTTGGCGGACGGATTGGCCACTCTTGAGCTGGAGCGAACCCAACCCTGCCAGAACGAGCCGCTGCTTCTGTCCGCAATCCAGAATCACCATGAGACCGAAGGAGCGGAATGTCCCGCTAAAAAGTAGACGGCCCGTGCAGGGGGCTGTGACAGGGGCAGCAGGTGCTGTCTGGTAAGTTAGCCCTGTGGCAGGTCCGGCCTCTGTAGGTTGTGCCCAATGTGTCACGATGCGCCCCTGCACAGGGGCCCGTGCTGAACCTTTTGTGATCCCTTTACCCGGATTAAAGCTACGATCCTGCTCTTCAATCTCCTGCTCTTTATGGGGTTGGTGTAGTTTGTGGAACCGGGCCTTTTGTGCCCGCAAGTGGCGGCGGGTGTCAGCTTCCTGTTTGGCTAGAACTGTGATGATGGCGGTTAGAGCCTCTGTACTCTGGCGGGCCTGTGTCAGAAGGGCTTGTTGCTTCAGCAGGGCTTGCTGGGCTTGTTCCGATTGTATGGCAGCGTGCTCGGCTCTGTTCTCCGCCTCGTTTTGACGGGTCTGGAGGCGGTTCTCCTGCGCAGCGATGGTGAGGCTCTGGTCTGTTAGCCGGTTCTGTTCCCTATGCAGGCGGTCTTGTTGGCGGAGGATTTGCTGCATAGCCTGCTGATTCTGTTGATGGCGGAGAGCAAGAAGAGAGAAGGGAAGAGCCGCACTAATGGCCGGATTGTCTGGTGGCATGAGCAATGCCAGTTCGGGTGATGAATCAAGCTGTAGGAGAGCTGGAAGGCGTGATGCCTCATCCAGCAGAACGGTATTTTCTTTTTTGGTGAGCTGGTTGCTACCAGCGTTGAGCTGTTCCAGCTGATTAGAAATTTTTGCCAGATGAGCCTCAACAAGCGCATGTTGCTGGGCAAGCTGGGCTTGTCTCTGGCGGAGGGTGGTCAGTTGGCGAGCGCTAAGATGGGCTTGCGCTTCCGCTTTGCGGGTCTCTTCTTCTTTCTGCTGGAGCAGCTGGGCTTTTTGGGCCAACAACTTTTGTAGATTCAGCCGTGCTGCCCGTGCTTTGCGGATTCCAGCTTCTGAGGTGGGAAGGGGGGCGTTGGACTCCCAGAGTGAGTCAGGCCCTGTTGTTTGGGAAGGGGTAGCATGACCAGCAGCCTGCCTCCAAGCAAGGGATGCTACCATAAGGCAGGGGAAGAGCCAGTGGCGGAATGTGCCTATGCGGGACCGCTTCAGAACCATAGGGCTGCCTGAAAATCCCTTTCTGGATGGTGTCGTATGGGGCTTGAAAAACACATCTGACAGCATGAGATCAATCAGGCTGGATTGAGTTTAGTGACGGGGTATGCGGGGTGATACGGTGATCTATTCCCATAAGCCTTTTGTGGCGGAGAATAGGGAGCCTGTCTAGCCGGGGCCCGGAAAGGTTTTTGGGGGAGGAAATGTCTATGCACGATCAATCATCTAAGAAGGTACAGCCTTGTGGCTGTGGCCCGTTGAGTGACGAGCAGAAGCGTATCCTACATGGCCACGGTACTGAGCCTCCGGGGTCCAGTCCGTTGAATGATGAGAAGCGTCCCGGCCATTATGATTGTGCTGGATGTGGGAAGAGGCTGTTTAGCTCTGCAGCTAAATATGAGAGCGGGTCCGGCTGGCCGTCCTTCTTCCGGGCTGTGCCGGGAGCCGTTGGTGAGCGTGAAGACCGCAGCCTTGGCATGGTGCGGGTGGAGATCCATTGCGCGGGGTGCCATGGCCATTTGGGCCATGTTTTCCCAGACGGGCCGCCACCGACCGGGCTGCGTTATTGCACCAATGGTCTGGCCCTACACTTTGTGCCAGACGAAGAAACGGCCTGATACAGAAAAGGAGAGGCCTTGCCCGTATGGGGCAGAGCCTCTCCTTTGTTACGGTATGGCGTGCAGGTCAGTCCCGCTCGACGTGATAATGACGGGAGAGTTCACGCTCAATCTCAAGAGCATGTTCCGTGTCACGGGCCTCGATCATCACGACCAGTTCGGCTGTCTGCACGGAAGGAGCAGCGAAGAGGCGGTGATGGGACACCTCGATGATGTTGCCACCATAGCTGCCAATTTTCTCGGAAATGGCTGCCAGCAGGCCGGGGCGGTCGGGAATCTGGAAGATCAGCCGTAGGATGCGTCCGTCCCGCAGCAGGGAGCGGAGAATGACATGAGCAAGAATGCGGGCATTGATGTTGCCGCCAGAGATGGGGAAACCTACCTTCTTACCTTTGAAGAAATCATGATGAGCCAGAATAGCCGCAAGTGGTGTTGCCCCAGCGCCTTCGCCTACCTGACGGGCTTTCTCGGCCAGTGTTGTAATGGCACCTTCGACCTGAAGTTCGTTGACGACAAATACGCCATCAAGGTTCTTCCCGATGACATCCAAACAGTGATTGCCCGGTTGTACAACGGCAATGCCTTCAGCGATTGTCGAGCCGCCGGGAACGGTGCGGAGTGGCTCAGGATATGTACCGAGTGGGGAGTAGTTTTCTACCTGCACACCGTAGAGTTTTGTTTTTGGGCTGAGTTCTTTCAGCACTGTGACAAAACCGGCCATAAGGCCACCACCGCCGATTGGCACCACAATGGCGTCCAGATCGGGCGCATCTTCTATCATCTCGAGGGCGCACGTACCCTGACCAGCAATAACAGCGGGGTCATTGAAGGGGTGGATGAGGGTCTGGCCTTCTTCCTTACGGATTTTTTCTGCTGTCTGTACGGCTTCGTCAAAGTTCTCACCGGCCAGAACAACCCGTGCGCCCCAGCTTTGGGTAGCCGCCACCTTGGTGGCGGGGGTAAAGCGGGGCATCACGATGGTGGCCTCTACGCCTAGCAAGCTGCCCTGCCGTGCTACACCCTGTGCATGGTTGCCTGCTGAAACAGTGATGACACCATGCTTACGTTCTTCAGGCGTGAGTAGGGCCATACGGTTGGCGGCCCCACGTTCCTTGAAGGAGCCAATCGCCTGAAGATTTTCAAGCTTAATAATAATCTCTGCTTCCGTCAGCCGGGAAAGGGCCACATTGCTGATCGTGGGAGTGCGGGCAATGGTGGCGGCAATGCGCTTCTGAGCGTCTTTGACGTCGTTGAAGGTCAGGCTGGTTGTGGAAGCAGAGTCCGGCATTATTTATAGATCACTTTCAGAACTTCATAGGTACGATCCCCGCCCGGTGCCGGAACGGAGACGCTGTCCCCAATCTCCTTCCCGATGAGTGCTTTGGCAAGGGGGGAAGAGATGGAAATGCGATGCTGTTTGATGTCAGCTTCGTGAGCACCGACAATCTGGTAGGTGCTTTCCTTGTCGGTTTCTTCATCCACCAGCTCGACCGTGGCCCCGAACTGGATGCGGCTGCCAGAGAGAGTCGTGGGGTCGATCACTTCGGCTGTGGAGATCAGGCTTTCCAGCTCCAGCACACGCCCTTCGATGAAGGACTGACGCTCCCGGGCGGCATGGTATTCGGCGTTCTCGGAGAGGTCGCCGTGGGAGCGGGCTTCGGCAATGGCCCGGATGACAGCGGGGCGCTCCTCTGATTTGAGCTGGCGCAGCTCATCCTCAAGGCGTTTTAGTCCTTGGGCAGTCATGGGGCTTTTCTGCATGGAGGGTATCCTCACACTGGTAAAAGAGGTGAATGGCATACCGCCCCGCCCCCTTCTGCATGGAGCAGAAAAGGGCGGGGCGGCATACGCTGTGGCGCACAGGATAGACAGCGCACTATGTGTGCTGCAAGTCTTCTCTTGCGATCAGAAAGAACCGTGGAAATAGGATTGTAGCGGGGCCACATCCGGTTCTTTCTGCTTCAGGACAGAAATGGCATAGGTAACAGCACGGGCACCGGCAATGGTCGTGTAATGCGGCACGTTCATTGTCAGGGCAGAGCGGCGGATGTCAAAGCTGTCTCGAGCGGACTGTCCCCCCTGCGCCGTGTTGATAACCATCTGAACCTCGTTGGAGCGGATAGCATCCACGCAATGCGGGCGACCCTCCAGCACCTTATTGACACGGGTCACAGGGATGCCGGCTTCCTTCAGCCGTTCGGCTGTGCCACGGGTGGCAAGGATGGTGAAGCCCATTTCCACCAGCTTGCGGGCTAGAGGCTGCACATGGGCCTTATCGCTTTCCCGCACGGAGAGGAAGACGGTGCCTTCCCGAGGGAGCTTCACACCGGCTGCTAGCTGGGACTTAGCAAAGGCCATCTCGAAGTTGGCATCCAGCCCCATTACCTCACCAGTGGAGCGCATTTCTGGCCCAAGGATCGTATCAACGCCAGAGAAGCGGTTGAAGGGGAAGACGGCTTCTTTAACGGCCACATGCGGGGCTACAGACCGGCCTTCTAGCGGGAAGTCGGACAGTCTGGCACCAGCCATGATGCGGGCACCGATTTTAGCAACCGGCACACCTGTTGCCTTGGCCACGAACGGCACCGTACGGGAGGCACGGGGGTTGACCTCCAGAACGAACACTTCGTCATCCTTGATGGCAAACTGTACGTTCATTAGCCCACGGATGCCTAGTTCACGAGCCATAGCCTCAGTCTGGGCCTTCAGCTCCGTTACCAGAGCTGGGGAGAGTGTGTAAGGCGGCAAGGAGCAGGCAGAATCCCCTGAATGAATACCGGCTTCTTCAATATGCTCCATCACCCCGGCGACATAGACATCATGGCCATCAGCAATGCAGTCCACGTCAGCCTCGATGGCTTCATTCAGGTAGTGGTCCAGCAGGACCGGCCCTGTTGCCACTTCCTCACCAGCTGCCCGCAGAACAGTGTTGAGATAGTTGGAGAGACCAGCCTTGTCATAGACGATCTCCATGGCACGGCCACCCAGCACATAGGACGGACGGGCCACGACTGGATAACCAACTTCTTCGGCAATCTTCAGGGCTTCGTCAGGGGTGCGGGCAATGCCGTTGCGGGGCTGGCGCAGGCCCAGCTTGCGCAACATGGCCTGGAAGCGTTCCCGGTCCTCGGCCCGGTCGATGGCATCGGCTGGGGTTCCAAGCAGGGTAATGCCCGCTTCCTCCAGAGCACGGGAGAGCTTGAGCGGGGTCTGACCACCATACTGCACGATGCAGCCCAGAACGGTACCGTTCGTCATTTCCTTCTTTACGAGGCTGATGACGTCTTCGGCTGTCAGCGGCTCGAAATAGAGACGATCGGACGTATCATAGTCGGTGGATACTGTTTCCGGGTTACAGTTGACCATGATGGTCTCAAAACCGGCTTCACGCAGGGCGTAGGCGGCATGGACGCAGCAATAGTCAAACTCGATACCCTGACCAATACGGTTGGGACCACCACCGAGGATGACGACCTTTTTCTTATCTGTCGGGCGGCTCTCGCAATCCGGGATGCCGAAGCCCCCTTCATAGGTGGAGTACAGATACGGCGTGTCGGATGAGAACTCAGCCGCACAGGTATCAATCCGGCGATAGGCAGGCAGAACATCCAGCTTCGTGCGCAGGGCGACAACGTCCTTCACGCTTTTGCCGCTCAGGCGGGCAAGCTGCTGGTCGGAGAAGCCCTGAGCCTTGATCTGACGCAGGCTAATGGCATCATCTGGCAGGCCGTTCGCTTCGATCTCGCGCTCGGTAGCGATGATGGCTTCCAGCTGACGCAGGAACCACGGCTCGAAGTGGCAGGCTTCCTGAATGTCTTCCAGAGATAGACCAGCACGGAAGGCTTGTGCGGCCATGAGGATACGTTCCGGCCGTGGCTCGGAGAGGGCGGCACGGTAGGCATCCGGGGAACCATCACCGGGGGCCTCCACAGGGTCCAGACCTGTCAGGCCGGTTTCCATGGAGCGCAGGCCCTTCTGGAGGGATTCAGCGAAGCTGCGGCCCACGGCCATGGCCTCACCAACGGACTTCATGGAGGTGGAGAGCAGAGCCGGTGTGCTGGGGAATTTCTCGAAGGTGAAGCGAGGAATCTTCGTGACGACATAGTCGATGGTCGGCTCGAAGCTAGCAGGGATATTGCCGGTGATGTCGTTTGTCAGCTCATCCAGCGTGTAGCCCACGGCCAGCTTGGCAGCGATCTTGGCGATCGGGAAGCCAGTGGCCTTGGAGGCCAGAGCGGAGGAGCGGGACACACGGGGGTTCATCTCGATGACGACCATGCGGCCATCTTTCGGATTCACGCCGAACTGCACGTTGGAACCGCCTGTTTCCACGCCGATGGCCCGTAGGCAGGCGATGGAGACATCACGCATCCGCTGATATTCTTTGTCTGTCAGCGTCATGGCCGGGGCTACGGTGATGGAATCCCCGGTATGGACGCCCATCGGGTCGATATTCTCGATGGAGCAGACGATGATGCAGTTGTCCGCCACGTCACGGACCACCTCCATCTCGTACTCTTTCCAGCCGATGACGGATTCTTCGATGAGCACCTCGGTGGTAGGGGAGGCATCGAGACCGCTGGCAACAATCTGGGAGAATTCTTCCCGATTATAGGCAATACCACCGCCAGAGCCGCCCATGGTGAAGGAGGGGCGGATGATGGCGGGGAGGCCGATATGCTCCAGAGCCGTACGGGCCTCGTCCAGCGTATGGGCGATGGCACTGCGGGGGCTTTCCACACCGATGGCATCCATCGCTTCACGGAACTTCAGACGGTCCTCGGCACGGTCGATCACGTCAGCACGTGCGCCGATTAGCTCCACGCCATGCGCTTTGAGGAAGCCGGACTTATCCAATGCCATGGCGGCGTTCAGGGCTGTCTGGCCCCCCATGGTCGGCAGGACGGCGTCCGGCTTTTCCTTGAGGATGATGCGCTCGACAAATTCCGGCGTGATGGGCTCGATGTATGTCGCATCGGCCAGACCGGGGTCGGTCATGATGGTGGCTGGGTTGGAGTTCAGAAGGATGACCCGGTAGCCTTCTTCCTTCAGGGCCTTACAGGCCTGTGCACCGGAATAGTCGAATTCGCAGGCCTGCCCGATGACGATGGGGCCAGCACCGATGATGAGGATGGAGCGGATATCTGTGCGTTTGGGCATGGTTCAGGCTCCTGCCTTGCTGGTTGTGCGGGCCTCGGCGCGGCGGTCCATGACGGCAACAAACCGCTCGAAGAGGTAGAAACTATCGGTCGGGCCGGGGCTGGCTTCCGGGTGATACTGAACGGAGAAGGCCTCCTTTACGGTGGAGGCAAGCCCCTCGTTAGAGCCATCAAACAGGCTGACATGTGTCACTTTGACGGTATCGGGCAGGGACTTCTCATCCACGGCGAAACCGTGATTCTGGCTGGTGATTTCCACCCGGCCTGTCGTGAGGTCCTTCACCGGCTGGTTGGCACCACGATGGCCACGGTCCAGCTTGTAGGTCGTGCCCCCCAGTGCCCGGGCCAGAAGCTGATGGCCGAGGCAGATGCCGAAGACAGGGATGTCTGCTTCCATGACGGCCTGAATGGCCGGGACAGCATAGACAGCCGTAGCGGCAGGGTCTGCTGGACCGTTGGAGAGGAAGACGCCTTCCGGCTTCAGGGCGAGGATTTCTTCCCCTGTGGCGGTGCCGGGGAGGACATGCACCTCACAACCAGCGGCAACGAGGCTACGGAGGATGTTATCCTTTGCTCCGTAATCCAGAGCCACGACACGGCGTTTCACAGCCCGCTCGGGGCGGGTGTTGTGCCATGTGGTTTTCGTCCAGTTACGGGCGGGCTGAGCAACTTCTTTGACGAGGTCCATCCCTTCCAGACCGGGCCATTCTGCGGCTTTTTTGCGCAGGGCGGCGAGATCGAAACGGCCATCTTTAGGGTAGAAGAGCAGAGCGTTCTGCGGCCCTTTGTCCCGCAGCAAGCGGGTGATACCGCGTGTGTCCACACCGCTGATGCCAGCCCGTTTATGGGCTTTCAGCCAGTCTTGAAGCGGCTGAACGGACCGCCAGTTGGCCGGGGCGGTGACATCCTCTTTCACCACGAGGCCTAGGGCGGCCATTGTGGGGGCTTCATCATCATCACCGTTGGTGCCGACGTTGCCGATGTGGGGGAAAGTAAAGGTGATGATCTGCCCGGCGAAGGAGGGGTCTGTCAGTGTTTCTTGATAACCTGTCATGCCGGTGGAGAAGCAGAGTTCACCCACGGCCCCTTCATTGAAGGCACCAAAACCACGGCCCCAGAAGTGGGTACCATCCGCCAGTACGAGGACGGCTGTTGCGCCTTTGGGGGGCATGTCATCTGTAGGGTGGGTCATGGCAGATGTCTCCTCTGACGTCTCGTTCAGGTCGGCCAGGGTGATTCCCGGCACGTGAAGCAGGGCAGGCCAGTGTTTAGTGGGTACCATACCAGCCTGACGCCATTTGCGCACGGCTTCGGTCGTGACCCCGGTCAGCTGGGCGATTTCAGCCGCACCGCCCGCTTTCCTGATTAGTGAATCGATGTTCATGCGTCTGTCGCTCCGCTCCGCACCCTGTCTGTTTTTCGTCTGTTCAGGCTTTTATCTTCATAAAGCAGCAAGGGTTTAATGGGAAGTTTTTTCCCATATGAGGGGCAGAGCGTGAAGTGCAAGGGGAAGTGGGAAATTTCTTCCCATATGGATAGTCCATCCATGAAAATGGCCCTTATCGACAGGAGGGAACTGTGCTGGTACCTCTTACGCTCCCATATAGAGATTATAAACCTATAATTAAGAGAGGACCAACATGTCGCTCCGTACCCGTATCATGGATGATCTCAAAGCCGCTATGAAAGCCGGTCAGTCTGACCGTGTGGCGCAGATTCGTGCCATTTCTGCCAAGATTAAGGACCTTGATGTTGCTGCCCGTGCTAAGAGCGGTGAGGTAAGCGAGGATGATATCCTTCTGGCTCTGCGTTCTATGATTAAGACCCGCACGGAGTCTGCGGCCATGTATCATCAGGGCAACCGCCCCGAGCTGGCCGCTAAGGAAGAAGCAGAGATTGAGACCATCCGTGCCTATCTTCCGGCTGAACTTTCCGAGGAGGCTCTTAAAGAGGCTATCGCCGAGGCTGTGAAGGAAACAGGCGCAGAAGGCATGAAGGATATGGGCAAGGTGATGGGCGTTCTGAAGGGCCGTTTCGGTGCGGCGTTGGATGCTGGTCGGGCCAGTGGTCTCGTTAAGGCTCACCTTAGCTGATCAGTTTTTCAGCTTTCGTGCTGAATTGTGAAAACCCCGCCCGGTTTGTTCCGGGCGGGGTTTTGCGTTTCAGTGATAGGAGTGTGAGGCTTCGCTATTCTTATGGGCACGGACACAGGCCAGAACCCCGCTGACAGAAAGCAGGAAAGCAGCAGCTTCCCAGATAGTGGGCAGACGCTGCTCCCAGAGGAAGCCATAGATTAGTGAGAATAGCGTCTCGAATAAGATCATCTGTCCGACCATCGTCAGCGGTAGCAGATGGGTCATGCGGTTCCAGAACGCATTAGCGATTGTAGAGGAGAACAGCCCTACACCGCAGGAAATGAGGAAGAAACGTGTCCACCCTGTGGTAGGTAGATGGGCAGGCCAGAAAAAAGCGGCAGGCAGGAGAATAACCAGAGACAGGATACCCGCCATAACGCCTGTCAGCAGGTTCCATTCATCGCTTGTGATATGATCTAGCTTCTTCAACCAGTCGGAATTGATGACATTAAAGAGCGTCCAGCCCAACAAGGACCCAATGGCCATCAGCAAGCCGACTGCTTGTAGTAACGGGCCGGTATGGTGCAGGGCAGAGCCAACGAAGAAGTTCTGCCATGAGATGCAGAGAATACCTGCTGTGCTGAGCAGGATGGACGGGATAAGCTGACGGAACGTGACGACTGCATTATGGCGGCAGATACCGGCTAGTGTCACTGTGACAGGGATAAAGCCGATGATGAGGGATGGCATGGCCACGCCGCTCAGCTGGATGGCAACGCCCATCATGCTATAATAGCCCACGCTGCCCAGTATGGCGAGCAGCACAAGTGCTCGGAACGCCTTGAAGGAGATGCGTGGCAGTAGCGTCTTCAACCGGGGCAGAAGGATGAGCAGAGAGACGACCCCGAAGGTCAGATAGCGTAGTGTTGCAAGCTGAAAAGGCGTGAAGGGAGCGACAAGCTCCGGGGCAAGGAAGGTAATACCCCAGAAAGCTCCCGCCATGGCACCATAAGCGGTGCCAATGAGGATGGACCGTGTCATGCAGGCTCGTTTTTTGGTTGTTAATTTATATGATCAGCGCCTGTGTTATCGGTAAAACTTCTCTCGTCAAGGGGGAGAGCCGGTTCAGCTGTGCTTTGCTGGGCCGTGGGCTTTGACGCAGGAGATAACACCGCTGATAGCCAGAGCGATGGCGCAGCCTTCTAGCAGGGTGGGGAAACGCTGCTCCCATAGGAAGCCATAGAACAGGGAAAAGAGCGTCTCGAATAGGATCATCTGCCCGACCATTGTTAGCGGTAAGAGGCGTGTCATGGTGTTCCAGAATGCGTTGGCAACGACCGAGGCCATCAGGCCGATCCCGCAGGCAATCATGAGGAAATGCGCCCAGCCTGTGGTGGGTAGATGCTGGGGGAGTAGGAAGGCCAGAGGCAGCATGAGTAGGGCCAGCCCACCGGTAACAAGGCCGGTCAATAGGTTCCAATCATTGTTGGAGAGATGTTCCAGTCGTTTTAACCAGTTGGCGTTCTTGACGACAAATCCTGTCCAGCTCAGTAGGGCACAGGCGGCCATGATGAGGCCGGCGACTTGGAGGAGTAGGCTTGTGTGATGCTGTGAATGGTCAGCATTATGGAAGTTCTGCCACGCAATACAGACAATCCCACCGGCACTTAGCACCATGGATGGCACAAGTCGGCGGAGGCGCACTGTTGAATCATGTCGCAAAGCCCCCACGACTGTGACCGTAACAGGGATGAAGCCCACGATCAGGGAGGGCATCGCCACACCGCAAAGTTGAACTGCTGCACTAAGCAGGCTGTAATAGATGATGTTACCCATCAGGCTGAGCCCTAGCAGACCCCACCATTCGGCAACGCCGAGATGGGGTAGGATTTTCTTCAACCGGGGAGCAAGCAGCAGCAGGGCGATGACCCCATAGGTGACAAATCGGACAGAGGCCAGTTGCAGGGGAGCAAAGGGGCTGATTAGTTCTGGGGCAAGAAGGGATAATCCCCAAAGGGCACCAGCTGCGGCGCCACATGCAATGCCGGTGATGGTGGAACGTGTCATGAAAGGCCCGCTCTCTGCTTTGTGGTGTGGTAGGGTGACCCCTCATGTGTGTTGAGGTTCAGGGCGGTTTCGTCAAGGGGAAAGCGTCATCTTCCTTTTTGGGGAGGGGAGTGCCACATTGTCGTTATGGCCATAGATACAGCATTTCTTGATGAGCTGCGGCAGCGCACATCCCTAACATCCTTGTTCGGTCGCCGGAACAAACTTGTCCGGTCCGGGCGGAACTGGAAGGTTTGTTGCCCCTTTCACGGGGAAAAGACACCTTCACTGTATATTTACGATGATCATTATCATTGCTTCGGCTGCGGGGCGCATGGGGATGCTATCAGCTACGTCATGCAGAGTGAGGGGGCGGGTTTTCGTGAGGCTGTGGAGCGTCTGGCGGCAGAAGCGGGGATGGAGGTTCCCGCAGATGACCCCCAACAGGTCGAGAAAGCCCGTGTCCGCCAGACCCTGTATGATGTCATGGATGAAGTACAGGCCATCTATCGCCGTAGGCTTTACCAGCCGGAGGGACGTGCAGGGTTGGACTACCTCCAGAAGCGGGGCCTAACGGAGGAAACGCTGGAGCGTTTCGGGCTTGGGTGGTCAGGCGATGGACGTTCATTGCTGAAGGCGTTGGAAGATAAAAACATTACAGCGGAGACGCTGGTTCACGTTGGGCTGATGCGGACCGATGAGGACGGACGGCCTAGGGGTGAGCTGTTCTTCAACCGTGTCATGTTTCCGATTCGGGATAGAAAGGGGCGGATCATCTCTTTCGGTGGGCGTGTTCTAGGAGATGGTCAGCCAAAATATCTGAATGGACCAGAGACGGAGATATTCTCCAAAAGGCGGACACTCTTCAATATCGACCTCGCACGGCAGGCCATTCACAAAGGGGCAAAGGCCGTTGTGGTGGAAGGCTACATGGATGTCATCGCTATGGTGCAGGCGGGCTTCGGAGGAGCTGTTGCACCGCTGGGCACGGCTTTGGGTGATGAACAGCTAGAACTTCTTTGGCGGATGACAGATACACCCATCATCTGTTTCGATGGAGACGGGGCCGGTCAGCGGGCAGCTCTACGGTCTTGCGAAGTGGCCTTGCCTTTGTTGAAGGTCGGGCGGAGCTTGCGCTTCTGCCGTCTGGACGGTGGGGATGACCCAGATTCTCTCATCCGGCGGGAAGGCCCACAAGGTCTGGAAAGCCGTCTCTCCAGTGCGCGACCGATGGAGGAGGAGCTTTTCAGTCTGCTGACAGCGCAGGAGCGTGACCCCACACCTGAACGGCGTGCGGCTCTGCGGGAGAAGCTCTACGCTCTGGCCCGGATGATCCCGGATAAACTCTTAGCCAGTGAGTATCGCAGTACGCTGGGCGACATGTTCTTCGCTCGGTATCGCCGTCAGAAAACAGGCCGGGGGTTTCGGGGGCAGCAAGGAGGTGTGGCGGCGTCTGTTATTCCCGTTTCCGGTGAGCGGAAGGTGGAAGAGGGCAGCAGTGAGAGGCTGAATATCCTCACAGCCATTCTCCTACAGTATCCGGAGATATTGCCGGGTATTGACCAAGAATATAATGCGCTTTCTCTGCCTGATACTCTCGCTGAAATCCGTACAGCTCTGTTGAGCTGGGCTGATGAATGTACTGGAGCACTCACGGCAGAAAGTTGCCGGGATTGGATGGCAAGGCAGGGGTTGGCGGATGCGGTCAGCAAGCTGTGCAGTAGTCCCATGCCTCGGCAGGTTCAGTTAGAGGATGGCGAAGACCGTATGCAGACGGTTATGAAGCTCTGGTGGCATTTCTACGCATTGGAAAATCTCAAGACATTGCAGGAAACAGTGGAGGAGGAGGTACGCCGGACGGTGGAACGGCTCTTGAAATCTTCCTCCGAATCGGATGAGGCAACGAAGCGTACACTGCTTGCAGCCATGCAGGCCAAGCAGAACGTATTGTTCGCCCTCCGCCGAGGGGAAAGCCCGGAGCTGGAGCCGGAAGATGGCTGAACTATTGGAAGGAAGTCGGTGCGTTGATTAGGATAAAGCACGTAATCGCAACTTTCTGGTGCTCTGGTCCTTGACTTGGAGGGCCGGATTAACCAATTCCAAGCTGCCCCATTACTGGCTTTCGAGTAGAGGACGGAGAGACGCATGGCCACAAAATCAGCATCTGGATCAGACCGGAATGCACCAGAGCAGGACAGCTCTCCGCTTGATGTGCAGTCCTCGGCCGTCAAGAAGCTGATCGCCAAGGGGAGGGCTGCCGGGCACATCACGTTTGATGAGCTGAACGCCATCCTCCCGCAGGATAAGATGTCTTCCGAGCAGATTGAAGACGTTATGGCTGCCCTCTCCGAGATGGGAATTCAGGTTGTTGAGAGTGCCGACAGGGAAGAGGACGACACAGCCAGCAACGAACCCCGCGCCAGCAATGATGACTCATCAGAAGATGAGGCAAATGGTGGTAACGTGGATGCTGTTGCTGCCAGCCGTACGGATGACCCTGTCCGTATGTATCTCCGGGAAATGGGAGCGGTAGAGCTTCTCTCCCGTGAGGGCGAAATCGCCATTGCTAAGCGTATTGAGGCCGGTCGTGGTGAGATGATTGGTGGTCTGTGCCGCAGTCCACTGACCTTTCAGTCCATTCTGGGGTGGTACGAGCAGCTCAAGAACGAGACATTGCTTCTGCGTGAAGTGATCGATCTGGAGGCTAGCCAGAGCGACCCGGAATCGCCTGAGGATATGGAAGACCTTGCATCTGAGGAAGAAAACGAGCCGGATGATGAGGCAGAAGATGGCGATGGCGAGGGAAGTGGCGGCGAGGGGAGCGGTTTGTCCCTTTCCGCACTGGAAGAGAAACTCCGCCCGGACATCATGCTGCTTTTTGAGGCTTTTGAGCCGCTCTATCAGAAGCTGATCAGGATGCAGAGCCAGCGGCTCAAGGTCTTGCTGGAAGGGGGTGCCCCGACCGATGCAGACGAGAAGAAGTATAACAAGCTGCGGACCGAGCTGGTTGCTCTTGTTGAACGGATGCGCCTGCACAACAACCGTATTGAGGAGCTGGTTCAGTCCCTGAAGGCCCATGTGCAGAAGCTGAATGCCGTTGAAGGACGGATGCTGCGTCTGGCCGAGAAGTGCAAAATTCCTCGGGAAGATTTCATGGACCGGTACCGTCATCAGGAACTGGCACCGGATTGGATTGAAGGTATCTGCCAGCTTCCCGGCAAGGGCTGGAAGACCCTGACGAGCAAGCATCTGCCTGCTCTTGAGAAAATGCGGGATGAGGTTGCCGCTCTGGCTAAGGAAACCGGCTTGCCAGTGGATGAATTCCGTCTTGTCTATCAGACAATCTCCCGTGGGGAGCGTGATTCCACCCGTGCCAAGAAGGAGATGATCGAGGCCAACCTGCGGCTAGTGATCTCCATTGCCAAGAAATACACCAACCGTGGCCTCCAGTTCCTCGACCTGATTCAGGAGGGCAATATCGGCCTGATGAAGGCGGTGGATAAATTTGAATATCGCCGTGGCTACAAGTTCTCCACTTATGCGACATGGTGGATCCGTCAGGCAATTACTCGTTCCATTGCCGATCAGGCTAAGACGATCCGTATCCCCGTTCATATGATCGAAACGATCAACAAGCTGGTGCGGACATCCCGGCAGATGTTGCATGAGATTGGCCGTGAGCCTGCCCCGGAAGAGCTGGCCGAGAAGCTGGGTATGCCGCTGGAGAAGGTCCGTAAGGTCCTCAAAATCGCCAAGGAGCCGATTTCTCTCGAGACTCCGATCGGTGATGAGGAAGACAGCCATCTCGGTGACTTCATCGAGGACAAGACCGCCGTCATTCCGCTGGATGCTGCCATTCAGACGAATCTGCGTGAGGCAACAACCCGTGTTCTGGCGTCCCTGACGCCTCGTGAGGAACGTGTGCTGCGTATGCGCTTCGGTATCGGCATGAACACAGATCACACGCTGGAAGAAGTCGGCCAGCAGTTCAACGTGACCCGTGAGCGTATCCGTCAGATCGAGGCCAAGGCCCTTCGCAAGCTCAAGCATCCGAGCCGTAGCCGCAAGTTGCGTTCCTTCTTGGATGATTGATTCAGTTTGCTGGTAGGGCTTCAGGCGCTGCCAGTTTTCCTTGCCTTTAAGCCGCTTTCGTGCTTAAAGGCCGCTTTCCCTGCCGTGCGCTATGGCGGCGCAACGGCTATACCCGGCACGGCCCCATTGGGGTGGTGCGTTCAGGCCAGCACTGGGTTGGTCCGGGTTGACCTTATCCGAAGGGAGTTTTCATGCCACTTTATGAGACCGTGCTGATTGCACGTAATGATGTCTCTCAGGCTCAGGTTGAAACCCTGGTCGAGAACATCTCCGGTATTCTCGGCGAGCACGGCGGTACCATCCGCAAGCGCGAGTTCTGGGGTCTACGTACCCTTGCTTACCGCATCAAGAAGAACCGCAAGGGTCATTATGTCCTGCTGGGGATCGAAGCTCCGGTTGAGGCCATGAATGAGATGAGCCGTCAGATGGGTCTGCATGACGATGTTCTGCGTCTGCTGACACTCCGTGTTGACGAGATTGACGAGACACCGTCTCCGATCCTGTCCCGCAAGGATGACCGTGGTGACCGTGGGTCCCGTGGTGGTTCCCGCAGTGGCGGACGTTATGAGAGTGGCCGTGGTGGCCGCCGCCATAACGAGTCCTCAGAGACGCGCGATCACAACGCGGCTGCAGCGGAGTAAGAAACCATGTCAGACACAAACACGACACCGGCAGTCAGCCCTGCTTCCCGCCGTCTGGCTGTTGGGGCACGCCGTCCCTTCTATCGCCGTCGGAAATCCTGCCCGTTCTCCGGTGCTAACGCTCCGAAGATCGACTACAAGGATGTGCGCCTTCTGAGCCGCTTCCTGTCCGAGCGTGGCAAGATCGTTCCCAGCCGCATCACGGCAGTGTCGGCAAAAAAGCAGCGTGAACTGGCGCAGGCGATTAAGCGCGCCCGCTTCCTCGCCCTGCTCCCTTACGTTGTAAACTGAGGAGCACGACATGTCCCAGACATCACTGATTCTGCTTCAGCGCGTGGAAAACCTTGGCCAGATGGGCGATATCGTCCGTGTGAAGCCGGGTTATGCCCGCAACTTCCTGCTGCCCAAGGGTAAGGCTCTGCGTGCTACGGCTGCTAACCGTGCCCGTTTCGACAATGAGCGTGCCCAGCTGGAAGCCCTGAACATCCGCAAGCGTGAAGAGGCTGAGCGTCTCTCTGAGCGTATGCACGGCCTGAGCGTGACGCTGATCCGTCAGGCTGGTGACAGCGGTAGCCTCTATGGCTCCGTAACACCGCGTGACATTGCTGCTGCTGCTACTGCAGCTGGCCTGACAGTGGCCCGTCAGCAGGTTATCCTGGATGAGCCGATCAAGGTTCTTGGCCTTGTGGAAGCTCGCATCGTCCTGCATCCGGAAGTTTCCATCCAGATCACGGTCAATGTGGCTCGCTCTGAGGAAGAAGCCGAGCGTCAGGCCCGTGGTGAGGTTGTCGGTCAGGAAGAAGAAGAGGATAACATCCTCGGTGAGCTTCATGCCGAGCAGGCTGCTGAAGAAGCCGCTGCCGAGGCTGCCGCTCTGGCAGCTGAAGGCGAAGTGGCTGAAGGCGCTGGCCACGAGGGCTGATCTCTGGATCATCCCATTCGGGTATTGCCCGGAAGAACCCGGCAGGCTTTGTGTTTGCCGGGTTTTTTCTTGTCTAGAACCGTTGTTTTTCTTCCTGATGTGGGGGCTTGTCATATTTCTGGACTGTGCCAAAGTCTAGGAAGGCAGTTGAAGCAGGAGGTTGCTGGCAACAGACCTGTTTCATTCCGAGTCAGGATGGAATAACGCATGAAATCGGTTCTCGACGCTCTGCTGAAGCGCTTCATTTATTTTGGTACCCTGTCAGTAACCTATAGTGATGGGACAGTGCGGCAGTATCAGGGTGAGAGGCCAGGGCATAAGGCTGCCGTCCGTATTCTAACAACCGCGGCGGAGCGGGCTTTGGCACTCAAGCCGGCTCTTGCCTTTGGTGAGGAATATATGGATGGCACAGTCGTGCCAGATGGCTGCTCGCTGGAGGATGTGCTGTGGGTTGTCATACCTAATGTGGAACGTGGCGGCCTTCTTAGTGAGGATATCAGCGGGAAGCTGCGCTATGTCAGCCGTGTGTTGCGCCCCCTGAATTCGCTTAAACGCTCTCGCAGTAATGTAGCCCATCATTACGACCTTAATGGCAGCCTTTATGAGCTGTTTTTGGATAAGGACAGGCAGTATTCCTGCGCTTATTTCGAGCATGACGATATGTCACTCGATGATGCTCAGGTGGCGAAGAAACGGCATATTGCGGCTAAGCTGAAGCTCGATCGACCGGGCCTTGAGGTGCTGGATATTGGCTGTGGTTGGGGAGGAATGGCCTTAACGCTTGCCCGTGACTATGGGGCAAAAGTGACGGGTATTACCCTGTCTGTCGAGCAGCTTCAGGTTGCGCAGAAAAGGGCGAAGGAAGAGGGGCTCGACCATCTCGTTTCATTCGAGCTGCTTGATTATCGAACCCTACAGAGGCAATTCGACCGCATCGTGTCCGTTGGTATGTTCGAACATGTTGGGGTGCGGCAGTATGAGACCTTCTTTAACCACGTTAAACGGCTTGTAAAGCAAGATGGCGTGGCGGTGATTCATTCTATTGGCCGAATGGATGGGCCGGGAATGACAAATCCGTGGATTTCTAAATATATTTTCCCCGGTGGATATTCGCCGGCCCTTAGTGAGACATTGGCTGCTTTGGAACAGACGGGCTTATGGCTGACAGATTGTGAGGTTTGGCGTCTGCACTACGCCAAGACACTGGCTCATTGGCGGGTGAGGTTCGAGGCGAATAGGGAAAAAGTACGGGCCTTGTATGATGATCGCTTTGTGCGGATGTTTGAGCTGTATCTGGTGGCGAGTGAGCTTGCCTTCCGCATTCAGGGGCATATGAACTTTCAGCTTCAGATTACCCGAGATATTGAAGGCGTACCGCTGACCCGTGATTATATGTTTGACGCTGAAAATGCTCAGCGAGCAAGGGATGAGAAAAAAGCCTAGCTCTTGAGGGCATCTCCCCGAATAGTTTGCGCTATTCGGGGATTGTTTTTGTTAAGATGATTTTTGGTTGAGATGGCAGCGAGCCAAGCTATCAAACTCGGCAATGGAGAGAGTCTCCGCCCGTCTAGTTGGGTCTATGCCTGTTTCTTCCAGTAGGATGTTGCCCTTGATGGGCTTGAGCGCAGCACGGAGCATTTTGCGGCGTTGCCCGAAGGCCGCAGCAGTCACCTGTTCCATAGCCTTAAAAAGAGCCTGTGAGGGCTGTTCAGCATGAGGAATGATGAGAGCCACAGCAGAGTGCACTTTAGGGGGTGGAGAGAAAGCACCCGGCGGAAGGGTCAGGGCGATGGAACAATCAGCACACCACTGTGACAAAACGGCTAGTCGCCCATAAGCGGACGTACCCGGTGCAGCGCAAACCCGCTCTGCTACTTCTTTCTGAAACATCAGAGCCATGCGGGACCATTGCCCTGCCTGCCGCAGCCAACCAACGAGTAGGGGGGTAGCAACATTATAAGGCAGATTGGCGATGATCTGTCGGGGGGCAGGGGTTAGCTGAGCTGCATCTAACTTTAGTGCATCTTCTCGGATGATATGGAGCTGATCCGGATAATGCGCTTGTAGCTCTTCCAAAAGTGGCCATGCTCGCCTGTCAATTTCGACAGCCTGCACGCTTTTAGCACCGGATTGCAGCAGGGCCCGGGTCAATCCTCCCGGACCGGGGCCAACCTCTACGACATGGTAATCTGTCAGGTTGCCGCCAAGTGCGGCGATGCGCATGCACAGGGTTGGGTCTAACAAAAAGTGCTGCCCAAGTGTCTTGAGAGCATCCAGCCCATGCGTGCGGATGCTCTCTCGTAGTGAAGGGAGGGCCGGCGGAGCCATAGTAGAACTCATTCGTGGGACAGTACCGTCTTGGCAGCCGGACGGAGCTTGATAATGGCATGACGGCGTAGAGAACGCTGCAACTGCTGAGATGCTTGCTCAACACGTTCATTCATCAGCTGGTCAGCGATCTGGCCGGGTGTTTGCTGGGCCAAGTTACGCTGATCGCGGGAGCAGATCATGATGAGGGCAATGCCATCTGGAGCGACCAGAGGGCGGGAAACATGACCCGTGGGGATTTTATCTACAACCTGCTTCATTTGAGGAGCGAGACGCTCGGCAATTTGTAGGCCCGGATTGCTGGGGCGGGTGTTGCCCAATGATGCATTCAACGCTTCCATCTCATTACAGCTTTTAATGGTCTGGGAAGCGTGAAGGGCTTTCTGGAGCGAAAGTTTCTGCTGGTCTGTTGGTTCAGCTGGATTCAGTTGGGAGTTGAAGGGGAAGAAAGCCTGCCTCATATTGAGGAGCGTTCCCATCTGCTTGCCGATGGTCCGGCGGGCATGGACGGTGACGATTTCGTAACCACCGGGCACTTTGATGGGATTAGAAATGGCATTTTCCGGCATCTGTTTGATGACGGACAGCACTTCTGGCTCGATATTATCTTCCTGCATCCACCCACGAGAGCCTCCCTGTAGGGCGGACTGATCCTGCGAGAACTGCGCCGCAACGATGGGGAAAGGGGCACCATTGCGAAGCTGGGTGATGATAGTCTTGACGAAGGATAGTTCCGTCTCATCATGACGAGGGTCAACCACAGGAATGAAGATTTCGCTTATGAAATACTGTGGGCGTCCTGACTCGTTCTGCAGGGCCTCTTCACGCTGGGTGATCTGCAGTGGGGTGACACGATTGCGGATACCAAGGTTCTCTCGTAGAACCTGCATCCAGCCAATCTGGACACGTAGCTGGTCGATCAGGGTTGTCAGGGAAATACCATCCGCTTTCAGGCGGTTTCGCAGGGCATTTTCCGGCATCCCATTGCGGGCTTCGATGGTGTGGATGGCTTCGGCAATCTGCTCTGGTTCAACATTGATATGCCGACCAAGGATCTCCTGCATCTTCAGCCGCTCATCAATAAGCTGATTGATAAGCTGGCTACGCATACGGGTCATAATCTCAGTGGTGAGAGGCAGGCCAGTAGACACAGCAAACAAGCGGGCCCGGTCTTCTACATCACGTTGTGTGAGGATTTGTCCGTTCACGATCGCAATGATCTGATCCTCAGTCAGAGCGGATGAGGAGTCCGCTTGGGTAGAGGGTGCCACTGCTGATTTTTGCTTGTCTGCAGCCTGCCGGTGATGGGCTGCTAGGGCAGTCCCGCTCGCCATGAGGGCTGTGCAGGCTGTCAGAGACAGTAGAGTGGAACGGAAGAGACGTGAGTAGAAAGGCATGGTCAAGATCAGTTTCCGAACGTACCGAGAGATCTGAGTGAAACGCTGAAGCCGACAGTCGCTCTAGGACGCCGTCCACTGATGCGGGTGTTTTGACGGCTAACGTAGATGTTTAGTGTGAAGCAATCATTAGAGTAGCCGATTACCCCACCATTCGCCACAAATTCCTTACGAGAGAGACTACGCCGTGTGTAATAGGTGAAGTGGACATGTTTCCACCGTCCTGTGACACTACCGCTGATCTCGCTTGTCTTGCTGAGATAGGGATTTCTCAACACCTCAGAATTCAAGCGTTCGTAATGTGGCGTATAATAATAGTAATAGGACGTTATGGGTTCATAAATATAACCCGCCGAGACACGCAGGAAAGGTACCCCTGCCGAGACAAGACCCTCCCCGTAATCAAAGCTCTTGGTATAGGGGTTGAAGCGCCCACGGGCTGTTAGGTCGAAATAGCGTGAGGGCGTCATCTGGATGCGCCCAACTGGGTCGGAGAATGTGTGCTGCACGCCAGAATAAGCCAGATAGGCTGGCCCCCCACGAGTGGGGTGCTGCATGAAGCTCTCACCGATCAGCATGTCAATGGAGCGACCGTTCCAGCTCCAGTTCTGGTGTAAGCCGACATTGGCCCGCAGGCCGCCATCCAGCCGGTCTGTCCCCATATAGCGGTTGAGCGCAAAAAGCGTGGTGTCATTGAACTCGTAGGCGAAGCTATCCTCATTGGGGAGCTGCCGGTGCAAGGCATTGCCGGTATTAGGAGCTGCAATAAACTGCACAATAGGTTCGAAGATCTGCGTTCCATGTCCTTTGGCAAAGGAACGGAGGAACGGCCAGTTGATCTTAACAGCTACCGTAGGTTGGACCTGCCCCCGCACACGGGAGCCGGCATTCTCATAGAGGGGTTGCTCCTGCATATGAGTGGCGTGGTAGAGCATGGAGTCAACACGGGCGGTCAGAAGCCACTGTTGGCCCCATTTGTTGGTCCACGGGCGATCCCACTGGAGGGCAAGCTCCCCTCTCTGGTCGTTGGCACCGCGCTCACGCAGGACCACAAAGTCGGTTGTATGAACACTCAGCCGCCCGCCGAGCTGGTCCGGCTCTCCTTGGAAGTCGTAGGTAAAGCGGGGCAGGGAGTAGGGGAGGTCCCTGTTATTGATGAGCCCCTGATTCAGCCCCTGATAGACTTGTGCATCCAGCCGCAGATAGGAACCAACCCCGAAGCCTTCCAGATAGGCGTTAGAGTTTAGCGTATCATTACCATAGCCGGGCAGGCTGTAGTCACGCATATAGTTGGCGGAAGTGGCCCGGTTGGCATGGAACCCAACCCGCCAATGTGGGGAGAGGTTGAACTCGCCACGACTGTTTATGTAGGCCTGTGCACCGTGCTCTTTACCACCATCGCTGAGCTCACCGAAGGCGTTGTAGAAGGGCCGCCCATGTAGGGTATCGTCTGCTACACCACCCTCAAAGTAGAGATATCCGTTATTCAGGCGGTTGCGATAGATAGTGGAAAGTTGCGGGCCAGATTTAGTGGATACCTGCGGAGTAAACGTAGCATCCTGATGGCCGTCAATGACCCAGTAATAAGGGAGGCTGAAAACCGTTCCTAGATAATGGTCATGCGGTTTGGCATTAAAGTTCAGCAGGCCACTATGCCGCTCTGAGCTGGGGTCTGTGACAGGCAGGTAGGGGAAATAGAAGACCGGTACGCCAAGAACATGTAACCATGCTCTGTCGAACTCAATATTCTGATTATCCTTGTCTTGCGTCATCCCGTGGGCCTTGATGTCCCAGAAAGGAAGCTGGTCGGGATGAGCCGCACAAACAGGGCAAGCCGTATAGACGGGATTGGCAAAATCCGTCACACGGCCATTGACCCGGCGCATGCCACTGCTGGAGAGTTTGGCCTCATTGGGCATGCGAACATACATAGAGGAGCTAATGGCATCTTTCATGCCATGTGCTAGCTCGACATGATCGGCATAGGCGGTAGTGCCATCAGGCTGTGTCAGCGCTACATGATGGGATGCCCTGATAATGCCAGCGGCGCGGTCGTAGGTGACTGTATCTGCTCGTAGGGTCTGCTCACCTTGCCAAAGGCGGACATTGCCCTCGAGGATGAACAAGCCGGTTTTGTCGTAGCTCTCATGGTCGGCAAGGTAGGTCACTGGGTCCGAACTGGAGACACGGCCGTCAGCAGAACTGCTTGTCTTCGGGCTGGAGGGAAGAGTACGAGCGTTCTGTGGTGCTTTTGCCCGGGGGGATGTACCTGCTACGGCTGCCGCATTGTCCGGGCTTGCCTGCGTAGCAGTAGGTTGGGCGGAGGCAGGAATAACCTGCAACAAGGCGCCCAGAGCCGTCCCCGTAAGGGTTTGGCTAAGCAGTGACCGGGGCTTTCCAAGGCGGAATGGAAAGTCAGCAGACAGTGGCATCAGCCATCCTCCAAATGCAGCAGCAGCGCCGCAGCAAGACACAAACCGGCCCCCGCCGGCCCCCATGCAGCGGGGAACGGGGGTAAAGCTCCAGACTTTCCCAGCTGTTCGGCTATTTTGCAGACCGCAAAGAGGGCGAAGCCAGCGGTAATGCCAATACCCAGCATACGCACGATTCCGCCCCGTCCGGCTGGACGCATGGAAAAACCGGCAGAAACGAGCGTCATGGTGACAGCAAGCATAGGAAGGGCCAATAGCCCCTGAAAGTGGAGACGATAAGGTATCGTGGAAAAACCGGAATGACGCAACAGTTTAATCACGTCAGGTAGTGCCCAGAGGGATAGGGCATCAGCGGGGAGGGTGCGTTGTTTTAAGGTTTCCGTAGTGATTCCAGAAGGTAAGAGAACGTTATTTTTTCTTTGCGGGGGATGGCCATCGGAAAGAATAAGCACATTGTGGAGTCTCCATAAGCCTTCTGAAAGCAGTCCTTCGGAGACTTCCATCCGGTTCTGAAGGGTCATGTTCCGGTTTAGCAGGAAGATGGTGATATTCTGGCCCTTCAGAAGATGGCCTTGTTGTTCTAGCTGGCCGATATGGAAGATGATGTCGCCCCCGATTGCCGAATTGCTAGCGTCCCTTATCCAGAGGTCAGCAAATCGCGTTGCCTCATGGTTATGCTGGCCTCGCAGCCATGTTTCATCCAGCTGTACGGCCCGCCCGTAGCTGTAGGAGGATAGAGGTGACAGCCCGGCACTGACTACCGCCCCCATTAGGGCTGCACAAAGGGCAGGGCTGATCAGTACCTGCCATGCGGATATGCCCATAGCTCGGGTCACGACTAGTTCGGAGGAACGGGCTAGACGAGAAAAGCAGATGATCCCACCGAGCAGAATGGCAAAGGGCAGAATATAGGTCACATAATAAGGGACATGCAGGGCGGCGATTTCAAGCACAAGGGTGAGACCGGCCTCTGGGTGTGCGGCTGCTCGGCGGAGGAGGTCGATGAAGTCAAACAGGGAGATGAGCCCAGTCAGGGCCAGTAGGGTCAGGCATGTTGTCAGGACGAACCGGCGGCCGACATAGCGGGCCAGAGTGAAGGAAAAGCCGGAATGAGCCATGCGGGAGAGACCTCTCAGTCGTACCGGGTCTATCGGGAGGCCGGAAAGGAAACGGGGGATAGCCTGTAATGGCGGGTGGCATCCCGTAGGAAAAGGCCACCGCCTACTACGATGGGTAGCAAGACCTCCAGCCATAGGAGGGGCACAAGGGCAGGGTTCCGTTCAGCTAGATTTTTGAGCATTAGGGAGAGGATCATAAGCCCGACAACGCTCAGAACGGCGACCGTTGGGCGGATGAAACTACCATGACGGCTAAACCGCCCCCGTAAGACGCAGAGCAGCCCGATCATGCCGTAGGCAAGGCAGGCGAGTGGGCCGGTTAGGCGTGTCCAGCCCTCGATGAGCAGCTTGTTGCGTGTGTGGATGGGGAGATCGCTTTGAGGGTGGAAAAGTTGGGTCATGGTGAGTTCGGCCACATCCGGGCTAAGGGCCTGACCATGAGGAGAGCCGAAATCCAGTGTTTCAAGCTGAAAGAGCAGCGTACTCAATTCGCCAGTCTGGCGGTTTAGGGTTTGGCGGGAGCCGTTATGTAGGATCAGGCGCAACATGTCGCCGTGCGGTTCTGTCAGCCCATCTTCGGCAAGGATGGTAACAGGGGTGGCCGGAACCCGATTATCCTCAATCATGATGCCGCCGAAACTATCATCACTGCGCCGCTCACGGATATACACGGTCATGGATTTTGAGATGGGCGTGAAAACACCTTCCTCTAACAAGAAGGCGGCAGCCCGGTTACGAATTTCTAGCTCATAACGGTGGAAGTGATGATAGGCGAGCGGGGCACCCCACAGGCTCAGCCCGTAGCCTATCAGGGTGGCAAGGCTAGCGCAGAGCAGGCCGGGGCACGCCAGCCGCAGGGGGGATAGTCCTGTTGTCTGAAGGATGGTCAGCTCTCGGTCATTATCCAGCCGCTGGTACACCCATAGAATAACGAGAAAACAGGTTACGGGCAGAATGACAGTGATGAAGGATGGCAGCATCAATGAGGTCAGATGCAGAAAGGCCAGCAGAGAGAGGCCGTGCTGAACGATCATACTGATGAAATGCAGCGACTGGGTCAGCCATATCAGAGCGGTGGCTCCTCCTGTCAGGGCGGCCAGCCCTAGAAGAAGGTGCAGGAGGATGTAACGGTCCCGTAGGGGAAAGAGCTTACCCAGTCTGTCGATATGTTCGGTTTTGGGGACGTGCTGCCGGGCCATGTCAGGCCGGGGGGGATGTCTGATCTGCTGGACGAGGAGCGGCTGCACGTTGTAGCCGGTCTTTTAGCGCACGGCCCAGCCCAGCTTCTGGCAGGGGGGCCACGGCGATACCGGTCAGCCCTTGCCTGTTGGCGGCCTGATCTAGCTGGCGTAGGCTTGCAAATAGGCGGCGGGCGGCTTCTTCCACATTGCCATCGGGGCTGAGATTGAGGGTAAGATCGGGCTGCGGGCCTTCGGTCTGTTGGGTGCCAAAGGTCAGGAAGGCTTCGCCGGGCTGAATGTGGGTAGCATCCAACCGGACGGGCAGAGAGGGTGCATAATGGGAGGATAGCTGCCCCGGCGCATTGGGGCGGGGCGTGCTGCCATCTGCTGCCCCCTGCTCTACAACGATGGTAGAGCCGCAGATATCGTGCAGTTCTTCCAGCGTTACCCCTCCTGGGCGGCGAAGTATGGGGTGGGGGCCTGTCAGGTCCAGCACGGTGCTTTCTAGCCCGACTGTGCAGGGGCCTGTATCCAGCACAGCATCAATCCGGCCTTCCAGCTCATCCAGAACGTGGCGTGCGGTGGAGGGGCTGACCCGACCAGACCGATTAGCGGAAGGGGCAGCGATGGGCTCCCCTGTCAGGCGGAGCAGCTCTTCTACCGCACGGCCTTTAGGTACACGTACAGCCAGTGTTTCTAGCCCAGCCGTAACAGCTTGGGAGATACGGCTTTCGGCATGGCGTGGCAGGATGAGTGTCAACGGGCCGGGCCAGAACCGTTGGGCGAGAGCGTACGCCATATCCCGCAGGGGAATGGTCATGTCGGCTTCGGCAAAGGCGGCCTCGGCAGAAGCAAAATGACTGATGAGGGGATTGAAGGAGGGCCGCCCCTTGGCTTGGAAGATGCGCTCTACCGTCCGCTGTGACGTTGCCAGCCCACCCAGCCCGTAGACTGTTTCCGTTCCGAAAGCGACCAGCCCACCCTGACGGAGCAGCCGTGCGGCCCGCCGGATGCCGTCATGGTCCTGGTCAAGCCGTTCTGTGCGGTGATGGGAAGGGGCAGGGTGAGGCATAGTGATGAGACCGGGATTATGAAATGGAAAGAGGGCAGAACAGGAGCGGAATGTCAGCCTTGTGAATAGCCAGTGCAGAAGAAGGGTGGATTGAGCCAGCCTGTCTTGCCGTAACGCAGTGTATGGCCGTTATCATCCAGAAGGTGCCCGCCTGCGGCTTCTAGAATGGCTTGCGGGGCGGCGGTGTCCCATTCCATGGTCGGGCCGAAGCGAGGGTAGAAATCGGCCTTGCCTTCGGCAATGAGGATGATTTTGGCGGCGGAGCCCATGCGTGTGACGGACTGGACACGCCGTCCGGCTAGCCATTTTTTCAGCAGCGGTTCTGACGTGTGGTGAGAAGACGTCATAACCCGCAGGCCGTCCGGCCCGGGTTCTGCTGTCCGGATGGGAAGGTGCTGTCCATCAATCACTTGGAAGGCCCCCTGTCCGATGCCTCCACCATACACGCCTCGTCTGGCGGGCAGAGCTACGGCCCCCAACACAGGCCTATTATTGCGGACCAGCCCGATATTGATGGTGAAATCTTCTCCCCCTTCCGCAAAGCCTCGTGTGCCATCCAGTGGATCAATCAGCCAGTAGCTGTTCCCCGCTGGGATATGGATGCCTGCGGCCTGTTCTTCTTCGGCAATGGCGGGGATATCCGGGCAAGCATCCCGTAAGCGGGCGAGAATGTGGCGTTCTGATGCCTTGTCCGCTTCTGTCACAGGGGAGGAATCGGCCTTGATTTCGGTTCGGAAGCCGCGGTTACGAATTTCCCGCACGATCCCGGCGGCTTCGGTGGCGATTTCCAGCGCCAGCGTTAGCAGTTCACGGTCTTGCGGGGCGGTGTCGGGGGAAGCATTCATGATAACAGGTTACCGCATTATGGAGCATTCGTCACTTGTCCTCTTCTCTGCTATGGTGGGCGGACTGAAAAGAGGGTGTCTTCCATCGTCACGCTCATGTGAGGCTACATCGTTACGAAGTGGCTGGGCAGGGGGCGAGGAACGGCCTTTACAGATGAGGGGACCGCTACGCCGGAAGGTGAAGGTAACCCACCGGAAGAATGAAACAGGTTTGATATGATTGATATTTCTTTTGTTGCAGAGACCCGCCCGCAAGGTGAAAACGGCCTTTCAGCCGTTCTGTTCTGTCATGGGGCGGAGTTTGCCAAAGGGGCTGTGTTCCGTCAGTATGATGAAGCCCTCGGCGGTGCCTTGTCCCGGGCTGTGGCTCTGCGGGATTTTTCCGGTAAAGCAGGACAGGCCCTCAGCCTGATAGCTCCGGCTGGCCCTGTGGCGCAGTTCCACCTCCTGGGCTGTGCCCCAGCGGATGATGAACCGCAGAGTGTTAGTACGGCCGCCCAGACTGCTGGTGGTGAAGCCGTAAAGCTGTTGAAGGCCAGTGCTGTTGAGGCGCAGGATGTTGCTTTGTTGCTGGAGGCGGATCAAGCGGCTCTGGCTACAGAGATTGCGCTAGGTGCCCGGCTGGGTGGGTATCGTTTTGACCGTTACAAAACAGTGACCAGCAAAACACCGGCCCTGAAGGCCCTTCATATTGTCTTGCCAGAAGCCGGACAGGTGGATGCCGCCCAGACAGCTTGGAAAGAGCTAGAAGGACTAGGCGAGAGTGTTTTCCTGACACGAGACCTCGTCAATGAACCTGCCAATGTGCTGTTCCCGGAGGAGTTCACACGGCGGATTAAGGCGTTGGAATCTCTGGGTCTGGAGATTGAGGTGCTGGATCGTGCCCAGATGGAGGCACTGGGTTTTGGTGCTCTCCTCGGTGTGGCGCAGGGCAGCGAGCAGCCGCCGTTCACTGTCATTATGCGGCATAAAGGGGCCGCACAGGCCGACAGCGCACCGCTGGCCTTTATTGGTAAGGGTGTGACTTTTGATTCCGGTGGTATTTCCATCAAGCCAGCCGCTGGCATGGATGAGATGAAGATGGATATGGGCGGAGCCGCCGCTGTTGTTGGCGTGATGAGTGCTCTGGCCCGCCGTAAAGCACCGGTTAATGCCGTAGGTATTGTTGGTTTGGTGGAGAACATGGTGTCTGGCGCAGCGCAGCGTCCGGGTGACATTGTAAAAAGCCACAGCGGCCAGACCATCGAGGTGTTGAACACCGATGCAGAAGGTCGCCTCGTTCTGGCGGACCTGCTCTCCTATACACGGCAGACTTTTAAGCCTGCTCTGATGGTCAATCTGGCCACGTTGACGGGAGCCATAGTTGTGGCACTGGGCAGCGATTATGCAGGGCTGTTTAGCAATGATGATACATTGGCCGATACGTTGACGCAGGCTGGTGAGGAAACGGGTGAAGCTCTGTGGCGTATGCCGATGGGGGCGGCCTATAATCGCCGGATTGATTCCGATATTGCCGATATGAAGAATATCGGGGGGCGGCCGGGCAGCTCCATTCTGGCAGCAGAATTCCTCAAGCGTTTTGTAGGGGATACGCCTTGGGCACATCTGGATATCGCCGGCACGGCATGGGCAGAAAAGGCTACCGCCATTACCCCGAAGGGGGCTAGCGGTTTTGGCGTGCGTCTGCTGGACCAGTTCGTCCGGCTGCATCAGGCTGGGTCGTCTCAGCACTGATCGTATAAGGAGTGGGCCACCCTCGTTACGAGGGATGGTCAGACTGGCCCCTGCTGGCTGTCTCCCTTATGGGGGTAGGCTGGCAGGGGCTTTCGTGAAAGAGGCATAGTATGCAGGAGCAGTCTGAAGGGCAGGTCACGGCAGCGGTTCACCAGCCGCGGGATGTACAGGTGGGGTTCTATCATCTGACACGCACCTCCTTTGAGGCAGCCTTGCCGACATTGCTGGAACGTACCCTTGAAACTGGCGAGCGGGCGGTAGTTCGTTGTCAGGATAGTGGGCAGGTTTCAGCGTTGGATAATGCCTTGTGGGCTACCCCCCCCGGTGTTTGGCTACCTCATGGCAGTCAGGCGATGGGCCATGCGGATCGGCAGCCTATTTGGCTGACAGCATGTGATGAATCTCCCAATGGAGCGGCGTTCCTGTTCCGCATAAATGGGGCGTGGGATGGTGAGCTGACAGGCTTCACAAGGATATTTGACCTCTTTGACGGGCATAATGATGAAGCCGTGCAGCATGCTCGCTTGCGCTGGCAAAAGATGAAACAAGCTGGATACCGCATGGCATATTGGCAGCAGCAAGCCAAAGGCTGGGCCAAAAGATAAGGACAGGCTATGCCGTTTCATGACCCTTTCATGGCCTGTCTGCTGGTCGTTCTGGTTGCCCTGCTTTGCGGAGAAGGGGAGGTCCGTGTTTTCGTCAGTGGCCTTTGGCGTTCTGTACCGCTGGTTCGCTGGCGGCGAGGGGGCTGCCATATGGCCGGTATGGTCGTGGCTATGTTGGCTCTGGCTCTGTCCCCTCATGCTGGGACGGTGTCTTGTCTGGTAGCTATTGCCCTCATCTTGATGGGAGGTGGGACGGCATTTCAGCCCGTATGGGGGATTCCTGCCCTAATTGGCTATGGCCTGCTGCCAGATGGGCTTGGTGGGCTGGGATTGATGGCTGTTTGTTTCTGGGCTGCTGGCAGAGCAGAAAGTGACGGAGCCGCCCGACTGGTGGCGTTGTTGCTGATGTTGGGGCTGGGGCGTGGCATGGTGGCCTTGCATCCGCTGTGGTGGGTATCAGGTGGGGCTGTACTAGCGGGGCTGTGCATGATGGCTGGGCCTTGGCCGGATCGGCTGTCCCTGTATCGGTATTGCCGCCTAGTCCGGCCTGTGTTTTTGCTGGGTGTTATAGAGGTCTCCCGCCAGCAGGGTATGCTTCTTGGCGTGGAAGGTGCCCTTTTTGCGTTGTTGTTGGACCTCGCCTGTCAATCCCTTGCGGTGATCTGGCCTCGTGCTGCCTTGCTACTGCTTCCCGCTCCGCCGTTGCCGGGGTTTGTTGTGGGATGGGTTGGTCTTCACGCGGCTCTAGGGTTGAGCAGTAGCACAGAGGGGTGGACCGTAGTTGGTTGCTTGCTGGGAGTGGCCATCATGGGGCTTTCATGTGGTGATGGTCTGGTTGTGCTTGGTGAAGCAGCACTTCCTTTGTGGGCTGGGCGTCGCCGACTTTTGGTGTGGGTTCTTTTGTTGGCTATGGGGCTGCCATCGGTCTGTGGCATAGTGGCGGGCTGGTTAACGGGCCATGGGGCGGCGTGGGCAGGGTGGTTCTATCGCCTCTCTGGTGGTGATGGCAGCATGATGGCTCTACCGATTTTCTGGGCGGTTTTGCTGCTTCTCTGGTGTTGCCTCTCCCGTAGAGAGCGAGGAGACGTGCAGGATGTGGATCTACCGCTAGAGGATGGTGAGCGGAATGGTCTGGATGTTCTCCATGACTATATGCAAGCGCAGCCTGTCCGGCCTCGTAGTTTGAGGCGGTTTTTGATGCAAGTGCAGCGACAGGTCCGGAGCCTTCGGCTTTCTGTAACGGAGCTTCTATCCTTTGCGCCAGTGCAGGAGCCGGAATCTGTGTTCTGGCTGGTCTTTCTTGGGGGTGTACTGGTCGTCATGGGGCTGGCGCAGTGATGGCGGCATTGTTGGTTTCCTTGGTGCGGGTTCTTTTGGAGTTGGGCCTCCAGTTGGGAGTGATAGTGCTGCTTCTGCCCGTGATGTTCTGGTTGAAAGAGGATGTACCTGCCCTGCTGGTTGGCAGGGCTGTATCTCCCTTGCGAGAACGGTATGCCCGCTTCGGTACATTCTGGCGGCTAACCCTGCGGTATGGCTTGCCGGTAGATGATGGATTGATGCTGGCTCTGGCGCTTTTGGTGTTGCTCTGTCTTGCTGGCTTTTCCCTCGTTATGCCGGAGACTAGCTCTGTGATGGGGGCTTGGCTGGCGGACCCGTTGTTGATGGGGGGTATTCTGCTGGTTGGTGCGTTCTGGGCCGTGCCGGGATTATCCCGAGGGGCGCATGGCCGCTGTTGTCTCGTTCTATGTCTGACGGAATGTTTCATTGTGCTGGCGGCTCCGGGGGTGACCGGGTTGCAAGGTGTACAACGGCTTTTGCTGGCGTCTCCGGGGTCCAGCCTTGCCGGAACGGCCCTTTGTTGTGCCGTGGCATTGGCACTGACAACATCCCTGCCTGACCGTCAGGCACTGGCTGATGATATGGTGATGAGGGGGTATCCCGCTGGCCGGTCCGCCCGAGACCAAAGGCAGGTGATAGTAGGGATGTATCATGTTGGCTGGGCGTTGCTTCTGGGGGACCTGCTCCTGCCCGTCTTGTTCGGTCTGGAAGGGCTGGGAGGCATTGTAGGGTTGGTGGTTAGGTTTGTGGGAGGCAGCTTGCTTGTGGCGTCAGGGCGGTTGACGGGTATGAACCGGCATGGCCGTTTTGTTGCCCTCCTGCTAGGGCTGGCCGGACTGATGGCCCTTGCCGGGAGGTTCGCCGTATGATGGCCGGTTTTGCCTGTGCGTTGGTGCTGGTGCTGTTGCGTCTGGGGCGGGATGGACGTTGGCTGCCGTTTTATGGGCTGCTCTGTGCGGCTATTGCTGGTACGTCTGGTACGGGGGTGCTTGCGTTCTTTTGTGCTCTTTTGCTGCCAGTATTTAATCTATTGCTCTGGGGCATTGTCCGGCATTTTGCAGTAGGTCAGCAGGGGCGGTTCCTCGCCAGTGGACGAGGCCTTTTGCCGGTCGTGATGACATTGTTGCTACAGTTCGTGCTTGCTTTCTTTGGGGCAGGGCTCGGGTTGGTGCCGACCTTTGGCATCGGGCTTGTGCTGGCAGGTCTGTGCTCAGCCGCCTGTGGTGTAGCTCTCGCACAGTTCTGCGGGCTGATCATGGCCGTGGATGGGCTTATGGTCGTGGCGGCTATTTTGCCGTCATGGGGGTTGTTTATTACAGCGGTGGCACTGTGGGCAGTCATGGTGTTTCTCGCTTTTGTGCTTCTACCCCGGTTGGCCTGGCTGCGGGTGGAGGAAGATTGATGATACTGGCGGCAGCGTCTTTCTCACCCGGCCTTTTTGCGTCACCTGTTCTGTTCGGGTTGTTCTGCTGGCCCTTTCTGGTGGTTTGGGCCTTGTGGGCGTCACGGCGGCCCGGTCAGGCTAGTTTTATGGCTCGTCTGGGTTTGATCCTGAGTGGTCTGGCCCTGCTGGGTTGTTCCTCCGGCATGGCATGGGGGCAGGAGCTCTGCCTGGGTATGGAGGCCTGTGTTCCGGTATTGCTTTTCCTGCTGCGGCGAGGGGCAGAACCTGTGAAGGCGAAGGCATCCTTCCGGGAAGGGATGGGCATTTATCTGCCTTTCTTGGTAACGGGCTGTGTCTTTATGGGGTTGTTGCTACGCCCCCCTCTGGCGGCTCTGTTTTTTGATGGTGCAGGAACAGTCCTGCTAGCTTGGTGGGATGGACGGGCAACCCGGCGGGCTATGCCTGCTTGGGAGGCTGTTCGCCTACGGTTGAGTGGCGTGATTCTGGCTGGGCTTGGGTTGGTCGTGATGCAGGGCGGGAGCGTTTTCTCCAGCAATGACAGTGCGGCACAGGTTGGTCAGGTGCTAGCGTTGGCGGGGTTGTGCATGATGGCGGGGCTGGGCAGTGTGGCGTCCAGTCGGGCAGAATTGGTCCTGCTGGATGTGGGGCTGCGTTTTATTCCACTATTTCTCATGACGTTGCTGGCCGGGACGCCCTTTATGCAGCATCTCATGGTCATTGCTGGTCTGCTTGCCATGGTGGGCATGATCGTGCGGCGGCAGGGAACACCCCCGCTACTATCATGGATGACCGGACTAGGGATATTGGCTGCGGGAACGGGGCAGATACCGTGCCTCCTTTTGCTGTATGGGGTGGCTCTTCTGGCTATGGCTCTGCGTTTGGGATGTGAGGATTTCTTCCCGGCGGGAGCATTAGTTTTACCTGTGCAGATGGTGCTACCCGTCATCATAATTGTACTGGTTGTGTTGGCGCCGTTGTTGGGCTGGGTTGCTTTGGCAGGACTTTTGGTTTGTGTGATGCTGGGTTTCCGGCAGTTAGAGCTTGAGACCCTGCCGAGGAATGTTCTTACGGTCTGGCAGCGGGGTGGAGGACTAATGCGGGGCCTTCTGCTCCTGCTCATTCTGCTGAACTTGTTGGTTGCTACCTTGTTGGCATGGGGTGTCCTGTCGGTTCAGCCGCTGCCTGTTCTGAAAGGACGCTGACCATGATGGAAGAATCAGCCCTCTTTGAGGGGGAGCGTGTCGGGCTGTTCCATTATCGTGTGACGGCAGAGGGCTGGCAGAGTCTCTTGCAGCAGAATGTGCGCACGATGGCACTACTGGCTTTCTGGGCAGATGAAGAATGGGCAACGGCCCTGTTCCTGCTGAAAGGGGAGCAGCCCCTGCTTCTTAGTACGGCGGTGGTACAAGGGCGGTATCAGGCAGTTTCGCATTATTTTCCAGCGGCCCAGTGGGGAGAGCGCATTGCGAGAGACCTCTGGGGGGTAGAGGCTTGGTCTGCGTTGGATGATAGTCCAGCATTGGATGATGGCAGCTGGTCGTTAACGGCACCACTGTCTGCTAATCCTTTGCCCGTTAGCGAGGGGGGCGGACAACCACTACCTCGATGCAAGGTAGAACCTTCCCGTACATCTGTGCCGGGTCTGCTCGGTGTGGATTATGTGCTGGCGGAGGGGGTGATGCAGCAGGTCGATGTACAGATATCTGCTGGTCATAGGGGTGTTTTATCTCGTTTGATTGGGTTGACCCCGCAGGAGGCCATGCCGCTTGTGGCTCGTATTTCGGCAAGTGGATTTGTCGCCCATCCGTTGGCCTTTGTCCGGGCGTTGGAGCAGGCCGAGAGTCGCCGGATAGACCCACGAGAGCGAGATAGGCGGCTGATCCTACTGGAGGTGGAGCGGTTAGGGCTGCATTTGTTTGATATGGCACAGACAGCCCATCAGGCCGGGGCCGGTTTGCTGGCGAGCTTGTGCGACCATGCACGGGAGTGCCTAGCCAAGCGTTGTATGGATCATGGCCTGTCACGACGTTTGACCGACAGTATCAGTCTGGAAGGGCTTAGTGGTGTGGAGGCCATTATTCCTTTTGCACAGGCTGTTGTTCAGGGACTGGCTCCACGATTGGAGCAGATAAAACAGCTTGCCCGCCTTTTTGAGGGACGCCTGAAAAACGTGGCTACCGTGCCGACAGACCTAGCGTGGGATTATGCGCTGGGCGGGGTAACCGGGCGGGCCAGTGGGCGGTATTTGGACATGCGATACATGGATGAAGGGGTCCGTCCGCAGGCGATGAAGAGTGCAGGGCGGCATGAGGGCGATGCATGGGCTCGCAACCGGCAGCGTCTGGCTGAAAGTGAGGAATCTCTTAGGATTCTGGAATGTATAACGGCTGGCTACGGGCAGGAGAGTGACCAGCAAGCCGTGCCGCGCACGGATGAAGGGCTGGGTGTAGCCGAAGGAGCGCGAGGGGATGTTTGGTATCATGTCGTTCTGAAAGAAGGGCGGCTGGCCAATGTGCAGATACGGGATCCATTAATGCCACTTCTGGCCGTTCTGGGGGCTGTTTTGGAAGGGCAAGAGCCGGAGGGATTGAGCCTTGCTCTAGTATCCTTGGGCCTATCGCCAGCAGGTGTGGCCTTGTAATGATGTCTGCGTGAAAAGGGCTGGCTCTCAGCAAAATGTTATATTATAACATATAAAATATAGTTTAATATTTGCATATGCTGTGTGAGGGGTTGTGCGGCTAATCAGACGGGGCATTGTCCTCATGCTGGGTGGGGGCTTGGTCTGTCCGGCTTTGATGGTGTGTCCGCTTCAGGCAGAGCCGGTGGCGCAGCAGGTGCCAGTAAAGGCAGTTCTGACCACTCACGATAGGAAGCACCCTAAGAAACCAGTAGATAGGCGGCCACTTCAGGCGGTTCGGACTGGTGCTTCGCCTGTTGAGCAGTTGACGGTTACGGGCTCTTTCCTTCAGGGCGGACGGAAGAATTCGCCTAATGCTGTGCAGACCATTACGGGGAAGGACATACAGCGTAGTGCCGTGACCTCTCTGGGGGATTATCTGCAACGTATGCCTTCCATCGGGTCATCTGGTTCACCCAATAGTATGACTAACGGTGGTAAAGGCGCCTCCTGTACGGATTTGCGAAATCTGGGTCAGGGGCGGGTGCTTGTGCTGATTGATGGGCATCGGGCACCGCTCAATGCCGGGTCCGAATGTGTGGACCTCAATACTATCCCGTTGCAGCAGATCGAAAAGGTAGAAATTCTCAAGGATGGTGGGTCAGGTCTTTATGGGGCGGATGCCGTGGCGGGTGTTATCAACATCCATCTGCGGCACGACCTGACGGGGAGTAACATCACCATGCGGGGGAGCATCACGCAGGTAGGGGATGCTCGGGGCGGGGAAATTTCCGCCTATCATGGCATGAACTTTGATGGCGGGCGTGGCAATGTCACGCTGGCAGGCAGCTATAGCACAACCGGGCCTATTTATAACCGGGATAGGGGCTGGGCAGCCTTGCCCCAGAATGACAACCCGGCCACGGGCAGCCCCAGTTACGGATCGTCTATTATTCCGTCTGGCGTTTTAATAAATCCGCAGACGGGGCAGAAAATGGTCCCGGACGGACAGGGCGGTTTCCGCCGCTTCATAACTAGTGACCTCTACAATTTCGCTCGTTATTCCACGATCATGAACCGTCATGATGACGGGACGGCCTCTATTGATGCTCATGAGCGCTTTTCTCGTTTTGTAACGCTTTATGGCACCATACGTTACAGCCATACGCTTGTGAGCCGTACCCAGTCGCCAGCCCCGATACAGGGGAGCGTTCCGCCATCTACGTTGCCATCTTCATGGATACTCCCTGCTGCTAGCCCTTATAATCCATGGGGTATGGATGCATCTGTTATCAAGAGGGCGGAGGATGTCGGGCCACGGCGGAACAACATTAACACTGATACATGGACATTCCTGCCGGGGTTGAAAGGCCAGATTGGGGGCGGGTGGGATTACGATGCCTCCTACACCTATGGGCGGAGCCATCTGTCATCCCATACGCAGGATATGATCAATTACCGCAATCTTCTGGAGACGACCGGCACGAGGCAGCTTGATGTAACCAACCCTCGTAGTGCTGTGGTTTATGACCCGGGTATCTGTCAGGTGGCGCAGGGCTGCGTGTTACAGAACCCTTTTGCCCCTTACAGCCAGCAGGCGAAGGATTATATCCGTTTTACCCAGAAGGACCGAGCCACTTATCAGTTGCGGGATACGATGCTGCGCCTGCGGAACCCGCATCTTTTTGCTCTGCCGTGGCGTCATGCGGGAGAGGTCGGGGTGGCGATCGGGATGGAGCATAGGGGCGAGCAGCTTAGCTACCATCCCGATGCTCTTGTGGCGCAAGGTGCCTCTACAGGGGCAGCGGGGGCCTATACAGGTGGAGGCTTTACCGTCTCGGAAGGTTACGGAGAAATCCAGCTTCCTCTATTGAGGCGTGCCTTCCTCGCACGGGATTTGACAGTTGATCTTCAAGGGCGTGTTTCTTCGTACAATCATTATGGAACACCTCTGAACTGGAAGACCGGTCTGCACTGGGCACCGGTTCAGGATGTGGCATTCCGGGGGACGCTGGGCACATCGTTCCGGCAGCCGGGTTTGTATGATGTCTATGGTGGGCAGACATTAAGCTATGCTTCCGCATCCGATCCCTGCGCCCATGTTAGCAGCTATGGCAGTAATGCGGGGGCGGTACGGGCACGCTGCCAGAAGGAAGGGATTAATCCGGCCAGTTTCACCTCTTCACTCGTAGGGCAGCTACCGACCCTTTCCGGTGGTAATTCCCGGTTGGGGCCAGAATATGGGCGTACGGCAACAGTGGGGATGGATATTACGCCCCGAGCGGTTAGGGCATTACAGCTTTCTGTAGAGTACTGGCATTATAGCCTACGAGACATGATCTCGACCCTCAGCACTCAAACGCTGCTGGATGGGTGTTATACGGGGAGCGAGCCTGATTTCTGTAGTGCTATTCTGCCTCGCTCCAATAGTGGGCAGCTCACAGCTATTGAGGCTCTGCCGCAGAATATCGGTGCCTTGAAGACAGATGGCTTGGATTTCAGCCTGCGTTACAGCCTGCCCTTAAGTGACCGGGACCAGCTGAGTTTTTATGAGAACACCCAGTATCTTCTAAACTACAGGCAGAAGTTAACCCGTAATGGCAACTGGCAGAATTATACGGGCCGTTTGCTCTATTTGAATGGTAGCGGGCGACCACGAGAGCAGCATTATATCAGCACGACATGGCGGCATGACCATGTCAGCGTGATCTGGATGACCCGTATCATCAGCGGTATGAGGATGAATGACGGGCATCGAGACCTTGACCCGGCTACATCCGGGCGGACCCGTGTTGGTGGAACGATCCTGCATGATGTGACGGTGGCAGGAAAGTGGCATCAGTTTCAGCTCATGGGTGGTATTAGTAATATCTTCAATCGCCGTCCGCCATTCGTGCCGGATGGGGCTTTCAATACCGCATTTTCCCAATATTCAAGCTATATCGCTGGAAGAAGTTTCTTCCTCCAGGTGGGGGCTGATTTCTAACGGGGGCAGATAACCACCAAGGGAGAGGGCGCATTGGTGACGCGCAGTGGCGTTGCTCCCCGGAAGTCACCATCACTCTGCACCGGTACAGGCTGACGACCTGAGCTGGTGATGACCTGACCTTTAATGAGGGTAAAAGCAGGAGTGGGGCACGTCTTTCGGCAGAAGGAAGCCCAGACCTGTTCTAGTAGAGCCAGAGGGTTCAACCGGTGCAGCATGAAGACGGAAAAGGACGGCTGTTCGTGATGATTGTGAGGGAATAGCCTGAAAGGCCCGCCATAGAGTCGCCCTTTGGAGATAACGGTAAGCCGGGCTTTGTATGTGCGGCCGTCCACGCAGGTTTCAAAAGCATGGAAGGGGTACGCAAGCGGCAGTCGCAGGGCTGTGAGCAGATAGGCCAATCGTCCGATACGCTTCTTGAGGGCAGAGGAAAGCTGCTGCACTACCCATCCATCGGGTCCGATACCCACCATTTGGAGGAACAGGGTGGGGGTGGGCTGGCCGTTCGTGGTGAGCCATCCCGGCCAAAGGGTTTGGGTTTGCCCGCTGGCAATCAGAGCGGCGTTACGGGCATCAGAGAAGGGGATGTTGAGCTCCAGTGCGAGCACATTGGCGGACCCGACCGGCCAGAGGGCGAGATGGCAGGAACTGCCCAGCATGGCATGGGCGATTTCCGCAATCGTTCCGTCACCACCTCCAGCAAGGATGAGGTCTGTTTCAGGTAGATGGGTCTGGACGATCTCACCCGCATGACCCCGGTAGCGGGTTATGGCAACCTGCACCTTCAGTCCAGCTCGCTCTAAATGGCATACGAAGTCTGTCAGCCTTCGAGGGGAATAATGTCCAGCAGTCGGATTGACGATGAGCAGGGCTTTGTGATGGCCGGGGCTCCGTGAGGGGCGTGATAGAGGCATAGTAGGGCAACGGTACTTCACTCTGGGGTGGGACGCTATATAGTGCCTGTCATGGAACCTCTGATGTAGGTTTTTGTCAGTCTTTTGTTTTGTGAGGATCACTCGTCATGCAACCAGCCCCCTTGACCATGATGCTCGCTTTTCTGGACGTGCAGAAATGGCGTCCCCAGCACATGAGGCGGCAGGGGCGGCGGATACGGCTGTTCTCACTGGAGACAGGAAGCTGCGAGGGATGTGCGATGGAGCTGCTGTCTCTGGGGAGCAGTGCTTACCCGCTGGAGGGGAGTGGCTTTCAGTCTGTGCGGCATCCAGAGGATGCAGACTGGCTTTTAGTTACCGGGTCCGTGACACGGTCTTGTGCGGGGGCATTAGCCAGTGCGTGGGAGGCCATGCCCGCAGGCCGCAGTCTCGTAGCAGTAGGAGACTGCGCCCATGATGGCGGTATGTGGAAGAATACATATGCCACGCTGGGCGGTCTTCATGCGCTCAGCCGGGTATATGGTTCTATTCCCGGCTGTCCACCATCTCCGGCTGCTATTCTTCAGGCGTTGGTCGAGCTAGCAGAGGGGGGTCTGTCTTCTACCAGTTCCCAAGCTTCTTCAGCCTCACGGCGTAGCCGCCAGTAAGACCGGCGGGATAGTGGGATCATGACGAGGTAGAGAACACCGGCCGCAGCCAGAGCGCCCCACGGTTCTGCGACCAGAATGGCAGCATAGGCACCGACACCGACCAGCATGGGCAGAATGTAGCGTGCTGGGACCTTAAAGTTTTTGAAGGACCAGATCGGCAGGGTGGAGACCAGCAGCAAAGCGGTGACGATCAGGCAGCCAGCGGACAGCCAAGGGGAGTGAGCAAAATGCTCAAGCCATGTCAGATTGTTGCGTTTTGCTTCTAGCCCCAGAAAAACCGGGAAAAGCGCAAGCCCAGCCCCTGCTGGTGCAGGTACGCCGGAGAAGAAATTAGCAGCGTATTCCGGCGTCGTATCATCATCCAATGCGGAGTTGAAGCGTGCCAGCCGCAGAGCCATGCAGACTGTAAAGAGAATGAAAGGGATGAAGGACAAACGCTGCGTAGCGGGCAAAGCCCACAGCATAAGGATGAAGGGAGGCACGACACCGAAACAGACAAAGTCCGAGAGACTATCAAATTCAGCTCCGAAGCGGGATGTTCCCTTCAGCAGTCGAGCGATGCGTCCGTCCAGCCCATCCATGCAGGCGGAGATCAGCAGAGCACCGGCGGCATGAGTAAAATGGCCTGTCATGGAAAATTTGATGGCACTTAACCCTGCGCACAGGCCAAGCATTGTCAGAATATTAGGGACAAGCCGATTGAAGGACAGCCCACGGACCCTGCGCCGCTTGCGCCGGTATCTATGTATCATGGTCGTTTTAGAAGATAGCTTCTGCATGTACTGATCCTCAGAGCTTCGCTATGACCGTCTCGCCTCCGATCATGGTCTGTCCTTCCAGAACGTCGGGAGTGACGCCCGGTGGCAGATAGATATCCGTGCGGGAACCAAAGCGGATGAGGCCGAACAGCTCCCCAGCTTGGACGTGCTCACCCTCCTGCACATCGCAGAGAATACGACGGGCGACCAGTCCGGCGATCTGCACAACAGCCACCTGACGGCCATCCTTGAGGGTCACACGAAGTTCGTTGCGCTCATTATGCTCGGATGCTTTGTCTAAACTGGCATTGAGGAACTTGCCTGCATGGTAGGCAATTTTGGTGATTGTCCCGCTTACGGGCATACGATTTACATGCACATCCAGTACGGAAAGGAAGGTCGAAACCCGCCAAACCGGCTCACTGCCCATCTCCAACGCTGGCGGCGGCGGGACCATGGAGATACCCGTTACACGGCCATCTGCACTGGAGAGAACAAGGTTGTCACCCTGTGGCGAGGTCCGCTTTGGGTTGCGGAAGAAGTAAAGGCAGAAGCCGGTGAAGGCAAAACCTGCCGTACCCAGCGCCCGTGTCAGCCGCCACGGCGTGGCCCGCCCGAAAACACCAGTCAGCAGGCCGATGCCGAGGAAGGGAGTTGCTGCACGATGCGGCGGAGCAAGGACGAGTTTGAAAGATTTGATCAGTGACATGGGATTACTCATACGTCACCCACCGGATGGGTCAAGTATTTCATTGAGGGGATAGTTACAGGATGATGGCGGTGGGCCTCGTGGTTGCAGGGGCGAGTGGTACGTCCCATCTTGGGGGTCTGGCTCTTGTTATCCTGCCTTCTTGCGGGATAACCCTGCGTGAAGAGAGGTTTCATGAGTGTGGAAATAAAGCCCGTTCTGGCGTTTCAGGATAATTACATCTGGTTCGTTCGTAGAGATGGTGGCCCGTGGGTGGTTATTGATCCCGGCGAGGCTGGACCGGCAGAGGCGGCTCTAGGGGAGGAAGCTCCGGCGGCTATTTTGTTGACGCACCATCATGGTGATCATGTCGGCGGCGCAGCTGCGCTGAAGCAGCGTTATGATGTGCCTGTCTATGGGCCTTCTGATGTGGCGGGAGTCGATCACCCCTTAAAGGATGGTGATGAGGTTTCTCTTGCGGGGCTGACATTTCGTGTCATGGCTACGCCGGGCCATACGCTGGATCACCTCTGCTATGCACTGAGTGGGCAGACGCCAGCCTTGTTTAGTGGTGATACGCTGTTCAGCGGTGGGAGTGGTCGTTTATTCGAGGGCAGTGCAGAGCAACTTTTTGCGAGCTTCCGTCAGTTTGATGATTTGCCGGATAAAACCCTGCTTTGCCCCGGCCATGAATACACACAGGGGAACCTGAAATTCATCGCTTCACTGGGGAAGAAGACACCAGCTCTTGAGGCCCGCATGGCAGAGGTGGCGGCACTGAGAGAGGAGGGGCAGCCTTCCGTACCTGTTCCGCTGGGTGTGGAGCGGCAGACCAATCCTTTCCTGATGGCTAAGACGCCAGAAGAACTGGCCCGCCTGCGGAAGCAGAAAGACCAGTTCTGAGCTGTCAGGCCGTGCGGATGTCTAGCCCGATATCCAGAGCTGTCACGCTATGTGTGAGCCAGCCGAGTGAGAGGATATCCACGCCACTTTCCGCAATGCTTCGGGCCGTGGTGGGGGTGATGCCGCCCGAAGCCTCGGCAATGGCACGGCCCTCAATCATGTTTACGGCCTCTCGCAGCATGGCGGGTGTCATGTTGTCCAGCAGGTAGGCATCCGGCCCGTCGGAACATTGCAGGGCCTCGGCGAGCTGGGAGAGGGAGTCTACTTCCAGCTCGATTTTCATGAGATGTCCGGCCCGTTGGCGGGCAGCGGCCAGAGCGGCGGGAATGTTGCTGCCAAACAGGGCTAGATGATTGTCTTTGAGCATGATGGCATCATCCAGCCTGTGGCGATGGTTGCTGCCACCGCCTGCTCGGACGGCATATTTCTGTAGGGCACGCAGGCCCGGGAGTGTCTTGCGGGTACAGCAGATGCTCACCCCCGTGCCTTCCACGGAGTCCACAATCTGCCCCGTTATGGTGGCGATCCCGCTAAGGTGAGAGAGTAGATTGAGGGCCACACGTTCCCCACCCAGCACGGCACTGGCTGTGCCTTCCACTTCGGCCAGAACATCCCCACGGGTGATGCGGTCACCATCCTGCTTGAAGGCTGTAAAGCGTGTGTTGCCATCCAGCAGGGTGAAAGCCAGACGGGCACCGGGCAGCCCGGCTAGTCGTCCATCCTGCCGAGCAACGAAGGAGGCCCTCAATGTGGGTTTGCCTTGCATGAGTGCTTGCGTGGTGACGTCTCCACCCGTGCCGAAATCTTCCCGTAGGGCGTTGGTGATGACTGGTTCCCAAAGTAGGTCGGGCAGGAAAAGCGTATCGAGGGCCATGAAGGGAATATCCTGATGCTGAGTGTGGGGAGGTTACAGGGGCAGGTCGGTCAGCCGCATGTCGATGTGATGGGGAGGTTGAGGGGCGGGTGTATCTTCCCGCCAGTGTGCTCCTCTCTGCTCCGGGCGGTGTAGAGCGGCCCAGCCGATGAAGGAAGCTGTTAGGGCGCAGAGATTCTGGCGGGCTAGTGGCAGGGTGCGGTCTAAGAACTCTTCCAATCCCTTACGGGTGCGGAGAATCCCAAGATGCTGCTGCATTTCAGCTCGGAAAGGCCAGTCCGTTGTGAAGGTGGGGCGTTCTGGTGCCGTGGTGATGAGAGAGGTGCTTGTATCCTGATGGGCGGCGTTGACATCCTGCCCCGCCCACTGCCCGCAGACTAGAGCCTCTAGTAGGGAGTTGCTGGCCAGCCTGTTGGCCCCATGCAAACCAGTGCAAGCGACTTCTCCGCAGGCCCATAGTCCCTTCAAGGTCGTGCGGCCTGTCTGATCTACCTTTAGGCCGCCCATATGGTAGTGCATGGCAGGTTGAACAGGGAGTAGCTGAGTATTCGGATCAAGACCTGCCTTTTGGCAGGCTTGTGTGATGCCGGGGAAGCGTGCGCTAAAAGGCCCGTCTGGTAGAGAGCGGCCATCTAGAAAGACGGTGCGGCCCTCCCGCAGTTGGGCAGCGATAGCTCGGCTGACGACATCACGGGGGGCGAGTTCATTCGTAAAGCGGTGGCCATCATCCAGCCGTAGCACGGCCCCGGCCCCCCGCACGGCCTCACTGATGAGGGATAGGCGGTTTGTCTGGTCCGGCGTGACGAGAGCTGTAGGATGAAACTGCGTGAACTCCATGTCGCGCACGGTGGCTCCCGCTTGTGCAGCCAGAGCGAGCGTTACGCCCCGGTTAGAGAGCGGGCTGGTCGTGTGTTGATACAGCCCACCGCACCCTCCACTGGCCAGAATGCAATGTTGTGTGGGGATGAAACCGGCAGATGACCATAGGCCCTGCAAGGTGCCATTATGTGCATGGAACCCTTCCAGAGTGGCCTGTAGCCAGTGGATATTTTCCTTTTTTTGAGCCTGTTGAAGAATATGCTGCAGAATGACCTGCCCGCTTCGGTCGCCACCGGCAAAGACAATTCGGTTATGGCTGTGGGCGGCTTCCAGATGGAGGGCAAGCTGGCCGTTTTCATCACGGGCTAAAGGGACGCCGAGCCGTAGAAGGGTTTCGACAGCCTGAGGTCCCGCCTCGGTGATACGTTGTACGATGGCGGGATCGCATAACCCGGCCCCAGCTTTGAGCGTATCCTCGGCATGGCTAGCTGGGCTGTCACCGGGGGCGACAGCCGCAGCCATACCCCCTTGGGCGAGGGTGCTGGATGTCCCTTCTCCTGTGAAGGAAGGAGCAAGCAGCACGCAGGGGCCGTCCATCTCCAGCGCAGCCATCAGTCCGGCTAAGCCAGCCCCGATGATGACAGGCCAACCTGCGTAGCGGGAAAGGATATGTCCCTGCATGGGACGGTCCTTCACTTAATCGCCAGCATGCGCTCAACGGAACGGCGAGCGGGTTCTTGAAGTTCAGCCGGGATGGTGACCTCTGTACTCATGGTTTCCAGAGCCTGACGGATGTTCTTCAGGGTGATGCGTTTCATATGCGGGCAGAGATTGCAGGGACGGATGAAGTCGGTCTGCGGATGCATGGCTGCGAGGTTGTCGCTCATGGAACACTCGGTGATGAGCATGACCTTTTCGGGTTTATGCTCAGCGATATAGTCCATCATGCTGGCTGTGGACCCGGCATGGTCGGCTTCTGCCACGACATCGGGTGAGCATTCTGGATGAGCAATGATATGTAGCGGGCCATGCATACGCCGGTACTGGCGGATTTCCTGTGGAGTGAACCGCTCATGAACTTCGCAGCGGGCCGACCATGTATGCATTTTGATGCCTGTTTCCCGTTCGATGTTCCGGGCAAGGAATTCATCGGGGATCATGATGACTTCTGGTACGCCGAGGCTTTCCACGACACGGCGGGCATTGCCAGAGGTGCAGCAGACGTCCGTTTCGGCCTTTACGGCCGCAGAGCTGTTCACATAGGTGACAACTGGCACACCGGGGTGGCGTTTCCGCAGGGTACGGACATTCTCTGCCGTAATGCCTTCAGCCAGAGAGCAGCCAGCTAGAGCATCGGGGATGAGAACGGTTTTGGTAGGGTTCAGCAGCTTGACTGTCTCGGCCATGAAATGGACGCCCGCCATGATAATGACATCCTGCTCCAGGTTTTGGGCCTCACGGGCGAGAGCCAGACTGTCGCCCCGGATGTCGGACACACAATGGAAGATTTCCGGTGTCTGATAGTTATGGGCAAGGATGACAGCGTTATGTTTGCGCTTTAGTTCAAGAATGGCCTCGATGTCATCCGCAAAAAGCCGTTCCCAGTCCTGCCGGGCCATAAGAGAGGCCACGGGGCTGTATAATGCCGCACGGGACGGAGAGGTGGCGATGCCCTGCATCATGGAGAGGTCCTTATCAAGGTTTATACTCACTATGAGCATAATATAGGCCCTGTTGCAGGCTGTGCCAAGTGGCTTCTGTTCGATCTGGGAGATGGGTCTGATGGCGCAGGTGATTATGCCTGCCTTATTAGGGATGGCTTTATTGAAATAAACAGTTTTGAACAAAAATTGACTTTTGATCGCTGGCTTGTTTGCTGCATGCGCTCGTGAGTGACAGCCAGCTGAGAATGGACCAGATTGTCGGAGGAACGCAGCAGACACTGGGCCAGTAGCAATGTGCGGCTGAGTGCTGAGAAGGGCATCCTCTTCAAGGGGGCTTCGCTCAAGGCTGGTGGGGACGCCACCCTTATGGTCGGACAGAACATCAATCTTGACGCCCTTTCGACACATGGGAGGGGTGGAGTGTTCAGGCGTTACTTCATACAGACGGGCCGCTCAGAAGCGTCCTACTGCTAAGGAGGGAGGGACACGCCATGACGTAATATCCTCCGATGGGATACTTGTTAACATACGTGATGGTAAATCTGCTAGTGACAAAACAGATAACGATACTTATTCACTTGAAGTGAACGGGCATAAAGATATCGATTCTTCTATCAATAGGGGAAATCTGAAAATAAAGTTCCGGCAGATTAAGAAATAGAGAGAAAGGTGGAGTAATGACTATATCTGATGACGAATTTATTTGGTTCTATCAAGATTGTATAGCAGATCTCTTGGTTGGGGGAGATTCTTCTATGCCGTCTATGGGAGGTTGTTATGTCAGTTATAAAATTGGATGTACAGAAAAGGAGTGGTATGAAAAAGCGATGGCAGCTTTGACAAGATTGGGAATATCTGGAGTGATTCATTGTTGGCATACTCGAGATGATATACGTATTGTGTTAAAAGAACTGTTTTTTGATAGAAGTAGCATGACATGGGATAGTTATTATTTCGAATTAACTGAATATGGCGAAAAATTAGCCAAGAAATTTCGCCTCGACGAGGAGGAAGATGTCGAGACAAGGGTGTTTCCCGATTTTCGTGAGGAATTAGAGCGTATTTTAAATGAGCATGGCGTAGGGTTCGATGTGGACTTGCCCTACGACCAGTTGATTTCACTTGATGGTGAGTGAAGGCCGTTCTGTTTTTCAGAATGTAGGCTGGGTTCTGTAATGAGAATCCGGTCTTTTTTATTGTAATTTATGATACAGAAGGTACCGATACATCTGTTGTTGTGTCTCCTATGATTATCGGCTCGCTCTGGCTTGCGAAGAGTGCTGTGGTGGGCGCAGTCCTCAAATTTGGTGATGCTGCTGTCGAAAGGCTTGCCAAAGCCCAGTTTATGGCTGCTCCTGGAGAGGAGCTCGGGTCTGCCGCAGGTCATGCAGTAGAAGGTGCTGCCAATCTTGGCGAAAAAGAAACTGTAGCTGGTCAGGTTGTAAAAAGTGTCAGTGAAGCCTGTTTATTTGGGAGGAGGAGAAAAAAAATTCAGACCTGATGAAGTGAATATAGATTATTCTATAGATGGTGTTATGAAGAGGTTGGAGTTCGATAATGCGGCTATACAAAAGGGAGGTAAATTTAAGTAGTATGGATTTTATTATTGATAATCTCAAATCCTTTCTAAAAAAGGAAAACCTTGATTTCATTTATATGGAGTTGGGAGTTTCTTTTTGGGATCAATCTTCTTCTGATCCGGTTGTTAGTAGTGTGCTGCACAGTATTGTCTTTTTCAAAAATGGAAAGAAGGGTTCTGTATTTTTTGATAAAATCTGTGACTTTGATTTTTTAGTCGATAATAAGGTTTCTTATATCCAAGGGAAAATAAAGGAATCTCTTTCATTTCTTAATAAAAGTATGTTTGTTTATTCACATAAATATTGGAATTTTGTGACGATAAAGATAGATAACGACGGAAAAATATGCGTAAAGTTTTTTTATGATCTACGGGAAGGGAAGGGATTGACGGATTCTCTAGAGAATTTCAATTGATTACTAATCTTAGATGATGACTGATTTATTGTTTGCTTTATGTCAGAGCAGATAAATTTTAGAGTGGACACCAATTGTAGGTTCATGCGAGGTGAGTGTTGATATACCTTCTGGGTCTTCATACCAACTTGTTTTTAACGGCAATTATATTGAGATTTTTTGATATTGTTCCGGTGAGGAGAAAATTATGGTTCCTTTAGTAAGACAGCAAAAGCTTATGGATATTTTGTGTGTGGGCCCATGCTTTCTAGTATTAATGGAGTTTTTGATAAAGCTGAGTGTGAGTTCTTATATGAAGTAATGGATGGTGGATGGCCCTCTTTAGAAATAAATTTTCCTTATGAATTAGATGGTAGGACTATGGGATGCCTGTTGAGTTGGGAAGCATTGGAAGAGGTGTTTGTGGTTGTGCCGGAGCTTTATGCGCTCATGAAAGAATCTGGTATGGGGGATTGGTACAAATGTACGATGTCTTTTCCTAAGGATGGTCCTGTTTCACTAAAACATCAGTACAAGGAAGCTGATTAGGAGGGATGATTCTTCAATGGAAGGGATATTGAAAATGTTAGGGTATGTCTGCCTTTTTTATTAATTGTAATAAGCTTCGTATATGATTTTGAAAAACTTAAAATTTCTATTTGTTATGACTAGGTGTATCGTGTGTCTTGGTGGAGTTGGTAAAATTTCTGTTTGATCATTTTTTTATAAGGAGAAGACAACATGCTTCCTTTGTTGAAACAGCAAGAAATTATGAATGAGCTGTATGGAGCTGTGATTTCCAGTATTGATGAAGACTTCGATAAAGTAGAGTGTGAATTCTTATATGAGGAAGTGGATGATGGTGGATATTCTGTAGGTGCGAGCTTTCATTATGAATTGGATGGAGAAATTTTTCATCGCACTCTGAATGAGGAATCTTTGGGGGAAGTATCGGTGCTCATCCCGGAACTTCATGCGCTTATGAAAGAATCTGGTATGGGGGATTGGTATAAATGTACGATGTCTTTTCCTAAGGATGGTCCTGTTTCGTTGAAATATCAGCATAAGGAAAGCTGATTGAAGCAATAGGCACTTCCAGCGGCAGAAACGTCGCCTTTTAGATGTCACAGGTACGAATCGCTATCGATGGTCGTGGCGTCCATCCCGGGTGGTGGGACGCTCTTAGTGCCCGATCCGTCGCCTTCGGTGCATTATCTGCTGGAGACCAACCCACGTTATGCGACGTTTGCGGGGCTTTACGGGTCGGACTATCTGCTGGGGCGGCTGGGCCATTCCATGGGAGATTACCGTTTCCTGGGGGATAGCGGGTTCGATCCGCAGTATGTGCAGCAGCAGATTGTCTCTGCCACGGGCCAGACCTTCCTGGGTGGAAGCTATCAGGCAGCCAATGAGCAGATGCAGACACTGCTGGACAATGCGTCCCGGCAGTCTGAGCAGCTGGGGCTGACCTTCGGGCAGGCCCTGACGTCGGATGAGCAGTCCAGACTGACGGACAACATCGTCTGGTATGTTCCCGTCTCGGTGAATGGACAGACGGTTCTGGTGCCGAAGCTTTATCTGGCCCCCGGTAAGGTGAAGCTGGCCAATGGCGGCGTTATTTCCGCAGGGAATGAGCTGTCTCTTCAGGGGGGCAGCATAAGCAACAGTGGGGCGGTGGCATCCGGCAAGGCCCTGAATCTCGTGGCCACTCAGGGTGATCTCGTGAATGATGGCGGGAGCATTTCGGGTGGCGATGTGACCCTTGCCAGCCTTGCAGGATCTGTCGTGAATGACAGCCAGCTGAGAACGGACCAGATTGTCGGAGGGATACAGCAGACACTAGGCCAGCAGGGTACGATCACGGCCAGTGGCGATGTGCGGTTGAGTGCTGCGAAGGACATCCTTTTCAAGGGGGCTTCGCTCAAGGCTGGTGGGGACGCCACCCTTGTGGCCGGACAGAACATCAATCTTGACGCTCTCTCGACACATGGGGCGGGTGGAGTGTCCAGGCGTCACTTCACACAGACGGGCAGCTTTGTCCGTAACATCGGGTCCAGCGTCATGGGTGATGGAACGGTCACTCTGGCGGCTCTGGGAGGCGACATAAATCTTGCTGGGTCTGGCATCATGGCAGGAAAGGATGCTTTCCTTCAGGCTAAGGGCAATCTGGCTCTGAAGACCATGACGGATGAGGATCACAGTTACAGCAGGGTCGTCAAGAAGGGGTTCCTGAAGAAAAAGACCATTACCACTAGCAACGACAGTACGACGGAAATAGGCAGTCTTGTCGGCGCAAATGACAACATCCTGATGAGTGCTGGCGGTGATCTGTCCGTGAAAGGCACTGTCAGTGGCGGGCAGGATGTGACGCTGACGTCTGGTGGATCCCTGAGCATTAATGCCCTGAAAGATACGACGACTTCCTATTACCAGAAGAAGAAAAGCGGCCTGTCATTCCACATAGGGAGCCGGACCTCGGTTGGTTATGGCAAGTCCCGTGAGACTGACACAGGGGATGGGACGAACTGGACTTCCAGCACGGTGAGTGCCGGCAAGGGAGACCTGAGCCTGAAGGTTGGGAGTACGGCCACGATTATCGGGTCCAGCCTGAGTGCCGGACATGACATAGGTATTGATGCGTCCTCGGTTGCGTTCAGGGCGGTGGCACAGAGCCTGAAGGTGTAAGTGATGGTCTTACCGGGGATTCCGTGCTTGGGAGCGTGGTGCCGTCCGCTATCAGCGACACCATCACGGTCAATGCGTGGCATGTCACGGGGGCATACAGCCGTGACGTGGCACATGCTAATGGTGCGCTGATGAACAAGTTTGATGCGTAGAAGCTCCAGAACCAGATACAGGCCGAGTGGTTTGGCACGCAGCTCATCGGCGAGATGGTTGGAGCGGCCTTCCAGACGATACAAGATCAGCAGGACAGGGATCATATGGCAAAGAGACTGTTGCCTGCTGCTGATGGTTCATTCTCCGCACTGGAGATTGGTCGGGACCTTCTGGAGGCTAGCGGAGCAGCGGGTGTCGGTACGCTGTCAGGTAATGTGATAGCCGCGGTTACCCGTGACTAAACGGATCCCATGGCGACTAGTCTAACAGGCAATAACACTGGCAAAATGTATGACAGTCTCGCTAGTCTGTTCAGTGGCATCATAGCGGCCGCTGCAGTTGCAATTGAGTAGTATAATGCTGCTGCGCATAAGTAAGGTTTGGGCCCATGGGAGAAGTAGTACGTAATCATACGCATTTGTTTAGAAACGGAACACCTCCTGATATGATAGTAAAAGCTTTCCTAGTACATTTGGAGAGAGGGCTGTCCGGTTTGGGAAAGAACGTGATGAATACTCCAATTTTCATGGAAGGCAAATGATCAATGTATAGATATTTGCTTATGTTATTTTTGTTTTCTCTATTATGTTTTGAAAAATCCACTGCTTCAGTGAAGTATGTAGGAGATGAGAAGAGAAGATTCATACTTCTTGATAATTATACTTGCATGTATCTTAATCTTACTGATGAAGATGATCATGCTTTGTATTTGGATCCAATTAAGAAGGGATATGTTGTGAGAAAGGAGCCTTCTGATGCGGCATCTATCGTGGCAGGGGTTACTGAGATTTTCATTGGTGCAGATCTGAAGACCGAAACGAAGAATGGGTATGTGTCTGTTGTTGCCACACCAGAACCTCTGACGTCTGAGCCATATGTCAAGGGTTGGATGAAGCGTAGTCTTTTGACCTCATATGATGATCATCAAAAAGAGATGGATTTGCATGATGGGTCTTATTGCAAGGTAATTGTAGTGCTTGGAGGGCAAACTAAATATAGATTTGGACGCTCTTATATGGATTTTAATTTTTTTTCTCCAGAGAAAAGTGCAAAATAAATTGATAGAGTAGATATGGACATTTATTTGAAGCGGACTGGAACCGTCAGAGTGCCCTGAACCACACTACCCAGAAGGGTCTTCGATCGGTGAGGAGATTTTATAGTGATATCGTTGCTTGGCTTGAAGAAAGTGGTCTCCCTCTTAGACCACAGAGTGATCGGGTTATTGATCAGGACGCAGTGGATAGGGGACGTGCGACGGCACGGTTTAGAAATATTTATAAAATGGGGGAGGATATAAAAAAGAGGAAAGATGTGTATGTCGGTTGGCGTAGTGCCAAGGAAGCAAGTTTTAGAACACCAGACGGTGTTGAGACTATTGACTTGAGTCATCCATCTGGTTGAATGAAGTTCAAGATTATTCATGTTGAAAAATAGATAGCAGTGGTTATGTATGAATGTGTCTGATGATGATTTCCTGAAGCTTTATCAAGATTTTCTGACAAGAGTTGTTATTGATGGAGATGGTGACATATTTTTTATGAATTATTATTGGTATGATATGGATGAAGATGAGTTATATGAGAAAGCGATGGCGGCTTTGACTCGGTTTGGGGCGTCTGGTTTAATTTATCGTCGTATTCTTGGTCGTAATGTTAAGTGTAACATTGATTATGATATTATGAATTTTTTCAAATATATGTTTCTTAATAAAGATGAAAGAATTTGGATGGATTGTTTTTTTTGTTCCAACCGAGTCTGCTGTGAAGCTGGTAGAGAAGTTCCTTATATATTTTGATAAAGAAAATCATTTAAAGTCTGTTACAGATATCTGCGAAGAATTTCGGGAGGAGTTGGGGCGTATTTTTGATGAGCATGGCGTAGGATTTGATGTGGACCTGCCTTATGACAAGTTGCTTTCACTTGATGGTGAGTGAAGGCTGTTCTGTTTTCCAAAATATAGGCTGGGTTCTGTAATGAGAAGCCAGTCTTTTTTATTGTAATCTGTAATGTAGTTTCTCCTTTCACATAGGGAGCCGGACCTTGGTCGCATTCAAGGGCCGTGGCGCAGAGCCTGAAACAGACGCAGCACGCAGGCCAAACTGCATGATAGTCTGATGAACCTGCTGAGCAACGGCATTGCCAGTGCGGCGGGAACAGTTGGCGGGCTTGTGGCGGGACCGGGCAATGCCACGGCCAACGCTCTGAACGGGGCTTCGGCAGCATCAGCCATCCAGCAGTACAATCAGGCTGCGAATGTCGGAATTACAGATGACACTCTTGCAATTAATCCATTGAGTGTTGCCGAGGCTGGAGTAGCTCTTGCTGGTGCAGCAGTATTGATAGGTGTGGAGGAAATTTATGATGCATTGGGTGGCTCTTATGCTCCGGGAGCGGCCAGTGTGCTTTCCCAGACGGCATCTTCTGATAATGGTCAGGGATCAGACAGTGTAAATTTCCAGGTAGTATCTTCTGATAGTTCTTGGAATAAGGAAATTTTTGATCTTCCGTTACCTGAATCTCTTGGTTCGGGGTTGGGATATGGTGCCGTATATATGGCACGGCCGAGGCAATCTAATGGGGATGGGGGTACATCTGAGCCTGAAAAAGAAAGGAATACTGATACGGTTCCAAATTTAAAAGAACTGTACAAACGTCCCGGATTTGGGCAGAGATTAGGCAATAATTCACGCCCGGTGGAGGGGACTAAAAATTTTGTAGCTACTACCAATATTACTAATGATAGTGGGGAGGTGGTAATAAAAGAAGGACATACTTTTTATATTGATCAAGAGTCTTCTAATCATTTAGAGGTATATGATAAAAGGATGAAAGCCAGTCCCGTTGTTAATATAGATGGAACTGTAAACTTAAAGAAGAGTAAGGCCGCTGAGGGTAGAACGATAAAACGCTAAATTAAGGATAGAATATGTATAGAGTAAAATTTTTTGTTGATAGTTTATGTTTCTCTTATGATAGTAACTTAAAGGAAGATATATTGGAGGATATGGCGTTTTTTTTAAAGAGTGAAAGGGATTTTTTATATTTTTCGCAGTTGTTGGAGGCTGCAGGTTCCGTAGGAGAGAATTTTGAATGTTTGAATGATAAATTAAGTAAAATCAATTTATTTTTTGGTGACACGATTGATTTTCTTTTGTCGTTGAATCAATTTATTTTTGATGTTCTTGATGAGTTAGATGGAGATGAGATTAGTCTTGATTTTAAGGTGCCTAGGAAAGATTTTTCTATTTTTTATAAAAGGTATGTCTCTTTTCCTAAAAAAAGAAATGATCATGGTGATTTTTTAGTGTGCCTAGAGAACTCTAGGAATTATGCTATTAGATTGTTGAACGATCCTTTTGTTGAGAAAAAAATATTTTCGCATGCTCTCTTTTCTTTATTTAGAGAAAATTATCTTAATTTTATTGAAACGATTGATGTATATACGGAAGTATGTGAAGAAAAAAAATACCTCTCTTTTTTTCTTCGGAGTATTAATATTTATATGATGGCTATAGTGAATTGTTTAGAGCAATTCCGTTTATCTGTGGGTTCTTTGTGGCTTTTTTTGTGAAGTTTGAATAAATATTTTTGTTTATTGTAATCTTTAATGAATGTTTATGAGAGTAGATAGAATAGTGAGTGTGTCTGATGATGATTTCCTGAAGCTTTATCAAGATTTTCTGACAAGAGTTGTTATTGATGGAGATGGCTCAATTTGTTAATAATGAATCTAATAAAGGTATATATCAGCCGGTTTTTCCTGAGTTAGAGCCTCCAATTCTTGAGAAGGGGGTACCGCCTAAGCGGCTTACCGATCAGAATGGATTATCAGATCAAAGTTTTATAGATCAAGTAGTACCTAGGAACACTCAGAATGATGATCAGAATACTTATCTTGCAGAAGGAGGGGGCAGTCAGGGGTCATTGCCGCCTTGGCGTGTTTCTAAAAAAGATTTTGTCGGTGAACAAGGGAACAATAAAAAACCAACATTACGGATAATGCCTGTTAGTGAGGATTCTGAGAAGGCTGCCAGTGATTTTTATAATAGTTCCACTAATTGGTTCAAGGAGAATGGATTCGAGATTGGAGATGTTGAACGGATAGATATTAATAAAAAGGGTGAGGCGAATCGTGAAAAGTATCTTTTGAGAACACCTGTGCGAGATAAAAACGGCAACATTGTTTCTTACATCATGAGGCGTACTGGTGAAGCAGCAAGTAACAAAACGAAAAAACTACTCAGACTCTTGAGATAAGGGAGTGCTCTAGCATATCTGATTGTCTTAGTATTACAAGGAAATTGAAGTCGAGCATGTTAAGATAAAGTTCCCCCAGTTGGATGGTAAATGAGGTAGACTTATGAATATTTCTGATGCTGATTTCGTTAGATTTTATCAGGGACCTTTAAGCAGTCTTGCTGTTGAACCGGACAGTAGTATTGAGTTCTTGGTCGGCCCTCTACAAAAGGGAGAGGGGGAGGAATGGTATGAAAAATCGATAGCCGCTTTGACCCGGTTGGGAATGTCTGGGTTGATTTCCTGCTATGGTCCTGAGGATGATATCAGGCTTGCGCTGAGGGAAATGTATCAGGGAAGAGAGGACCGCATGTGGGTGGGTTGTCTGTTTAGTGCAACTGACTCTGGTGAGGAATTGGCTAAGAAGTTTCTTCTGGATGATGAAGTACCTTACCAGAGGGTTGTTCCTGGTTTCCGTGAAGAACTAGGACGTATT
>NZ_JATM01000009.1 GCF_002003665.1 Bombella intestini
AGAGAATAAAAAACAATTATCTTTTCCATCGTCCATCGCATGGTGGGCGGGAGCGTTAGCCGCGCTACCCACCCTAGATAGCCATGCACCGTCCAAGATCACACGGCTATCGTGTGACCGCATCTCTCCCAGAACATACGGTCACGTATGTTGATAAATATATGATTTCTTTCTATCGCCTTAAAGCCCTTTTTTCTGCTCTTGCTCAATTTCGCGAGATTAATCGCAATCAAGAGGCCGTTTACCGCGCTCTCATCTCCTATCGGGGACGAGAAGGGTGCTTTCCTTCGCATGCAACTTTAGCCGCTGAATCTGGTGTGAGTGAGCGCACGGTTCGCAACGCACTACGTGAGGCGCGTAAACGTGGTTGGATTGATTGGACAAACGAACGCTATGGGCGTCGTCAGTCGTCTAATCGCTATCGCTTCCTGATCAGCAATGATTACATCAACAAAGTGTTGTCTGGAATTAAGCGATTTAAGCGAAAAAGCGCAGAATTAAGCGAGTTTTTCAGGCGGCAAAATCTGCCGGGAAGCCCATATTATTATATTAAAAAAGAGGCGAAACGCCTCTGGGAAACGGTAGAAGGGCCTTCTGAAAAGCTCACGCCGTGGCAAAGGCTCTATCAGGAGAACCCTGAAGCCGCTTTAGCCCAGCTTCAGACCTCCTAACGCTTCAGATTTTCAATTCGTCAGGCCAAAAATTGCTCAAGAAGAAGGAGCCGTTGGGAAAGGTGTACCTTCATTATGAAGCGTTGCCGCCTGAAAAAATGTTAGTTTTCTGCGCTTCTGTCAGGCGGCAACATATTTAAAACAGCGATCGTGAGTGTAATCGCCTTGGTTGGCTCTGTTGCCGTTCTAACCGTTGTTCAATCGTGAAAGCTGTTCGTTCAATCTGTCGAGCTGTTGGCTCAAGAGAGCGTTTTGATGTTGGGTCTGTTTGAACATTTCGCGTAAAGCGCTCTGCTCGCTCTGAGACGGTTTGCCTGAGAGAGATAATCTGGCTTGAGAGATACTGCGTCATTCCCCAGCTGCCGAGTAAGATACCGGCTGAGAGGCTCAGGCCGATCAGGATTGGCCAAAGAAGACGATGCTTGATGAGGGTCCAACCGAGCGATCGGTTGTGCTCTTTCATATCGGCTTTGATGGTAGCGAGCTCGTTCTTCACGATGTCTCGCAACTCGTTGCCCATAATGTTCAGCTGTTTTTCGGTCTGGCGCTGAATAATCTCGTGTTCGCGCTGCATCCGCTGCTTTAATTGTTCGGCTAGGGGAATAGGCTTCGTCATAGAGGGGACCTTTCAAGCGCCAACGCTGATTGCTCTGTGGATCTTTAACGGTGATGTAGCTCTTGCCTGCTCGTGTGATTTCAAAGCCGATGTCTTTGATATGGGATAAAAGATCCTGACGGCTTCGTATAAGCCCCTCAGAGGCTCTCTGAGAGAGGACCGCATCAATCAGCCCTCTCATGTCCTCAGAAGGCTTCAGACCTTTTCTAAGAGCCTCTGAGGCGATTTTAAGTTCATGGTCAGGCTGAGAGACTGTGCACGCTCTGTGAGGGTCTGTGGGGTCTGCTAGGCCGTAATTGGCATTGAAGGTGGTCCTCAGATCATCGAACTGGTCTTGGTTCTTCTTGCCAGGAGGTTTGATGTTGAGATTCTTCCCTGTTCCAAGCTCCACCCAAGGGGTACTGAAGTGCAGTTCGTGGTGGTTGGCATGGGTATGGCGTACCCAGAGGATGTCATATTGATCCGAATCGAGACCTGCAAAAGCCAGTTGTTCGAATCCATCGATGATCTCTTGCTCCATCTTCAGAGTAATATTCTCTCCCGGAGCGAAAGAGAGCACGCCTGATGTGTGGGTATGTTTGAAGGTTAGGCTATTGATGAGGCGTCTGGTTTGGTCAGCATTGCCCCGGATTACTGTCGGCGGGTTGTCTTCACGTCCCTGACGTTTGGGATCGGTCAGGTAAGCAATAGCGCTGTTCCCTTTGCCGGTGCTGTAACGTGAAAAGCCAATAATCATGGGGAGAGGTCTTTGATGTTGCGTTGAATAGCGATGAGATGGCTGACGATTTGAACAGTCTCAGCACGACTTTTGTGGGTGTTTACCCAGCGGGCGATCATGTTGAGATTGGCATTGATGCGGTTGAGCATGGCCAGCCTTTTTCTCTCGTCAGTGCGATTGCGGATGGTCAGCTTGCCGAGGTGATCGCGGACAAGAGCGGACATGCTGAGACCGGCGTCATCGGCTTGTTTTTTGAGGTCGTTCCATTCGTCATCAGAGCAACGGACGCGGAGCATGTGAGTTCGTATGTTTTGGCTCATAGTGGCGAATATCCTTGTTACCAGCATAGAATAACAAGGCGCCGAAATTGCTACGCAATCCCGGCGCCTTGGTCAGGGGGCTTGCCCCCTAACAACCCATTTTTAATTACTATTAAATCTTGGAAATGTGATAAAATGGATCATTCCAAAACAATCGAGATTGTTTAATAGGGAAGAGCGCTGTCGTGTGAGGCATAAAAGATTTCTTTCATGAAAAATAATTAATATATTAGGCAATCTGAGTGATTGCGTTTCAACGCATATACATATAATCAGATGACTAAACATAGCATGGAGATGAAGTGGGAACAGTTAAGAAAAAACACGATCAATCAGAAAATAACAATAACTCTTCTATTATTTCATCATCTGTTTTTGTTAAATGTGATGAGACGTGTAAGGGCGCATCTTTTCCTGAAGAGGTTTATTCTTCTACAGTTCCTCTTTCTCATCGTCGCCGATATGCACAATTTTTCACTCCTCCACGAGTAGCAAAATTAATGGCAGAATGGGCGATTACGTCTCAGACAAAAACTGTTTTAGATCCTGCCGTTGGTACCGGAACCTTAATTCGATCAGCACTAGCACGTAATCAAAACATATTAATAACAGCTTTTGAAAAAGATCCTGTTATTCTTCGTTCTTTTCTCGAATTACATCCCCCCCTTTCCCATATCGAACCTATTTTCTCTGATTTCCTTACGTACGATCTAAAATGTGAGTACGATTCTGTATTAATGAATCCGCCCTACCTTAGACATCATAATTTACGTTACAATTTCGACATATTTGATTGGTTCGGAAAAATTCATAATTTGAAGTTATCTCGTCTCTCAAATTCTTACCTTCTCTTTACATTAAAAGCAGCTACCTCACTGCGTCCTGGTGGAAGAGCCTCCATTATTATTCCAACAGAATGGATGAACGCAAATTTTGGAGCACCTATGAAAGATTTTCTTGTCGGACGCGGCTATCTTCGTGAAATAGTGTATTTTTCAAATTGCTCTACTATATTTGAGGATGCTCTCACCACTGCATCTATCCTATTCTTAGAAAGGCCTGCATAGTGACTGAAATAGTGACATGGTATATTCATGGCCTTTCAGGAAAAGAAGTTCCAGAAACCTTTGACGACCTTTTTGAGAGAAGTCGGAGACGATCAATTCCTGTTGATGTTTTAATGCGAACAAATAAATGGGACTCTCTCATTCGAGAAAACTTACAAGAGACATCCCCTGGGTTTATACGTCTTGGTGCCATGGCTAAAACGAAGCGCGGCATAGCAACTGGAGCAAATAATTTTTTCCATATCTCTCAAACAATGGCAGACGCACATCAGATAAGATCTGATGTGTTGGTACCTTGTGTGGGGCGTGCCGCAGACGTTGGCGGTTTTGAGTTTACCAAGGATGACTTTTGCAATCTTGTTCGCAACAAACGTCGGTCTTTACTTGTGCTGTTTGGTGATACTCTTACTGATCCTGAGCTTGCATACATTGAAAAGGGTGAGGCTGCAGGGTTCAAAAATCGCTACTTGTTAGCAGCACGTCATCCTTGGTATTCGATGGAAACACAATCACCTGCTCCAATTTGGGCAGCAGTCTTTGGAAGAAAGGGACTACGATTCATTCGTAATAAAGCAAACGCTCTTACATTAACGACGTTTCATTGCGTATACCCTATTGATTCATCTCAATACTTTTCCGATGCACTTACCCTGTGTTTAAATGTACCTAGCATTCAAGCTAGTGCTCGAGCGCATACACGCGTTTACGGTGGGGGGCTTCTGAAATTTGAACCAAAGGATTTGTTAGAAATTCAAGTACCAGATCTTCGGAACGTTAGTGTTAAAACCTTGCGACGACTTGCCCTAGAACACAACCGTATTGTTACTGAATCTCGGAACAAGAACGAAGATTGCATAGATTGGGTAGCAGCTGAGGCGGCTGTTCAATCCGCTGCTAAGGAAGCGTCACTCTTCTCCCCAGGATAACATCTAAGAATGTATCAGCATCAAACGATACATCACCACCCACTGGGCGAACATAACCATCATGACGGCCCAGACGTGTTCGATGATGTTGCACTTCAAAATTTGGTACTGAAGTATAAGTAGCTACCTTTTGGCCAGATGTTACAGGAATCGTAATAGTTATTTTCCCCTGACTTTTGTCTGGAGATTCAATATTAAATCCAGAACCATTCCCAATGATCTCGAATATATCTAAAACGTTAATTGCAAACATGGAATCAAAGAATACCTGACAATATATCTGTGGTTTTTGAAAATTTTCTATCCACCTAAAGACAACCTTTAAATCTTCTAATTTTACCGTGAAACTTTGACATGAACGTCCTCCCCTTCTACCCAATTCACGCTCTTGCGCTCTTACTTGAGCATAATATAATGCCTCAAATTTACTTGAACGAACCTCAATAGCTACAAGTGCCTGTGAGACAAGGGATCGAAGTATCTCAGTTGATTCAGAAGAAACATCAGAAGGACCATTGTAATTGTTTGGCACAATTAAGAGGTCTGGTCGTTTCCCAAATATACGTACATCTTCAAGGGTAGCTCTGTAAAAATCTTTAAAGCCTTCTTCGCCAGCAGAAATACGATCGCTATTTCCGTAATGGACAACACGATATCCAGGAAGAGTATGATTTATCGTATTCGCTAAAAGATTTTCGGCCCAGTCCCCCATCGCTCTATTGGCGAGGAATTCTGAACGCACGTCAGTTGGTGGGAAAATTCGACCTAAAGGCTGTCCTACACCGCCGAATTGAAGATGACGAGTCGGAACCCCACGATGGTTAAGTACATCAATAACTTTATCTTTAGCGATAGTTAGTCTTCTGAAATAGTCTTTCATTTTTTTTGTTTCACTAATAGGTCAGTTACATTACAATCAAGGGCGATGGCTAATCGGAAAAGCGTATTGACTGTAATATTACGTTCTCCACGTTCAATTGCACCGATATATGTACGGTGCAAATCACATTTATCAGCGAATTGTTCTTGAGAAAGACCGATATCCATACGCCGACATCGAACATTTTCTGCAATAATACGAATTGCTCCCAGACCTTGATTCATGAGAAAAGTATCGTATATAGATGACGATATATCTACAGACTAAATATAGCGTACTTTTTGGATATTAAATTATAGCCCTACATCCTAACCTATCTCGCGGCCTGTGGTGTTCATGCAGGATTCAGACGGGCGACTCTACTTGACGGCA
>NZ_JATM01000006.1 GCF_002003665.1 Bombella intestini
TAAATCCAACTCGCTCCGTTGAATCGGTAAAGCGTGGGTGTTTCTATATGCAGAGAAGAAGGGCTCCATATTAGGAGCCCTTCTTTATGTCTTAGACCAGAGTAACAGTGGTCTTGATGTTACCCTTTGTAGCGTTGGCGTAAGGGCAGACGAACTCTGTCTTCTTTACCAGCTCAACAGCCTTAGCTCGATCCATCCCCGGCAGGGAGACTTCAATGGCAACTTCAAGGCCAAAACCCCCATCGGAGCGGGGACCAATACCAACCGTTGCCTGAACATGCGTATCAGCGGGAATTTCAATTTTTTCTTCGCCAGCAACAAACTTCATGGCACCAAGGAAACAGGCTGAATAACCAGCAGCAAAAAGCTGTTCTGGATTATTCCCCTTGCCGTTACCCCCCATCTCTTTGGGTACACCGAGATCCACACGGAAGCTACCGTCAGTGGTCTCGGCAAAGCCGTCCCGACCACCGGTTGCACGTGCAGTAGTTTTGTAAACAACGTTGATGGACATAAACCTACTCCCACCCCGTATATAGGGCCTGTTATGGTTACAGGAGCCCCCGGCCTTCGTAAGATTACCAGTCAGGACTTCTGTTCTAGAGATGGGCGTTATGTCAGGCCAGACAATGGGGCTGCCTCATAAAAAATATTAGGTCAGCCCCGCAAGTGGGAAAGAGCGGCTGTTAATGACTAGCCGGCTCGTCTGTTAGATTAGGAGAGGTAACAGGCAGGTCCGCTAGAATGGCAATGTCACTGCCACAGCTTAGGATAGCTGCCTTCTCGGCGAGTGTTAGTTGCGCTAGTGCGTCTTCCAGTGTTGCGCTTTCTTGGAGTTTAAGAGACCCCGTCAGCAGCGGTACGGAAATAGGCTCTCCAACTTTTCGGGGAGCTGGGAGCGTCCTTAGATGCGCATGCCTTAGTTCCGTATTGCTACGGAGCGCATGAAAGGCCTCTGCAATCACGGGGTGTGGATGGTTCCGCTCCTCAAGGGCGCGTTGAATGATGGGGGGTGGTGTCGTTTCTTCCGGAATGAGAAGAAGCCCCGCCTTACGCATAGCTTGTCCGATGTGGCTGCTGCTAGTGAAACCAACCAGAGGAATGGCGAGCAACAGCCCGATAAGAACAGGCAGCATCCACAGAAACAGGGAAAGAGAGACCGACCATGCTGCTGCACTTAGAATGATACCGAACAGGCTATAGAACCAATATTTCCGGATGGTATCTGCCCAAGGGAGGCTGCCATCATCACGGTTCTGTGCTTTCCAGCCGGAATCTCGCCCTAATAAAATAGATAGAATGGCGGATGTCTGGATCAGCATAGCAATTGGCGCAATCAACGCACCAATCAGAGTTTCTAGTAAAATGGACCAGCCAAGCCGCATTACACCTCCAACCTCTTTACGCCCTGTTGGGTCGAGACAAATGGCGAGGAAGGCCAGAGCCTTAGGTGCGAGAAGCACAATCATGGTCTGAATGAAGACCAATCGGGCCAGAATGGGATCCACATGCGGCCAATGTGGATAGAGGCTACGTTGAGTGCTGAAATATTCTGGATGATAGAAGTGCGCCTGTAGGGCAATGAGAATGCCAAACAGTAAGAACAGCAGCCAGAGAGGCGACATGATGTAGGAGCCAATACCTACTAACATGTGAGAGCGGCTAACCCAGTGCATCCCTTTGGTGAAGAGAATACGAGCATGCTGGAGATTCCCTTGGCACCAGCGACGGTCTCGTACGGCAATATCTGTTAGGGAGGGAGGGCTTTCCTCATAGGAGCCACTCAGGCCCGGGACCATATGGATGGCCCAGCCACCACGGCGCATCAAGGCAGCTTCGATGAAATCATGGCTCAAAATATGCCCGCCAAAGGGTGGTTTCCCGGGCAGGTGCGGCAGACCGGCTTGCTCGGCAAAGGCTTGCGTGCGGATGATGGCATTATGACCCCAATAATTGCCTTCAGAGCCATGCCACCAAGCAATACCCTGCGCAATTAAGGGACCATAGACACGCCCAGCAAATTGCTGCATCCGAGCAAAAAGCGTGTTCCCCCCCACAATGACGGGCAAACTCTGGATGAGTCCAACCTGTTCATGCTGCTCCATGGCGGCTGCTAAACGAACAATCAGCCCGCCATCCATCAGACTATCTGCATCAAGGGTGAGCATGGCAGGGTAGGCACCGCCAAAGCGGGTCACCCAATCGCCGATATTTCCTGCCTTGCGGTCCGTGTTTTGAAAGCGGCGGCGATAGAAAAGATGCTTGCGGGCATAATCCTGTTTGTGAAGGTCTAGAACAGCTTGCTCTTCCTGCACCCAGATGTCCGGATCCGTTGTATCGGAGAGGATGAAGATATCGAAATGTTCGCCCCGCCCTGTCTCCTGAAGGCTCTTGAGCATGGCCCGGAGATTGATCATCACCCGTTGGGGTGGCTCATTATAGGTCGGGAGGAGAATGGCAGTTTTACCGGAAAGCTCCGGCAGGGGGCCAGTGCGGCGGATGCCAAGGCCCAGCCCGCCATGCCGTAACATGGCCCAGAACCCGCCCAGTGCAGAGGCACAGGAAAGAGAGATCCAAAAGCTGAGGATGGTGAACAGCCCCAGCATGATGATGCCGAGCGTACTCGTTCCCAGCGAGTTGAAGACAGCATTAATCTTCACCACGCTGTAGCCAGTCAGTAGGAAGGCTACCCCAAAAACGGCCAGTCTCCGTAGCCAAAGCAAGGATGGCGTTGTTGGAAGCCGCCAGAAGGACCGACCATGGCGGTTCGGTGCTTTGTGCAGGTCCTGCACAGGCATGGCCAGTGGAGATTCAGGGGGGAGAAAGGCGTTATGCTGTGGCGTGGTCATCACTCTTACGGGGTCCAACGATATAGCCATGTTTCGGAAACAGGCCCTTGCGCATTAGCAAGCTGAACCTGAAGCTCGCAGAGTTTCGCCCCGCCCGGGTCAAGCTGGAAGAAGGCACGCATGCCGTTGATCTCTGGGTTAGGCATGATTGTGATGCCCTCGATACTGCCAGCTGATGTCTGGGCGATCAGATGATAGGCGGCGGGGTCAGAGACAGTGTGGAATGGTTCGCCGTCAAAATCCAGAACGAATTGTACCTTGTCGGGATGGTCCGTTACGGCCCCGGCCCGGGTATCATGGATGCGGGCCTGATGGGTCGGCCACGGCGTATCCCATCCCCAGTACATGCGATAGGTGAAATTATAGGTCTGCCCGGCTTTCATAGGGGTTTGGGGACGCCAAAATGAGACAATGTTATCGTTGACCTCACTGGGTGTGGGGATTTCCACTAGGTTGACACTGCCTTTTCCCCAGTTGCCGACTGGCTCTACCCACAGGGAGGGGCGTTTCTCATAATGCAGAGCAAGGTCTTCATAATCATGGAAAGACCGTTTGCGCTGCATCAGCCCGTAACCATACGGTCCTGCATCGCTGAAAGAGGAGAGCTGAAGGTCGGTCGGGTTTGTTAGTGGGCGGTAAATGTTCTGGCTGGCACCTGTCCATATCTGGAGGGCTTCACTGTCATGAGCGGCAGGCCGCCAGTCATTCACATGCACCCGGTCATTAGCATCGAAATAATACATACCCGTTAGCGGGGCGATCCCCCCTGCCGATATGTCCGCACGGGGGAAAAAGGAGGATTGTACATCAAACAGGGTTGTTTCACCCGGCCGGATGGTAAAGCGGAAGGCCCCTGTTAGGGAGGGGCTGTCCATCAGGGCGTGCAACACAAGGGACTGGCTGCCTGCGGCTGGTTTTTCCAACCAGAAGGCACGGAAAACGGGGAACTCCTCCCCAGTCGGAGTGCCTGTATCCTTGGCAAAACCACGGGCGGATAGACCATAAGTCTGCCCCTTGGCAACAGCTCGGAAGTAGGAAGCCCCGAGGAAGACCGCACATTCTTCCATGACGCCGGGTTGATTGAGAGCATAGCGGATACGCAGGCCAGAAAAGCCCGCCTCGGTGCTGATGTTTAGCGAGGCATCCCGGCTGCTAAACGTGTCGGGCGTACATGTGACGGGGTGGGCCGAACCGTTTATGACCTCAAAAACATCAACATTCTGTTTATAGAGATAGCCACGGGGAAAGAATTGGACATCAAACGCCAGATGGTCCTGCCCCCAGAGGGTCTTTTCATTATTGAATTGGACGGATGAAAACTGGTCAAACGTCATGTGTGCTAGAGAGTCGGGCAGGTCTTTTTGTGGGGCATGGTAGCTTTTACTGGCCAGATTCTGGGCCAGAGAGCGGACGGTGCCGTCATCAAAACGTGTCGGGGCTACGTCCACGGTCTGCGCCTTCAGGGAGTGTCTTCCTGCAAAGGTTAGTCCAGCTCCAAAACCCAGACCCGCTTTTACAATGTCACGACGATGCAGTTTCATAATAAGATTTAAAAACCCTGTCAGTCTGTAATGTGGACTCTGTCTACCCCGTCATCGAAGGGCGGGGGAAATGGTATTTTCATGGCAGACTACGTTAGAGAGTGTAGTTTCTGCACCATTGAGAGGCCCAACATCTTACCACAGGCTGTCCCATGAAGGAATCTGTGCGGCTATCTGGCTGATATCATCCGGCCCTGGTGTTCCGGGTAGGAGAGGGATGTGATGGAGGGCGCGGCACTGGCCCAGTTTCTCTAATGTTTGGCTATTTTCCGGGGATTCCGGCCCATTGGTGATAAACCCTAGGACGGGAATCCCCCGCTGATACAGTGCTTCAAGGCTAAGCAGCGTATGGTTGAGCGTCCCCAGCCCGCTGCGTGTGACAAGAATAACGGGTAGCCCCAAACGAGCGATGAGGTCGATCATCAACATGTTATCTGTCAGGGGCACCATGAGTCCGCCCGCCCCTTCTACGATCAAGGGAGAATGTGTTGTTTGGGGTAGGGTGATATGTTCAGGCTCTAGCGTGACACCTTCCAGAGCACTGGCAGCGGCAGGAGAAAGGGGGGCCTGTAGGGCGTAGGTTGGGGGCAGGATGTGATCTGCGGATAAGCCTGTCAGGTGCCCAATGGTGGGCGTGTCCCCGGCTTCTTCCGCAAGGCCGGTCTGAAAGGGTTTCCAGTATGTTCCCTGCCACGATTTCGTCAGTATAGCACTGGTGAGGGTCTTGCCAATGCCGGTGTCTGTCCCGGTGATGAAGACGCCCTTAGGAGCGGTCTGTGGTAGAGTGGGTGGAGCCTGAAGCAGCATGGGAATCAGCATCCTTTCAGGAAGATACCAAAGGCAGTTTGATAGGTTACATGGCTAAAATTGGTGTCAAAATGATGCATGGCCCTGCGCAGCCCGTGGGCGGGTCGGTGTCCGTCCCGTGGTAGGGAGGCACCAATCATGCGGAGGCCTTTTAAGAAGTGCCGTGCCGAAGGTGTAGGATCATGAAGCGTGCAGACGTCCCATTCTCCACGCCCCCCAGTGGGCCAGTCCTCTTGGAGTTGGGCAAGGCTGGGGTAATCGGGCACACCGCAGGCTATAGCGGCGTTTTTACAGCTTTCTTGCCATTCATGCAGGCTACCCGTCAGGAGGGTGCTGACTATCATCTCTCCCCCGGGGCGTAATAGAGCGGCAAGGTCACGGAACGCTGCGGCCCGGTCTTCAAACCACTGCAGGCAGAGGCTGGAGGTGATGAGGTCGAATCCTTCTGTTGCCCCCTGTGGCTGCGGATTTTCCCCATCCATGACATAAAGGTGCACGGTTGCCGGGAGAGGAGCCAGATGCTGACGGGTCCGTTCCAGCATGGCAGGGGAAATGTCCGTGAGGTGAAACTCTGCCTTTGGGAAGGCAGAGACCAGTTCTCGGCTTAGCAGGCCCGTGCCGCAGCCAAATTCCAGAATCCGGCGGGGTGGGTGCGTAGCCAGATGCTGGCGGATGCGCTCGGCCAGCATCCGGGCGCATTGCTTCTGGATGAAAGCAGCCCGTTCATAGTCGTGGGCGGCATCAAAACGGGCGGCGATGATGGTCTTGCGGCTGTCTGTCATACAGAAGAAGCGTTCTTAATGATGCGTGTCAGAAAGGTGGCGCAGTCCTGTGGGTGAGTGCGTGGTAGCAGGTGCCCGCCGGGCAGGGTAATGCTGGGTACATCCGCCCCCATCCCATTTCTAGCAGGAGAAAGCGGGTCATCTGGGCTGTGTAGGCTGTGTAGCCGTCCTTTCCAGCGGGGTAGGAGAGGGCGGTGTTCCATCTCTGCCAGTGTGGTGAGGCCATTTTTCAGGGCGTCACGATCCAGAGTGCTGGGAAGAATGGGGGCAGCCTCTCCGCACATTTGGCGGAACTGGTGAAGGACTGGGGCTGGTTGACGGTCTAATTGTCGGATCATGCGATGCAGGATGCGTTCTGGCACGCCTTCCGGAAAATCCTCGGCCTTGGTGAAGCGGGCAAAGCCATTGATGCTGATGATGCCAAGGCAGTGTGGTGCCTCCAGAGCCAGCAGAGAACAGGCCCCGGCAGAGTGCCCCACCGCCCAGAAGGGGGATTGAGGCAGGTCAGACCGTGCCTCCGCCCCAAGATAGCCCGCATCGGCACAAACATGCTGGAACTCCGGTAGGTGGCTCTGCAAGGGCATCCAGAAGTCGGCATCATAGCCCCAACCATGTTGAAAATAGAGTGTCATCATTGGGGCGTTACACTCCGCAGGCTGTCCAGCAGGGCATCACCGAGCTGGTCTATGATCGTGGCGGAAAGGCGACTTTCTAGGGCAATTCGTAGGCGGGCCGTGCCGGGTGGGACGGTCGGCGGGCGGATAGCGATGCTGAGGAAGCCTTTCTCTTCTAGAGAGCGGGCAACATGCAGGGCCGTTTCACTATCTCCAATCATGATTGGAATGATTTGCGTGCTAGAAGCCCCGGTCTTCCAGCCTGCGTCATTCAATCGTTGGCGCAGACGGTTCGCTTGATGCTGGAGATGCTGGCGTTCAGCCTCTAATGAGGGGACAATCTCAAGGGCAGCATCTAGTGCCCCGAGGCAGGCAGGGGGCAGGGCCGTACTGTAGATGAAACCGGAGGCCTGGTTGACCAGATAATCGCAGAGAGCCTGACTTCCCGTGACGAACGCTCCCATGCCACCAAGGGCTTTGCTGGCGGTACTCATGGTGATGTCCGCCAGTCCGTTGGAAAGGCCGCATCCCCCCGGTCCCAGCACGGCAGTGGCGTGGGCTTCATCAACATAGAGGAAGGCACCGTAACGGTCTGCCAGTGCCCGCAGGGCGGGGATGTTGGCCCGGTCTCCATCCATGGAGAAGACACTCTCGGTGATGATGAATTTTAGGCCCTTCTGATCGGCATGGCGGTCTAGCAGGGTTTCGAGATGGGCAAGGTCATTGTGGTGGAAGCGTACCTGTCGCAGTCCGGCTGCCAGACAGCCATGATGCAGGCTGGCGTGGTTTAGGCGGTCCATGAAGAGGGTGGCCGGGTGGCCCATCTGTTGGCGGGACAGGTGGTTCAGGGCAGGCAGCAGGGACGCATTGGCTTGCCACCCGGTGGCGAACAGCAGGGCGGCCTCGCTTTTTTTAAAGCGAGCTAGCTTTTCTTCTAGCCGCGTATGTAGGGGCAGGGTGCCGCTGACAAGGCGGGAGGCCCGTGCGCCCGTGCCGTAGCGTTCTGCCCAGTCTGCCGCTCTCTGGCGTAGCAAGGGATGGTCCGCAAGGCCCAGATAGTCGTTGGAGGTGACATCAATCAGCTGGCGTTTCTGACGGAGCAGTGAGCCGGTCTGTCGTTCCACGGGGACGAGATGGCGGCGGGCATGTTGGTGGTCCCGCTCATGCAGGGCTGCCCGGAGGGCCGATTGGAGGGCGTTCATCCCAGATGGTCCTTTAGGACCTGATGGATGCTGCTGGTGAGAGTGCTTAATTCATCGGGTGTGATGGTGAAGGCAGGTGTGAGATAGACAATGCGCCGGAAGGGCCGCACCCAGACGCCTTTTTCGATAAAGGCCCGCTTAAGGGCTTCTGGGTCATCCAGTGTGTCCAGTTCCACAACGCCAATGGCTCCCAGAACGCGGACATCCCTGACGCCGGGCAGGGAGCGGCAGGCCTCTAGTTCGGTGGTCATTTGGGCACTGATGGCCCGGACCTGTTCCAATCGTGGCTCTTGATCGAATAAGTCGAGCGAGGCATTGGCCACGGCGCAAGCTAGCGGATTGGCCATGAAGGTTGGGCCATGCATGAGGGCATGGAGCGGATCATCCGACAAAAAGGCCTCGAACACATGTTTCCGGGCAATGGTGGCAGCAAGGGGCAGGGTGCCGCCTGTCAGAGCCTTGGAGAGGGCCACAATGTCCGGCGTGATCCCTGCCTGCTCGCAAGCAAAGAATGTCCCTGTCCGTCCAAAGCCGGTGAAGATTTCATCAATGACGAGCAGGATATCATGGTCATCACAGAGGCGGCGGAGATGGCAGAGGGTTTCCGGCTCATGGAAGAGCATGCCACCCGCTCCCTGCACGAGGGGTTCGGTGATGATGGCGGCAATCTCGTGCCCCCGTTTGGAGAGTAAGGCTTCCAGTGCTGCCAGTGTCTCGGGCGTGGTGGGGAGGTCGGCAATAATTTGTTGCGGTAAGGCGTCCCCGAAGAGGCGGTGCATTCCTTCTTCCGGGTCGCAAACGGCCATCATGGCTAGCGTGTCGCCATGATACCCACCTCGGAAGGAAAGTAGTTTGTGCCGTCCCTCCCGTCCCTGATTGAGTTGGTATTGGATGGCCATTTTGGCCGCTACTTCCATTGCCACCGACCCTGAATCGGTGAAGAAGACCCGTTCCAGATCGCCCGGTAGCCGGTCTGACAGACGCTGGGCTAGTGTTAGGGCGGGTTGATGGACCATGCCTCCGAACATGACATGAGGCATGGCCTCAGCCTGTTGGATGAGGGCCTGCCGGATATGGGGGTGATTATAGCCGTGGCAGGCTGTCCACCATGAGGCGATGCCATCAATAAGGGTGCGTCCATCCGCAAGAGTGATCGTGCTGCCAGAGGTGGCGGCAGCCTCTACGGGCATGGGAGCGGTCTGCATCTGGCTGTAGGGTAGCCAGAGATGGGGAAGGTTGCTGGCAGTGGTCATGTCTTGAATGTCAGCCTGACAGTCATGGAGGGAGAACCCTCTCACTATCGAACAGGGAGTGTTCCGTAAAGTTGAGGCTGGGGCAAGGGGGACAGCCGCCTTGCGAAAATCTGACTTGACGATGAGGTATCTATTTCTGGAAAAAGGATAGGTTATGAAGCCTGCGGGAGGTCATGACATACGGGCCTAGAAGAAAGGCTTTTTCATGTGGTGCCGAGTGTGCCCGTGGTGGATTGTTCTGGAGATATGGAGAAACCATGCTGAAAACTCGTGGCCTGATGGCTGTCATGATTGTGCCTTTTCTGACACTTGGCGCCTGCACGACGCCCGGGCAGGAATCACGGCCTGATGTTTATGACCAGTCTCAGGTCAATACCGTGCAGAGAGGCCGTGCAGTGCAGATCATTTCCGTATCTGCCGCTCGGGTGAATGTGGATAATTCCACTAATCACGACACCGCAAGGGTTGTTGGTGGCCTTCTGGGGGCTGCCCTCGGCACGGGTCTGGCCGTTGGGGCTGGTCATGCAGGCTGGGGCGGTGGTCTGGCAGCCGGTGCTGGCGGTGCTCTGGGTGGTACCCTTGTTGGGGGACAGATTGCGGGTGGCCATACACTCGTTAGCGGCGTGACGATCGCTTATCAGGACCGTGCTGGCGGGGATGTTCTGCTTTCTACGCAGGTGGGCAAAACATGTGAATACAAGCCCGGTACAGCACTGCTAGTATCAACTGGTGGCAATGGAACTCGTGTCCAGCCTAATGCGGCCTGCCCGCAGCGTTAAGAAAGCGGCCTTCCGGAGGAGGATGGAATGATACGTCCAGATAAATGGCATGTTGGGCTATTGTGTTTGACTCTGGGAGGCATCAGCCTGTGTAGGGTAGTACCTGCTGCCTATGCACAGGCAACGGACCCTGCCCAGCTCGAAGCACTGGCTCATGTTCAGGATGGTCAGGACCAGCGCCGTGTGGCGCTGGAGGCCGCCCAGCAACAGGCTGCCCAGCAGGCGCAGCAGCAGGAGAGAAGGCTGCAAGCACAGGCTTCAGCTAATGCGGCCCGTATTGCTGCGGCTCGTAATGCTCAGAATGAAGCAGATTGGCAGGATGACCGGCGTTACAAAGAAGCCAGCCGTGAGCTTGAGCTGAAAGAACAGCAGCTCAAGCTGAAAATGTTGGAGGCCCGTGCCAGCCGGGAGGATGATCTCATCAAAGCCGAGCTTGCCCACAAACAAGCGGAAACGGATAGTCTGCTTCAGAGTTCGCAAGGTGATGCAAAGCTGAAAGCGGATGTGGGTGAGGCAACCAAAATGAGCCAGCGGCATTGGTGGGAAGGGAACTGAACAGGCTGGTGACCAGTAGGTTCCAATGGTCTATAAGGCCGGACGGCAAAAATAGTGCAGGGGCAGGAAAGAGCATGGCAAAATGCATGAGGATAGTGCAGCTGTTGGGAGGTCTCTGGGGGGTTGTGCTCCTGTTGGGAGGGTCCGCCCATGCAGCAGCTAGCCTACCGAATGGGGCGAGCATCCTGCGGGAACGCTATCAGGACTGGGAGGTTATCTGTCAGGCCCCGGCTGAAGGTGCGGCTAATGGCGGTAGTGTGCGGTGCGCCACGCAGCAGCAGGCGTTGGAACCCCGTACACGCAGGCGGGTCATGACCATCCATTTTGAACCCGATGGCACGCAGGTGCATGGTGTGGTGACGGTGCCTTTCGGGCTGGACCTCGTCCGGGGTTTAACACTGACTAACGCTTCCCAGCCTGTAGGGGATGTCTATTCCTTCTCAACGTGCCTCCCGGCTGGCTGCTTAGTTCCCCTGACATTTGATGATCAGCAGTGGGCCACTTTGCTGAAAGAGCCAAAGGCTGTTTTCACGGCCATGACATTTTCTGGCAAGCCGATGAGGCTCATTTTCTCGACTAAAGGGCTGAGTCAGGCCCTGCAGCGTATCCAAAGCCTGACGCATTGATGGTGCCTCTGCCCCCTCTGTATCGATGGGGGCAGAGAGATGATTGGTCTTATGTGCCACAAAATGTATGGTGGATTTCCTCCTCTTGTTTAGGTGCGGCAGCAAGTCCGTCATTGGCTTCCGCAAAAGGGGTTTTCAGAGCGTCATGCAGGGTATGGAAGAGCCAGCAATCGCCTTCGATCGCCTGTGATAGAGCCGCTTCGACCTGATGGTTTCTGGGGATGATGCGGGGATTGGTTGCCTGCATGGCTTGCTGGCGCACTTCAGCGGGGCGTTTTTCGAGTGTTAGGCGATGAAGTATTTCTGTCCGGCAGAGGTCGAAATGGCCCTTATTGCCAGGGAACAGCTCCCGCAGGGCTGAATAATCGTCCCGGATGGCAACGTCTGGCGAACTCAGCATACGGAAGGCATTAGTAAAGTCTGCCTGCCCGGTGTGCATGGTTTCCAAAATATGTTCTAGCAGGCGGATATCGTGCTCGTCTTGCTCCTCTAGCCCCAGCTTGCGCCGGAACCCCGCCAACCAGGCGTGATGGAACAGCTGATCGTAGCCTTGTAGAGCGTCTTGTGCTTTCTCGATGGCTTTATCTTCATCGTCATCAAAAAGTGGGAATAGACATTCCGCTAAGCGGCTGAGATTCCACAGGGCTAATGCAGGCTGGCGACCATAGGCATAGCGGCCGTCCTTATCGATGAAGCTGAAGCGTTTCATCGGGTCGAACCGGTCCATGAAGGCGCAGGGACCATAATCCAATGTTTCACCGGAGAGAGCGCAATTATCGGTATTCATGACCCCATGAATGAACCCAACTTCCATCCAACGGGCTACCAGCTGTGCTTGTTGTCGGATGGCGATTTTCAGCAAGGACAGATAGCATTCTGGCCCTTCGTTGGTGAGGGCGGGGAAGAGGCGTTGGATGGTGAAATCCGCTAACTGGCGGACATGGTCTAGGCCGCCATGTGCTGCTGCATATTGGAAACTGCCAACCCGAACATGACTGCGGGCTACCCGGACGATTTGAGCCCCGGGGGTAGGTCCCTTATCCCGCTCTACCATGTCCCCGGTGGTTAGTACGGCGAGTGCTCTTGTAGTGGGGATGCCAAGGGCGTGCATGGCCTCACTGATAAGATACTCCCGTAGGGCTGGCCCTAGTGTGTTTCGACCATCGCCGTGGCGGGAGAAGGGCGTGGGGCCTGTTCCTTTTATCTGAAGTTCCAGCTGGTGGCCGTCTTTAGTCTGGCAGTCAGCAATGAGGGCCGCCCGACCATCCCCTAGAGATGGTACAAACTGGCCGAATTGATGCCCGGCATAGGCCGTAGCAACGGGTCCTGATGAGGCCTCATCCCGGTGGGGCAGTATTCCGCGGGAGAGAAAGGCCAGCCCTTCGGCAGAGTGCAGCCAATCCACATCCAACTCTAATTGCTGGGCTAGCTCTGTATTTAAGGCAACGATGCGGGGTGCAGGCGTAGGAGGTAGTGTAATGTTGCGGTGGAAAAAACTTGGTAGGGATGAGGCATAGTGCGGGGTTGTGAGCATGAAGAGGCCTTTTGCTGTTAGATATTTCTCGGGAGGCTGTGGCGGGCCTTGTCTGGTTTTTTCCAGATGGGAAGCAGATAGATGGAATGGAAGAGGATGAGGTAGAAAGTGTACTGTGTGTGTCCTAAAACCTTGAAAGGCCCTGCTGTAAAGGGGGCGTTCCCCGTGAAACGAGCAAAAAGTAAAGGGGAAATTATATTTGTGCCCTTGCTGTGCCTTGTAACTGCTTATAGATTCCCGGAAGGCATAGTGTGAGCGGGGTATCAGGCAGCAGGATGCCTGATGCAGATGACGAGACAAAGTAAGGATATTCTGTGGAGAACCAGCCTCCAACTGGCGAACAGTCTTCCGGGCAGGGTGCTGGAGGTCGTAAGTCCGACGCCCCCGGGGTAGATCATAACAGCACTGGGCAGAAGCCGCAGGGTGTCAGTCCGATCTATATCCGTTTGAGGGCCGTCATGGCCGCAGCACGGTATCACGGGATCGAACTGGACATACGAGATTTTGCGGCGGAGCCCGGTGAAGCATCACCATCTCCCGCAACCCTTGTCCGCTGGCTGAGGGATTACGGTGCCGTTGCTAAGGGCATGCGTCTGCGGTGGCGGTATCTCGTCAAGTTGGGGTATACGCCGCCCGTTGTGCTGCTGTTCCGGGATGGATCTGCCGGCTTGCTGGTTCGCACGAACCCCGAAAAGGGTATCGTTTGGCTGCGTGATCCTCTGAAGGGTGAGGGTGAGCCGCCCGTTCCCATTGATGAACTAAGGTTGATGCAGCTCTGGACGGGTGATGTCGTCCTGATCAAGCGTCGCAGTGATGAGTCGGAAGCAGATGCTAATTTCGACTTTTACTGGTTCGTTAAGATGGTTCTGCGGGAAAAGAAGGGCCTGCGGGATATCGTCTTTTCCTCTATGGTGCTGAGTGTCCTAGGGCTATTCCCTGCCATGATCGTCATGCAGGTGGTGGATCGGGTCATCAACTATCATTCCATGGCGACCCTTGTTTCCCTGACGGGATTTGTCGTCATTCTCAGCCTCTATGAAGTTTTGCTGACGTATGCCCGGCAGGAGCTGACACTGGTTGTTAGTACCCGGCTGGATGCTCGTATTTCCCTCCATGCCTTTAACCGCCTTCTAGCGTTGCCGTTGGAGTTCTATGAACGTCAACAGGCTGGTGAAGTGCTGGGGCGGTTTAACTCCATCTTCAAGGTGCGTGACTTCCTAACCGGACAAGTGCTGAATACCCTTCTGGACGTGTTTATGCTGCTGGTTGTCATGCCAGTGCTGTTCTACATGAGCCCCTCTCTGGCATGGCTGACTCTTATCGCTGCCGGAGCGATTGGTCTGATTGTGGTCATCATGCTGCCTGTGGTCAGTCGTGTGGCTGGTAAGATGGTCAGGGCGGAGATGCAGCGTGGGGCTGCGCTTTACGAAACCGTAGCCGGTATTCGGACAGTCAAGACATTGGCGCTGGAGAATACCCGGCGTGCTACATGGGATAACCGTACGGCCGTTGTTATTCATTGGCGTTTGGCATCTCAGCGTCTGGCCAATTGGGTCAGCACGATGGTGCAGCCGCTTAACATGTTTATCAACCGGGGCATTATCCTTGTTGGTGCCTATCTGGTGCTGACAGATGCTAACACCATGCAGGGTGGTGCGCTCATGGCCTTTATGATGCTGGGTGGGCGTGTTGCGTCCCCTCTGGTCAGTCTGGCCAAGATTATGGAATCCCTCAACGAGGTAACTGTGTCTCTGGGTGAAGCCGGTGAGGTGCTCAACCAGCCGACAGAAACCTACGCTCTGACTCATGGTATGCGTCCGCCTATCAAGGGGGCACTGAGCTTCAACAACATCAACTTTACCTACCCCGGGGCTGCGAATAGAGCTCTGACGGATGTAACCTTTGATGTGCCTGCGGGGACCATGCTTGGGCTTGTGGGGCGTTCGGGGTCTGGTAAATCGACTATCACGCGTCTTCTTCAGGGTGTTAGCCGAGAATATCAGGGATATCTGCGCCTTGATGGTGTCGATCTGAGGGAAATTAACCTGCATTATTTGCGGCGGTCCTTTGGTGTTGTGTTGCAGGATAACTTCCTCTTCCGTGGGACTATCCATGATAATATTACCGCCGGGCGACCGGGGCTGACGCTGGATGATGTCATCCGGGCGGCTCGTCTGGCCGGGGCGGAAGAGTTTATTGAACGTATGCCCGCTGGCTATGAGACGTGGATTGAAGAAGGCTCGACCAATATTTCCGGTGGGCAAAGGCAGCGTTTGGCTATTGCCCGTGCTGTGATCTCCGATCCTAAACTGATGATTCTGGATGAGGCGACATCCGCACTAGACCCAGAATCCGAAGCCCTTGTTAATGCGAATCTCAAAAATCTGGCAAAAGGCCGGACGATGGTGATTGTCTCGCACCGTCTGTCCTCGCTGGTGGATTGTGACCAGATTGCTGTGATGGATCAGGGGCGTGCCATTGATATCGCACCACATGAAGTCCTGCTGGAACGTTGTGACGTGTATCGGACGTTGTGGCTCCAGCAGAACCGTCATCTTGCGCCGGAAACGCAGGCGGGCGGTAATCCGTCGGCAGGAGGACAGGAATGATGAGCGAGAGCAAGCCCACCGGGTCCGGCCCTGCACAGGAGAAGGAGCAGCGGCAGGCTGCCCCTGACGCCGTCCCCAACATGGATGAAGACAACCATAAGGGCCCTCGTAAGGCGGATGATCCGTTCGCCCCGGAGGATATGCCCCTAGCTTTGTTGGAGTTCCATTCTCCCACGCTGGGTATGGTCAATCTGCCCATGACCGCCTCAGCCCGCTATATCACGTGGCTTGTTGGGTCGCTGGTGCTGGCGAGCGTGGCGGCCATGGCGCTGTTTCCGCTCAACAAGGTTGTGACTGTTACGGGACGAATCATCTCCACAGCACCGATTGTTGTAGTGCAGCCTGTCGCTGCTGGGCGTGTTCGGTCGCTCAACGTCAAAGTTGGTGAATATGTCCGTAAAGGACAGATTCTGGCCCGACTGGACCCGACATTGAGCGATGTGGATATGGACAATCTGTCCGCTCAGATGCAGTCCCTACAGGAGGAAGTGAGCCGACTGAAGGCGCAGGCATCAGGTGCAGAATATCGCACGGATATAAGTGTGCCAGCGTCTATCCAGCAGGAGCAGGTGTTCCTCCAGATGAAGGTGGATTACCAGTCCCACATCGAGGATTTCGACCGCCGTATTGCTGGGATGCAGAACGACCTTCAGCAGGCTAGAGCCAATGCAGCTATGTATGCCAGTAAGTTGAAGGTCACACAGGCCGTGCTGGATATGAGAGAGCGTGAGCAGAAGGAGGCCGTGGGGTCCCGTCTTTCCACTCTCGGGGCGCAAGATGCCGTGATGGATACGGAGCGGGCATTGATTTCCGCTCAGCAGGTGGCTGGTGCTACGCAGAACCGTCTAGATGCCCTCAAGGCTCTGCGGGAAAGTTTTATCCAGTCATGGAAGACAAAGATTTATGAAACGCTTGTCACTGGTGAGAGACGGCTAGACCAGCTGAAGAGCGATTATCGCAAAGGGCGTGTGCGGCAAAAGGAGATTGACCTCCGGGCCCAGCAGGATGGTGTTGTGTTGACCATTGCTCCCATTTCCGTTGGGGCGATAGTCGGGCCGACCATGCGGGTGATGACGCTGGAGCCAACCGACAGCGGGTTGGAGGTGGAAGCCCTCATGAGCCCGCAGGATAGTGCTTATGTACGGCAGGGGCACCACGCCATCATCAAGTTTGCCAGCTTCCCTTACGTCCAGTACGGGGGTGCGAAGGGTACGGTCAGCCTCATCAGTGCTGATACGTTCTTGCCGCCTGAAATGGTCGAAGGGAACATCAGAGCCGGGATTGATCCATCCGCTATGGTAAAACAGGGTAATTCTGTCATTTTCTACCGTGTCCGGTTGAAGATTGATAAATACACCCTGCATGGGCAGCCGTCTTTCTTCCATCCTAGCGCAGGTATGCCAGTGACGGCGGATATTGATGTGGGTAAGCGGACTATCCTGAAATATCTGTTCAGCCATGTTGTGCCCGCAGCAACAGAAGGCATGAGAGAGCCCTCTTAAGGCGGAGGCCGGTCATGGTGGGTAGGTTTACCTTTTTTTCCTCCAAGTCCCGTAATCTCGCCCGTGCGCAACGGTTGCTGGAGGAAGGGAAGGTACCGCAGGCGTTTTCCCTCTTTGCAAAACTTGCAAAAGCGGGCGTGCCAGAGGCGGCGTATCGGGTAGGGCAGTGTTATCTGTCCGGGCAGGGGACACCTTCTTCTCTGGAGGAAGGTGCCCGCTGGACACGGGTTGCCGCAGAAGCTGGAATTAAGGAAGCGAGCTTCACACTGGCCACCCTCTTCGCCATGGGGGTGCCGGAGGGGTTCGATTCCAGCCTATCCGCCTCGGCAGGCAAGAGCCTTTATGACCGGGCTCAGGCTGATGAAGTAGAATCCTATAAACCGGATTTCGCCCAGGCCCGTATCTGGGCAGAGAAGGGCGCTGCTGAAGGATCGGTCGAGGCTCAGGCCCTTTTGGGGCATATCTTCAATCATGGCCCAGAAGGGATTCAGGACAGGCAGGCCGCCCGCCATTGGTACGGGGAGGCCGTGCAGGGTGGCTCTCTACAGGGGGCCTTAGGTCTTGGCCTTATTCTGCTGGATGAGGCAGAGGATGATAGCCAGCGGGCGCAGGCCATGGAGCTGCTCCAGCGTGCGGCAGAGGGCGGTCTTGGTTTGGCTAATGCCGCCATGGGCTGGATCTACGAGCATGGTGCTAATGGACAGCCTCGGGATGCCGAGATTTCTGCCCGTTATTACCAGAAGGCCGCTGAACAGAATATTCCCTCTGCACAGGCTCGTTATGGGTTGATGCTCCTGAAGGGCGTTGGGGTAGAGGCCAACGTTATTCAGGGTGAAAGCTGGTTGCGGCGTGCTGCGTATGGCGGCGATGCCGAGGCTGCGGCTCTTCTGGGGGACCTGTATATTCGGGGAGAGGAACTTTTCCGTCGCCCTATGGAGGCCGCCCGCTGGTACCAGTTTGCTGCTGAGCAGGATCATACACCGGCTGCCCGTGTACTGGCTGTGCTGTATCTGACGGGTACCGGCGTCCCACGGGATGAGCGGAAAGCCGCATACTGGTTCAATCATGCAGCCATGCTGGGGGACCATATGGCTGATGCAGACCTCGGTAATCTGGTTCTTGCCGGTGTGACACGGCCAGATGAGGAGCAACACAGCCTCCAGCAGCGTCTCAGGCAGCAGGCAGAGGGTGGGAATCCTCTTGGGGCTTTCAATCTGGGCGTTTGTCTGGCGCAAGGTGTTGGCGGTACGGCTGATGAGACAGAGGCCTTTTATTGGCTCGGTCTGGCACGAGAAGGTGTCGTAAATGCTCAGTATTGGTATGGCCGACTGCTGTTCGAGGGGCGTGGCGTAGCGCAGAACATGCAGGATGGCCTTTCATGGATGGATAAGGCCGCACGGCAGGGTATGCCAGAGGCCTGTGTCAGCGTGGCGCAGATGCTCGTCACGGGGCAGGTAGATGGCGTCCGAAATCATGCCCGTGCGTTGGAGCTTTATCAGCAGGCTGCCGATGCAGGGTTGCCAGAGGCGTATTTTTCTCTTGGGGCTATGTATGGTGGGGGGCACGATGTGCCAGCCGATCTTCCACGGGCCCGTGAGTGTTTTGAGGAAGCCGCACAGCGTGGTCATGGCCTTGGGCAGATGATGCTAGGGCGTTATCTGCTTAGAGGGCTTGGCGGTCCAGAGGATAACGAGCAGGCCCGTTATTGGTTGGAGCAGGCAGCTGGCCAGGGGCTGGGGCAGGCGCAAAAAATGCTGGATAGTTTAACGGCGACCTCGCAGCGGGAGCCCGCTTTGGTGGAGGCAGGACCTGATCTGTGAGGATGCAGGCCAGTTTTATTCCGGGGTATGGCCGTGTTCTTCGGGCGGCGGATGAAGCACGCTGGACGTCTCGGCGTCTGGAGGCGATCCAGACAGCTTTTGACAAGGGCAGAGATTGTTTAAAACAGGGGCAGCAAGCGGATGGCCTCTTCTGGTTAAAACGGGCTGAAGCATTATCGGGGCGTGACGATAATATCAGCTTCACTTGCGCTATGGCTCTGTTGGACAGTGGAGCTATTCCGCAGGCCCTGCCACGGCTTGAACGTTTATGGGCGCGTTATGGCCTGCGAGAAGCTGGACTGGCCTTAGCAGGGGGGTATCTGCGGTGTGGGGCTGTTGCACCTGCGGTTCGTATCATGGGGCAGGTTCTGTCCCGGAATAGTTTGATACATGAACATTATGCGTTAGCAGATAGCCTCTCCTTTCCTGTCGGGTTGCCGGGTTGGGGTGTGTTGTCCAACACCGGAGACTTACGCCTGCGTGTTGCTGGGCCGGTGGAACTGGTGCTGGATGGCAGACCGCTCGGCACCGTGCCGGCAGGTGTGCATGATCTGGCCCAGTTGATGCCGGATGAGGCAGGGTGTTGGTGGCAGGGGCAGCAGCTTGTCATGTTGTGTGATGGCCGCCCACTGCTGGGTAGCCCGATCGACATACAGGGCTTGATACGGTTCCAGTCACTCGTCATGGCGGAGGCCGAAGGCGTGCGGGGCTGGTTATGGTATCCCGGTGAGCCTGATTTTCTGCCCTCTTTGAGGGTAGAGGGGTATGATGAGCCCTTGCTGGTGGACTATTCCGTAGAGGGTTTTAGCAGTACCGCCTTTCTGCAACGGCCTAGGGAGTTTTATCTGCCTTATGCAGATTGGCCCCGCCCATTGCACAGCTCAACTGCTTTTTACGATCAGTATGGACGTTTGCTCAAAGGTGCTCCGCTTGACCCCGCTCTGGTAAGTCTGATGCGCCAGCCTGAGGTCAGCGGGAGCAGCCGTAAGGGCTGGACGAAGCAGGGGTGCCGTATGTCCCGGAAGAACGGTGGAGCCTCTGGTGGGCAGCGGCAGGTTGTGGCCGCAGGTTGTGCCGTCATTGTACCGGTCTATCGAGGGGAGAGTGAGGTACGGGCCTGTTTGGCGTCCGTGCTGGCGAATATTCCGGAGACCTGCCGCCTGATTGTCGTGGATGATGCCTCACCCGAAGCCGGAATCCGGGTTTATCTGGATGAGTTATCCGAAGCAGGGCGTATTGTCCTGCTGCGTCATGTTACCAATCAGGGATTTGTTGGTAGTATTAATGACGGATTGGGCCTCGTGCCAGAAGGGTGGGATGTCATCCTACTCAATAGTGATACGCTCGTTTCTGGAAATTGGATTGAACGGCTGTGTCGCTGGCTGCGTCTTGAAAAAGCCGGGACCGTCACGCCATTTTCTAATGCGGGTGGGCTGACGTCTTATCCTGACCATGAACATGATAATCCGGCGTTGCCCCTCGTTGATGTAGCGACTATGGACCGGCTCTTCCAACATCAGGCGGAGGGCTTCAGGCCGGTGGTGGAGCTACCAACGGCTAATGGTTTCTGTATGGGTATTGCGGCGGCCTGTCTGGCAGAGGTAGGCCCTTTGAGAGAGGCTTATTTTGCTCAGGGTTATGCTGAGGAAAATGATTTTTGTCTTCGGGCGAGCGAGGCAGGGTTTCGCCATCTGGCCGCTGTGGATGTCTATGTTCTGCATCATGGGCATGGTTCTTTTGGGTGGGAGGCAGCCCCCCTTTTGCGCCGCAATTTGGAGATTCTGAATCGTCTTTATCCCGGTTATGACGCTGCTATCCAGCGTTGGAAGAAAATTGATCCGTTAAGGAATTATCGGAGAATGTTGGACTGGCGACGGGTCCGGCAGTACCGGGAGGCCTTTACCGGGGCGGTGGTATTATTCCAGCATCGTGGAGGCGGAGGAGTCGCTCGTGCTGTGAGGGAGCAGGCGGCTCTTTTGAGGCAGGGAGGGCTCCTGCCTGTCGTTGTAGAGCCAACAGAAACAGGGTGTCGGGTTGTTAGCTCGATAGTGGGATTAAAGGCCCCTAATCTGGTGTTTACCCTACCGGACGAGCAGCCAGAATTTTTATCATATATGCGGCAGTTAGGGGTACGCCTCGTTATCTGGCATCACATGTTGGGGCATGAGCCGGGGTTGAGGGAGTTGCACCAGCAGTTGGGCGTTCCCTATGACGTGCATGTTCATGATCATATCTGGTTTTGCCCCCGTGTTGCTCTGTTGGACGAGCATGGCCGTTATTGTGGGGAACCCTCCATAGAGGGATGCAGGGCCTGTTTGGAGCGAGGCCATGTGCTGGCAGATGATGGTCTGACATTGTCTGATTTTCTAGCACGTTCAAAGAAAGAGTTGCACCAAGCACGCCGGGTTGTGGCTCCCTCTATGGATACTGCTCGCCGGCTGACGAAGCACATACCTTGCCCTGCCCCTATCAGCATCGAACCTCTAGAAGATGATCGGAAGATCAGGGCCGAAGCATCTCCTCTGCTGGATGATAGCGGCCCGACACGGGAGTGGCCTTTGAAGATACTGGTTCTGGGGGGAATCAGCCGCTGGAAAGGTCATGATGTACTTCTGGCATTAGGGCGGTACATTCAGAAGAATGAACTACCGTTACAGCTTGTTGTTGTGGGAAGCACGCATGACGATGCCGCTTGTCTAGAAGTGGGTATCAAGGTGACGGGGGCGTATGAGGATAGCAATGTCCTAGCCTTGATAGAGGAGGTGCAGGCTGACGTTGGCTTTGTAACATCCATCGCTCCAGAAACATGGTGCTATGCGCTGGGCTGGTTGTGGAAGGCTCGTCTTCCCGTAGTGGGATTTGATATTGGTGCCTCTGCAGAACGCATCCGAAAGGCTGGCCCTGCATGGGGGCAGCTCATCCCGCTGGGCCTTCCAGTGGACCAGCTGGCGGATGTTTTTATGGCCATTAAGCATCTTCGTAGATGATGAGATGGATAAAAATGTGCGTAGGTTTTGCAGAAAATTTTGAAATCGACTATAATTACAGAGATCTTTTAGATTTTTTTGTGCAGTGCATGCACCTCATCCTCAGGCAGGAAAATGGTAACCGGAGTTAAGATGCCAGAAACGGACGCAGGACAGCCCCGTCATCGTGTAGTGGATCTGAAGGCAGGAGCTCACGTGATGACGTTGGACGCCGGCGTCTTTTGTGTGTTCCATGCGCCGGGCCAGATAGAAGCCGGCCCCAGCGGATTGCCGGGTGTGCGGATTTCCCGGGCACCGGGTGTACCAGAGGATGCCGTTGAGGTTGTCACCTTTGCAGCGGATGGCTGGATGGGTGCAGCTAATAGTGCTGCGCTGGTACGCGTCCGGCGCGGTCCGGCCGGTGTGATGGTAACCACCTATCAGGACGGGCAGGTCGGTAGTGAAGCTCCCCGCCTTCAGGTGATTCGCCTCATCAGTGGAGTTCCAGCGGACCCAGCGTCTGCGGAGAAGACAGCCGAGGCAGGCCAGACTAGCGGTGGTAAGGCGTCTGTCACCGGTGCTGTTGATGGTGCTGCTCAGGAGGTTGTCGCCCATATTCAGCGTCGTGGTGACGTTGGTAGTGCCATCGGCGAGTGGGTCGGGCAGGAAGGCAGCAAACGCTGGATAGAGGGCTTCTCTATTCGTCCTGAAGGCAAGGTTCGGGCTGAGGATATTGAATATCAAGCCGTGCTGGGGCGTGGCTGGCTTTCCCCGTGGGTTGAAGGGGGGCAGTTCTGTGGGTCGCGGGGTATGTCCCTGCCGATCTTGGGGCTGCGGGTCCGCTTGAAGGAAGAGGCTGCCCGTAAATGGACAGTCCGTTTGACGGCTAGCTTCACAGACGGCACGAAAGTGGGCCCCTCCGAAGGTGGGGAAGAGGCACTTCAGGCGGAGAACCTTGCCCCGCTTGAAGGCTTCCAGTTGGAGATTGTTCCCGTGAAAAAGCGGGGAAAAGAGGCAACTGCTAAGCGCGGGTAAGGCTGTAGAGGGGAGTTACGGGCAAGGGCTCTGATAGAGAGCCGGGGCGACAGGCAAGCCGGGGGAAGTGGTGCGTTTTCTTTTTGTTCATCAGAGCTTCCCTGCGCAATATGCCCATATGGTGGCCCATCTAGCCCGTAAGCCCGAACACGATGTCGTGTTCATCACGGCAGGCAAGGGGCCTGATATTCCGGGCGTTCGCCGTGTGTTGTATCGCCCGCCGGAGGTAAACCGGGAAGGTCCCCATCCATTTGTCCGAGAGCTGGACCACGCTATTAATCGTGCCGAAGCTATTGCAGTGGTGGCCCGCTCCCTAAAGAGCCTCGGCTTTCAGCCGGATATCATCATTGGGCATCATGGTTGGGGAGAGCTGCTGAATATTGATTCAGTTTTCCCCGGTGTGCCTGTGCTGGGATACTTTGAGTTCTATTATGGGCTGGAAGGCCGGGATGTGGGGTTTGACCCAGAGTTCCCCATGCCGAAGGAAGCAGGACTTCTGATCCGCTGTAAGAATGCTGTCAATCTTCAGGCTCTGGCTGGGCCGGGCGTGGGGCAGACGCCGACACGATTTCAGCGAGGGACGTATCCTTCATGGGCGCAGGAAAAAATTACCCTCTTGGATGAAGGGGTGGACCTGCAAAAATATCGGCCCAATCCTTCAGTACGTCAGAAGCCATTCCAGCTGGGTAAGATCACCATTGCTCCTTATGAAAAATTGGTGACGTATGCCGCTCGTAACCTAGAGCCATACCGGGGTTTTCATAGCATGATGCGGGCTTTGCCTGCTTTGATGAAGGCTCGGCCGGATTGTCAGGTTATTTTGATGGGACGAGAGGACGTCAGCTATGGCCTCCCTCCAGCAGATGGCGGCACATGGCGGCAAACCATGCTGAAAGAGCTGGAAGGGAAGCTAGATCTGTCTCGCATCCATTTTGTTGGCTGGTTGGAAAGAGATGAGATGATCCGGGTCCTGCAACGTTCGGATGCTCATGTTTATTTGACGTACCCCTTCGTTCTGTCATGGTCTTTGAGAGAAGCTATGGCAGTGGGGTGCCCGCTTGTGGGGAGTGATACAGCACCGGTGAGCGAATATCTGACCCACGAGGAAACAGCTCTTATGGCTCCGTTCCTTCAGCCGGACGCCATAGGCGATGCTATTCTGCGCCTGCTGGAGAGCAGGACACTTGCAGAGACACTGGGGCATAATGTGCGGCAGCGGGCGGAGAAGCTGCTGGATATGCAACAGTATCTTGCCCAGTATGAGGCTCTGATAAGCAGAGTGACAGGTCGTGAGGTGATATGAATATGGCAGAGATGGATAAGGCTGCGCTCCAGGCGTTGGTGGCAGGTTGGATTGTCAAGAAATCGCCTTCCTCTGCCCCGCAGAGGCTAACAGCGGAGGATCGTGCCCAGCTGGAGGATGCCGCATGGCGGAGCTGGTGGGCCACGCAGGCCGGCCCCGAGGGTGACCCCGCCGAGAAGGCCATGTTGCAGACTTTAACAGAAGGCTGGATTGTTCAGCGTGAGCGGGGCGGGATGCCCGGGCATCTGCTGGAAGATGATTTTAAGGCGATCACGAATAGCCTGAAGCCGGAGAGGGTTCCCCCCGCCGTGCCGGAGCCTGTTGTAGAGAGTGAGCCAGAAGCCCCGGATGAGCCAGAGCAGCCCATCACTCCGGTTCTACCGGCTGATGCTAAGGTTGAGGATTGGCGTGCCGACTATATGCCCGATGATCTGGGAGCAGGGAATAATGTGTTACCGGATGGGCGTGCCGTGAAGGACGTGCTGAAGGAAGACCCTTTCTATTTCGCACGGCTCCATCTGGCTTTGTCTCTTTGATAGCGACAGGCCATCATACGGGAGGGAGGCGGTTATTCCTGCCTCCCTTTTTTATGGCTGGAGCATGGGAGTGGGGCATAGCGTAAAAGAAAAGGCATACCCCCGTAGAGGGAGCATGCCTTTTTCCATTTAGCTGAAGGTCTGAAGACCCTCTGCAAGACCGCTCTTAGCGCGGGCCAGCTTCAGCCTGGAGGTGGGCCTCAAGGAACCAGAGGTTCTTGTCCAGCCCGCGGGAGATTTCGGTGAAGATGTCGGATGTGTCTTCATCACCGGCTTCGGCTGTCACCTTGATGGCTTCACGGACCTTGTTAGCCACAACGCCATAACGCTCTGCCAGAGCCTTCACATGGTCGTGAACTGTGTAAATGTCCGTGGGGTACGGAGCACAGTTTGTGTGCTTCTGCACGGTCTGAACAGTGCCGAGAGCCACACCACCCAGCTGAACAGCACGCTCAGCAGCGGTATCAACAAAACCATCAAGCCCGGTACGGAAGCCGTCCAGCATCTCGTGAACACCGATGAAGTTGACACCCTTGAGGTTCCAGTGTGCCTGCTTGGTCACCAGAGCCAGGTCGATAAGGTCAGCCAGACGGGCATTCAGGGTTTCGATGGAAACAGCCTTTGTGTTGTCCGGGGTGTTGTTGCTGGTGTGATAATGATTGATCTTGCTCATCATGATACTCCTTCGTCTTCTCCCCTCCTTTATGGAAGGGAGAAAAACCTTTTAGAAACCGGGAGGGACTCCCCCAAACTTCCTACCCTCAGGACCATAAATCTTCTGGGGCGCGGAGGTCAAAGAAGGTCCGCAGATCCTGTCGGAAATAATGTGGGTATGCCGGATCTTTTTTAAAGAGCGGATTGTCCTTCCATCGCTCCAGCATGACCTGTTTTTCATTGAAAAAGCGGGCTTCATGCTCTGGGCGGTCGTCACTTCCTCGGGAGTAGCTTTCATGGTGGACAGCCTCTGCCTCCGCACAGAAGATGATGCGGTGTCCGCTATCCCGGATTTTTAGGCAGAGATCGACATCATTATAGGCTACGGCCAAGTTGGCTTCATCAAAGCCGCCGACTTCATCAAAGAGTGGATGGGACACCAGCAGAGCAGCCCCAGTGACAGCCGTTACTTCATGGTTGAGGCGCAGCCGACCGATATAGCCGAAGTCCTTGGATGACTGGAGGCGATGAACATGCACCCCGATGACATCCGGCCCGACAGCCACGCCAGCATGCTGGATAGTCCCGTTAGGATAGAGCAGCCGTGCCCCTACGGCACCGACATTCGGTGTGGCCAGTGTTTCCAGCACCATTTTTTTGATGAAGTCGGGCTGGGTAATGATGACGTCATTGTTGAGGAAGAGCAGCAGGTCGCTCTGGCTCTGTTTGGCGGCCAGATTGTTGAGCCGGGCATAATTGAAAGGCTCTTCTACATGTAGAACGCTGACCTGCTGGTGTGCGCTGATCTCCTCCAGCCATGCCAGCGTGTCCTTCTGAACGGAGAAATTATCCACAAGGATGATGTCAAACTGGCTGTAGGTCTGTGTTTCTAGAAGAGACTCGACACAGTTTCGTGTCATGTCCAGCTGATCCCGGAATGGGATGATAATGCTGACAGACGGCCGTTCGACAAAAGGCCAGTCAACGGTATAGAGGCTCAGACGCTCCACAGAGGAAACAGTAGCATCAATTCCTTTGCGTTTCAGGTGGTCTGTAACGCAGCTTATGCCAGCTTGGACGGCATAACCTTTATTGCCGATATTGCTGGCAGTGGAATTGGGTGTCTTGCGCCAGTGATACAGAATCTCCGGTACGTGATGGATAGCCTCACGCGGGATGATCTCTACGGCACGGAGGATGAAATCATGATCCTGCGCCCCGTCATAACGGCTTTCCAACAACCCTACCTGACGGACTGTCTCTGCCTCCATAAACGTGAGATGGCAGATATAGTTGCAGCCTAAAAGATAGCGGTAGTCATAAGCCGGTTTTAGGTTCGGCTCGAGGAAGTGGCCACCGGCGTCTATTTTGTCTTCATCGCAATAGAGTAGCTTAGCCCCAGTTTCCAACGCAGCACGCACCATGCGTTCTAGAGCCACATCGACCAGCAGGTCATCATGATCGAAGAAGGCGATGTAGTCACCTTTGGCATGGCTAATGGCCTTGTTGGTGGCCCCGGCAATGCCCCGGTTCACCTTTAGTGAGAAGGTGCGGATCCGTGCATCTTTTTTGCGATATTCTTTAAGCAGGTCTCTGGTCTGCTCACACTGACTACCGTCATCAACAAGGATAAGTTCCCAGTTTTCATAGGTCTGATTCAGGATGGATTCGATAGCCGCCCGGAAATCAGCCTCATCCGGCCGCCATGTCGGGCAGAGGACGGAGACGAGCGGTGCTTTCTTCAGCGGGTGAGCCTTGCGCAGTAGAGCTGTTTGCTCCCGCAGAAGGGGGTAATAGCTTTTCGCCCATCTGTCATAATGCTGGAGATTAAGCGGCTTGCGGGGGATCAGCGAGCGTGTGGTGTTTCGCAGGGCTGTCAGCTGCTGGTGCAGAGCGGCAATGCTGTTTTCGATCTGCACGAGTTTGGTGGTCAGCTGGTCGTCTGCCAGAGATGTGAGCAGCGGGCTACCAGATAGCGGGATGTCATCCGGCATGCTGGTAACGGTGATCTCGTGGGAGAGGCCGTCATGGTACCGCTGAGGGATGGGCAGCTCGAAACCGCAGTTAGGTGGTCCTTTCAGGGCCTCGGCAACATCGCCCCGGTAGCAGTTGGCCCGGATGGTCCCAACGGGCACACCATCAATTCGGACAGACACGACAACATTGTCTGACCAGTCAGCGTTCGGATGGTTGCGGGAGATGACCCACCCCCGCAGAAGACCTTCGGAGATGCCATCTACGCAGCTTTGATACTCAGTATGTGGCGTGAAGGAGAAGGGAAAGGATTCGTGGCCTTCTTCAGGCTTATCCTCATTGGGCAAAAGGAGAGCAGTGCGGTCAGCAAAGCGGATGGAGATGTCATGAGACTCGCCATCAAAAGCCTCTTGAGGGAGTTTAAACCGGAAGCCCAGCTTATTGCTGGCAGTCCGCAGTACCTGGCGGACATCATCCCTAGGTAGGTCACAGAGAACCTGCATGACTTCCTGACCATCCATCAGGATATGAAGGAGGGCAACACGAGCCGGGTTGTGCAGATTGACAGCCCAGCCACTTATGATGCCGCTCTGGCTGTCTATAGTATCAACAAAACCGCGGAACTGGTCTGTAGGCAATGTCTTCTTCTCCTCCTCAACAAGGCCCGACGAAAGAGAGGCGTTTCATAATTATGCAATATTTCTATGCCAGGCACATGGCGTTTTCTGTTCCAGAATGGGGAATATAGAAAAAAGCGGGCAGTTCCACCCCTTAAAGTGGGATAATCGCTTTTTCTGACGGTTGTTCTTTGCGAAGAGGGGCGGTAATGCACGAAGGCGGAGGCATCCTGCATCAGTAAGGAATGTCGCTGCAGTTGAAACGGTCAAGGCTTCGGACACATGCGCATGACGCCCGTATCGCGTTCATCACACCGTAGAGCGGGGTTTGATACCGTTTTTCATGGGTTGCTTCTGCTCTGCTCGCTACTGGTGCTAGCCATGCTGGGCGGGCTGATCCTGCTGATGGCGACAGGAGGCTGGCAGGCTTTTACCAAGTTTGGCCTCTCCTTTTTCACCACGGCATCGTGGAATCCCGTAAAGGATGTATATGGGGTTCTGGCTCCTCTGCTGGGAACCCTCGTTAGTACGCTCATTGCCATGTTGATCGCCGTCCCCATGGCCTTCGGGACAGCTTTTTGGCTGACCTACATTGCTTCAGGGCGGTTTTCTTCCATTGTGGGAACCACCATCCAGCTTCTGGCCGCTGTGCCATCCATCATATTCGGTATGTGGGGATTCCAGACGATCGTCCCTTTCATTGCCCGTGATGTGCAGCCGTTCCTTAATCACCATTTCCGCCACACACCCATCGTGGGGTCGCTTTTGTCCGGCCCGCCTGTGGGAACAGGGCTTGTAACATCCGGCATTATATTGGCGGTGATGATCGCTCCTTTCATTACGGCTGTCATGGTGGATGTGTTTAGTGCTGTTCCCCCCATGTTGCGGGAAAGTGCCTATGGGCTGGGAGCAACGCGCTGGGAGATGATGCGCAAGATTGTCGTGCCGTGGTCCCGCAATGGTATGATCGGGGCCATTGTGCTGGGCATGGGGCGTGCGCTGGGCGAGACCATGGCGGTGACCTTTATCATTGGTAATGTGACAACGGTTGGTTGGTCCCTGTTTGCGCCACGCAGTACCGTAGCTTCCTTGATCGCCCTTCAGTTTCCGGAAAGTCCGGAAGGCTCTTTGCGTCTTTCCTCTCTTATGGCGTTGGGCTTCATTCTTATGCTTCTTTCCTGTGTCAGCCTGATTCTGGCACGCTGTCTCAGAGGGAAACGTCAATGACGGCACCTGTAATCTCTCCGGCCTCTGCTGGTAAGGAAGGCAGTACCGGCTCCGAACCGGGACAATGGCGTCCAAGCCGTAAGGCCATGCGGCGACAGTTGCTGGATTATGTAGCAACGGGTGTCAGCATTGCAGCGGGGAGTATCCTGCTGCTGGTTCTGGCCTCCATCCTGTGGACATTGCTTAGCCGTGGGTTGGTGGGCCTTTCATGGGCGACGCTGACGCATAAAATGGGGCCGCCCGGCTCTGGCGGCGGGCTGGCTAATGCCATTGTGGGCAGTGTGTTGCAGACGGGCCTTGCCCTGCTGATGGCCGCCCCGGTCGGGTTGATGTGCGGCATCTATCTTTCCGAATATGGGCGCAAAGGGAATCACTTTGCCAGTGCCGTGCGGTTTGTTGCCGACATGCTGATGTCCGCCCCATCTATCTTGATCGGCCTGTTTATCTATCAGCTCTTTGTTGTGCCGTTTGGTCATTTTTCAGGTTTTGCTGGAGCGGTGGCCTTGGCTGTTCTGGCCCTACCTCTCATCGTACGGACAACGGAGGATATGCTCCGTCTAGTTCCGACAGCCATGCGAGAGGCCGGGGCGGCTCTGGGTGCAGCTCGTTGGCGTGTCATCCTGTTCCTGTGTCTGCGGTCTGCCCGTAAGGGAGTGACGACTGGTATCTTGTTGGCTCTAGCCCGTATGGGAGGGGAGACAGCCCCGCTGCTTTTCACCTCTCTGGGCAACCAGACCATGTCCACAGATATGACCCGCCCTATGGCTAGTCTGCCTATTGCCATCTACCAGTATGCTGGTGCCTCTTATGAGGATTGGGTGCAGCTGGCCTGGACAGGTGCCCTGCTGGTGACTTTTGGTGTGCTGATCATCAACATCACCGTGCGGCTTTCATCCCGTCACTGAAATCAAGGGAAGAGATTTTCATGACTCCTGCTTCGATGTCGTCTGCCGAGCCGTCAGGTAAGGCACCTGCTCAGGATGTGGCCCTTGCAGTGCGGGACCTGAACTTCCACTATGGCAGCCACCATGCCCTGCATGGCATTTCGTTGGATTTCCCCGCCCGTTGTGTGACGGCCATGATCGGTCCCAGCGGTTGCGGTAAGTCCACTTTGTTGCGTGTCTTCAACAAGATATATGATCTTTATCCCGGCCAGCGGGCCACGGGTGAGGTGATGTTTGATGGTCGCAATATCCTTGATGATTCCATCAATCTAGACATGTTGCGCTCCCGCATCGGGATGGTGTTTCAGAAGCCTACGCCGTTTCCCATGTCCATTTACGACAATATCGCTTTTGGTGTGCGCTTGCATGAAAAGCTGAGTCGGACGGAAATGGATGAGCGTGTGCAGGATGTGCTAACCCGTGTGGCCCTCTGGAATGAGGTGCGGGACCGGCTCAATGCCCCGGCAACAGGCCTTTCTGGCGGGCAGCAGCAGCGTCTCTGCATTGCCCGTAGCATTGCAACTCGGCCGGAAGTCCTTCTGCTAGATGAGCCGACTTCTGCACTGGACCCGATCTCCACAGCCCGGATTGAAGAACTTCTTGATGAGCTGAAAGAAGAGTTCACCATTGCGATCGTAACGCATAATATGCAGCAGGCCGCACGTTGTGCCGATCGTGTCGCCTTCTTTTACCTCGGCAGGCTGGTGGAGGTGGATACGGCGGACCGTATCTTCACCAACCCCCGTGAAAAGCAGACGCAGGACTATATTACCGGCCGGTTTGGATAAGCGAAGGGAGAGAGCCTATGCCTCACGAGCGTTCTCACATTGTCTCAAGCTTTGAGCAGGAGCTAGAACAGCTTCGGGCGATGATGGTGAAGATTGGTCGTATTGTGGAGGAGCAGGTGGAACTTGCCCTTCGTGCCATTTCTGACCATGACGAATCAGCAGCCGAGGAAGCCACACGCCTCGACCCGGAAGTGGATGAGCTAGAGCGGGAAGTGGAAGGGTTGGTTATCCGTCTTCTGGCATTGCGTAGCCCGATGGGGGCAGACCTGCGGGAGATTGTTGCTGCTCTCAAGATCACAGGGGATCTGGAACGCATTGGCGATTATGCTGCGTCTATTGCCCGTAAGGCCATCAAGGCAGCTTCAGGCGATGGGCAGATTTCCTTGTCCGGCCTGCGGAGTATGGGGCGTCTGGTGCGGGATAATCTGGGCCGGACGGTGGATGCCGTTATTGAGCATGACGCTCATCAGGCCATGGAGGTGTGGCACGCTGACAGAGGTGTGGACGAGCATTATGTAACCGTGTTCCGTGAACTGGTAACGTACATGATCGAAGATGCCCGGAACATCCGTGCTTGTACGGAGCTTCTCTTTATTGCCAAGAATCTGGAGCGTATTGGCGATCATGCTACTAACGTGGCTGAGCGTGTTTATTACGCTGTGACAGGTGAGAATCTGCCAACAACCCGCCCTCGTGGCGGCAGCCCGACCCGGAGCGGTGGATTGGGAGAAGATGCCGATTGATTCGCTGTTGGAGCGGATCAAAACGTAGGATCATCATTCCTTTATGAATGTGAAAAACCCCCGGCAGGCATCAAAGCCTGTCGGGGGTTTTCTTTAGGGGACTTTGCTTATTGTTAGTCCTCGGAGTCGCTCTCTTTATCGTTGCGCTTGAGGAGCATCCACCCGCCATAGAAGACCAGTGCTAGAACGGGGATGGACCCAACTGTGATGGTGCCAGATGGATAATCAAATGCCATCATGACCAGTACGAGCAGCAGGAAGGCTAGAGTCAGCCAGCCGGTATAGGGTGCTCCCGGCATGGCAAACCCTGTTCTGGCAATGCGACCTTGCCGGATGGCTTTGTGTAGGCGTAGCTGGCAGAGCAAGATAGTGGCCCATGTCCCCAAAATCCCCAGAGAGGAGATGCTCAGCACGATCTCAAAGATCTGTGTGGGGTACAGATAATTCATCAGCACGCCAATGAGGTAGATGAAGAGTGTTGCACCAATCCCCACATAAGGGACGGCGTTACGGTTCAGCTTACCCATAGACTGTGGGGCGGAGCCACCAAGGGCCAGAGCCCGCAGAATACGCCCAGTGGAGTACAAGCCAGAGTTGAGGCTGGAGAGGGCTGCCGTCAGCACCACAAAGTTCATGATGCTGTCTGCTGCAGGCAGGCCTAATTTGTGGAAGAAGGTCACAAACGGGCTTTCACCGGCATGATAGGCCGACCACGGCATAAGGCAGACCAGCAGGGCAACAGAACCAACATAGAAGACGACAATACGCCAGATCACGCTGTTGACAGCATTGGGGACGACCTTGCGTGGGTTTTCACATTCCCCGGCGGCAATGCCGATGAGTTCTGTTGCGGCATAGGCAAAAACGACACCCTGAATCAGCATCAGGGACGCTACAACCCCATGGGGGAATATGCCGCCAAATTCGGTAATGAGATGGGCACCCGGTGCATAGGGGCCGACATGTGTGCCGCTGAGCAGGACATAGCCGCCCACACCTAGGAAGATGAGCAGCGTGAGGACTTTAACCAGCGAGAACCAAAATTCAATCTCGCCAAAATAGCGCACGCCAGTAAGATTAACGGCCCCGACTACAAGCAATGCGCCCAGTGCAATCAGCCATTGAGGGATATCGCCAAAGATCGGCCAGTAATGGATGTAGAGCGCAATGGCCGTAATATCGACAATGCCGGTCATGGCCCAGTTGAGGAAGAAGAACCACCCTGCCGCATAGGCGGCTCCCTCGCCAAGGAACTCACGCGCATAGGTGACAAAGCTGCCACTGCTGGGGCGGTACATCACCAGCTCCCCCATGGCCCGAAGGATCATGAAGGCGCACAGGCCACAGATCGCATAGGTGATGGCAAGGGAGGGACCGGCAATTTGGAGGCGGGACCCCGCTCCCAGAAACAGCCCGGTACCGATGGCGCCACCAATGGCGATCATCTGCACATGCCGGCGGCTCAGGTCTTTTTGATAGCCTTCATCTGCCGCATTGGCCTGTTTGGGGAGTTTCTGGTCGGGAGGAGAAGTAGTCATGCGATGATCCTGCAATGGTCGGTCTGGAGGGCCGTAGCCCGGGCAGGTGGTACCTTTTCGCTTCTGTCTGGTCTGCCATGTGTTTTACGAATAGATTCTATAAACAACGCTCAAGGCTTTGCCAATGCGCAGTGCCCCGAAAGCAGTTCTTAACAGGTTATTATTGTGTTGTTACTGGTCTGCCCTGTTTTTTATGGGGGGAGTTGTGCGGCAGCCATGCAGAAAAATACGCAAACCCTCCTCGAGATAGTGGTGCAGGCTGTCCTTATCTCGTGCGGGGCTGCAATGGGCGAGTCGGCTAAGCATCGGTGCTCCAATGGTTAGGCCGAAGAGATGGTCGGCCGCATCAGCCGCATTGTCGAAGTGTAACCGCCCGGCTTTTTTCTGCTCATCTAGCCAGTTTCGCATGCTCGTTTTGCTATCAGCCGTGTGAAATAGTTCAGTCATGAGCTGCTGAATGGAGGGTGAGCGGTTCGTCTCACCAATAATAGTCCGCAGCAAGCCAAGGCGTTTCTCGCAAAGGAGTATGTCCGCCATTTTGAAGATCATGGCCCGGAGCTGTTCTTCCATTCCGATTTCTGGAGTGAGCGAGGGGGTTAGCGGTACAAACAGCTCGGAAAGCAGAAGCTGCTCTACCAAAGCTCGTTTGGAAGGGAAGAAAAGGTAGAGCGTCTTTTTGGACATGCCCGCATGGTGGGCGATGTGATCCATCGTAGTGCGGTGGTAACCCTGTTGCTGCAACAGGGTGCAGGCTACCCGGAGAATGGTTTCACGGCGGTCCGTGCCATCATGAGGCTGCATAGTACCACACTCCCTGTGAGATGGATAAAGAAAGCCAACTTCTTGCCCGATCTTTGCATGGGGCTGTCAAGCCTTAATCAGAAAAGATGTCTCCAGCATGAGATTTTCGGCCTAGTTAGGAGGGGGAGGGATTGACCGGCAGATAGGAAACTAAGTAGTTTCCGTCTCCACTTGTTTTTTATGATGATACATGGTGCAGGTTGGCTTAGTTGCTTCTAGCCCCATTGTCCCATGTTTATTTTTTAGAGAGCCTGCCTGTCTATGCCCATGATCCGCCCAAAATTGGCTGTCTGCCTGTCCCGAACGGTATTTTATGGCGGCGTGTCTTTGCTGGGCATGAGTGTTCTGGCGGGATGCCAGAAAAAAGCTCCGCCCGCCCCGCCGCCGCAGTCCGTAGCGGTTGTGACCCTCCATGCGCAGAGTGTCCCGCTGGAAACATCCCTTCCGGGGCGGACGGATGCCTACGAGCAAGCACAGATACGCCCGCAGGTCAGCGGGGTTCTGGTCGCTCGTATGTTTGAGGAAGGCAAGGACGTTCAGGCCGGGCAGCCTCTTTATCAGATTTATATCGCACCATTTCAGGCCGCCTATGATCAGGCTCGTGGTCGGCTGATGGAAGCGCAGGCTAGTGCTATTCGTGCCCATGCTCAGCTAAAGCGGTATAAGGCATTGGTCGGGCCGAGGGCGATTAGCCGTCAGGATTATGATAATGCTCTGGCCACATCCCGGCAGGCGGATGCTGAGGTAGTGCAGGCGCAGGCCGCTGTAGAAACGGCTGCGGTCAATCTCAATTATACTCATGTTCAGTCGCCGATTGATGGGCGTATCGGTAGAACGCTTTATACGGCGGGGACGCTGGTGACGGCCAACCAGAGCACGCCTATTGCGGTGGTTACACGGCTGGACCCGATTTATGTGGATGTTAATCTGGCCGCTGAAGATATGATCCGCCTGCGGCGTGAACTGGCATCCGGCCAGTTGGAACGTAAAGGCAACGAAGCGGCTGTAACGTTGGAGCTGCCTGATGGGTCTAGTTACGGTCAGACAGGCCAACTGAAACTTTCCGAAGTTACGGTCGATCCCGGTACAGGGACGCTGGTGATGCGGGCTGTCATGCCCAACCCGGATAAGCTGCTTCTGCCGGGTATGTTTGTTCATGCACACATCAAGGAAGGAAGTGACCCAAATGCGCTGCTGCTTCCTCAAATTGGCGTGCAGCGGACCCCTAAGGGTGAACCATACGTTATGGTGGTTGATGAGCAGAACCATGTCCATATGCGGCTGGTTTCGCTGGGGCAGACGGTTGGTTCTAACTGGATGGCCACCAAAGGGGTGAAAGCCGGGGAGAGGGTGATTGTAGAGGGGTTGCAGAAGGTCAGGCCGGAAGCGTTGGTCAAGCCCTATGAGGCCAATTTGGCCGAGATGGGGTTGGAGTAACAGCGGATGTCACTTTCACGTTTCTTTATTGACCGCCCCATTTTTGCTTGGGTGGTCGGGCTAATCATCATGCTTGTGGGTGGCGTGTCCATCACTCGCATGCCTATTGCCCAATATCCGACTATCGCCCCGCCGCAGATCGCCGTTGCCGTGGATGACCCCGGTGCTTCGGCAGATACGGTCAATAATACGGTGGTACGGCCTATCCTTCAGCAGATGTCCGGGTTGGATCATCTGGAATATCTGTCTGCCCAGTCTTATGGCAGCGGTCATATGGAAATTGACCTGACCTTTGAGCAGGGAACAAACCCCGATATTGCTCAGGTGCAGGTGCAAAACAAGTTGCAGCTTGCCCAGCCGCGTTTGCCGCCAGAAGTAGTCAGCCAAGGGCTGAGTGTCACCAAGGCCGCTAAGAACTTCATGCTTGTTATTGGCTTCATCTCCACAGATGGCAGCATGAACGGGAAGGATATTTCCGATTATGTAGCGTCCAACGTGATGGACCCGCTCTCCCGTATTTCTGGTGTGGGGGATCACACGCTCTTCGGGTCTGAATATGCCATGCGTATTTGGATGGACCCGGACAAGCTATACAAATATGGCCTGACCGTAGGGGACGTGCAGAGTGCCATCCAGAGCCAGAACATTCAGGTTGCATCTGGTGAGTTGGGCGGTCTGCCTGCCCGTAAGGGGATTGGTTTTGATGCAAACATCATCGGGCCTGTTCGTCTGACAGAGCCAGAACAGTTCAACAGTATGCTGCTGAAGGTCCAGCAGGATGGCAGTCAGGTCCGCATGAAGGATATCGGGCATGTAGAGTTGGGCGCACAGAGCTACAATTTTACATCCCGCTATAACAACCAGCCTGCCACGGCCATGGCGTTGAAGCTGGCCCCCGGGGCTAACCAGATGGTGACGGAAGCGGCTGTGCGGGCCAAGATTGCCCAGTTGTCTCAGTTCTTCCCCAAGGGGCTGAAGGTTGTTTATCCGTTGGATACGGAACCTTTCATTACCCATTCCATTGAGGAAGTGATTGAGACGTTGCTGGAGGCCATTGCATTGGTCTTCATCGTAATGCTCGTATTCCTCCAGAACTTCCGGGCTACGCTGATTCCAACCATTGCCGTGCCGGTGGTGCTGTTGGGGACGTTCGGTATCCTGTCAGTGTTGGGTTACAGCATCAATACGTTGACCATGTTGGCGATGGTGTTGGCCGTGGGGCTGCTGGTGGATGATGCCATCGTGGTGGTGGAAAATGTCGAGCGTGTGATGAGCGAGAAAAAGCTCTCACCACGGGCGGCAGCACGGGAATCTATGGATGAGATTTCCGGTGCGTTGGTGGGTATCGTGCTGGTTCTTAGTGCGGTCTTCCTGCCGATGGCCGCTTTTAGCGGGTCCACCGGGGTGATCTATCGCCAGTTTTCTATCACGGTGGTGGCGGCCATGTGGCTTTCCGTTTTGGTTGCTATGGTCATGACACCGGCCCTTTGTGCCACCATGCTCAAGCCGACCCAGCATGAGGTCCATTTCCGTCCGGCTGTCTGGTTCAACCGTCAGTTTGAACGGCTGACGAACCGCTATATCGGCGGGGTACGGCACATGCTGCGCTTGCGTGTTCTGGCGATGGTCATTTTTGCTGGCCTGACAGTTCTGGTTGGTTTCTTGTTCATGAAGGTACCAACCGGCTTCCTGCCAGATGAGGATCAGGCTCTCATTTTCGGGCAGATCAGTATGCCCGCCGGGGCTACAGATGCGCAGACAGGGGCTGTTAACCGCCGGGTTACGGACTATGTGCTGAAGACGTATGGCAGGGATGTTGAATCCGTCTTTACCATGAACGGCTTTAGTTTTGCCGGGCAGGGGCAGAATGCCGGTGCGTTCTTCATCCGTCTCAAGCCGTGGGATGAGCGGCCGGGGTACGAACATTCCAGCATGGCCATTGCCAACAAGATCATGAAGCATTTCTGGGGGGACCCTGCGGCGCAGATTTACGCACTGAACCCTCCCGCTGTGATGGAGCTTGGCAATGCCACGGGGTTTGATCTGGAGCTAGAAGATAACGGCCATATCGGTCATCAGGCCTTCCTTGCTGCCCGTAATAAGCTTCTTGCTGCGGCATCCAAAAATCCACTTCTTTCTGCTGTGCGCCCGATGGGGCTGGAGGATGCTCCGCAATTCGTGTTGGACCTCAATCGTGAGAAAGCCAATGCACAGGGCATTAGCAATGCGGATCTCAATACGACCATTCAGGGGGCATTTGGGTCGATTTATGTTAACCAGTTCACCCGGAATGACCGTGTGAAACAGGTTTATATTCAAGGTGAACCTTTCTCTCGCATGACACCAGAGGACCTGAACCGTTGGTATGTCCGCAATAATGTAGGGGACATGGTGCCCTTTACAGCCTTTGCTTCAGGGCACTGGGTTGTTGGCCCGCAGAAGGTGGAAAACTATAACGGCCTGAATTCTTATGAGATTCAGGGTGTGCCTGCTGTGGGTGTCAGCTCTGGTAGGGCGGTGGAGGAGATTGAGAAGATCATCAAGACTCTTCCGCCGGGTGTTGGGCATGAATGGACAGGTCTGACCTTCGAGCAGCTAGCTTCTGGCAATGCTACGGGGCCGCTTTATGCGCTGGCTGTTATCGTGATCCTGCTGTGCTTGGCGGCCCTTTATGAGAGCTGGGCTATTCCGTTTGCTGTGTTGCTCGTGCTGCCGCTGGGCGTGCTTGGGGCCATTGGCTCGACACTCTGGCGTGGGTTGAGCAACGATGTGTATTTTCAGGTCGGGTTGCTGACAACGGTCGGCTTGGCTGTGAAAAATGCCATCCTGATCGTGGAATTTGCCAAATTCTTTTACGATCAGGGCGACACATTGGAGGATGCCGTGCTGAAGGCCGGGCGGGAGCGTCTACGCCCTATTCTGATGACCTCCATTGCCTTTGTCTGTGGTGTGTTCCCGTTGGCGATTGCAACAGGTGCGGGGGCGGCTTCTCGTGTGGCTATCGGTACCTGCGTAGTGGGTGGGATGGTTACGGCTACCGTGCTGGCCGTTTATTTTGTGCCGCTGTTCTTTGTGGTTGTGCTGCGTCTCTTCAAGGTCAAGCGACTTTCGGAACGGCACGAGGCAGAGCAGGAAGGAGACCACGCATGAGCATGAAGCAGCATAGCAGGAGCAGGGCTGTCCTTGCGGGGGTGATGGGGCTTGGCAGCTTACTTCTGTCCTCTTGTAATTTAGCACCTAAATATCATCGGCCAGACCCGGCCGTCTCAAAGGCGTATCCGGCTGATGCCGAGATTAAACCGGGCCAGCCGGTTCATCAGCAGGTGTCCGATCTTGGTTGGGAAGATTTCTTTACGGACCCACGGCTGAAGGCTCTCATCGGCCTATCTCTTGCCAATAACCGGGACCTTGCCGCCCAGATGGCCGCTGTGGCTGCTGAACGGGGGCAGTATCAGGTGCAGAATGCGGCTCTGTTCCCGACTATCTCGGCTGGAGGAGGGGCCCAATATGCGGGGCCTTCCGATACTGCGGGGTTCTCCTTTGCGCCGGGAGCGGGTGAATCCGTATCTACGTTGCGTTTTTATCAGACCTCCATTGGGTTTTCATCTTACGAGATCGACCTCTGGGGCCGTATCCGCAACATGAGTCAGGCCCAGAAGCAACAAACATTGGGCACGGCAGAGAATCTACGGAATCTGTGGATCACGACCGTGTCGCAGGTGGCGAGCACCTATATTCAGTGGTTGGCGGACCGGCGTTTGCTGGACCTCGCCCATCATACGGCCCGCACGAGGGCGGATACATGGCGTCTCAATAAGCTGGAATATGATCATGACGAGCTGGATGCTCTGACGTTGGCACAGAGTGCGGCGGAACTTGAGCAGGCTCGTTCGGATGAGGAAAAGGAAACACGGGCCGTAGCGGATGACGAACATGCGTTGCAGCTGCTTGTCGGCGTCCCACTACCTGCGGATTTGCCGCCTCCCTTGCCTATGGGGCGGCAGACGATGATTGCCGACCTGCCGGCTGGTTTACCGTCTGATCTGCTGCAACAGCGGCCTGACATCATGGCGGCTGAGCATAGCTTGCTCGGGGCTCATGCCTCTGTGGGGGCGGCACGGGCGGCGTTTTATCCCCGTGTGACGCTGACAGCGAGTGAAGGGACCAGCTCCCTGCAGTTCCGCCGCCTGTTCACTCGTTTGGCAGAGACATGGGGTGTGTCCCCCAATATCAGTATTCCGCTACTGACATGGGGTGTTAACGAAGGGAACCTGCGGACTTCTAAGGCGAAGCTGCGTCAGAGCGTTGCGGAATATCAGAAGGCTATTCAGTCGGCTTTCCGGGAGGTTTCCGATGCTTTGACCGCTCGGGAAACTTATCGCAGGCAAGATGGTCATATGATCGTGTTGGAGACACAGGCTCAGCGGGCTTACGATCTCGCCCGTATGCGCTATCATGCTGGAATTGATAGTTATCTGACCACATTGGTGCAGGAACGTCAGCTTTATCAGGCCCAGCAGACTCGTATCATGGTCGAGGCGGCACGGTTCCAGAACATGGTGACCCTGTATCGTGCACTCGGTGGTGGCTGGAGCCGGAAAAGCCGGGGTGTAACCGACACGTCCCCTGGCCATTTATAAGAGGTCGTGTCGAAGGGAGAGGGCATATGCGTTTTGTGAAACAGGCCGGTCTGCTGGCGGGAGCTGGCATGGTGCTGGTGGGTGTGGTCGGACTAGCCCCGGCGCAGGCTGATGACATTAATACCATCGTTAGGAAGCCCATGCCCCGCTCCAGCCTGCCCCGTGTTCATGCTGATTACAGCATGTTTCATTTCGTGCCACGGGGTGATGAAGTGACCGTGCAGCCCGAGCGTGACCGCCTTCTTTTTCGCAAGAAAAGCGGTCAGCCAGATGGCTATGCGGAACGTCGTGGGGCGGCTATTGTTTATTATGATGCCAGCGGTAAGCCTATTCGCATTCAGCATCTGACCCCGGAAGAGCTGGACCGGATGAATCAGTAAGGAGATAGCGGCCCCTTGTTGGGCGTTAGCGTTTCCACTTCCAGTAGCCGTAAAGGCCGAGGCCGGTATAGCCTGCATACAGCAGGGCCGTAATGGTGAGTGAGCGGTTGAGGAACAGGCCCGTATAAATCACATCAATGGCGGACCAGAGCAGCCAGCTTTCCCGGTGACGGCGGGCCGTCCAGAGCTGGGCGAGCAGGCTGGCCCCGCTTAGCCCACCATCTAGCAGAGGGGTTGGGTCATCACTCCAGCGTTTCAGGGTTAAAATCCAGAGGATGGAGAGAAGCAGGAAGAAACCTGTTTCCAGTACGGCCCGACTGAGGGGAAGAGGCCGGGCCGGAAGAGTGTCTGCCGGGATGGTGGGGAGGTGCCCCGTCCCGTTGATGCGTTTTTTCCGTTCCCTAGCCCATAAGGCCCAGCCATAGAGGATGGCGATGCTGAATACTCCTTGCAGCACCGTATCCGCATAGAGATGGGCCTGAAAGAATACTGTGCCATAAAACAGCGTTGCCAGCAGGGAAATGGGCCAACCGATCATGCGGCGTTGTGCTGTTAGCCAGACGCCAGAGGCACTGAGAAGGGCGGCGATCAGTTCCATGAGGTCAGCTTTCTTTCAGCAAGGTGAGTAGAGCCTGTCCTCTGGCGGTATGGAACCATTGGGCATGACCAATGAGATAGTCCCGCCGGGAAACTTCAGCAGCCTCTTTATTGCCCAGGACATCGCTGTAATAGGCGATCTCCGAGAGGGCGAAGGTAACATGGCAGAGTGGTAGCCAGCAGGCGGTGAGGTGCTTTTCAGCGGTGCTGCGGGGCCGCTGGGCATCATAAGCATGTATGAAGGCCAGAAGCTGCTCCTCATGCACCGCTGGGGTGCCGTCTGGGTCCAGCCAGTTGATGAAGCTGCGTTCTATGGCGACAGCGAGGTCAAAGGCGGCACTGGTCTGGTCACACATACCAAAATCAAACGCACGGGCAGCCGTGATGTCTTGTCCTTCTATGCGCCAGAGTAGGTTGGCACCGTGCCAGTCTCCATGTCCCCAGAGTGGATGATCATCTGGAAGTAGAGGATGCAGGGCCTCATGAAAGGGGGTCAGTAAAGGTAGGATATCCCGTTGTAGTGAGGCAGGTGTGTAGAAGGCGGCTAGTCCGCTCTGTTCTGCGGCCCACGGGATCAGACTGTCGGCTAGCTTATCACCCAGCAGGGGATGTCGTGCTGAGATGAGTGGAGGATTGTGGCGTGGCGGTGCTTGATAGGCCTCACTAGCTTGATGCAACTGCGCTAGAAGCGTGCCGCTGGACGCCGCTTGGTGCGTGCTGTGATAAGGCCGCCAAGAATCCAGCCCTCGATAGGCGTCTTGCTCGGTAAAGAGGGGGAAGGCCTCGTAAGTATAATCAGGTGTGGCGAGAGCTGTCTGTCCATCCAACATGGGTAGAGGGGCAGAGACGGGCAGGCCCTGCCTAGCCAGATGGCGAGTGAAGCGGTGTTCTTCTGTCAGTGTATTTGCAGAGCGCAGGGCCTGCCCGTGTCGTTTGAGAAACAACCGTCCGCCATCGTCCAGTGCTATGATGGCCGAGGAAGAGAAAGGACGGCGGCTGTGCCAGAGCAGCGGATTACGGTCCGGCTGGACGCCCCAGCGTGGCAGAAGTGTGGTTATGTCTTTGTCTGTCAAATAGGGCCAGACGCAGCCATTATAACCACTCTCCAGACCAAGGGGGCGTGCCGACATACTTAGAATCCAGCTGTCAGGCTAGCGAGGGCGGCGAAGGGGGCACCGATATAATAACCCGGTGCTGATCCGCTAATTCGTGTGCCATGTAGCCCGGTAGTGTCATGTGCGTTCAGAGCGGTGGAGTTGACGCCAGAGAGATAACGCTGATTGCTGATGTTGCTCAGGTTCAGTCGTAATGTGGGTTGATGAAGGAAGCCCACATTGTTGAAGCGGTAACCAAGGCTTAGATCGGCCGTCATAATGGAAGGGATACGCTCGTCATTCATGAAGGTAGAATATTGGTGGCTCATGTAATGCATGGTGATCATGCTGAAGAAGTGTCCATCATCATAGCGTAATCCGGCTCCAACCTGAAAATGGGGGCTACGGATCGCCGTCTTACCTGCTGTTGGTAAGATGTCCCCTCCGGTGGCGATATTATTATCAATACTCGTATGGAGATACTCGAAGGACGCATAGGGGCTAATATGATGCCAGGGCCGTGTACCCAGCTCCACATCCACGCCACGGGAGGTCTGTTTCCCAGCATTGATGGTTGTGATGATGTTGGGGTTGTTCGCTTCGCCTGTTTGTATCTGCCGGTTGCGGAAATTATAGTTGAAGAAGGTCAGGCTTGCTGTCAGCCAATCCCCCGTGCGGCGGTATCCGAATTCCTCGGCGACTGAATATTCATTCTTCAGGTGGTTGGTCCCGGCCTGACTGATGGCGCCATTGGCTGCTCCATTCGCATCTACACCAGCATAGCTGTTATAATAGGCAGAGACAGCCGGTGCCCGAAAATTGGTGTTCACATTGAGGAAGATTTGATCCTGTTTTGTGATGTTCCAGCGTAGGCCGAAGCGGGGGAGGGGTTCTTGCCGGTTGCTGGTAACGTTGCGCTGCGAGCCGGGTACATCGTTCGTTCCCCAGCGGTGCAGCATGACTTCCTTAAAGCCAATATCCATAGCTAACCTGTCATCCATTAAGGAGATATGGTCGCCAATGTAGAGGGCATTGGCCTGCGACATGGTGTGAAACGCCCCGGCCAGATAAGGGTTGCCATCTGACATGAGGATGCGGTTGCGTCTTTTGTCGGCCCAGATGTTGGTAGCAGAGCCATCATCACCCACGCTCGTGAAGGGCTGACGCTCATTATCATCGGAGTAGTCGTACCAGTAGCCCATGACGAAATCATTCCATTTGTAATGGGCATGGAAGGCCATGTTCACACCGGCCCGATAACTGCGCTGGGTGTAATCAGCCCGGACGGTCTGGCCGTCTTTAACGGGTAGGGAGGCTACGGGTTGGGAGCCGTAATAATTCCCCGTGCTGGAGAGCGTGGAACCATAGGGGAAGTTGCCGTAGGCACTCTGGGCATAAGGGGTGATGTCGAAGGAAAAACGCTGGTTGAAGCGCAAATGCACCGGTGCGCCGACATAGAGCGTTTCTTCTGGGTCGCGGGCAAGACGCCAGTAGTTGGTGCTGTTTTCACCGGGCTGGAAATGCTGGGTTAGCTTGCCGCTATGGGTGCCGTAGGTTTTCCAGTCCGCAAGGGAGGTAAAGGGGTAATAGCTGGTATCGGCTTTGTTCCATGACCCCAGAAGGCTGGCATGGCTTCCTTGTCCCCATTCTTTGAGAAGCCTGAAGTCGATGTGCTGACGGGTGTCGTACCCTCCGCTGCGCCAGTTGTCCGCATGAGTGTTGGAATAGGAGACAAACCCTCTTACACCGCTATGGCCTATTTCACCTGTTTCCAGCCGGATGAAGCCACGCCTTGTATTGAAGGCCCCATAAGAGAAGGAGGCAAAGCCGCCGGGCTTTAGGGCGGGGTCAAGAAAGGAGAGTTTCATCAGCCCGCCTGCGGCGTTGAGGACGGGGCTGTCCAAATCGGCTGATCCCTGCTGGAGGCCGATCTTGCTGTAATTTTCTGTATCGGCAAACTGGTTGGGGTAGCCATTGTAGGCGGCAATGTCGTTAAGGGGCATTCCCTCCAGCACATAGCCCAGCGCATCGCCATTTAGGCCACGCACGCTGATGTTGGTGTTAGGCGAAATTCCGAACGGGTCGGATGTCATGACATTAGCACCCGGCAGGATGGAGACGAGCTGAAAGGCCGAGGCCATAGGGGCCTGAATGTCCATGTAGCTGCGGCCCACCTCACTGATGGACTGCGTACCATGCTGGGGGCGGATCAGCCCGCCGCCACGTTGGACAACCTCCGGGGTGGCACGGGTGGTGATGTATTCCACCTGTTTGGCCTGCATGGCGTGGGGTGCCTGATGTTCGGCAGGGTGGTGGGGCGTGGCGGATTTGTGGGCCTGCTTCTCGGAGGTTGCAAGTGCCCAGCCGGGGCTACAAAGAAGCAGAAAGAAAGGAGCTGTTTTTCTACCGGAGAAAAATGAACGCATGGAATCTTCGCCTTCGGGATACGATGGTGAAGGTTCGCAGTAGGGGCGTCAGTTCAGGGGGAGTAACGGGGGATAAACCCGCTCTATGCTGTTTCCTGTCCCTTCGCCGGTACGAACCGGATCAGGTTCAAAGGGTTAGATGGGCTAATAGCCATCTTCTCAGCCTTACATCGCAAAGGCACCCCTCGGAACATATCCCTCCGTTAGCAGAGAGGGCGGCTTGTGTCTATTTGCTTTCCCGTTCGCCGGGGCGGTTCCTACAGCCTGTGGGATTCCCTTGTAAAAAAGCCGTATTCTGCCAATATCGCATGTAAATATGCACTGTCGGTTCTTTATATGGAGGTTACATGCCCATCATTGCACCAAGCCTGCTTGCTGCTGATTTTTCCAATCTGCGTCACGAGATGGGCGCTGTTGCGGAAGCACCGTGGCTGCATCTTGATGTCATGGATGGACATTTTGTACCGAATATTTCCTTTGGTATGCCCGTCATCAAGGCGTTGCGCCCCCATAGTAAGGCCCGTTTTGATGCCCATTTGATGATTGAACCGGCCGACCCTTATCTGGCCGCCATGGCGGAAGCCGGTGTGGATCATATCACCGTGCATGTAGAGGGAAACGCTCATCTCCATCGTACATTGCAGACCATCAAAGCACTGGGCTGTAAGGCCGGTGTGGCTATCTGCCCTGCTACACCGCCAGAGGCTTTGTCGGAGGTGATGGACATGGTCGATATTATTCTGGTTATGACGGTTAATCCCGGTTTCGGGGGGCAAAAATTCCTGCATGGTCAGTTGGCTAAGATACGAACCCTTGCTGAGATGATTCGTAAGAGCGGGCGTGACATCGTGCTGGGGGTTGATGGTGGTATTGATGAGACCACTACCCCGCTGGTGACAGAGGCTGGGGCAACCATGTTGGTAGCGGGTTCTGCTATTTTTGGTAAGGATGATCGCAAGGCAGCGATTGAGGGTATGCGTGCCGCTGCCCGGCCAGCCCGACTTTCAGCCTCGGCAGGGGAATGATGGTTGTTTAGGGCTTGCTGGCGGTATTTCAGGCTGATGTTAGTCTCCATGCCCCGGCGACGGCGGCATGAGGGAGTAAGTCCTGTCTGTCTTTATCAAGACAGGGAGGAAGGCGATGTAGATCAGGGTGCCCTGCTGACAGGGGGCGTATTTCGCTTCGGCCAGAAGACCTACAGCCTGCCCTTGCGTGGTGTCTGGCAGACTAATAGCTGGCCGGATGATGTCCGCCGCTGGTTCTATGGCTTCGATTGGTTGCGGGATCTGCGGACGCTCGGGACGAATGGGGCTCGGCTTTTAGCCCGGTCTATGGTGGCCTCATGGGCGGATCGCCCGCCAACTGACTCGGTCGCACGGGAAAGTGGCGTGATGGGGCGGCGGCTGGCTAATTGGTTGGGGCATTATGAATTTTGCCTCTCCACCGCCACGGAGGGGACACAGCAGCTGGTTTTGGATGCCGCCGTGCGGGAGGCTCGTCGCCTTTCAGCTATGTTGCCTCTGCCGCCCACGGGGTGGGAAGGGCTGGTCGCCTTGCGGGGGCTGCTGGCTGTTTATATGGCTGTGCCGTATTATGATGGTTTCTTCAAACGGTTTGAGCAGCAACTTCCGCTGGAATTAAAGCGTCTGATGGGTGAAGACGGCATTACCGCCGAGCGCAGCCCGGAGGCACAGTACCGGTGCGTGCAGGAGCTGACAGCCATTCAGGGTATGTTCAGCACCTTGCAATGGATGCCGCCGGATTGTGTGCCGGTGATGTTAGGCCGTGCCTGTGCTGTATTGCGGGCGTTTTGTCATGGTGATGGCGGGTTAGCCCTGTTCAATGGCTCGCAGGAGCGTGGCGCAAAAGCTGTGCAAGACCTGCTGGAACAGGCAGAACGCTATAGGGTTGTTGCGTCTAGCATCAGCAAAGGTGGGTTTGCTCGTCTGACAGCAGGGCGGGCATTGTTGCTGGTGGATGCCGCCGCTCCGCCCTCTGCTGGGATGGATCGTCTGGCTCATGCCGGGACATTGTCTTTTGAATTTTCCCATTATCGGCAGCGGTTGTTTGTCAATTGCGGTGCAGCGGAGGGGGGCGCTTGGCAGCGGGCCCTCCGTGGTTCTGCCGCCCATACGATTCTGGTTGTGGATGGGGAATCTTCGTCTGATTTTGGGGAGGATGGCCATGTGACCCGCCGCCCCTCACAGGTGCGCTACGAAGAGAAACGACAGGGCCGCACGCAAGAACTGCACTTATCACATAATGGATATTATCCATCTTATGGGGTCATCTGGTTCCGTTCCCTGTTTCTGGCTCCGTCTGGTGAGGAACTCAGAGGGCAAGAGGTGGTGGAAGGTGAGCGGGATGTGCCCTTTACGTTGAGGTTTCACATTCATCCCGATGTCCGTGTGGAGCGGGAGGATGATGAGATTCTACTCCATGCCCCGTCAGAGATATGGCGTTTCCATCAGGTGGGTGGTGTGCTGGCTCTAGAAGAAGACCTGTATATGGGCCGTGGTGTGCCAGAGCAGACATCCCAGATCATTGTTCAGTCTCTACCGGGCCGGACTGTGCCAGTGGTGGGGGGTGCAGCCGATGCTAGTAACAGGGCCACAAAGCCCCCCAAACGCCAGCAGAGGGTGGAATGGGTGCTGGAGTATGTGCCTCTTTAGAGGGATTGCTGGGGTGTATTCTTGCGGATGATGGTCTTCTGGTGGGGGTCATACTCGTAAAGGTGGAGTGTGCCTTCCTGTATGAGGTGGGCTGCCTGACCAATCAGGGCAGCGGGTAGCAGGAACCATTCCTGGGGGTAGATCAGCTTCCCCATACGGTCATGGACGTGCAGTTTCGCCCGTGAGGGAGCGAAAAAGCGATGAAGGCAGTCTTCCACCTTGCGATAGGAGAGATTGACCAGCGTATAGGTGGCCACAATATCCACCGGTGCCATGAGGAAGGTAGGGTCATTGCGGGCATCGGCAACCCGGCGGCGAACATCACCGCTGGTGACACCAATCTTATAAAGTTCTCCACGTAGTTTACGGATGGCCGGAATATCGGAGAGAGAGCGGGCAACATAAATGGTACCGGTGGCGTTGGTGATAGTTTCGCTACCGGCGAGTGGCCCAAGGCCGATGCGGGATATGAGGCGGGCTGTCTTATCTTCTGTTAAGGACTTGCGGAAGGACGACATAAGCGGGTCACTTTCCGTCCCATTGGAGAAGATAATGCGCAGGCGATGTTCTCGGTCGCCGTGGCGATAGGTCTTTTCATATTTCTCGGCGACATAGGCAATGAGACCATTACGGATGAAGAAGTCGCCTTCCGCAGGTTCAAGAATCTGGTTCTTCTTTATACGCTTTGCTTTGCGGGTGCCGTTGGCTATTTCCTGCTGCACAGCCTCGAACAGGGCCTCATAATCTTGAAAATTGGCGCAGGGCGTGATGAAGGCTTGATGCTCTGGCACGGCCCGTTCCGCAGCAGGGCTGGAGTGCCGGAGTGTGAAGAGGCTGTCATCTATGTCCAGGCTATCATCATTGAGGATATCATCCAGTGATTGGGGGATATCCGTAAAGGCCTGTTCATCCCGCCAGTCGGGTAGGGTTGGGGAGGGGGGGGTGGACTCGGCAAGTAGCCCCAGCTTGTCAGCCTCCTTCATGGCTGGGGATGGGGTTTGCGCCATACGAGTCCATGCCGCTGCAAGGCACATTTCGTCGTGATCTTCTGCCTTGTTATCTGGGAACCTGCCGTGCTCTTCGTAAAAACGGCTCACCTGTTCTAGAAGATCCAACTCTGTTTTGCGGGTACCTCGCCCCTGTTGAGATGGTGAGGCATCGTCCATAAGTAGGCCGAGTTCGTCATCCTCAGCGAAAATATCTTCCAGTGTGAGGCGTTTCATAGGGTTAGTCCTGCCGCTGGCGTGCTTTGGCTTTGGCTTTGCTAAGATAAAGCCGTACGATAGCAAGGCGTTGTTCTAGTTCGTCGGGTGAATGGGGGTCGGGGTGGCGACCTTCCTGTAAGCAGAAGGCCCGGAAACGGGGCCAGAGGATTAGAGCTTCCTCATCTGTCATGGGGTAATTCTGGGCGGTGAAAGCGGTCTTGATCTGCGCTAGCAGGGGGGCGTCCATATCACGGGAGATGATCTCAAACCGTTCCTGAAAACAGTTGACGCTGTCGATCAGCTCCATGTCGATATCTTTTACATTGATGAGCCGCCTGACGAGGCTGAGCAACGTGTTAGGCGCACTGGCTGTCTTTTCGTCCTCTGTGGTGGGGCTTGGGCCAATGTCGGGTGAAGGCCTGTTCTCATCGGGGGTGGGTGGAGTGATGTCTTCCTCCGGGAGGGTTTGCCGGGCCAATGTGGAAAGATTGATGCGAGCAGAAAGCTGTTGCCGGACAGATTCCGTCTCATCTTTTGTTAGGTCGGGGTAGCGTTTCTCGATGATGCCAGTCAGCATGGGCTGGTTGAGGACTTCCGGGGCTGTGCTGGGGTTTAGGGCACGGCTGGACATGTGTTGATGGGTGGTAGCGACGAGGTCGTTCATGTCCCGTTCGCAGATGTCACGGGCCCGCTGGGTTGGGGGTTCATCAAGATTGTGGATGCCAATGGTGACATGCCCCTGTGCATCCGTGCTGACAGGCGCACGGATATCGCTATCCTCCCGCCTGTAGAACTTGAAGTTGGGTGCCAGAACCTGCTCCATGAGTAGAGAGCCTGAAATGGCCTTGAGCATGTCATTTACGGCATCCTGCACGGCCTGTGTTTCCACTCCCGGCTCGGCGACCAGATTGGTAAAGACAGCCCGTGTTTTGGCGGGTGCGTCCCGTGTGGCTCGGCCGATAATCTGGACGATCTCCGTCAGGGAGGAGCGGTAGCCTATGGTCAGGGCATGTTCGCACCAGACCCAGTCAAACCCTTCCTTAGCCATGCCGAGGGCGATGATGATGTCCACCTTGGCCCGGTCGGCTTCGTCATCCCGTTTGCCATCTGGCCCGGTGATGGTTTTGGCAAGGCTGGCCTTGATGAGGTCCCGGTTGGGGCCATCATCCACAAGGTCAGCCACTTTGAGCAGCTGGCCATCAGGCCGGCGGACCAGATCAAACCCGGTTTCTGGGTCCCGTCTCTCAATCGTGCCGATGAGGTCGATGATCTGCCCGACCTCATTATATTTATCGTCAAAGGCCTCGGATGACCCACGGTGCGGAATATGGATGATGGTCTTACGTGTGGGGTCCAGAACATCCTTTAGCCCGTTGATGTAGGTCCCTTTATAGAACTCGTAGGAGATGCCCAGTTTCTTGAGGAACTCATACCCCTCTAGCTGTTCGTAATAGCTGTAGGTAATGGGGGTGAAGCGGCTTTCATCTTCCGGGCGGAGAACGGGGATGGAATCCCCTCGGAAGTAGCTGCCCGTCATCGCCATGAGGTGGCAGCGGTCCCGGCTCAGCAATTCCCGCAGGATGAAGCCGAGGCGGTTATTATCCCCCGCTGAGACATGATGAAACTCATCCACAGCGATGAAGCAGGAATCGAAACGCTCCACACCATCTTGTGCGATGACGGCATCATACCCAAAGCGGAAGGTAGCATGGGTGCAGACGAGCACCTGCGCCTTGTCATCCTGTAGAAAATCTTGAAAAGCCCGCACCTTGCGGGGGGAGCTTTCGTCACTGTCGAGGCAGAGATTCCAGCGGTCTTCCACCACCCAGTCACATTCAAAACCGGGGAGGGATGTACTGCGGAAGGAGCCGCCGATGGAGGTCTCCGGCACGCAGATGATGGTTTTTTCCACGTGCTGATGGCGCATCTTGTCCAGCGCGACGAACATGAGGGCACGGCTTTTCCCGGCGGCGGGCGGGGCCTTGAGGAGAATATGCTGGGCCTGCCGAACATTATAGACACGCTCCTGCATGGGGCGCATCCCCTGTGCGTTGGTGCCTGCCTTGCTATGGCCATAGGTCATGGTGAGCATGTTTGCCATCGGGTCAGCCCTCCTGCTTTTTTGTTGTGGAGCGTTTTTTGCGGGCAGTCTGTTTCTTCCGGCTTTGTGCCACACGGGCAGCATAGCGGCGGAAGAGATGTTCAAGCCGCTGTGTATCGTTAGTGAAGGGCTGGCCCTTGTTATACAGCCCCTCCAGCAGGGCATCATTGGCCTGATGGGCCTCCCAGAGATCGGCAGGCATTTTGTCCGGGTCGTACAGTTCGGCCAGAGACTTGTCGAAATAGGACGCCCGTACCCGCATGATCGCCCGCCCGGACTGCTTCAGGGCCTCTTTGTCTGCCTCCGTGAGGGCAGGCACGGGGAAGGTGTGCCAGCCGAGCGTGTTGGAATAGCGGAAGTCTGTTTTCAGTTTGCCGCAGATTGAGGCCGCCCATGCCAGATGGAGGCGGGAAACCAGAAGGGCAAAGCACCATTCCGGCGCATCATAGAGGACGAAGTTGAGGTTGGAGGAAATTGTGTCAGACTTGACCCGTATGGTCGGAAGATAGGGGCGGCGTTCCGAGCTGACACTGGGAATGAGGTAGGCGTGGTTTTGTGGGGCGTCATGCTCCCTGAACTGCCAAGGGCGGTCCAGCAGTTTGGGATTTTTTTGAGCTTCTTTGATTTTAAATGTACGAGCTTCAAGAGTGGCATCTATGCGATCCGCAATAAGGCTGATCGATTTGGCTTCTTCAATATCTCTATCATCAATCCAGAGGCAATAACGCTCAAGGTCGTTGATTGCTTCTTTAGACCCCATGAAACGCCGGATGAAGGGCGCAGCCTGTGGGGTCTGTTGCAGGAGCTTGTCCTTCTCTTCTGGTGAGAGGATGAGATGGCCGTTATCAACGGGCATGTTGCCTTTTACCATTTCAGGAAGGCCGAAGAGGCTTTTGCTAGCTTTTTCTACGAAGACATCCGGAGCATCGAGCAGATAGGCATTGATGTTTGTGGCCTGATGCTCCGTCTCCCCGGTGAAGAGGCGTTTTAGTATTGTTGTGGTCTTGGTTTCCGGGCGGTTTCTCAACCCGACAATGATGCAGATGACAGCGGCATTATGGCTGGCATTATTGCGCCATTTAAAGGAGGTATGGGCGAAGCTGATTTCTAACGCTTCTCCCAACAAATCGGGCCAGAGAGCATTGACGGCTTGCCCCTGGCAGAGCGAGTTGGTGGAAACTAGAGCGGCCTCTGCCTGTCGTCCCTGAATATAGCGGGCAGCTTTGAAGAACCATGCTGCCACATAGTCCAGCCCCTTATAGTTTTTTACGGAGCCGGAGAAGGTGATGGCCATGTCGGCTTTCTGCTCTGCATTCTGGTAGTTCGAACCCAGAAACGGCGGATTGCCGATGATGTACACCAGCTCACCATCCCCCGGTGGCGGGCAGACGGCCTCCCAGTCGAGCCGCAGCGCATTACCGCAGACAATATGGGCGGCCTCCCGCAGTGGCAGGGGGGCAATGGCCCGGCCAAAACGCTCGGCAAAGAGGGCATTGGCCTGATATTCCGCAATGAACAGGGCCAGCTTGGCCGTTTCTACGGCAAAATCGGCACATTCTATGCCATGAAAATTGGCAATCGGGATGGTAGAAAATAGCTCCATCGTGTTATTGCCGTTCAGCGTGGCCAGCCGTTGCAGGATGGTCATTTCCAGCTCTCGCAGCTGGCGATAGGCAATGACAAGAAAATTCCCGGAGCCACAGGCGGGGTCAAAAATATGGATATGACCGAGCTTATGCAGGAGTTTCTGTAGGGCTGCGGGTTTGTCCCAGTCCTTCTGGATCTCGCTGCGCAGACCATCCAGAAAAAGAGGGTCGATGACTTTGCGGATATTGGGGACGGATGTGTAATGCATCCCCAGTTCGGCCCGGATGCCCGTATCCGCAACAGATTGGATCATGGAGCCGAAAATATCGGGGTTGATGTCCTTCCAGTCCAGCGCGCAGGCATCTTTCAGGTAACGGAAGGCCGTAACATCAAAGGTTGGTATGGTGATGTCACCAGCAAATAGCCCGCCATTGACGTATTCCAGCGGGGCTGTCCAGTCCGGCAGGTGGCTGCGTTCATCTTTCGGCAGGTTCATGGCTTCAAACCCGGCCTGAAGGACAGTGTGCAGGGCCTCGCCTTCTTTCCCGCCATAGTCCAGCACCATGCGGCTGAACTGGTCTTTAGGGAAGATGCCGACATCCTCGGAGAATAGGCAGAAGATCAGCCGCATCATGAACTGGTTCATAATGTGTGTATGGCTGGGGTTCTTCCACTCCGGATTATGCCGGATGAGGGCATCATAGAGCTTGGCCAGCTTGCCCGTTGCCTGCACGTCAACGGGGTTTTCCTCTACGGCCCGGTAACGCTCCTTACCAGCAGCGGGGAGGAAGAAGCCAAAATGTTTGGCCATTTCATCCAACTGGCAATGCAGGCTCTCCCCGCTGGCAGGGTGAAAAGCGGCCAGCATGGTACCATCTGTTGTGAGGAGAATGGCCGGCTTTGCCTGCTTGTTGCGGGGCGAGGCCTTCAACTGGTCCAAAACGGCATCAACTGTCGCCTGTTTCGTTCCCCCCGCAGGGGCAAAGTGGAAGCGGCGGCTTAGCAGCACGCCACCGGGGAGGTCGGAACGGTTGGTCGCACCTTTGCGGAGCTTATCTACGGTTGCTTTTGCGGCGTCCGTAGCGAGTGCAAAGTCGTAGGGAAATATACTGCCATCAAAGGGCTGAGATGCGAGGTCCGAGAGAGCATCATAGATTTCGGTCGGATTCATAGCATCAGTCCTTTAGTAAGAATAAGGAAGAAGCGAATCACATACCGTCAGTTTTGTCCAGATACGCTACTGCATAGCATGTAGTCGGAGAGGGCGGTAATGCCTCTCCGACTGTATAACGTGACTTTACCCAACCCGGACGAGGATATGCTTCTTCTTGCCAGAGGAAAGTTTTAGCGTACCATCCGTTAGGTCGGCAGATGTGATGATTTGGTTCTCATCCTTAATGACCACATCATTCAACCGGGCACCACCCCCACGGATGAGACGGCGGGCTTCGCCACCGCTGGCGGCCAGTCCGGCTTCTGCAAAGAGTTTGAAGGCCGGCATACCCTCAGCAGGTAGGCCGGAAGAGAGCGTGACTTCCGGTAGGGCTGCCTGCACGCTCCCCTGTTCAAACACTTTGCGGGCCGTCTCGGCAGCTTCCTCGGCGGCTTCCCGACCGTGACAGATGGCCGTGGCCTCGGTGGCCAGAATCTTCTTGGCTTCGTTGATCTCTGCCCCTGCCAGTGCACCGAGACGCTCACATTCTTCCACGGGCAGGTCTGTGAACATTTTGAGGAAGCGGCTGACATCGGCATCCTCGGTATTGCGCCAGAACTGCCAGTAATCAAACACAGGCCGGCGTTCCTTGCGGACCCACACGGCCCCGTTGGCGGACTTGCCCATCTTGGCACCGGAGGATGTGGTGACGAGGGGTGTCGTCAGCCCGAACAGGCGGGCACCGTCGGTGCGGCGGGCAAGGTCGATGCCGGAGACGATGTTGCCCCACTGGTCAGAGCCGCCCATCTGGAGGATGGCCCCGTGGCGGCGGTGCAGCTCCCGGAAGTCGAACGCCTGAAGGATGGAGTAGTTGAACTCCAGGAAAGTCAGCCCCTGTTCCCGGTCTAGCCGCTGCTTTACGCTCTCAAAGGAGAGCATCCGGCTGACAGAGAACTGCACACCGACATCCTGAAGCAGGCCGATGTAAGATAGTTTATCCAACCAGTCCGCATTATTGACGAGACGGCACTTATCATCATCAAAGTTCAGGAACTGCCCAAGAGAAGCCCGCAGACCGGCGAGATTATGGGTGATAGTCTCATCCGTCATCAGGGAGCGGGCTTCATCACGGAAGGACGGGTCACCAATCTTTGCCGTGCCGCCGCCAATCAGGGCGATGGGGTTGTGCCCGTGTTTTTGGAGCAGCCGTAGCATCATGATCGACATGGCATTGCCCACATGCAGGGAGTCTGCCGTGGGGTCAAAACCGATATAGGCCGTAATGGGGCCAGCCAGCATGAGTTCATCCAATGCTTCGAAATCTGTGCACTGGAAGATCATGCCACGGGCTTTTGCTTCCCGCAGGAATGGGCTTTTAAGCGTTATATCGGTCATGAAGGGCCTTCTTCCTGGTAGATGTCCTGTCGGCAGGGTGTGGGTAGTTAGCCGACAGCTTCTGCAGCGGGCTCGGGCATTAGGGTGTCTTCGGGGGCGAAGAGATTCCGCTGCCGGGTTGTCACGTGGTCTTCCAACGCATCGGCAATCAGTTCTGCCTGTTGGGAGAAGATGTGATCGGCCTCGGGGAAGACCCGGTAATCAACCGTGACATTCTTCTGCGTGTTGAGCTTGTCCACCAGTTTATGGATGACAGGCTCCGGCGCCATGCTGTCCTTGCCGCCAGCAATCATCAAGCCGCTGCACGGGCAGGGGGCAAGGAAGTTGAAGTCATAATCATCAGCCGGAGGAGCAACGCTGATCCAGCCACGGATTTCCGGGCGGCGCATAAGCAGCTGCATTCCTACGAAGGCACCGAAGGAGTACCCGGCAATCCACAACTCGGAGGAGTTGGGGTTGATCATCTGCATCCAGTCTAGCGCAGCGGCTGCATCGGAGATTTCCCCGATTCCCCCGTCATAACGCCCCTGAGAACGACCAACACCACGGGAGTTGTAACGCAGGACAGAAAAGCCCATTGTCTGGAAACGCCGATACATGGTGTAGGCGATTCGATTGTTCATCGTCCCCCCATGCAACGGATGTGGATGGATGATCAGGGCAAGCGGGGCGTTTGGGTCTTCAGAGTGATGGTAATGGCCTTCGAGCCGCCCGTCCGGGCCGGCAAACATGACTTCAGGCATGCGTCTCTCACCTTTTTGTCCACCCATTGCCCGTTGAAGGACCAGAGTGGTTGTGCAAACCGATAATGCCCGGGTCCTGTCCGGGGCCCGGGCATAATTTTACGCCCCGGTCAGAAGGCACAGCCCCAGTCCGGGAGGAACATACCGGCGTTGTATATCGGTTCCACCCTCGCAATTTCTACCAAAATCGACTCTTCTCTTCTGGTTTTTTCAAAATGGTAAAGAAGATTGTATCTATCATCGGTCATGAGCATGGCTTGTTGTAGAGTGTTTAGACAAGGCATGACTCTATGCGTTTCAGGCAGAGCAGAAGGGGTTTTTCATGATTCAGGAGGCGGCTTTGCGGCAGAGTCCTGTCTATCTCGATGCTAATGCAACCGAGCCCCTGCGCCCTGCTGCTCGGGAGGCTGTATTAGCCGGGTTGGAGCAGACAGGGAATCCGGCGTCTGTTCATGCGGCAGGGCGTAAGGCCCGTATCATGCTGGAAGAAGCCCGCAAGCAGATGGCTGTAGCGTTTGGCAGAGAGGCTGACTGCTGCGTTTTTACATCGGGGGGAACAGAGGCGGATACGCTTGCCCTGCATGGTTTTGGGCGTGCGGAAGGCCGTGCCATTCTCATCGGTGCTACCGAGCATGATGCCATCCGTAAAGCCGCCCCTGATGCTGCCCTTATCCCAGTAGATGGGCAAGGTGTGATTGATTGCACGGCATTAGAAGAGATGCTGGCGACCCGTACCGCCGGGGAGGGAGTACAGCGTGGGCCATTGGTCTGCATTATGGCCGCTAATAATGAGACGGGGGTATATGCGCCTTTGCAGGATGTGGCCGCCCTTTGCCGCCGCTATGGTGCGTTTCTTCATGTGGACGCTGTACAGGCTGCTGGCCGGATGCGGGAACGGGATGAGTTCTCACAGGCTTTGAAGGATGGTTCGCTGGCCGGGGCTAGTTTAGCCCTGTCCGCCCATAAGATGGGTGGCCCCAAAGGGGCGGGGGCTTTGATTCTGCCAGAAGATAGGCCTCTATCCCCTCTGTTGCCCGGTGGTGGGCAGGAGAGGGGACGGCGGGGCGGTACGCCAGCTCTTGCCCTGCATAAAGGCATGGTCGCCGCCTTTGAGGAAAGCCAAAAGCAAGATTGGGCCATGTTGGAATCCCTCCGGGATGAACTGGAGTCCATCATGGCGCAAGCCGGAGCCCTCATCATGGGGCGCGGTGTGGCCCGCTTGCTCAATACCATCAGTGCTGTTCTTCCCGGTGTAACGGCCCAGATGCAGCTGATGGCGTTGGATATTGAAGGGTATTGCGTGTCTGCTGGTTCGGCTTGTTCGTCTGGCAAAGTGTCTCGGTCTCATGTGCTGGAAGCCATGGGGCAGGGGGAGGCCGCCGGACAGGCCATTCGTGTATCTTTGCCGTGGAATGTGAGGGCTGAGGATGTCAGGACATTTGGGCACGCTTATGCACGTATGGCACAGCGTTTTGCTGAACGTGGCTTGTTGAAAAGGCCTGCTTCCTTGGGAGGAGTAGATGATCGGTAAGGGGCAGTGTCCGTCTGATGGGGTGATCTATTTGGACTATCTCGCCACAACCCCTTGTGACCCCGCTGTGGTGGAGGCGATGCTACCGTGGTTTATGCAGCATCCTGCCAATGAGGGGAGTCTGCATGTGCCGGGGCGGCGGGCAGAAGAAGCTGTGGAGCAGGCCAGAGCAGAGCTTGCCGCAGCACTTCACGTTAGTCCGCAAGAACTGATTTGGACCTCCGGAGCCACAGAATCCAACAATCTGGCTATTAAGGGGGCGGTTCGTTTTCTGAAAGAACAGGGTGATAAGCGGAGGCGCATCATCACCGTGGCAACGGAACATAAATGCGTGCTGGAGAGTGTTCGCTCTCTGGCGGATGAAGGGTTCGAACCCGTCATCCTGCCCGTGGAGCCGGATGGTCGCTTGTCGCCTGATTGTCTGGAAGATGCTTTGAAGACGCCCGCCCTGCTGGTCAGCATCATGGCGGCGAATAATGAGACGGGCGTGGTACAAGACCTTGCCTCTCTCATACCGCTGGTAAAGCAGGCTGGTGCTCTACTGCACGTGGATATGGCCCAGATGTTCGGTAAGCTGCCTTGTATGTTGGAGGGAGTCGATCTCGCTTCAGTCTCGGCACATAAGATATATGGTCCCAAGGGGATTGGTGCCTTGTATGTCCGGCGGCGGCCCCGTGTGCGGCTTGCCCCCCTGTTTTCTGGCGGAGGGCAGGAGCGTGGCATGCGCTCTGGCACGTTGCCTGTGCCGCTGATTGTCGGCATGGGGACGGCTGCCCGCCTCGCCGTGGAGACACAGCTTGCGGAGGCAGACCGTCTTGCGGGCTTGCGGGATAGGCTGTGGCAGGGTATGCGGCAGCTGTTCCCGGTGGTGTATCTTAATGGTGCACCGGCCCCACGGCTGCCGGGCGTCTTGAACATATGCCTGCCCGCTGGGCTGGAAGCACGGCAAGCTCTGGCCCTTGTGCCGGGGGTTGCTTTTTCATCAGGTTCGGCCTGTTCGGCAGCATCCGGGGCCCCGTCCTACGTTCTGAAAGCGATGGGGTTGACGGATGCAGAGGCACGCAGGAGCTTGCGCCTGTCGGTAGGACGTTTTACCTCGGCAGGTGATGTGGAGTGCGCAGTGGCCCGTTTTGGGCAGGGCTTTGCCGGGCGGTAAAGGCTACTGCATGGATACAGGGAGTGAGGGATTTATGCCCCGGATGGTTTTTGTTGAGCGTGATGGTAGCCGCCATGAGGTGGAGGCACAGGCTGGTCTTTCCGTGTTGGAGATCGCCCATGAAAATAATATTGACCTCGAGGGTGCCTGCGAAGGGTCACTGGCCTGCGCCACCTGTCATGTGATCGTGGACCCCGCTTGGGCAGACAAGCTGAAAAGCCCGAATGATGATGAGGAAGATATGCTTGACCTCGCCTTTGGTCTGGAAAAGACTTCCCGCCTTGGCTGCCAGATCGTCATGACGGACGAGCTGGATGGTCTTGTTGTTCATCTTCCTAAGGCCGGTTGAGGTTTCTGACCATGCGTATCCTTGTGGCTATGTCCGGTGGGGTGGATAGTTCCGTCGTGGCAGCACTGCTGAAACAGCAGGGCCATGAGGTTATCGGGGCAACTCTGCAACTTTACGATCATAGTGGCCCGGCCAAGCCCGGTGCTTGTTGCGCTGGGCGGGACATTATGGATGCCCGCATGGTCGCCGAGCGTATCGGTTTTCCGCATTACGTTATTGATGCAGAAAGCCGCTTCCGGGAAAGTGTGATCGAGAGTTTCGCCGATTCTTATGCCAGAGGGGAGACACCTGTCCCCTGTGTGGCCTGCAATCAGGGTGTCAAATTCACGGACCTTCTGAATATGGCACGGGACCTTGGCTGTGAGGCTATGGCGACTGGCCATTATGTGCGCCGTGTAGAAGGCCCGGAGGGTGTAGAAATGCACCGTCCTGTGGACCGGGACCGGGACCAGAGCTGGTTCCTGTTCGCTACCACCCGTGAGCAGCTTGAATTTCTACGCTTTCCACTCGGTGAGATGCCCGATAAAGCCCATGTACGGGCCTTGGCGGAGGAGCTGGGGCTGGATGTGGCGACAAAGCGGGACAGTCAGGATATTTGTTTCGTGACGAACGGTTCCTACGCCGGGTTGGTGGAGAAGATGCGGCCTGAGATCGAAGGGCCGGGCGATATTGTGGATGAAAAGGGTAATGTGCTGGGCCGGCATGAGGGTATCGCCCGCTATACGGTTGGGCAGAGCCGTCGTCTGGGGGACATTCACACCGGCACGGGTGAGAGGCAGATGGTCACAGCTATTGATGTCCCCTCCCGCCGCATTATCGTTGGCCCTCGCCAGACATTAACCAGTGATGAGAGCCGCCGGATTGTTCGTCTGCGGGACATGAATTGGCTGATCGATGCCCCACCAGAGGGTGTCCGTTGTGGTGTACAGCTTCGTGCACGGGAAGGGCTGCGGCAGGCCCTTGTACGCCCTCTGGAAGACGGCCGGGCCGAAGTGCAGTTGGAGGAACCGGCTCTGCCTGCTCCGGGGCAGGCCTGTGTAATGTATGCAGGTGACCGGGTGTTGGGTGGCGGCTTTATTCTCGCTGACCGGTGAATTGAGATGCTTGCAAAGGGGAGCGGAGAAATCCGCTTTCCATCACGCATTCTTTATCCTTGATTAAAAGTGACGTTTTCCCGCCATTTTGGGCTGGGGGCTTCTAGGGCGGGGAATGGATATTCCTTACTTTGGGGAATGGCTGGCCTTTAGGAATGTTTCGACTTCCCAATATATTTTGCATGAATCCTGTTTTTGGATATGGACAAAGCCCCATGTTTCATGGTCTGGCTGGATGTAGAGAAGTTCTTTCTCCACAACAACAGGAAGTGATTGTCACGCTCTCAGCTTGAAGGTTTGGTATGGCTTATTTTGCACGTCATTTTGGTTCATTGCCGGAACGTTCTGCCCTGCGGAAGGCCATTGCCGAGAAGATACGGTATCCGGAACAGGCCTGTGTGGAAGCCCTGCTTCCCGATGCTGAGCTGAAGTTCGATGAAGAACGGGTCGCCGGTAGAATCAGCTTGGCACTGGCTCGTGCCCTGCGCGATCACCGTAAGCCCGGTCTGGTGGAAACGCTGGTACAAGAATTCAGCCTTGGCTCTGCCGAAGGTGTGGCCCTGATGAGCATGGCAGAGGCCCTGCTGCGGACACCCGACCACGAAACGCGTGATGCCCTGATTCGGGATCAGGTCGGCGTAGGTGACTGGCTCTCCCATATGGGGCGGGAGAGTGGCCTGATCATTAATGCCGCCTCGTGGGGGCTGGATATTACAAGCCGCCTGATTGCTCCCCAGAAGCGCATGAGTGTGATTCACAACATGCTGCGTAAACGTGGTGAGCCGGTCGTCCGCAAGGCTGTGCAGTTCGCTATGCAGATGATGGGCCAGCAGTTCGTGCTTGGTCAGACCATCGAGGGAGCCTTGAAGGATTCCAGCAAGCGGCAGGCACAGGGCTTCACCTACTCTTACGATATGCTGGGTGAGGCTGCATTGGACCGTACCGATGCTGAGCGTTATCAGGCCGCCTATCATGCTGCTCTGGAAGCCATCGGGAGCCGTGCCACGGGCGAGGCGGTTTATGACCGTCCCGGTCTGTCCATCAAATTGTCCGCTCTGCACCCCCGTTATGAGCGTGCCAAGCGTGAGCGTGTGCTGGGCGAGCTGCTGCCGACCGTCAAGGCTCTGGCCGTGCGTGCTAAGCACTACAATATCGGCCTGAATATTGATGCTGAGGAAAGCGAGCGGCTGGATATCTCTCTGGATATTCTGGAAGCCCTTTGCCGTGATCCTGAGCTGGCCAACTGGGATGGTATCGGTTTCGTTGTGCAGGCTTATGGTCGCCGTGCCGCTACTGTGCTGGATTACATCATTGCCCTTGGTCGTGAGACCGGGCATCGCCTCATGGTTCGTCTGGTCAAGGGAGCCTATTGGGATACCGAGCTGAAGAAGGCTCAAATTGATGGCGTGCCGGACTTCCCGGTTTTCACTCGCAAATGTCATACGGATGTTAGCTACATTGCGTGTGCCCGTAAGTTGCTGGGTGCGACCGATGCTGTGTTCCCGCAGTTTGCCACGCATAATGCCCGCACGGTGGCTTCTATTTATGCCATGGCTGGTACGGACTTCCATGAAGGGCAGTACGAGTTCCAGTGTCTGCACGGCATGGGTGAAGCCCTTTTTGAGCGTGTCGTAGGCCCGAAGAATCTGGATCGTCCGTGTCGTATCTATGCTCCGGTTGGAACATATGACACGTTGCTGGCCTATCTAGTCCGCCGTCTTCTGGAGAATGGGGCTAACTCGTCCTTCATCAACCTGCTGGGCGACCCGAACATTTCGCTTGAGAAACTGGTGGAAGACCCGGTTCAGGTCACACGCTCCTACAGCCCGGTCGGTGCGCCGCATCGTGAGATCAAGAAGCCGCTGGATATGTTCGAGCCAGAACGGCGGAACTCAAAGGGTATGGACCTGAACGATGATTTCGTTCTGGCTCATCTCGGAAAAGAGCTGGATACTCTGCCAGAGACCTACGAGGCTACACCGCTTGTGCCGGGTCTTGGTGAGGCAGAACGTCCGGTTCATCCAGTAACCAACCCGGCAGAGCGTAGCGATCAGGTTGGTCAGGTGACCTTTGCCATCCCAGAGGATATCCCTCATGCCATGAATGTGGCGGAAGAGGCCTTTGCAGGTTGGGCAGCACGTTCTTCTGATGAACGTGGCGAGATTCTCGAACGGGCAGCTGATCTGCTTGAAGAACGCTACATCGCCTATATGGGTCTTGCTGTGCGTGAAGCTGGTAAGTCCTACCCCAATGCTGTGGCCGAGGTGCGTGAGGCTATCGACTTCCTGCGTTATTATGGCGGCATGGTCCGGCGGGAATTCAGCAATAAGACGCATCTCCCGCTGGGGACAGTCGTTTGCATCAGCCCGTGGAACTTCCCGCTAGCTATTTTCCTTGGACAGGTTTCTGCTGCTTTGGCCGCTGGGAACACTGTTCTGGCCAAGCCAGCAGAGGAAACACCGCTGATTGCTATGGAGGCTGTCAAGCTTCTGCATGAAGCAGGCGTGCCGAAAGAGGTTCTCCAGTTCCTGCCTGGTGAAGGTGATGTGGGCGCCGCTATGGTGGCCGATAAGCGTGTTGCTGGGGTGATGTTCACTGGTTCCACAGTCGTGGCGCAGATCATTGCTCGTCAGCTCGCAGGCCGTCTGGGGCGGAATGGTCAGCCGGTACCGCTCGTGGCGGAGACAGGCGGGCTGAATGCGATGGTGGTTGATTCCTCTGCTCTGCCGGAGCAGGTAGTCAAGGATATCGTATCTTCCGCATTTGATAGTGCCGGTCAGCGTTGTTCGGCTCTGCGTGTGCTCTGTGTGCAGGATGATGCAGCCGATCGTATCATTTCCCTCTTGAAGGGAGCCATGGAAGAGCTGCGCATTGGTATCCCGGCTAAGTTGGCTACGGATGTGGGGCCGGTCATCAGTGAGGTGGCTCGTAAAGGTATTGTAGATCATATCGAGGCACTGCGTGCCCGGAATCATCCGATCTTCCAGGCCCCAACCGTGGAGGAAGAAACCAAGGGTGGTACTTACGTTCCGCCGACCCTGATTGAGGTCAACTCCATTGCTGATGTGGGTGGTGAGATCTTCGGACCGGTGCTGCATGTGCTTCGTTATCGGCGTGAGGAGCTGGAAGCTCTGATCACCCGTAGCAACGCTGGTGGTTATGGCCTGACCTTTGGTGTGCATAGCCGTGTGCCGTCCCGGATCGAGTATCTGGTTGACCGGGTCGAGGCTGGGAATATCTACGTCAACCGTAACATCGTTGGGGCCATTGTGGGCGTTCAGCCGTTCGGTGGGCATGGGCTTTCCGGTACAGGCCCTAAGGCTGGTGGTCCGTTGGCTTTGCGCCGCCAGCTGGCTCATGCGCCGCGTACGCCGCTGGTGAAGGCGGATGCCATGCCTGCTATGGCTCGCTCATGGCTGCTGTGGCTGGGCACGGATGATCGTGAGCTTTCCCGTGAAGTAACGCCGTGGATGGATCATGGTCTGCTGGATTGCCGTCTGGAGTTGCCGTCCCCGGTGGGTGAAAGCAACACTTATACGCTAGAGCCCCGTGGCCGTGTGCTGATTGTCGCTGAGACTGTTCGTGGCCTGAAGCGTATGATCAGTTATGCTGTCAGCTGTGGTAACGAGGTTGTGGCTCTGGCCGCCCCGGCTGTGATCAAGTCTCTCGATACGTTGCCTGACGTTCTGCGGAATGTGATACAGCCAGCTGATTCTCTGGAAGATGTGGGGGGCTGCTCTCTCATCCTGACAGAGACCATCAATGAAGGTCTGTGGCAGATCGTCAGTGACCATCTGAAGAACCCGGATGCGCCAGTGCCGCTGGTGTATTGGGCGGATGAAGAGACGCTCCAGCCGGAGGCTCTGCTGCAGGAGAAGCTGGTAAGCATCAATACGGCTGCTGCTGGTGGTAATGCTGAGCTGATGACACTGAGCTGAGGGATTAGTTTAGAGGGATCGGGTTATTGATCGACCCGATCCTTCATTTAGAACAGTGTTTCTGCCGTAGGGTAGAATAAAAAAACGGGTGGGAGAGATTGGCTCTTCCACCCGTTTTTTATTGTGTTGGCGGGAGTAGGTAGCCCGTCTTGAATTGTTCTTTAGCTTGGTATTTTTGTCTTCGGTAAGGGGAGACAGCCATCCGGTGTGGCAACCCGGAGGAAGTTAGCCAATTCCCGGAAAGAGGTTGCCCGTGGGTCGGAAGGACGCCAGACGAGGCTGATGGTCCGCCGCGCTTCGGTCTCGCTCAGTTCCCGGATGGTCACGAGGTCATCGAACTCTTGACGGTTATTTAGGGCTAGGCGGGGAATGAGGGAGAATCCCTCTCCAGCCCCGATCATGTGCCATAGCATTTCCAGACTGGTGGCCAGCCGCTGATCCTGTGAACGGAAATTGCTGGGGCAGAGAGACAGGGCTTGATCCCGCAGGCAGTGTCCATCTTCCAGCAGCAGCAGGTCTGGCCGGGCTAGATCGGAAATGGAAAGATGTTTCTTGCTTGCCAGCTCATGATCCTTGGGGAACACTGCTAGAAAAGGCTCTTGAAAAAGCGGTGCATGTTCCAGGGATTCGGTGGCTGCCGTAGGTGCCATGAAGGCAACGTCCAAGTCCCCCTGTCGGAGTGACTGCACCAGATTAGGAGTGGTATTCTCGTTCAGTCGGAGGCCCAGTTGGGGGTATTTCTGGCGCAGGCGCGGCAGCAGGCCGGGAATGTAATACGGCCCAAGGGTAGGAATCACACCGATATGCAGCAGGCCATCCAGCGGGCCGGTATGGGCACGGGCAACTTCCAGAAGGTTGCGGGCTGAGGCCAGTACGTCCCGCCCTAATGCGATGAGGCGTTCTCCTTCCGGAGTGGGAGCCACATGCCGACGGGAACGTTCGAACAGGGTGACATTAAGGAGCTGCTCCAGCTTTCTTACCTGCTCGGAAAGCCCAGCCTGACTGACGCCGCAACGTTCAGCCGCACGGGAGAAATTGCGCAGGTCATCAACTGCAACGACGTATTCGATGTCCCGGAGGGACAGACCGGAGAGAGGAACATAGGACATGGTAATACCAATAAGCTGAGTCGGTGACAGGGCCAAGGGAAAAAGACTCAAATCATACAGGTAGTGATAATGATTCTTAATTATACTGATAACAACCCTCAATTAGACGGTTTTGTGGCAATGGGATAGGAAGGAAACAAGCTTGACATTCCAAAGGTTGGGCTGTCCCTTTGGAGGGGCATCCGCAGGCCCTGCGGAGGTCTATGATTCTGAAAGTGAATGAGGAGGTTTCCATGCCTGCTATTGGTTCCGAGATTAAGCCGTTTACCGCCCAGGCTTTCCGTGATGGCAAGTTCCTTCAGGTGTCCGATGCCGACCTGCGCGGCAAGTGGTCTGTTGTGTTCTTCTATCCGGCTGACTTCACCTTTGTCTGCCCGACAGAGCTGGAGGACCTTGCTGAGAACTACGCTACCTTCCAGAAGATGGGCGTTGAGGTCTTTGGTGTTTCCACAGACAAGCACTTCACCCACAAGGCATGGCACGACACATCCCCGGCCATCGGCAAGGTGCAGTACACCATGATCGGTGACCCGTCCGGTGATATCGCTCGTAACTTCGATGCTCTGCGTGCCGATGGCAGCCACACAGCTGACCGCGCCACGTTCCTGATCGACCCGGAAGGTAAGATCCAGTACATCGAGATCACCTCCGAGGGTGTGGGCCGTAGTGCTGCTGAGCTGCTCGACAAGATCCGTGCTGCTCAGTACATCGCTGCTCATCCGGGTGAAGTCTGCCCGGCCAAGTGGAAGGAAGGCGGCGATACCGCAACCCTGAACCCGTCCCTGGACCTGGTCGGTAAGATCTGATCACGCCCTGAAAACGGGAACTCTGGTGGGGGCCTCTCCCCACCTATGAGGGGAGGCGTGCTGTAGCGGTGCGCCTCCTTTTTTATGGACCATTCCTCGGCTTGTCGCACCTAGAGGACTAGAGAGTCTGGAGAGAGAATTCATGCTGAACGACGAACTCAAAGGCCAGCTGAGAGGGTACCTCCAGCATCTGCGCCACGATATTATCCTTGTTGCCAGCCTTGATGAGGGTGACAAGTCCCGTGAGATGAAAGAATTTCTTAATGAAATTTCCGAACTCTCTGATAAGGTTTCCTATCAGGAAGGTGGCAATGATGCCCGTCGCCCGTCCTTTCTGATCCGCGCTGCAAACTCCGATGTGCAGGTTTGCTTCGCCGGGATCCCGATGGGTCATGAGTTCACATCTCTGGTTCTGGCTCTGCTGCAGGTCGGTGGTCATCCGCCGAAGGTCGAGGCTGAGCAGGTAGCGCAGATCAAGGCACTGAAGGGTGAATTCCACTTCGAAACCTATTTCTCCCTGTCCTGCCATAACTGCCCGGATGTCGTGCAGGCTCTGAACACGCTGAGCGTTCTGAACCCGAACATTCGTCACACGGCCATTGATGGCGCCCTGTTCCAGGACGAAGTGAACGAGCGTGATGTGCGTTCCGTTCCGCAGGTTTTCCTGAATGGTGAGCGTTTCTCCACAGGTCGCATGGAACTGCCGGAGATTCTGGCTAAGATCGACACCGAGGGTGCTGCTAAGGCTTCCGAGAAGCTGAATGATGAAGCACCGTTCGATACACTGGTGATCGGTTCCGGTCCGGCTGGTTGTGCTGCTGCCATCTATACGGCTCGTAAAGGCGTGCGTACCGGTCTGCTGGCTGAGCGTTTCGGTGGTCAGGTCATGGATACGGCTGGTATTGAGAACTTTATCTCCGTCCCGGAGACAGAAGGTCCGGCTCTGGCTAAGAATCTGGAACAGCACGTCCGCAGCTATGATGTCCGTGTTATCACGGCACAGCGTGCCGCTAAGCTGATCCCGGCTGAGAAGGAAGGTGGCCTGCATGAGGTCGTGTTGGAGAGCGGTGCTCACCTGAAAGCTCGTACCATCATCGTGGCAACAGGTGCCCGTTGGCGTCAGCTGAACGTGCCGGGTGAGGAAGAATACCGCACACGGGGCGTTGCTTACTGCCCGCACTGTGATGGTCCGTTCTTTAAGGGTCGTCCGGTGGCCGTTGCTGGCGGTGGTAACAGTGGTGTCGAAGCCGCTATCGACCTCGCCGGTATCGTTTCCCGTGTGACACTCCTTCAGTATGACCCGGTTCTGACGGCTGATGAAGTCTTGCAGAATAAGGTCCGTAGCCTGCCGAATGTCGATATCGTTGTGAATGCCCGCACGACTGAGATTCGTGGTGATGGCCGCAAGATGACCGGCCTGAGCTGGCAGGATGTTAAGGATGGTAGCGACCACAGCATCGATGTAGATGGTATCTTCGTCCAGATCGGTTTGCTGCCCAACACGGACTGGCTGAAGGGTGGCAGCATCGAGATGTCCCGTATCGGTGAGATCGGTATTGACGAGCGTTGCCGCACATCCATCCCTGGTGTGTTCGCTGCTGGTGATGCCACAACGGTGCCGTACAAGCAGATCATCGTTGCCATGGGTGAAGGTGCTAAGGCGGCTCTGTCTGCCTTTGATCATCTCATCCGGGTACCTGCTGCCTCTTGAGACGCTGACAAGCTTGGGCTGCCTCTGATGAGGTAGCCTGAGTGGATGGTTTGATGAAAAGACCGGCCTGTTTTAGGTCGGTCTTTTTTTATGGGTTATGACCGGAAAAGATCAGGATGGGGCTGTAGGTCCATGATGCCCAATGTCGAGAGCTGGCTGTGATGGAGTAGATGCACACCGGTGGCATGGGCAAGCTGGCGAGCTGGGCGAGTATAGCCCGCATTGGAGACAACGGCTGCATAATGGGCCTGACGATGCTGCCGTGCCGTGAAAATTTCTTGAACGGCCTTATTCCCCACGGGGCGGCTGTACAGTTTACATTGTACAACAAGCCGAACGTTGTTTTGTTCGGCAATAATATCTGCCCCCTGATCGGCCCCGGGTGGCGTGGGATGTGCTTGCCACCCTGCCTGACGTAACAGACTGGCGCAGAAGCGCTCGTAATCCAGCGGGTCCATGTTGGCACTGAACCGCCGTATTGTGTTCCCCTCTGCGGCGTTTGGGGGCAGAGGGATCGGGTCTTGGCTCTGCTTGAGAAGGAGCTTCGTCACACGCTTGATGCGTTGGAGGGTCCGCTGTTGCAGGGATGGCCAGAACTCTGCCAGATTTTCCTGCATTAGGCAGTTGAGGAGAATACTCTGGCAGAAATAATCTAGTTCTTTTTGCCAGCATTTGTGATCCACAACCCCGTAATGGTCCTCGGTTAGGCAAGTCTGCTGACGTTGGACAAGGGTATATTGGTGCCGGGCAATAAGATGGCAAAGAAGTTGCCATGCCTTGCGTTTACGCTTTACCCGATGACGGTACTGGAACCATAGGATCAGGAAAAAGACGAGGAGAAGAAAGTCCGCCGGAAGGATGGCGATGCCGTGTCCGGGAAGGAAGGACGGCGAGCTGGTAGCGACTTTGTGGTGGATGGCGTGAGAAAACGGGCCCGGAGGGGAAAAGTAACCGCCATTCGGTTTTCCCGCCATGCCTACCTTTATCCTGTGGGGGAAGAGGACTGGTGCCGACACTCGGAATTGAACCGAGGACCTACTGATTACGAATCAGTTGCTCTACCCCTGAGCTATGTCGGCGTCCGGTCGAGCCTATACAGAAAAAGGAGCGGTCAGGCAATGGTATGTGTAGAATATTTATGGATAAAAGCCCGAAAGGGGGTTGCAGCCTCCTGTGTGGCGGCGCAAGAGGGATGAATGTTCAGGAAAGACCGTTTTCACAAGGGGTTGTGGAGTCAGGGTGGGGCCTGCTCCATGCTGCGGCATGACGTGGATCAACCTCCCCTCAAGGTTGTGGCAGGGGTGGATGAGTGTGACGTCTGCGGCCTCTTTCAGCATGTTCCCCATCTCCGGCCGGGCTATGTGCAGACATGCGCCCGCTGTGGGGGGAATATGGCCCGCCGGCGCAGGACATCAGAGATTGTAGGGCCTCTGGTATTCTGCCTTTCATCGTTGGCCCTGTATATCGTGCTGTTAGTCAGCCCGCTCATGGTACTGAATATCTATGGTCGGGAAAATATGGTTTCTCTTATGAGTGGCCCGATGGAAATGGCTCGGCAGGGTTTTGGGGGCATTGCCATACTGGTCGCACTGGCCAGTGTGTTTATGCCGGGTATTGTCCTCGTTTGCATGGCGTTGATCCTCTATGGGGCGTCCCGTGATGAAATGCCCCGCTGGGTTCGCCCTTTGTTGACGTGGTATGAGCGGCTGCGTCCGTGGTCCATGGTCGAGGTCTATGTCATTGGTTTGTTGGTGGCCTATACCAAGTTGGTGGATCTGGCTCTGGTTATCTTGCAACCGGGTGTCTATCTGCTCGGCGGGTTGATGGTCATGATGGCCGCTATGGATTCAGCATTTGATGCAGACATGATATGGAAGCACCGTTCTGTTAGAAGGCGTCGTGGTCTAGGCGTTTACATTGCAGAAGGGCGTCGCCTGCCACCGGAAAAGCATATGTTGTCCTGCCATGCTTGTGGGCTGGTGTTTGTGGCCCGTGGTCCGGTAGATAACGAGCAGGATATGGGGGATTGCCCCCGTTGTGGGCAGATTCTGCGGCGACGTAAGCGGAATAGCCTTCAGGCCACCGTATGTTTTTTGGTCGCTGCTTTTATTTTCTATATTCCGGCTAATCTGCTGCCGGTCATGTCTTTCATCAAGGTCGGGCATGGGAGCCCCAGCACCATTATCTCCGGGGTTATCCAACTCTGGGAGGCTGGCCTTTACTTCCTCGCTTTTCTGGTGCTTTTTGCCAGTATCACTGTGCCAGTACTCAAGGTTTTCCTGCTGGCCATGATGATTGGTTGCGAGTGTCGAGGAAAGGCATCGCAGAAATCGTTAAAACGCCTGACAGGCCTGTATAAGGTTGTGGTGTTCATCGGTCGTTGGTCGATGATTGATGTGTTCATGATCTCCATATTGGCGGCGGTGGTTCGGTTCGGTTTTATGGCGAGCGTGACAGCCGAGTTAGGCGTTGTCTTCTTCGCCCTTGTAGTGGTGTTAACTATTTTTGCTGCGGATCTATATGATCCTCGGCGTATGTGGGATGCTGCCGGGTATAACCAGCAGGGTCTGGACGTCTCTGTCCGGAACGGAGAAGAGGATGGGACTGAATTACAGGATATGGAGCCTGAAAAAGCGTGAAAGATGAGCATTTGAAGCGACATCAGGAAGACGGGCGTGGTGTGGAGGCCAATACTCGGCTGCCACGTTTTTCTGTACTTTGGATTATCCCCATTCTGGCTCTGTTGATTGCTGGGTGGCTGGCGTGGCGACATTTCGCCACCATGGGCCCACGTATCGTTGTGTCGTTTGATGCAGCCGATGGCATTGTTCCGGGTCAGACGCAGGTCAAGAATAAGGCGGTCACTCTCGGCGTGGTGCAGGGTGTATCTCTGAGTCCGGATATGACTCATGCCGATGTTACTATTCAGATGAGTGGGATTGATCCCCACACATTGAATGAGCATACCCGCTTTTGGGTTGTTAGCCCGCGTATTAATGGGGCCAGCATTACCGGGTTGGATACGCTCTTTTCTGGTGCCTATATCGCCATGGACCCGGGAAAACCGGGAGAAGGCCGGTATCAGAGCCATTTCAAAGGATTAGAAGCACCTCCCGGTATCCGTTCGGACAAGCCGGGCAGCACCTATTGGTTGGTTTCATCAAGTCTGGAATCGCTTGGAGCTGGTGCGCCTATTTTCTACCGGGATGTGCAGGTAGGTGAGATTCTGGGGTACACCATGCCACCGGGTGGGGAAGGGCCTCTCCTCATAAAGGCCTTTGTGAAGGCCCCTTACGACCACTATCTGAGGCAGGATAGCCGGTTCTGGAACGTATCCGGCATGCAGATTGGCTTTGGGGCTGGGGGAATGGATATTCGCCTTCAGTCGTTTCAGGCTCTTCTCTCCGGTGGTGTAGCGTTTGGCCGCCCTGATAAGGCGCAGATGGAGGATACGCCATCCGCCCTGCCCAATTCCGTCTTCCATCTCTATAAAACGAAGGAGGATGCGGATAATGCGCGTTACCGGCATAAAGTCCCTGTGCTGACCTATGTTGATACGGCGGTAGCCGGGCTGACAGAAGGTAGTAAGGTGACGATGTTTGGTCTTCAGGTTGGCCAGGTGACGGGTGTGCATCTGGAACTGGGAGATAAACGGCATAATCCTCGTGTCCGGGTGGAGATGCAGCTGGAGCCTGAACGTGTCATCGCTGATGATGAATTGGCGAGTGTTCAGAGAAGTGACCTGATCAGCGATTTTGTAGCGGAGGGTATGCGGGCTTCCGTTCAGAATGTCAGTTTCCTGACAGGGGAAGCTATGATTGCGCTCTCTTTCGTTCATGAGAAAGGCCATGAGTCACCAGAGGTGAAGCGTGAGAACGGCGTGGCCGTGATTCCAAGCCAGCCGGGTGGTATGGATAGTATCCTCCAGTCGGTTTCCACCATTACAGATAAGATATCAGCGATGCCGCTGACCCAGATCGGCGATCATCTGAATGATATCTTGATGCATAGTGATGAACGGCTCAGAAGTCCGGAGATCACACGTTCTCTTGCTGGTCTGAGTGGCTCTCTGGTAGCGTTGAATCATCTTCTGGATCACGCCGATGAGCACCTTCCAGAGCTGATGACGAACCTCAATGGAACATTGGCGCAGGCCCGTACGATGCTTTCCTCTTATGGAGGAAACCCTGACTTCCGTAGAAACCTTGAGGAGCTGATCGTCCAGCTGACACGGATGTCCCGCTCTTTCCATCAGTTGGCTGATTATCTGGATCATCATCCATCATCTTTCATTACCGGTCGGGGGCCTTGATCCATGATGCGTTTTTTCTGTCGTCCTACCTTGTCGTTTTTCCTTTTGGGGGCTGCCTGTCTGGGTGGAGGGATGTTGAGTGGGTGTAGCAGTACGCCCACCACCTATTATGTTCTGGCCCCGCAACCGGGATCTGCCGTTTCCCCCAGTGTGGGAGCGGCTCTGCCTCAGGCTATCGAAGTCCTCAAGCCTTCGATCACGTCTCGCTTGGATAGGGATGGCCTGCTGCGTGTGATGCGTGATTCTCAGGACCACATGGCTCCCGCCGCTGCTTGGAGTGAGCCACTGGATGAGATGATCGGTCATACTTTGGCGGCTAATCTGAGAGAGCGTCTGCCGGGGCATGTGCTGTTCTCTCAGAATGATTCTGTTGCCGTGACCGCTGGTGCCTATTTGGAGCTGAGTCTCTCACGTTTTGAACAGGATGTGTCCGGTCATGCGGTCATTACCGGTGTGCTATCCGCTCATCGGGCTGGAGCACCAGATTCGCAGGCCCGTGCTGTAAATGTGCAGTGGGTATCCCCGCAGCTGGTCGGTGCGCAGCCGGCGGATATGGTCCGGGTGCTAGCAGAGGGGGTCGGCGCCCTATCGGATCAGGCTATCCAGCTTCTGCTTTCCCTGCCGCCTCTTCCTGTTCATGAAGAGACTTCTTCTGACTTGTAAGGGAATAGTGCTGCTTTCGTAGTACAGAAAAGCCCCGTGTGGTCCTGAATGGGCCAGCGGGGTTTTTTTTATGGATATAAAAAAACCACCCGCTCCGTAATCATGGAGGGGTGGTTCTCTCAAAAAACAGATGAGGTAGCTTTTTTAGAGCTTCTCAACCTGGTTGTAATCCAGATCAACCGGAGTGGAGCGACCAAAGATAGAGACGCTGACCTTGAGGCGCTGGTTCTCCGTATCGATCTCCTCGACACTGCCATTGAAGGATGTGAAGGGACCATCGGAAACACGGACCTGCTCGCCAATCTCGAAGGAGAGGCCAGAGCGGGGACGTTCAACACCTTCCTGAGCCTGCTGAAGGATACGTTTTGCTTCAGCATTGCTGATGGGGGTCGGCTGGTTGTTGCGTGTACCCAGAAAACCGGTCACCTTCGGTGTGTCTTTGACAAGATGCCAAGCGCGGTCCGTCAGCTCCATTTTCACCAGCACATAGCCGGGGAAGAACTTGCGCTCGGTATTCACCTTGCGGCCACGGCGAACCTCAGTCACTTCCTCAGAAGGCACCAGAATTTCTTCGAACTGATCGCTCAGTCCCTTCTTTTCGGCCTGCTCACGGATATGCTCGGCAATCTTTTTCTCGAAGCCTGAATAGACATGCACAACGTACCAGCGTTTTGCCATGATGCTGCTTTAGCCTCCGATACCCAAAATTCTGCTAATGCCCAAGCCGATTATCTGATCGACGATAAAGAAGAAAATACAGGTGGCCACGACCATGGCCAGCACAGCACCTGTCGTGATGATGGTGTTGCGGCGCGTCGGCCATGTAACACGTTTGGCCTCGGCACATACATCTGAGAAATATCTGCGAAGGCTGAATCCTGGGCCTTTCTGGGCCGGAGGCATCTTCGGTGAATTGCCTTTCGGCTTTGTGACCGACACCATTATCCTCAAATCTATCTCGGCCCGAGCCCTGTCACCCGGGTAAGGCAGTCAGGCGGGCAGGGTATGACGTGGCAGGGGTGGAGGGTCTCGAACCCCCAACCTCCGGTTTTGGAGACCGGCGCTCTAGCCAATTGAGCTACACCCCTTCAGGGTCGAATCGACCTGTAACCGCCAGTCCATCAGGGGCCGGCGATGGGCAGGAAAAGATAACGACAGAGCCATAAAGTCAAGCACTATCTCCAAGAAAATGAAAAAACCTTTCTCACCCCACCGTAGAGTGGAATCGCCTCTTGTCTTACTCCATAAGAATGGTTATATCTCCAGCGCAGATAGAGCGGGCGTAGCATAATGGCTAATGCAGTAGCCTTCCAAGCTTCTGATGAGGGTTCGATTCCCTTCGCCCGCTCCATGATTTTCCCAAAAATTTATTATTTCGTAACCATTCTCTCCGTTTCTCGGGCGGCGAGGAGGGGCATGCCTTGTCATATCGGGTTGGATTCTCAGTGAGATATGAGCGGAGATGCCTGTAGCGCAGAGCCCCGGTCTGGTCGGCCTTCCGGTTGCGCTAGCGGTGCAGCCCGTGTTAATGGGCGAGATCGAAACACTGGCCGGGTTCTGGCTCTGGTGCTCCTGTCGTGCAGGATGTTCTAGGGCATGCCGGTTGGGTTAGGACCGGGGAACCGGTCGTGAAAGCAGAACCTCATGAAGACGGAATGAACCCGTGACGGTTGCACAGGAAAAGCAGATCAGGGCGCCAGGTGAAGTGGCGCAGCGTTATGCCCGGGCCTTTGAGGAGTATCTCTCGGACAGCAAACAGGATAAAGCTCTCGTTCTGGAGCAGGTGCGGGCGTTGCGTGAGGCTATCGCCCAGCTACCAGACCTGCGCACTGCTCTGGCAGACCCTCGGTTTGATATCAGGCAGACGGAAACGCTGGTAAAAGCTCTTGGCTCCGCACTTGGGCTTGGCGATGCCGTGCAGCGTTTTGTGGGTTTCATCGCCCATCAGCGCCGCCTGTCCGGTCTGGATGAGATCCTGTCAGCCGTTCTTCTTCTAGACGCCCGCCAGCGTGGCGAGGTGCGTGTGGAAGTGACGACCGCCCGTCCTATGGAAGACGGGCAGCGTGAAAGCCTCCGGGCCAGCCTACAGCAGGCCGGATTTGCTAATATTGCTATGACCGAACATGTTGATCAGGCCCTTCTGGGGGGCATGGTCGTGCGTGTCGGTTCAGTTCTTTTTGATACATCGATCGCCGGGCGTCTGGCCCGTCTGCAGAACGCCATGAAGGGAGCCGCGTGATGGAGATCCGTCCCGCCGAGATTTCAGAAATTCTCAAGCAGCAGATCGCGTCTTTCGATCAGCCTGCCGCTGTTTCAGAGACAGGCACCGTTCTGTCCATTGGGGATGGGATTGCCCGCGTTTATGGCCTGAGCAACGTTCAGGCTGGTGAAATGGTCGAGTTCGAGGGAAGTGGCGGCGTGCGTGGCATGGCGCTTAACCTCGAGAGCGATAGCGTTGGTGTTGTTATCTTCGGGGAAGGTGACCGCATCAGTGAGGGTGACACGGTTCTGCGTACCGGCAAGGTCGTGGAAGTGCCCGTTGGTAAGGGGCTTCTGGGTCGCGTCGTGGATGCTCTGGGCGACCCGATTGATGGTCGTGGCCCGCTCGAGAATGTCGAGTACCGCCGCGCCGATGTCCGGGCTCCGGGGATCATGCCCCGCCAGTCCGTCAGTGAGCCGATGCAGACTGGTATCAAGGCTATTGATGCGCTTGTGCCGGTTGGGCGTGGCCAGCGTGAGCTGGTGATTGGTGACCGTCAGACGGGTAAGACCGCTATTCTGGTCGATACCATTGTTGCTCAGAAGGGTGTTAATGCAGAGGGTGACCCGAAGAAGTCGCTCTATTGTATCTATGTGGCTGTCGGGCAGAAGCGCTCCACCGTGGCCAACCTTGTGCGTAAGCTGACAGAGGCCGGTGCGATGGATTATTCCATTGTTGTTGCTGCTACAGCTTCCGATGCAGCGCCGATGCAGTATCTGGCTCCTTATGCTGCCTCTGCTATGGGTGAGTATTTCCGTGATAACGGTATGCACTCCCTGCTTTGCTACGATGATCTGTCTAAGCAGGCTGTGGCTTATCGCCAGATGTCTCTGCTGCTGCGTCGTCCGCCGGGGCGTGAGGCTTTCCCGGGTGACGTGTTCTATCTGCACTCCCGTCTGCTGGAACGCTCCGCCAAGATGTCCGAAGAGTTTGGCGCTGGCTCTATGACAGCTCTGCCGGTGATCGAGACGCAGGCTGGTGATACATCCGCTTACATTCCGACCAACGTCATCTCCATTACTGATGGTCAGATCTTCCTTGAGACAGACCTGTTCTACAAGGGTATCCGTCCGGCCGTGAACGTTGGTGGTTCCGTGTCCCGTGTGGGTTCTGCGGCGCAGATCAAGGCTATGAAGCAGGTTGCTGGTACCATCAAGTTGGAGCTGGCTCAGTATCGTGAGATGGCTTCCTTCGCTCAGTTCGCTTCCGACCTTGACCCAGCGACACGCCGTCAGCTGGATCGTGGTGCCCGTCTGGTTGAACTGCTGAAGCAGCCGGAGACATCTCCGCTGGCCGTTGAGGAGCAGGTGGCTGTTCTGTACGCCGGGACTCGCGGCTATCTGGACTCTGTGGCTGTTAATCAGGTGACCTCTTACGAAGCAGCTCTGTTGGAGGAGCTTCGTAATGGTGGCAAGTCTCTTCTGGAGAAGATTCGCACAGAGCAGAAGCTGACACCGGAGATCGAAGGTGAGCTCAAGTCTCTGCTTGAGGCCTTCGGCAAACGTTTTTCAGCCTGAGGGTTGTAGCTCATGCCTTCATTGAAAGAACTGCGCGGAAGGATTGCGGGGGTCAAATCGACCCGCAAGATCACAAGCGCAATGAAAATGGTCGCCGCCTCAAAATTGAGGCGCGCCCAGAATCAGGCCGAGGCAGCCCGCCCTTATGCTGAGACCATGCGGCGTATGATGAGCGAGCTGGCTGCGGCATCGCAGGGGATGGACCCTTCCACTCTGCCGCCGCTGCTGGCTGGTACGGGCCGGGATAATGTGCATCTCCTCGTCATTCTGACGTCTGACCGTGGGCTGGCTGGTGGCTTCAACGCCAACATGATCCGCACGGCTCGCCAGAAGATTGAGGAGCTGCGCTCACAGGGGCGCACTGTGCGCCTTCTGCCGGTTGGTCGTAAGGGTGCCGAGATCTTCAAGCGCTACTATCCGGATATGGTGGTGGATTCGCTCCACAATAAATCTGGAACCCAGCAAGATGCCTATGCTCTCGCTCAAGACCTCGCCAAGCGTGTGGCCGATCTGGTCGAAAATGGTGAGGTAGATGCCTGCACCTTGCTGCGTAGCCGCTTTGTCAATGCGATGACTCAGGTACCGCAGGCCATTGGTCTTGTTCCTTTGCCCACGGCGGAAGACGACAAGGCTGGGCAGGGTAGGACGGATGGTGCTGTCTATGAGTTTGAGCCTAACGAGGGCCATCTTCTAGCACAGCTTCTGCCACGCAATCTGCTGGTGCAGTTTTATGCCGCTGTTCTGGAGAGCGCTGCTGGTGAGCAGGGTGCCCGTATGACGGCCATGGATAATGCCAGCCGCAATGCGAGCAAGGCCATTGAACGTCTGTCGCTCCGTTATAACCGGACACGACAGGCCAATATTACTAACGAGCTGATCGAAATCATTTCCGGCGCAGAAGCCGTCTGAGATCATGCAGGAGAGAAATCTGATGTCTGAGGAACTCAACCGCTCTGCTGAAAATGCCGGTGTTGGTGTTGGACGGATCACCCAGATTCGTGGTCCAGTGGTGGATGTCCAGTTTACGGACAAGCTGCCGCATATTCTGAACGCCCTTCATGTTAGGAATGGCGATCAGACGGTCGTGCTGGAAGTTGCGCAGGAAATTGGTGAGCGTCAGGTCCGCTGTATTGCCATGGAAGGGACTGATGGTCTCGTCCGTGGTGCAGAGGTGACAGATACGGGTAACCAGATCACTGTTCCGGTTGGTCCGGCAACGCTGGGGCGTATCATCAACGTTATCGGTGAGCCGGTTGATGAGAAGGGGCCGATCCAGAGCGAAACGCGCTTCCCGATTCATCGTCAGGCTCCTTCCTTTGAGGAGCAGGCCGCTAATACCGAAATTCTGGTAACGGGCATTAAGGTTATCGACCTGCTCTGCCCTTACCTTAAGGGCGGTAAGATCGGTCTCTTCGGTGGTGCCGGTGTGGGTAAGACCGTTATCATTCAGGAGCTGATCAACAACATCGCTAAGGCGCACGGTGGTGTGTCCGTGTTTGCTGGTGTGGGTGAGCGTACCCGTGAGGGTAACGACCTGTACTACGAAATGCAGGGCGCCGGTGTTATCAAGGTCGATGAGAATGGTCACACCGAAGGCTCTAAGGTGGCTCTGGTCTATGGCCAGATGAACGAACCGCCGGGTGCTCGTGCTCGTGTAGCCCTGACAGGCCTTTCCGTTGCTGAATATTTCCGTGACGTGGAAGGTCAGGACGTTCTCTTCTTCGTGGATAACATCTTCCGCTTTACGCAGGCTGGCTCTGAGGTTTCCGCTCTTCTCGGGCGTATTCCTTCTGCCGTGGGTTATCAGCCGACACTGGCAACGGAGATGGGTGCCCTTCAGGAGCGTATTACCTCCACAAAGAAAGGCTCTATTACGTCCGTTCAGGCCGTGTATGTGCCTGCCGATGACCTTACCGACCCGGCCCCGGCTGCAACCTTTGCCCACCTTGATGCTACAACGGTGCTGAACCGTTCCATCGCAGAAATGGGTATTTATCCGGCTGTGGATCCGCTCGATTCTACCTCTCGTTCCTTGGACCCTAAGATTGTGGGTCAGGAACATTATGAGGTGGCTCGTGCCGTCCAGAGTACGCTCCAGAACTATAAGGAGCTTCAGGACATTATCGCCATTCTCGGTATGGATGAGCTGTCTGAAGAGGATAAGCTGGTGGTTGGCCGTGCTCGCCGTATTCAGCGCTTCCTGTCTCAGCCTTTCCATGTGGCTGAGGTCTTCACTGGGGCTCCGGGTAAGCTGGTATCTCTGGAAGATACCGTGCGCTCCTTTAAGGCTGTGGTGAACGGTGAGTGTGATGATCTGCCTGAAGGTGCCTTCTACATGGTCGGTGCCATCGAGGAAGCTCAGGCGAAAGCCGAGAAGATGAAGCAGGAGGGCTGATCTATGCCGCTTCGCATCGAGATCGTCAGTCCGGAGAGGCGCTATACCGACCGTGAGGTTGATATGGCTGTCGTTCCGGGGACAGAGGGGGATATTGCGGCCATGCCTGGGCGCTCCCCGTTACTGTTGCAGCTTCGTGGTGGGGTGATCACCCTGTACAAGGATGATCAGGTTCTGGAACGCTGCTTCGTCACAGGTGGTTTTGTCGATATGACAGCGGATCACTGCACGATTCTTGCCGATTCGGTGCGGGCGCTTGAAGACCTCTCCATTGATGATGCCAGCCAGACACTGGATGAGCTGAAACAGCAGTGGACGTCTGTTGGGCCTGATGAAATCGAACTTCAGGAAAGCTTGAGCCGTCAGATTCAGGCTGCTCGTGCAGAGATTGAGGTTGCTGAGAAGGTGAAACAGAACGATCTCAAGGCGCTTTAAAGGCGGCTATATAGGTTGTGCTGTTTTGAAAAAGAGACCGGCCCTTAAGGGGGCCGGTTTTTTTATGTCTAGGATTAGCCCGATTCTTATTTTTGGGAATCGTTTTATGTGATTCGTTTGAGTGTTTAGTTTTTTAACAAATGGCTGTTTTCTGTGGTTTTTGAAGTTTTTATGAAG
>NZ_JATM01000010.1:2500-5374 GCF_002003665.1 Bombella intestini
CATCAACAGAGATTCTGCTAGTAGTGGCGAGCGAACGCGGAACAGGCCAGTGTCTTTAAGAGAACAAGCAGAACAGTCTGGAAAGTCTGACCATAGTGGGTGATAGTCCCTTATGCGTAATGTCTCTTAAAGGCCTTGAGTAGGGCGGGGCACGAGAAACCCTGTCTGAACATGGGAGGACCACCTTCCAAGCCTAAATACTCTCTGGTGACCGATAGCGAACCAGTACCGTGAGGGAAAGGTGAAAAGCACCCCGATAAGGGGAGTGAAAGAGACCTGAAACCAGGTGCCTACAAGCAGTCGGAGCCTCTTATGGGGTGACGGCGTACCTTTTGTATAATGGGTCAGCGAGTTTCTGTCCGTAGCAAGCTTAAGCCGATAGGTGTAGGCGTAGCGAAAGCGAGTCTGAATAGGGCGACTGAGTTACTGGTAGAAGACCCGAAACCGAGTGATCTAGCCATGGCCAGGCTGAAGGTGCGGTAACACGCACTGGAGGGCCGAACCCACGCCTGTTGAAAAAGTCGGGGATGAGCTGTGGCTAGGGGTGAAAGGCCAATCAAACTCGGAGATAGCTGGTTCTCCGCGAAATCTATTGAGGTAGATCGTCGTGTATTGCCCTCGGGGGTAGAGCACTGGATGGGCTAGGGGGGCCCAAAGCCTTACCACACCTAACCAAACTCCGAATACCGAGGAGTATGAGCACGGCAGACAGACAGTGGGTGCTAAGGTCCATTGTCGAGAGGGAAACAGCCCAGACCACCAGCTAAGGCCCCTAAATCGTGGCTAAGTGGGAAAGGATGTGGGGATTCCAAAACAACCAGGAGGTTGGCTTAGAAGCAGCCATCCTTTAAAGAAAGCGTAATAGCTCACTGGTCTAATAGAAACCCTGCGCCGAAAATGTAACGGGGCTCAAGCCACGTGCCGAAGCTGTGGGTGCATAGTTTACTATGCGCGGTAGCGGAGCGTTCTGTAAGCCTGCGAAGGAGACGGGGTGACCCTCTCTGGAGGTATCAGAAGTGCGAATGCTGACATGAGTAGCGACAAACAGTGCGAGAAACACTGTCGCCGAAAGTCCAAGGGTTCCTGCGCAAGGTTAATCCACGCAGGGTGAGCCGGCCCCTAAGGCGAGGGCGAAAGCCGTAGTCGATGGGAATTAGGTTAATAGTCCTAAGCCTGCTAGAAGTGACGAACGAGATATGTTGTCAGCTCTTAACGGATTGAGCTGGCTTTTGGACCGTTCCAGGAAATAGCTCTAGCATATAGACCGTACCCGAAACCGACACAGGTGGACTGGTAGAGAATACCAAGGCGCTTGAGAGAACGATGCTGAAGGAACTAGGCAAATTGCTCGTGTAACTTCGGAAGAAACGAGACCCGTTAGTGGGCAACCATTAGCGGGTGGCACAGACCAGGGGGTAGCGACTGTTTAGTAAAAACACAGGACTCTGCGAAATCGAAAGATGACGTATAGGGTCTGACGCCTGCCCGGTGCCGGAAGGTTAAGAGGAGATGTGCAAGCGTCGAATCGAAGCCCCGGTAAACGGCGGCCGTAACTATAACGGTCCTAAGGTAGCGAAATTCCTTGTCGGGTAAGTTCCGACCTGCACGAATGGCGTAACGACTTCCCCGCTGTCTCCAGCATCGGCTCAGCGAAATTGAACTCCCCGTGAAGATGCGGGGTACCCGCGGTCAGACGGAAAGACCCTATGAACCTTTACTGCAGCTTTACAGTGGTATCAGGAAAGTTTTGTGTAGGATAGGTGGGAGGCTTTGAAACCCGGGCGCCAGCTCAGGTGGAGCCATCCTTGAAATACCACCCTGAACTTTTCTGATATCTAACCGAGACCAGTTAGCCTGGTCCGGGACCCTGTATGGTGGGCAGTTTGACTGGGGCGGTCGCCTCCCAAAGAATAACGGAGGCGCGCGATGGTGGGCTCAGGCCGGTCGGAAACCGGCTGTCGAGTGCAATGGCATAAGCCCGCCTGACTGCGAGAGTGACAGCTCGAGCAGAGACGAAAGTCGGCCATAGTGATCCGGTGGTCCCGCGTGGATGGGCCATCGCTCAACGGATAAAAGGTACTCTAGGGATAACAGGCTGATCTCCCCCAAGAGTCCACATCGACGGGGAGGTTTGGCACCTCGATGTCGGCTCATCACATCCTGGGGCTGGAGCAGGTCCCAAGGGTTCGGCTGTTCGCCGATTAAAGTGGTACGTGAGCTGGGTTTAGAACGTCGTGAGACAGTTCGGTCCCTATCTGCCGTGGGTGTAAGAGACTTGAGAGGATTTGTCCCTAGTACGAGAGGACCGGGATGAACGAACCTCTGGTGCACCGGTTGTCGCGCCAGCGGCACAGCCGGGTAGCTAAGTTCGGAATGGATAACCGCTGAAAGCATCTAAGCGGGAAACCAGCCTCAAAACTAGGTCTCACAGGGCCGTCCAAGACCAGGACGTCGATAGGTCAGGTGTGAAAGCATGGTAACATGTGTAGCTAACTGATCCTAATCGCCCATATCTCTCACACACTAAAACACATGCACAGTAGTCAGTCACACTCATAAAACACCAACCAACACCCCCAAACACCTCACAGGGTGAGCGGGAAGACCTGGTGGCTATGGCGGAGGATCCAAACCCGATCCCATCCCGAACTCGGCCGTTAAAGCCTCCAGCGCCTATGATACTGCTTCTTAAGAAGCGGAAAAGTCGGTCGCCGCCAGGTCCCCTCGCTCACCCTCTCTCTTTATATACCACCCACTATCGCGGGGTGGAGCAGCCCGGTAGCTCGTCAGGCTCATAACCTGAAGGTCGTAGGTTCAAATCCTACCCCCGCATCCAATTATATACCCCACACAATCTAAAATAATCCGATAAAA
>NZ_JATM01000007.1 GCF_002003665.1 Bombella intestini
ACAAACCCATCAGCAGGATGAAGCCATCCGCACAGGGCAGGCCGCCATCCTCGAAAAACTAACGGAAATCAACGCTGGCCTCCAGAACAGGCAGGAAGCACAAACCCATCAGCAGGATGAAGCCATCCGCACAGGGCAGGCCGCCATCCTCGAAAAACTGACGGAAATCAACGCTAGCCTCCAGAACAGGCAGGAAGCTGCGCCTACACTGGACTTCTCCCCGATCCAGAATGCCCTTCAACAGATTGCAGAAGGGAATCAGGCAACATTGGACACCATGAAAACCCTGAACAGCACTATCAGCCAGCGTCAGTTTGAAGACCCAGCCGTAACCCAGCTGTTACAGGACATGGAAAGGCAGCTTCTTGGTTTGCGTACCGACATCGTCACGCTTGCGGGAGATGATAAGGCCTCTTTCCTCTCCCAGCATGAGGAGGGCTAATCATGGCCCGCCGCCGTCACCGCTCCGGCTCGATCAACGCATGGCCAGGTTATGTGGATGCGCTCTCCTCCTTATTGATGGTGGTCACGTTCGTGCTGCTAGTCTTCGTACTGGGGCAGGAATTTCTTTCTGCGGCAATTAATCAGAGAGAGCATACCCTAGCGAATCTAAAGCAGGAGCTGACCCACCTCAGTGACATGCTCTCCCTCAGCGAGGCGAAGGTTAAAACGCTCAGTAATGCCGAGCAGGAACAGCGCAACATGGTTGCCTCACTGAAAAGCCAGCTGGATGAGCGACAGCATCAGCTAGAAGCGGCACAGAATCATGCCAAAGAAGTCGAGGGGGCACAGCTTGGCAATATTGCTGATCTCTCTTCGCAAATCAGCGAGCTGACCCGCCAGCTTCAAGCTATTTCTAGTGCTTTGGAAATTGAAAAAAAGAATGAGGCGGACAAGGATGCCCGCATCACCGAGCTGGGGCAGAAGCTCAACATCGCTCTGGCAGACAAGGTCAACCAGCTCCAGCGTTATCGCTCTGAATTCTTCGGTAGACTACGGGATATCCTGAAAAGTCAGCCGGGGGTTTCCATCGTGGGCGACCGGTTTGTCTTCCAGTCCGAGATTCTTTTCCCCAGCGGTAGTGCTACCCTGACACCCACTGGCCAAAAGCGGCTTCTTACGTTGGCCCGGACATTCCGTGAGGTCGCTGCTACTATTCCGGCTGATGTCCCGTGGATTCTCCGTGTTGATGGCCATGCAGATAAACAGCCCATCCGCTCTGCATTCCCAAGCAACTGGGAGCTCTCATCCGCCCGGGCCATCACGGTCGTCAAGACGCTGATTGTCAACGGGGTGAATCCACACCACATTGCGGCTACGGCCTTCTCCGGCTATCAGCCGCTAGACAATGGCTCCAGCCCCGAAGCTCTGGCCCGCAACCGTCGGATCGAGTTCCGCCTGACAGACCGCTAACACTACCATCCGTGGTGGAGGGCCTCTGCCACTCCACCTACTGACAGAACCTTCAGAATCACTTAATTAGGGCGTCATGACCGACACACCGCTTCACCTCATCCGCAACTTTTCCATCATTGCCCATATCGACCATGGTAAATCCACCTTGGCGGACCGGCTGATTGAAGCCTGCGGCGCCCTGACTGCCCGTGAAATGAAAGGGCAGGTTCTTGATTCCATGGAGCTGGAGCAGGAACGTGGCATCACCATCAAAGCCCAAACCGTCCGGCTGACCTATCCCGCCAAGGATGGCAACGTCTATACGCTCAACCTCATGGACACACCCGGCCATGTGGACTTCGCCTATGAGGTCAGCCGTTCTCTGGCGGCCTGCGAAGGGTCGCTGCTGGTCGTGGACGCCTCACAAGGGGTCGAGGCGCAGACACTGGCCAACGTCTATCAGGCGATTGATGCCAACCATGAGATCGTCCCCGTTCTCAACAAAATTGACCTTCCGGCTGCCGAGCCAGAACGTGTCCGTGCTCAGATTGAGGAAGTAGTTGGCATCCCAGCGGATGATGCTGTGGAGATTAGTGCCAAGACGGGCCTGAACATTGAGGGCGTGCTGGAAGCCCTCGTCCAGCGTCTGCCCGCCCCCAAGGGTGATGCCGAAGCTCCCCTTCAAGGGCTGCTGGTGGACAGCTGGTACGACAGCTATCTCGGCGTCATCATCCTTGTCCGTATCAAAGAAGGCCGCCTGAAGCGGGGCGATAAGATCCGCATGATGCAGACCGGAGCGACCTACCATGTCGATCAGGTCGGTGTGTTCTTGCCTAAGATGCAGCCTGTCGAGTCCCTAGGGCCGGGTGAGATGGGTTACATCAACGCTGCCATTAAAACCGTAGCGGATTGTAATGTCGGTGATACCATCACGCTGGACAACCGCCCGGCGGAAAAGGCCCTCCCCGGCTTCAAACCCTCCGTTCCGGTGGTCTGGTGTGGTCTCTTCCCGGTTGATGCGGATGACTTCGACAAGCTGCGGACCAGCCTTGGCAAGCTGCGGCTGAATGATGCATCCTTCCACTTCGAGGCAGAAACCTCTGCGGCCCTCGGCTTCGGCTTCCGCTGCGGGTTCCTTGGATTGCTGCATCTGGAAATCATCCAAGAACGACTCTCTCGTGAGTTCAATCTGGACCTCATCGCTACGGCCCCTTCTGTCGTTTATAAAATGCACATGAATAACGGCGATGTGGAAGAACTGCACAACCCGGCCGACATGCCGGAGATCAGCAAGATCGACTATATTGAAGAGCCGTGGATCAAGGCCTCTATCCTCGTACGGGATGAGTATCTGGGGTCTGTTCTCACCCTCTGCACCGAACGCCGTGGTGTGCAGATCGACCTGACCTATGTTGGCGACCGGGCCATGGTCGTCTATCGCCTGCCACTGAATGAAGTCGTGTTCGATTTCTATGACCGTCTGAAGTCCCTCACCCGGGGGTATGCCTCCTTTGAGTATCAAATGGATGGCTACGAAGAGAGCGACTTGGTCCGCATCTCCATTCTCGTGAATCACGAGCCAGTAGATGCCCTGTCCTTCATTGCGCATCGTACTGTGGCCGAAACACGCGGGCGAGCCATCTGTGCTAAGCTGAAGGACCTTATCCCCCGTCAGCTCTTCAAGATCGCCATTCAGGCTTCCATCGGCTCCAAGGTCATTGCCCGTGAGACACTCGGGGCACTCTCCAAGGATGTGACGGCCAAGTGTTATGGTGGTGACATTTCCCGTAAGCGCAAGCTGTTGGAAAAGCAGAAGGAAGGTAAAAAGCGTATGCGGCAGTTCGGCAAAGTCGAGATCCCGCAGAGTGCCTTCCTTGCTGCCCTAAAGATGGACTGACCCATGCCTCGGACCGCTGCCCTGCTCTGTATTCATAATGAGGCCAACAGGCTTGGCTGGTGGATCGCCCACCACGTGGCGGCGGGCTTTTCTGCCCTGCTTATCTGTGACGATCACTCCACAGATGGCAGTCAGGAGATTCTGACACAGGCTGCCCGCAATTACGACATCCGCCTACTGGCCACAGACCAGCGGGAAACGGACCGTCTGCAACGCCACCAGAACGCCCTAACAAAGATGCTTCGGCAGGAAGGTGGCCATTTCGATTGGGTTATCCAGCTAACTGTTGATGAATATTTCCTCCCAGAAGGCGGCTCCGTATCGGCCTTTTTTGCCAAGACGGAAGCTCGATTGGGAGCGAAGACCTTCCAGCAGATCACGCATCTTCCCATCAACTGGTGCCTGACAGGGCTGGGTAAATGGACGAACCAGATATTCGATGGGCAAATGGCCCATCCAAGAGCCCTTTTCCATACCCATGCCTCCGAGGCCTTTCCAGATAGCCGGGTAACACGGTCTTTCTTTCGTCCCGCTCACCAGCGGCAAGGACTGCCAGACCCCTTTGCCTATGTTCAGAACACACCGGACTGGTCCACGGCCCGCATCCTGCATGACGCTGCCGCCAGCAGCCCCACGCCGCAGATGCGCCGTTACTACAACCGCAATGACCAATATTACGATAGGGGACAGGCTCTTCTACCGAAAACACTAGATATCAGTGCCCATATTCTACAGGGGCTGATCCTCGGTGCCTGTTACGCCATACAGAATGGGCAGTCCTCCCCAGCCCATCCGGAAGGGTCACTTCCCGAAAAGACCCGCCGCTTCAAACGATTCCATCTACACCGTGGCGAGCAGAAACTCGTCATGGACAATCGTAGCCGTACAATCAGCTTCCAACCCATTGAGGAGCTGCGTGATGGTGATGAGTTTGTCCCTCTCTGCCTCATCAGGCCGGAAGCCCCTTCCACCCAGACAGAACATCTTGCCTGGCTCTATGCAGAGCAACCTATCACTGCGCCTTACCTACCAGTAACAAACCCCACACTCACCTATTTCCCGACCTTGCTGGACTGCCTCCCGGTCCGCCTCCAGCGGGAGGATCATGAGGCTGTCAGGCTATCCCTCTATCCAACAGGGCTATCCCTACCGGATGATGAGCCTGTAACCCTCATCCATACGGAAAGCTCCCTACCCTCCGGGCCAGACCCGGTGGAAAAGGCACTCCAGTTCTTCACGATTCATGGTTTCTCGGCGGCCGGACTGCGTGAAGCCATACGGCAAAGCCGGTGGCTCTCCCCATCAGTCATCGGGGCGCTCTATGCCCAACTGCCCAAGCAAGAGGCCCAAACCCTCTTCTCGCCCCTACTTTATCAGCTTTTCCATGACTGGAAGCTCTAAACCACTCCCTATCCTGTGAGACATGACGCTGTGATCCGATCCTGCCTCGACCGCTTCTTCCAGATCACCCAGCGCCATTCGACAATCCCGCGTGAGGTCAGTGCCGGGCTGACTATTTTTGGATCAATGGCCTATATCATGGCTGTCAACCCGGCTGTCCTTGCGGGGGCCGGTCTCATACGCCATGACATGGTGATAACCACCATTGCCGGAGCCATCGCCGGTACCCTCCTCATGGCTCTCTGGGTACGGCTTCCCATTGCTCTCGCCCCGGCCATGAGCAGTAATGTCCTATTCGCTCAAGTTATTGTCCAACAAGCTCATGTCTCACCCGCTACGGCCTTTACAGTCGTTCTTTTTAGCGGATTGTGCTTCACGCTGCTCTCCCTCACTCGGCTTCGCCTAAAGATCATACAAAGCTTTCCGCCCTGCATCATATTGGGCATTCAGGTGGCCATCGGTGCTTTTATTGCCCGCATTGGTCTCATCTCCGCTGGAATCGCCGTTCCATCCGTTAACGGGCTAGGTTTTGCTTCCCTATCCCAGCCTTCCGTCATCCTTGCTCTGGCAGGCGTGATGCTCTGCCTCCTGCTTCAGCTTCTTCGTATTCCTGCTGGGTTGCTCATCACCATCATGCTCCTGACCGTGGCCGGACTTGTTATTCCCGGCCCGGATGGACAGCCCCTAACCCAACTCCCCGCCCATCTGATGGACTGGCCCCATTATCCCGTCCACATGCTGGCACCTTTCAATTTCAAAGAGTTCTTCCATCATCTCGGCCTGCTTCTGCCCATCACACTCTACATACTGCTCAGCGACTTTTTTGATGCTACAGGCACGATGCTAACAGTCACCCGACAAGCCGGGCTTTGCGGAACCAAAGAACGTCCTGATCTCGACCCCCGAGCCTTTACCGCCGATGGTGTCGCCAGCATTCTTGGGGCACTACTGGGGACCTGTACCGTCTCCGCCTATCTGGAAAGCCTAACGGGGGCCGAGGCTGGTGGCCGTACGGGTCTCAGTGCCCTTATAGTCGCCTTGTTATTTGCCATTTCCTGCATCTTCTGGCCTCTGATCACCGCCATTCCTGCATTGGCAACAGCCCCAGTGCTGATTTTTGTCGGGATTATCATGCTCAGTAACCTGACAGAACTTTCCAACACGCTAGAGGAAGCCTTCCCCCCTCTCTGTATGCTTCTGCTAACGGTCGTCACCGGTAATTTCATGCTCGCTCTCGCTTGCAGCATGCTGCTTTATACGGCTATTCTACTGGTCAGACGGGCCTTTGATAAGGTCACACCTATTATAGTAGGTCTTGATATCACTTTTCTCTGTTACATGATTTTGCAGGGACAGCTTTAGAGCAGCAGGAAGACAAACATCCTGCCTTCCTTGAAGGAAATCATTAAAATGGGGTTGCCCGTGCGTCTGAAAAGTATCACGGCATTCCATGATGTTTCCGAACAAACAGGATGAGGGCTGGAAAAAATCTCTTTATCCCTGTAATGCCCTGTAAGTTTCATGATCTGAACCCCGGCTGGATAGTTCATGCCCGACCCTATGACGACACAGACAACACCGCTGCACCAGCTTTCTTTTGAAAGTGCCTTGGCCGAGCTTGAACAGATCGTCCGGGGACTGGAAAGTGGCCAGATGAAGCTAGAAGATGCCATCTCTGCCTATGAGCGTGGTGCCGCTCTACGCCGCCATTGTGAAGAACGACTGGGGGAGGCAGAAATGCGTGTGAAAGCCATCGTCCAGAAGGCGGATGGTTCACTCTCCGAGGAAGAGCTGGAGGCTACAGTGGACAAGCCGATCCCGGCACGCCGTAGAAGAGCCCCCACCCGGACTACGCAAAAGCCACAAGACGATGCCCCTTACGCCCCAACCTGGGATGATAACATTCCATTCTAATGACACCTAATACACAGCCATCCCCGACCACCACCAAGGAGACCCCTTCCATGACCGACAGCCACGCCCTCCCTCTCAAGGATGCCCTACGTCAGGCCTGTCGTGACATTGAAGCCAGTATTGACGCTCTCCTGCCGCCCGTGCCGGGGGATGAATCCTTGCTGATTGAGGCCATGCGCTATGCAGCCCTGAATGGTGGCAAGCGTCTGCGTGGGTTCCTCGTGCTGGAAATCGCCGCCCTGTTTGGTGCCCCCCGTGAGGCTGCCCTCCGTGTGGCCGCATCTGTTGAGTTTCTCCACGCCTATTCTCTCGTCCATGATGACCTCCCCGCCATGGACGATGATGACCTCCGCCGTGGCCAGCCCTCCACACATAAGAAATTCAACGAGGCATTTGCCATTCTGGCGGGCGATGCCCTCCAGACCAGCGCCTTTGAGGTGCTACTGGAAGAGGCCACTAGCAAAGACCCTGCCATCCGGGCCGATCTAGCTCTGGCCTTGGCCCGTGCTTCTGGCAGTGCAGGCATGGTCGGCGGGCAGGTCATTGATATCCGTGGCGAGGGCAAGGCCCTTCCGCTGGAGAAAGTTCAGCGTCTACACGCCATGAAGACCGGCGCCCTCATCCGTTACGCCGCAGAAGCCGGGGCCATTCTGGCTGGCCTCAAGGCTGATGACCCACGCCGTGAGGCCATTATCCGCTATGGTACAGACCTCGGCACAGCCTTCCAGGTAGCCGACGATATTCTGGACACCACGGCCAGCACCGAGGAACTGGGCAAGACAGCAGGCAAGGATGAAGACGCTTGCAAGTCTAACTATGTCTCTCTGCTCGGCATTGAGGGCGCACGAAAAGAAGCGCAGCGTCTAAGCGAGCAGGCCCGTCAATCCCTTTCTTCATTCGGCCCGCAAGCAGAGACACTCCGTGCCCTCGCTGATTATTTCGTTGAACGCAGGAACTGATTGTTCATGAGCACGTCTTCCTCCATCCCTACTCTGGGCCATTATCCTCTTCTGGATCGGGTAAGCGTACCGGCGGACATGAAAAACCTGTCCATCGAGCAGCTCACCACCCTGGCAGAAGAACTCCGCTCGGAGACCATCAATGCCGTCTCAACAACGGGCGGGCATCTCGGTGCCTCCCTCGGCGTTGTCGAGCTGACAGTGGCTCTTCATGCGGTATTCAACACACCGGATGACCGGGTAATCTGGGATGTAGGTCATCAGGCCTACCCCCATAAAATTCTAACCGGTCGCCGCGAGCAAATCCGCACGCTGCGCCAGCCCGGTGGTCTTTCCGGCTTTACACGCCGTTCCGAAAGCCCCTACGACCCCTTCGGTGCTGCGCACTCCTCCACGTCCATCTCTGCCGGACTGGGCATGGCTGTAGCGCATCACCTCTACGCGGAAGACCATCCTTCCTATCGGGAGCGGAACGTCATTTCCGTCATTGGGGATGGGTCCATCTCCGCTGGTATGGCCTATGAAGCCATGAACAACGCCGGCGCCATGGGCGGCAAAGGGGCTGAACGCCTCATCGTCATCCTGAATGACAATGAGATGTCTATTGCGCCACCCGTTGGGGCTATGTCCAATTACCTCAGCCGCCTGATGACCTCCCGCCGCTTCCTGACCCTGCGGGACATGGCTGGCAAGCTGGCCAAGCGGCTTCCCTCCCGCATTGAGCGCACCGCCAAGCGGGCTGAGGAATATGCCCGTGGTATGATTACCGGCGGCACACTGTTTGAGGAGCTTGGCTTCTATTACATCGGCCCCGTAGATGGGCACGACATGAACCAGCTTGTCCCCATTCTGCGTAATCTTCGGGATGCTGAGGATAAGGGGCCTGTCCTGCTACATGTCATCACCGAGAAAGGTCGGGGCTACAAGCCTGCCGAATCCGCTGGTGATAAGTACCACGCCGTCGCCCGTTTTGATGTGGAAACTGGCAAGCAGCAGAAAGCTCCCGCTGGTCCGCCTACCTATACAGATGTTTTCTCCCGTGAGCTGCTCCACCGGGCTAATCAGGATGACAAGGTCGTTGCCATTACAGCGGCCATGCCTTCTGGTACCGGGCTGGACAGAATGGCCCAGCAGCATCCGGACCGTTATTTCGATGTCGGCATCGCCGAACAGCATGCCGTAACTTTTGCTGCCGGTATCGCCAGCGAGGGAATGCGCCCGTTCTGCGCCATCTATTCCACATTCCTCCAGCGGGCCTACGATCAGGTCATGCATGATGTGGCCCTCCAGAATCTGCCTGTTCGCTTCGCTGTGGACCGTGCCGGGCTGGTCGGTGCCGATGGGGCAACCCATGCTGGGTCTTTCGACCTCAACTATCTCTGCTGCCTGCCGAACATGACCGTTATGGCGCCATCTGATGAGCTGGAACTGCTCCATATGACAGCCACAGCATGGGCCCATGACAGCGGACCGATCGCCCTGCGCTATCCCCGTGGAGCTGGCCTTGGCCTAAGTCTCCCTGAAGAAGGCGAGATTCTGGAAATCGGCAAGGGCCGTATCGTGCGTGCCTCCGAAGGGGAAGGCGTGGCCATCCTCGCCCTTGGTCCTCGTCTGCATGAGGCCCTAAAAGCCGCTGAGACGCTGGAGAAACACGGTATCGCCGTTACTGTGGCCGATGCCCGCTTTGCCAAGCCCGTTGATGAAGCACTGATCGAACAGCTGGCCCGCCAGCACAAGGTCTTCATCACTATTGAGGATGGCGCACCGGGTGGGTTCAGCACGCAAGTCGTGCAGCATTTGGCGAATACCGGTCTGCTGGATCAGGTTCGTTTCCGTCCGATGGCCCTGCCTGATACATGGATCGACCATAACACACCTGCCGCCCAGTATGAGGAAGCTGGCCTGACAGCGCATCATATTGCCGACCTGGCCCTCAAAGCTCTTGATGGAAAGGCCGAGGCCTAATGGCCAAACGTCGTGCGGATCAGCTCCTTGTAGAAAGGGGACTGGTTGAAACACGCAGCCGGGCACAAGCCCTCATTATGGCCGGGCTGGTCTATGCTGGCCCGCATGGTGACAAGCCTGTTAAAAAAGCAGGCGATCAGCTCGCCGAGGACATGCCCCTAACCCTGAAAGGGCAGGATCACCCTTGGGTCTCCCGTGGGGGGCTGAAACTGGCTCATGCACTGGAACATTTCCCTCTCTCTGCTGAGGGTAAAATTGCCGTGGATGTCGGGGCCTCAACGGGAGGCTTTACCGATGTTCTACTCCAGAACGGAGCAGCCAAGGTCTATGCTGTAGATGTCGGGCATGGCCAGCTGGCATGGAAAATCCGTTCTGATGAACGGGTGGTCGTGCTGGAAAAAACCAATGCCCGCCATCTGAATACCGAGCATGTACCAGAGGCCCCAGACATTGTTGTCTGCGATGCCAGCTTCATTAGCCTTAAAACCGTTCTAGCTCCCGCTCTCAGCATGGCAAAGGATGGCGCATGGGCCGTGGCCCTCATCAAGCCGCAATTCGAGGCGGGCCGAGCCGACATCGGCCCCAAAGGCGTTGTGCGAGACCCCGCCGTGCATGAGCGTGTCTGCGAGGAAATCCGGGGCTGGTTTGCTGCCCTGCCCGGCTGGACTATCCTAGGTATTGTCCCCAGCCCGATCACCGGGCCGGAAGGCAATAAAGAATTCCTCATTGCCGCCCGTAAAGGCGCACTCTAGGTCATTCTTTTCCACCCCATCACTTTTCTGACCCGTAAACGGGTTCCCGTGCTATAGCCGCCCCATGACACATCCGATGCCCTCTTCTTCCCCTGTTTCCTCCGATGCCGTAAATGCCCTCAATGAAAGCGAGCGCAAACGCATTGAGGCTAAATCCGCCCTTTTTGCTCCGCCTACACCCGTCACGGAAGACGGGCGGCGTGAACTGGTCGGCCTATCCCGGGAAGAACTGGCCGAGGTCCTAACCGAGATCGGCGAGAAGCCCTTCCGAGCCAAGCAACTTTGGCACTGGATTTACCATCAGGGCGTGACGGATTTTTCCCGCATGTCCACAATCGCCAAGCCATTGCAAGCCAAGCTGGAGAAGCACTTCATCGTTGGCCGCCCCAGCCTGACGACCCAGCAGACATCCAAGGATGATACCCGTAAATTCCTGTTCCGCTTCCGTGACGGGCAGGAGGCCGAAACTGTCTATATTCCGGACCGGCGGGAAGACCGAGGGGCTGTCTGTATTTCCTCGCAGGTAGGCTGCACACTATCGTGCACCTTCTGCCATACAGGCACGCAGAAGCTCGTCCGTAACCTAGGTGCTGCCGAGATTGTCGGACAGTTCATGGCGGCACGAGACAGCTATGGTGAATGGCCCAGCCCCAAGGGAGACACCCCCCGCCTGCTCTCCACCATCGTCCTGATGGGCATGGGGGAGCCACTGTATAATTACGAAAATGTCGCCAAAGCCATGAAAATCATCATGGATGGCGAAGGCATCGCCCTCTCCCGCCGGCGCATCACGCTTTCGACCTCAGGTGTCGTACCTATGATGGACCGTTGCGGGGACGAGCTGGGCATCAATCTGGCCATTTCCCTCCATGCTGTCCGCAATGACCTGCGGGACCAGCTGGTCCCGCTGAACAGGAAATACCCGATTGAAGAGCTGATGGCTGCCTGTCATCGTTACCCGGCAGCCTCCAATTCCCGCCGCATCACTTTTGAATACATCATGATTAAAGATGTAAATGACAGTGATGCCGAGGCTAGGGAGTTAGTACGGCTGATCCGTGGTCTGCCTGCCAAGGTTAATCTCATTCCCTTCAACCCGTGGCCGGGATCGGACTTCCGCCCTTCCACACGGGAGCGTCTGGCTAGTTTCGCCCAGATCATCATGGATGCCGGCTATGCGGCCCCCATCCGTATGCCTCGTGGTAAGGACATCCTCGCCGCCTGTGGGCAGCTCAAGACGCAGAGCGAACGGAAGCGGCAAGCAGAATCACGCAATAAGGAGGCATAAACCTCCCCTTGCGGGGCGGGCCTCTGGCCCAATGGTCTGACAAATGTTACAAGACCATAATAACTTAACGATATCTGGTTCTGTCTTTCAGCAGAGGATACATAGCGACCATGAGCAAAGCCTCAGGCATCAAAAAAGTCGTTCTAGCCTATTCCGGTGGGTTGGATACATCCGTCATTCTCCGCTGGCTTCAGGAGCATTACGGCTGCGAAGTTGTGACCTTCACGGCCGACCTCGGCCAGGGTGAAGAGCTGGAGCCCGCACGCCGCAAGGCTGAGTCCCTCGGCGTGAAAGAAATCTTTGTCGAAGACCTGCGGGAAACCTTCGTCAAGGATTACGTCTTCCCGATGTTTCGGGCCAACACGGTTTATGAGGGTCAGTACCTGCTGGGCACCTCCATCGCACGCCCGCTGATCTCCAAGCGTCAGATTGAGATTGCCGAGGCTGTCGGGGCTGATGCCGTGGCACATGGTGCAACAGGTAAAGGGAACGATCAGGTTCGCTTCGAGCTGTCCTATTACGCCCTGAAGCCAGACGTGAAGGTCATCGCCCCGTGGCGTGAATGGGACCTGACATCCCGCACCAAGCTGCTGGACTTTGCCGAGAAGAACCAGATTCCCGTCACCAAGGACAAGCGCGGCGAAGCCCCCTTCTCCGTGGATGCCAACCTGCTGCATTCTTCTTCCGAAGGGAAGATTCTGGAAGATCCCTCCCTTCCGCCAGATGAGATCGTCTTCCAGCGCACCATTTCCCCGGAAGCTGCGCCGGACAAAGCTACCGAAATCACCATTGACTTCAAGCATGGCGACCCGGTGGCTATTAATGGTGAAGCCCTCTCCCCGGCTACCCTGCTCGCCCGCCTCAATGAGCTGGGTAAAGCAAACGGCATTGGCCGTCTCGACATCGTAGAGAACCGCTTTGTCGGCATGAAGTCCCGTGGGATTTATGAAACACCGGGCGGGACCATCCTGCTTCAGGCTCACCGTTCCATGGAATCCATCACGCTGGATCGTGAGGCTGCCCACCTCAAGGACAGCATCATGCCCCGCTATGCAGAGCTGATCTATAACGGCCTGTGGTTCTCCCCGGAACGCCACATGCTACAGGCACTGATCGACAGTAGCCAGCAGCATGTGAATGGTCGTGTCCGCCTGAAGCTCTATAAGGGTAATGTCATCTGCGTGGGCCGTGAAAGCCCCGACAGCCTATACGATGCCCGTGTCGTGACCTTTGAGGATGACGAAGGTGCCTATAATCAGGTCGATGCTCAGGGCTTCATCCGCCTGAACGCCCTGCGCCTGCGACTGGGTGCCAATAAAGGACGCCGCGGCGGCACACCCTGATCCCGCGTCCTTATCCCCTGCTGGGCTGTAACAGCCCGGCAGGTCTGTCTCTTCTCTCCCGTTTGCAAAGAGGCGTCTCCATGTCCCATTGTCTGCGTTCTCTCTTCCGTTATCTGCCTGCCTGTGCGCTGGCTGGTCTGCTCGGCATGACTGCCTGCTCCGGCGGACCCAAACCGGACCTGACACCCCAGCAATTCATGGATCAGGTCTATAAACAACCGGGAGTGCAGAAACTTCCGGATGGCCTCGCCTATAAAGTGCTGAAATCTGGCCCCAAGGATGCACCGCATCCACAAAAAGGCGCCACTATGATGGTCATTTATGAAGGCCGCCTGCCAGATGGTGGCATCTTTGACGCATCCGAGATGCACACCGGGGCCGCCTATATGGAGATGCCTCTGGATGGTGTCATCGAAGGCTGGATGGAAGGGCTTCCTATGATGCGTGTCGGCGATACATGGGAACTCTACGTCCCTCCCCAGCTGGGTTACGGCAAGCGGGCCATGGGGATCATCCCCCCCAACAGCCCGCTGATCTTCAAAATCCAGCTTCTGGGTGTCGAGGATGACAACACCTTACAGTAATAAGACTGCTCCCCTTCTCTGACCAGCCCTCCATGCAGGGTCCCTGCCGCCCCCTCACTCCTGAGCGGGCGGCATCTCTCTATCCTCTTCCGCAGGACAATGTTCATGCAGCGCGTTTTTTCTGGCATCCAGCCAACAGGTATCCCTCATCTTGGCAACTATCTTGGGGCAATCCGCAACTGGGTTACCCTGCAGAAAGACCATGACTGCCTGTTCTGCCTTGTGGACATGCACTCCCTGACCATGCCGTGGTCCCCCGAGGCCCTGCGTGAACAGACCCTCGCTTCCACTGCCTGCCTTCTAGCCTCCGGCATCGACCCGACACGCCTCTATAACCAGTCTGCCGTTAGCGCCCATGCCCGCCTTGGCTGGATTTTTAACTGTGTGTCCCGTCTGGGCTGGTTGAACCGCATGACGCAGTTCAAAGACAAAGCTGGTAAAAACCGGGAAAATCATTCTGCGGGTCTCTATGTCTATCCCAACCTAATGGCTGCGGACATTCTGGCCTTCCACGCCACACGGGTTCCTGTCGGGGACGACCAGCGGCAGCATCTTGAGCTAGCCAATGACATCGCCCAAAAATTCAATCACGATATGGGTGTTGAGTTCTTCCCGCTCATCGAACCGCTCATCCCGCCTCATGCCGCCCGTGTGATGAGCCTACGGGATGGCAGCAAGAAAATGTCTAAGTCCGATCCATCCGCCCAGAGCCGCATCATTCTGAATGATACAGCGGATGAAATTGCCCAGAAGATCCGTAAGGCCCGTACGGATGCCGAGCCCCTCCCCAGTGAAGAAGCCGGACTGGAAGGCCGCCCAGAAGCCCGAAACCTGCTGACCATCTACGCTGCCATGTCCAACAAGACGCTGGCCGATGTGTTGACACAGTTTGCTGGCCAGGGTTTCGGCACCTTCAAACAGGCTCTGGCTGATCTGCTGGTTGAGACGCTGGCTCCTGTTGCTGATGAGACACGCCGCCTGATGGATGACAAGGCCCACCTTATGCAAGTTCTGCGGCAGGGAGCCGAGCGCGCCCGTGCTGTCTCTGAACCTATCGTCAGTGAAGCAGAAAAGCTGGTTGGTTTCCTTCGCTAAGGTGACCACCTTCTCCACACAAAAAAGGCCTGCCCCCATAGGAGCAGGCCTTTTCCATGAAACCTATATTTCAGACAGTGGCGTTTCCATAAGGTCCAACACTTGCTTTGCCGCTGACATAGCTGGCAACTCACCATCTGGGGCCTCCAACATAGCCAAGATATCCCCAAAAGCCTCTCGCTGAGCCTGACGCTTCGTCTCATCCGTTAGAAGGGATGTTATCTCATCGGCGAGCTTCTGGGGGTTGCAATCATGCTGCACCAGTTCTGGAACAACTTCCCGCCCTGCCAGAATATTGATCATAGAAATATAGGGTAGTCGTAGAAACAACCGCCCCAGCAAAGCCGATATTGGGTTCACCTTGTACGTCACCGCCATAGGGACGCCCCCGATGGCCAGCTCCAGAATCGATGTACCCGATTTTGTCAGCGCACAATCCGCCGCACGAATGGCATCATGTTTATCTTCCGTATCTGTCAGGATAGACGGATGAACAGCCCAATGCCGCACCATCTTCCGGACCAATGGAGCCATACCGGAAGTCGCCGGGATGACCGGCTGAAGATCAGGAAAACGCTTATGGAGGATAGTTAGCGTCTTCTCAAACACGGGCAGGAGCTGCGGAACCTCTGATGAGCGACTACCCGGCATAAGGATCAGAATGGGGCTGCTCGGCCGAAGGTCATGTCGTTTGAAGAAACGTAAGGCCTTACCATGTGCCACACCCGACTGTAGGATAGGATGCCCGACAAACCGGCCTTCTGGCAGACCTCGATCTGCAAACCATTTTTCTTCAAAAGGAAAGAGGCAAAGCAATCGGTGCCATAACCCTCGGTACCCTTTGACCCGGCTCTCCCGCCATGCCCAGACCTGTGGGGCCACATAATGCAGCCGCCGAACATTCAGCTTGCGGATACGCTTTAGCAAGCGAAATGAGAAGCCCGGACTATCAATAGTAATAACAATATCCGGGCGGCGCAGTTCGATATCCTGTTCCGCCTCTAGAAGCCTCTGGGAAAGCAGACGCAAGCGAGGCAGAACCTCCATGAAGCCCATGACCGTGAGGTCTTCCATAGGGAAAAGGCTCCGCAGGCCTCGGGCTTCCATCCGCCCTCCCCCGACACCGGCAAAAACCAATGTCGGGTCGATACGGTGCAGGGCCTGCATGAGACGGGCACCGATACTATCCCCGCTTGGTTCCCCTGCGAGAATCCAGATTACCCGACCATGCTGGTGAAGGGGAACCTCACCTTCGACAGGAGCGCCCACATCCACCATGACATCATTCCCTTCGTTGCACCGCCACCATCTGGATCAACGGCGGAGCGTTGCCCCCGTGGCCTTCTGGACAGAACTTTCCACCGCTGCCATCAGGGCGTCAAGCTGTGCGTCTGTCAGGCTATCCTTCTGCGGCTGGAGAGTAACCTCCACACCAAGGGATCGGTGCCCAGCCGGGACGGAGCCACCTTCAAAGACATCGAAAAGACGCACATCCGTGATTAGCTTACGGTCCGCCATCCGAACAGCCTTCAGAACATCCTGAATCTGGACGTTTCTATCAGCAAGGAAGGCAAAGTCACGCCGCACAGGCTGAAGGGCCGAAAGAGCCGGAGCTGCTTTACGCTTCACCTTGGGCAGTGGGACCTTATCCAGCGTTACCTCAAAAAGTGCTACCGTACCGCCAAGCCCAAAATGACGGGCCACACGGGGATGCAATTCCCCGAAACTGCCCAGCACAAGCTTAGGACCTTGCCGCACAACGCCAGACCGGCCCGGATGGTAGTAGCTGGGGGCATCCTGCGTACTGCTCAGGGACGCTTCCGCTACCCCAAGGGCGGTAAGAACCGCCATCAAATCAGCCTTAGCATCCATCCAAGAGGGTTCCGCAGCGGGCTGGCCGGGAGCACGGGCACTCACACCGCCACGCACACCTGCCAGCACCAGACGGTTACCCTGCTGCCCGAAGCAGGGGCCTAGCTCGAAGAAAGAGGCATCACCCGCAAAACCCTGCCCGTGGGCCAGATTCCGCCCCAATGCCCGCAGCAAGTTGATGATTGAGGTCGGACGAAGCTGATTCAAATCCGTGGCAATCGGATTCAACAGACGGTCATCTTCCCGCACTTCTTCAAACAGGGCAGCATCTTGGTCGGAGACAAATGAGAACCCTACAGTCTCCATCAGACCACGCCCAGCGCACAGACGGCGCAGAAGGGATGCTCTGGCCTGCTGCGCTGTCACGGCTGGAGCGGGTACCATATGCGCCCGAGGCAGCGAGAGGGCTGGAACCTCATCCAAACCACGGATGCGCAGAACTTCCTCGACCAGATCGGCCTCGGCTTCCATACTCTCAACGCTCGCCGCAGCCTGTGCAGCAACGGCAGCATCCAGCGTTTCAGACTGCGCCAGACCATGCCCGGCCGCTACATCATTACGCCAAGACGGCACAGAGAAAACGGCCTTCTCTGCCGTGCGATCCTGAACCTCAAAACCCAGAGCCTCCAGAATATCAACGGCCCTATCCGTTTCAATCTCCAGTCCGCCCAATGTAGCCAGACGCTCGAAACGCAGGCTGGCCGTTCTCTGCCATGCTGGTTCTGCGCCTGCTTCAGTCACTTCACTCGGCGTGCCACCACATAGTTCCACAATCAGGGCTGTAGCGGCTTCCAAACCAGAGCGTACGAGGGCTGGGTCTACCCCACGCTCGAAGCGATAGCGGGCATCAGTCTGCACACCAAGACGACGCCCTGTCAGGGCGATACGCACGGGGTCGAACAAGGCGGATTCCACGAAGACATCAACCGTCTCATTCGTAACCGCACTAGCCTCTCCGCCGATGATGCCTGCAAGAGACTGCACACCAGCATCATCCACAATAACGAGATCGTCCTTCCCCAGAATGAGCTCCTGCCCATCCAAAGCCCGGAAATGCTCGCCCATGCCAGATGTCAGAGACAATCGGCCGCCTGTCAGGCGGGATGCATCGAACACATGTAGGGGGCGACCAATATTCATCATCAGATAATTGGTCACATCCACCAAGGCCGACTGCGGCCGCAGCCCCACACTCTCCAGACGCCGTTGCAGCCAAGCAGGGCTGGGACCGTTCTTCACACCACGGATCAACCGCCCTGTCACATAGGAACAGGCCGGATGGTCCAGCTCCCAGCGGATCGGACAGTCGCCCTGCCCTTCCACTGTTTTCGTCAACCACGGTTTCAGGGTGCCTAGACCAGCCGCTGCGAGATCGCGGGCAATCCCTCGGACGCTCAACGCATCGCCACGGTTAGGGGTAATAGCAATCTCGATGACCGGATCATCCAGCTTGGCATAGCGGACATAATCCTCACCCAACGGGGCACCATCAGGCAGCTCCGCAATGCCGTTGGTTTCCTCACCGATTCCGAGTTCCCGCAGGGAACAGAGCATCCCGTTACTGGTCTGACCACGGATTTTCCCCGGCTTGATCGTCATATCGCTACCGGGAATGTAGGTACCCGGTGGGGCGAAAATGACATGCAACCCCGTGCGAGCATTCGGCGCACCACAGACGACCTGCACTTCCTCAAAGCCTTTACCCGCAGACACCCGGCAAAGCTGGAGACGGTCGGCATCCGGATGACGGGAAGCCTCCAGAATTTTCGCTGTACGGAACCCGGCCAGACGTTCAGTCGGGTCATCCACATTTTCGACCTCAAGGCCGATGCGGTTTAATGTCGCGCAGATATCATCCAAAGACGCCGTGGTATCGAGGTGATCCCGCAGCCATGAGAGTGAAAATTTCATGTTAGAAACCCTCCGTCAGCGTTGCCGGGGACAGTGATGAAAAACCATAGTGACGCAGCCAGCGCAGGTCACTCTCATAGAAAGACCGCAGGTCCGTAATACCGTTCTTCAGCATGGCCAGACGTTCGATCCCCATACCAAACGCAAAGCCCTGCCATTCTGCCGGGTCCAGCCCGCAATTGCTCAGCACCCGGGCATGAACCATTCCAGCCCCCAGCACTTCTAACCAATCGGCACCACCGCCAATCACACCTGTTTCCCGTGACCAGCCGATATCAATTTCCATGGATGGCTCGGTAAAGGGAAAATAAGAGGCACGGAAACGGACAGGCAGATCAGGCTGATTAAAGAAAGCCCTTAGGAACTCTGTCAGGCAACCTTTCAGATGGCCCAACGTGATGCCTTTCTCGATGACCAGCCCTTCGCACTGATGGAACATCGGGGAATGGGTAGCATCGTGATCAGCCCGGTAGGTCCGGCCGGGTGCAATAATACGAATCGGTGGCTTCTCGCCCAGCATAGTGCGGATCTGAACACCGGATGTCTGCGTCCGCAGCACACGCATTTCTTCACTCTCCCCAGTGGCAGGAAGGTAAAACGTGTCTTGCTCTGTCCGGGCTGGGTGATGTTCCGGCGTATTCAGGGCAGAGAAATTATGCCACTGGCTTTCAATATCCGGGCCTTCGGCTACATGGAAATCCATGGCCCCGAAAATAGTCGTAATTTCCTCAATCGTCCGGCTAACGGGATGGATGAGGCCAATCGGTGCTGTAGCCGGTGGCTGGGTCACATCCACCGTTTCCTCCGCCAGACGTTGCTGGAGAGCCAACTCCTCGATTTCTTTACCACGCTGCTCGATCAGCCCTGTCAGCTCATCCCGCAGGCGGTTGAGGGCCTGTCCCCGCTCTTTCCGCTCCTCATGAGGGAATGAACCAAGCTGCCGGAGCAAACCAGTCAATTTACCGGAACGCCCCAACGTCCCTACGCGGACTGCATCCCACTCACTATGAGTTCTGGCCTCCTTTAGGGCCGCCAGCGTCTCATCCTTCAGCGTTTCGAGGTCATTGGCCATAGCCTGTCTTCCATCATCTCGTGAGCCTGTTTCAAAAACACCTCCCGCCCCCGTTTCGCCCCGAAGGACCGGATGTTGAGATATTTCTGAAGCAGCCTCAAAGAAAAACGGGCTGCTCCGTTGCCAGAACAGCCCGCCATTCATCAGTCCCATTCCTCACGGTCCCTCAAGAGTAGACCACGAGGCATTGGGGGATCCTCTTACAGGGCTGCCTGAGCCTTGCGTACGATCTCAGCAAAAGCTGCGGCATCATCATAGGCGATGGCAGCAAGAACCTTACGATCGATCTCGATCCCAGCCTTATTCAGCCCGTTGATGAAACGGCTGTAGGTCAGGCCATGCTCACGCACGGCAGCGCTGATGCGCTGGATCCACAAAGAGCGGAAGTCACGCTTCTTGTTGCGGCGGTCGCGATAGGCATAACGCAGTGCCTTCTCGACACGCTCAAGAGCGATGCGATAGTTTGTAGAAGAACGCCCGCGATAGCCTTTGGCCAGATCAAGGACCTTCTTGTGACGAGCGTGAGTGGTCGTACCCCGTTTAACACGTGCCATGGTTTTTCAAATCTCCCTTATGACAGCCCGTAGGGCGCCCACTGCTTGACTGTGCGTGCATCCATGTCCGTCATTGTCTGCGGACCGCGGTTGCTGCGCTTCATCTTCTGCGGACGGTTGATCAGGCCATGGCGTTTGTTGCCGGGACCACAGGTCACCTTACCGGTTGCGGTGATCTTGAACCGCTTCTTGACCGAAGACTTCGTCTTCAACTTGGGCATTTTCATCTCCTTAGTTCTGAAGTTTCCCTTTTCCTGATGGAAAAGGAAAACCGCACGGCCGGGCATGCCACATCATATGGCCCGGGCGCGTGCACGACCTGTAGGGGGTTATAGGGATAACAGGGTGTGGCCTCAAGCAAAAAGCACATCAGACCGCATGTTTTTTCCACAGCATTCCATTAACCTTCAAAAAGGATTTATCACATGGCTGTGAATATGATGTTAGAGGCACTGACCTAGTCCGAATTATTATTCGCAAATGCTTGACCCATAGCCCCTTCCTTGTGCTTTAAGAGCGAGAGATCATCATCCGTGGCGGAACAATCCTGCCAGGGAAGCACTATCCACGTGAATGATCGAGTTTAACAACACTGAGGCTTATCCATGTCCTCCACTTCCCGTACGGGGGGAATCTGGGTCTCGCTGGTTGCCATCCTTATGGCGATCGTCGGCCTGCTGCTGGTTGCCGGTGGTATCTATTCCATCAGCGAAGGCGGTCCCTTCTATTATCTCATCAGCGGGCTGGGCACGCTGCTTAGCGCGTTTTTCGTTCATCAACGGAAGCCAATCGGTCTTGCCGTCTATGCCGTTGTTCTTCTGGGCACACTCATCTGGGCTCTTTGCGTCGTAGGCCTAGACCTCTGGGGCCTCGTGCCTCGGCTGGATGTGGTCATCGTCATTGGCATTGTGCTTCTGCTGCCCTTTATCCGCCGTCCGCTCGCTGCAAACCTGCTGGCTACGCTCCCTCTGGGGGTTGGTGTTGTCCTCAGTGCTCTGGCACTGGTGATCTCCATTTTCATGGACCCGTATGACATCAACGGTTCCCTGCCTGCTGAACAGGTAAACGCCAGCCCGGCCAATCCGGAAAATGTGCCGGATAATGACTGGCCATCTTACGCCCGTACGCAAGATGGTAACCACTGGTCCCCTCTGGCACAGATCAATAGCCAGAACGTCAACAAGCTGAAGGTTGCTTGGGTACTGCGGACTGGCGACCTGCCGGACCCATCCCGTGACCCAGGTGAAGCCACCAACGAGGCCACACCGCTTGAGTTCGATAACACACTCTATTTTTGCTCCCTGCATCAGAAAGTCTTTGCCGTTGATGCTCTGACGGGGAAGACGAAATGGGTGTTCGACCCTAAGGTTAACGTTAATCCGGGCTTCCAGCATCTGACCTGCCGTGGCGTTAGTGCCCACACAATGCCTGCCAATGCTGTGGACAGCAGCGGCCAGCCTGTCACCACGACGGATTGCGCCAAGCGCATTATCGCCATGGTCAATGATGGCCGTATGGTCGAGATTGATGCGCAGACGGGTAAAGTCTGTCAGGGCTTCGGTGATAATGGTCAGGTGGACCTGCGCTTCTCCCATCAGCCTTACACAACGGTTGGTGAGTATGCGCCGACATCACCGCCGGTCGTTACAGAGAAGCTGATCATCGTTAATAGTGCGGTGAAGGATAACGGTTCCGTTCATCAGCCTTCCGGGGCGACACGGGCCTATGACGTCTACACAGGCAAACTTGTCTGGGTGTTTGACGCAGCAAATCCCGACCCGAACGAGATGCCGAGTGAAGAGCATCCGCATTTTCACCCCAACTCCCCGAACTCTTGGTCTGTCTCGTCTTACGACAAGAACCTGAACATGGTGTACATCCCTATGGGTGTTGGTACGCCTGACCAGTGGGGTGGCTACCGCGACAAGGATGCCGAGCGTTATCCGCCGGGTATCATTGCGCTGAACGCCGATACGGGTAAGCTCGTCTGGTTCTACCAGACCGTTCATCATGACCTGTGGGACATGGACGTTTCCGCCCAGCCTAATCTGGTGGACATCACCCAGAAGGATGGTAGCCTGGTCCCGGCCATCTACATCCCGACAAAGAGTGGTGATATCTTCGTTCTGGACCGCCGCACAGGTAAGCCGATTGTTCCAGCACCGGAAATCCCGGTACCAGGTGGTGCGGCTACGGGTGACCATACAAGCCCGACACAGCCTCACTCCCAGCTGACCATGCGTCCGGATGCACCACTATCCGATCGGGACATCTGGGGTGCTACCATCCTCGACCAGATGGTCTGCAGCGTGTACTTCCACAGCCTGCGTTATGAGGGGCCTTATACGCCACCTTCCACACAGGGTACGCTGGTCTTCCCTGGGGACCTCGGCATGTTCGAATGGGGTGGCCTTGCGGTTGATCCGCGCCGTGAAGTGGCCTTTACCAACCCCATCTCCATTCCGTTCGTTTCCACACTGGTCCCCCGTGGGCCGGGCAACCCCCGTTGGCCGGATGCAAACAGCAAGAGCGGAAGTGGTGGCGAGACAGGGCTTCAGCCGAATTACGGCATCCCTTACGCCATCAACCTTCATCCGTTCCTAGACCCACTGTTCGCCAAGATCGGTCTCTTCGTACCGTGCCGCACGCCGCCGTGGGGTGCTGTTGCTGGAGTCGACCTGCGGACCAACAAAGTCATCTGGCGGCATCGTAACGGAACCCTGCGGGACTCCCTGCATGGCTCCATCCTTCCGATCCAGATGCCACCCATCAAGATCGGCGTGCCGAGCCTTGGTGGCCCGCTGGCCACAGCTGGTAATGTTGCGTTCCTGACGTCCACGCAGGATTATTATATCCGTGCTTATGACATCACGACAGGCAAGGTCATCTGGCAGGATCGCCTCCCCGCTGGGGCACAGTCCTCCCCCATGACCTACAGCATCAATGGTCGCCAATACATCGTGACCTACGCTGGGGGACATGGTTCCTTCATGAGCAAGATGGGTGATTACCTGATCGCCTATGCTCTGCCCGAGAAGGACGAGAAAAAGTGATGGCCTAAAAAGGTTCATCGCAAAGTAAAAGGGGGAGTGCCCAACCGGGCCTCCCCCTTTTTTGTCCTGAGCCTGTTTCCAGCTGGTTAACCCTGATTAATAATATATGGTAATAATAGGCCATTATTTCTGGAAAATAACACAGACTTCACTATCCCCTTCTGAGATTTTCCGTATAGAGTGGTGCCAGCCTATTCGTCCTTGTTTTGACAGAAGGAAAAACCCCATGATGTTCCGTCGCATGGCCACATTCGCCCTCATTGCCAGCGCCCTGACCAGTCAGGTTGCCTTTGCTGCCGCCCCTCACGGCAAGGCTCACCATTGCCGCAATGAAAAGGGTCAGTTCACGAAATGTGAAAAGCCAAAGGCTAAGCCGTGCCGCGACAAAAGCGGTAAATTCACCAAGTGCAGCACACAGGATGCAAAGCCTGCTGACAAGGCCGCCGCCGCTGCCGACAGCGTGAAGGACAGCTCCAACCCGATGAAGTCCGACATGCCTGCAACGGATGCCGCAGCACCTGCCACGCACTAAAACGCGTTGCGGACCTCTGCATGAAAAAGGCCCCCTGGTTTCCACTCCAGAGGGCCTTTTTTATAACCATAATCCAGCCGACCATCATAAATGATGGTCTCAAGCAGCCGCCCGCTGCCGAATAGCCTTTGCCATAGCCTCCACACCATTGCCACGGTTGGCTGAAAGTGCTTTTACCAACCCAAGCTCATGCAGAAAAACTGGATCAGTCGCCAAAATTTCAGCCCGTGTACGGCCGGAATAAACCCGCAGCAACAACGCTACCAGCCCGTGAACAATAGCGGCATCGGAAGCTCCAGCGAAGAATAGGCGGCCTTCCTTCTCTTCCACCTCTAGCCAGACCTGGCTCTGACAGCCGGGCACACGGTGGGCATCATCCTGCCACTCCTGCGGAAATACTGGAAGTTTTCGCCCCAGCTCGATGATGTACTGATACCGTTCCATCCAATCATCAAACAAGGTTAGCTCATCACCAATGGCCGTGATGGCCTGTGCTGCATCATCTTCTTGCGGCTGAACAAAACAGGCTTTCATATCGGCCATGGCTTCCCCCTTATCTTCGCATAGCGTTCATGCCGCCCATCATACCCGGACAAAATGAAATGGGAACCATTCTCCTCCGGGAGGTCATACCGTCATGTTTTCAAAAGAGGCAGCAACAGACGCATTACCGTTCCTTGTCCGGGCTGACTTTGCACAACCACATCACCATGATGGGCCAAAATGAAACCATAAATACCAGCCAATCCCAATCCCGTGCCCTTCCCTGCCTGCTTGGTCGTAAAGAAAGGCTCAAAAATATGCCGCTGGACTTCCTCGCTCATCCCCTCGCCCTCATCTCGGACCTCCAGAGCCAACGCATGAGCCTGCTCACATTCCGATGGTGCGGCGGGCAAGGTATGACAAACCCGGCGTGCTGAAAGCGTGACCGTGCCACCAGCTGGCATCGCATCACGCGCATTGACGCAGAGATTGAGCAAGGCCATCTCAAGCTGTTCTGGGCAGGTTAAAACGGATGAAGATATCTCTTCCGGAAGGTCCAAGACAAAACGAATAGCCGGTGTCGCCCCGTAAAAACTGTGCTGAAACAAACCGGACCGTTCCTTCAAAAAAGAGACAATATCAAACGGTCGAACTGTTGCTCCACTTCGCCCCGCACGGCCAAACTGAAGCAGCCGGCGGGTCAGTGCCTCTCCCCGCCCTACAGTTTCCAAGGCCCGAGCAAGCCATTTCCTCTGGGCGGCAGAGGCGGGGTCTTCATTCTTTACCTGCTCTGCCAGAGCATCCAAGCAATTTCCCAGAATAGTCAGCAGGTTATTGAAATCATGCGCCACACCACCGGCAAGACGCCCCAGAGCCTCCAGCCGCTCCCCTCTGTTTAGCCGATCCTCCATCATCACCCGCCGTGTCACGTCCCGGTCCATGCTGACCTGCCAAGCTTCCGTCAGCGGTACCCCTTCCGGCCATTTCAGAGCCAGACGGACAATCTCATGCCATGTACTCCGGCCATCCTCCGCCGTGACTTCCAAAAGCTCCTCGGCCTGCCCTTCCTGCCAGACCTTTTCCCGCAAGCGGGCAATCACCGGCTGTAGGCTAGCCGCATACTGGCTACTCTCGGATGTTCCTTGATAAGGACGGTTACTGCGAATGCATTGGCCCTGCGCATCCGAAAAAACCAGCCCAAAGGGCAGACTTTCCATAAGGCCGTGAAGCAGAGCCTGTTCCACCTTCAGGGCATGTTGGGCCTGCCATGTCCTATGTGCTTCATGAACAAGACAAAGGACATGATCTGCCTCCCAAGGCTTATGCACATAGGCCACGATCTTCCCATGATTCAGGGCGGCGACCACGGCATCAAGGTCCGCATAACCTGTTAGCAGAATGGCCCGAGCATCTGAGCGGGTACTAGCACGGCTAAGAAACTGATCACCCGTCATACCCGGCATACGCTGGTCGGAGATAATGACAGAAATCTCCGGGTGTGCCTCCAGCAGGGCAAGGGCACGGAGGGGCTCGGTAGCGGTGAGCACCGTGCAGCTTTCCTCCAGCAGGTCGCCAAGAGCAATGAGGATTTCTTCCTCATCATCCACCAGAAGAACGCAAGGCCTCGTCTCGATACTATATGGCACGGTCATGCCGTTTCACTTCCTCCTGTAGCCTTGCGCCGTTTTGGCTCCCGCACAGCCCATCCTTCTGCCGTTTCATGAACGGGAAGGCGAATCACGAAATGTGCACCTCGCCCTAGTCCGGTCTTCTCACCTGCCGGGTAAGCATCCGTAACATCAATCGTCCCACCATGAGCCTGCACGATGCCATGAACTATGGAAAGCCCCAGCCCCGTTCCCTCTCCCTGTGCCTTCGTCGTGAAGAAAGGATCAAAAATCCGAGGTCGGACCGCCTCCTCTATGCCCGGGCCATTGTCGCTTACCGTAATTTCGTAAACATCCTCATAAAGACAGGTCGCAATTCGTATCCGTCCGTCATGGCGCATATCCCCCGCAAGGCGTACCTCGTTTAATGCATCTGCTGCATTGGCAATAAGATTCATCACTGCTTGATGAAACAATGTTTCCTGACAAATCAGCTTCTGGGGTGCGTCCAACCGGGATTCCACAGCAATACTCCCGCCCAGCCTGTGCCGGACCAGAGCCAGCCCTGTCTCTATGGCCTCACTCACATCTACCATGCTCCACTGCCCTTCCTCCAGCCGAGAAAAGCGGCGCAGACGTACGACAAGGTCTCGGATGCGCCCTAGCCCTGTCTTCATGGCCGCAAGGCGGGTTCCGGCCCTTCTGATACGGTTCTGGTCTCCTTCATCCTGCACTTTATCCTCCATCCAGTGCAGGCACCGTTCGATCGTATCGGCATGCCCCAGAGTGAAGGCCAGTGGGTTATTAATCTCATGAGCGATACCCGCCACCAGCTCCCCTAGAGACGCCATTTTGGCCGTTTGAACGAGTCTGGCCTGCGTCTGCACCAGCTCCTCATTCGTCTGGGCTAGGTCCCGGTTGGCTCGGGCCAATGCATCTGCAAGAGAGGCCTGTGCCTGTGCCGCCTCCAATGCCAAGGCGGATTGTTGCCGCTCCATCTCACGTTGATGGAACGTCTCATTCTCCCGCCGCCGCCGTACCATCGCCCGTATCCGCAGTGCCAGCACCATCGGTGTCATATCGCTAGGGACGAGGTCCTCCAGCCCTGCCTCCAGAAACGCCACACAGGATTCACCACGAAAACGCTCTGCCTGTATGATCCCCAGAATACGGAAAGGGATTCCCCCCTGCTCCCGCAAAGCCCGGCGGCGTTGGTCTAACTGACGGCAAAAAGCCAAGTCCGCCTCATTATCCTGCATATCCTCCAACACGATACAGTCCGGCCCATCCGGCCCTGTCAGCCAACCGCCGCTCAGCAAATCGCTAGAGCGTGTAACCGATGTCACAGTATGACCATCCCGCCAGAGCAGTTCCCCCAGCCCTGTTTCCTCTGTTGTTTCATCGTGATTATCACGTTCCAACACCCGGGGATCATTCCAGAACTCAAGCAGAACCTCATCCTCTGGCGCACGGACAATCACGACTCTGGCCCGCCGCATATGCCATTGGGGATGTAGGTATCGTTTCTCATCTGCCAAATGCAGAAGTGTGCGTATCCGCAGCAGCAGCAAGTCGGAATGGGCAGAGCTGGAAAGATAAGCATCGGCACCACTCTCGAAACAGTCCAGCTCGACCCGTGTGGAGACGTCTTCTGTCAACATCAACACGGGGACATCCTGCATGGCAGGATTCGCCTTAGCCCGGCGGACAAACTGGCCAGCACTCATGCCTTTCTGAAGGGTGCAGCAGATCACCATATCCACCTGATTATCCCGGCAGGAGGCTTCCAGCACTTCCAACATTGTTTCGGCACTCTGCCGACAGACAACATCCATCCCCTCACTACGCAGCAGACCATACACCCGGCTATGGGCTGTGCCTGCTGGGTCCAGAAGCAGAATATGAACGTCTTTTTCATCCCGTGTGGGTAAGATTTGCATTACGCCTCTCGTGAAGCTAGGTGCAGAAGTAAGAAGACAGGACAGAGGGGCTTCGGCTTCCACCACTGTTCTCCGTCTTTCTTCACATATGCCATTGCCAGCCCGGCTGTCTTACAGGAAGGCCTGAAACATTCATGGATACATCGCCCTCTTCTTCCCATTCCTCCCCAATGCGGGGTGAGCGCCTGCTTTCAGCCACCACACCACACCAGAAGGGCGGATTCATCGTGGGGCGGGTCCTGCTCAACATTTTATGGGCATTGGCCCATTTCGCTTTCAGCTTCCTCATCCAGCTGACAGAGCTTTTCGCACCCATTCTGCTCATTCTCGGGGTTGGTTGGTCCCTGCTGCCGCACCTTATTACCATCGCCACTGCCAATCTCGGCTCGCTGACTGAAGACCAGCAGACGCATGAGATCGTCAACCACATCGCCCATACCCTCCCCGACCAGATCGTGATCGCTGGCCATCTGCTTACGCCACACGGCCTAATCAAGGATGGTCTGCTTCTCATGGCTCTGGCGGCAGCCTCCTCCACAGCCGCAGCATGGCTAGCACGGCGGCTCTAACCAATACCATGCGGAGCCCTGCATGATTACTCTGGAGATGCTCCCTCTACCTGCCGGTACGTCTCTCGTACCCGGCGGAGTACAGCTTGTCTCCCTCCAGCTGGAACGGGGGAAAACCCTTTGGGTGACGGGACCAGCCGAAGCTGGCAAAACTGCCTTGCTGGAAACCATCGCCCTGCGTCGCCCTGTCGCTGATGGGGCCATGACCCTTCTAAACCAAGATGCAGGCCCTCGCATTACCTGTCGAACCCGCAAACTTCTCCAACAACGCATAGGGTATATTGAGGCTGCGCCGCTCTTCATGGACCGTCTGACGGTAGCGGACAACATTGCCCTACCGCTGGAGATGAACCATGCCAGCAAAGCAGATATCCGACGGGAAACAGAATCCATTCTTCAATGGTTTGCATTGGAGGACCATGCCCGTTCTTATCCTGCCACACTTAGCCAGACTGCTAGACTACGAGCTGCCTGCGCCCGAGCTCTGATCGCCCAACCCTCCATCGTTCTGGTTGATGAACCCGCCCTAACTCTCTGCGCTGGATTACGGAACCATCTCCTTTCCACCATACGGGGATTAGCCAGAAATGGCACAACAGCCCTACTGGCAACACAAACCCTGCCAGAGGAAGCATCGCTTGAGGGAGATATCCTAAATCTCCCCCAGCACAAGCCATCCCCAGAGAATACAGACCCTTCGGTACCGGAAGAGGGTGTAGCGGCACCACGAATCCTTGTTACCAAAGATGAAAGGCTGCTCCCATGACGTCTCTGTCCCGTGCAGCAGAACGACCTTCCTCATGGCCATTACTACTTGGGCTATGCCTTCTCTCTTGGTTGTTCGGGCTGGCCCTATCCCTACCTTGCGGTGTGGAAAGAGCCGTCCATCATTGGGAAGAGCAGCTAAACGATCAGGTGGTCATCGCCCTCCCCGCCACTGGTAATGAGCCCTCTGGCCAGACGAACAAGCTATCCCAAGCGCTAACAGCCACATTTCCCAAAGCCCATCCCACTCTTCTACCCGACCGTGATGTAGCCCGGATTCTGGCATCGTGGTCCACCCCTTGGGAAGGGCCACTCCCTAGGCTTTTCACCTTGTCCTACCACGGAGAGATGAACACACTGACGACTCTGGTGCATAATATCACCCCAGAAGCCATCATCGTGCCTCCCCCTCCCCAAATGGCAAAGCTAGCCCCCCTCATGGCAGCCCTCCGTAAGGCAGCAAGCCATGTAGCTCTAGCTGCCGGGTTGGCAGCAGCACTCGTAGTGCCGGCTCTGCTCTATCTGGCCGCCCGGACCATTGCTCTGGCCAACAGGCAACAACAGGCCGTCCTTCTATCTCTGGGTAAGGCAGTCACCACCTTGCATCATATTCTGGCCAGACGGATGGCGCTAACGGCCTTTCTAGGTGGTCTTGCAGGCATCATCCTGCTCCTGCCTTCACTGATGCTCATTACCTCGGCTCTGCGCCCGCTGCTGCGCCTGCCCGCCACTACCGGGCTCTTCCCAACTGTTCCGCCCCAGTCCTTTTTGCCACCGATGCTTTGGGGGACATTCTGCCTGATGCCTTTCCTAATGGCACTGGCTGGCTGGGGTATGACGTATCTGGTCTGCGCCAGACAGGGACGTCACCCCTCATGAAGCGGCCGGGCATGAATGTCTGGTCTGCCCTTTTCGCCGTGCTGACCGTTGCAAGCTGGGTCCTGCTAGGAAGTTTCATCTATTTCTGTGCGGACGCCCTACGGCCCTCGCCTGCACTGGATAATATTCCTGCCGACTGTGACGGCATTGTTGCCCTGACGGGTGGTAAAAACCGTATAGAAGCCGGTATTGCCCTCCTTCGCCAAAAGCCAAACCGACTGCTTTTAATTTCCGGGGTCTCTCCCCATACGGGGTTAAATCCTATTCTGACAGCCACGGGGATCGGCCCCCTCCCTCCAGAGCTGAGCCACAGAATCAGCCTCGGGTATCGGGCAGCCAGCACAATCGGCAATGCATGGGAAACCGCTCAATGGGCGAAGCAGAAGAACCTCCATCATCTTGTGCTGGTCACGGCAGGGTACCATATGCGCCGCTCGCTATTGGAGTTCCATGACATTGCCCCGCAGCTACGCCTTACCCCTTATTGGGTGCAGCCTCCGGCTATGCATGATCCACTGCACCCGCACACCATACGGCTCATGTTCAGCCAGTATGGCAAACTGGTCGGGGCTTTTCTTCGCCTCATGATTCTTCATCAGCAGGACTATGAACAGGAAGGCTTCCGCCCCACTCCACCAGTTTCACCTCCTCCACCTACCTGATTTCTAGCTGCGAGCACGATCTTTTCCCTTGCCCTTCGGGCAGATTCTGCGCCATGCAGGGAGTATTATGATGAGTTTTGTCCGTGGCAGCCTGTTCAACCTGTATCTTCTGATACTCACCCTCATCATGGGGGTATTTGCTTTTCCCATCCGCTTGCTCAACAGGCGGGATGCCGCTCTGGGCTATGCTAAGCTATGGTCTAAAGCCGTCCTTTGGGGGCTGGAGCGGCTTTGCGGTATTCGTATTGTCATCAGCGGGCAAGAAAACCTGCCTGATGGACCTGCGCTCATCGCCTCACAGCATCAGTCTTTCTTTGATGGTTTTGTCTGGATGAATACCGTGCCGCTACCGGCCTATGTCATCAAGAAAGAGCTAACATCCATTCCGCTGGTCGGCCCCATGCTCATTCTCAGCGGCATGATCCCTGTCGATCGTTCTGGCGGTTCACAAGCCCTGCGGGGCATGATGGATGCTGTGGCCAAAGCGCAAGGTGCTGGGCGGCAGATCATCATCTTTCCTCAAGGCACACGCACCAAACCCGGCCAGCAGGTTCCTTTGCAGAATGGCGTTATTGCTCTGGCTCGACAGGCGACATGTCCCATCATCCCGGTTGTGACTAATTCCGGCCTGTTTTGGCCCCATTCACACTGGCGGAAATACCCCGGGACGCTCCGGGTTGTTATCGGTGAACCCCTCGCTGCCAGCACGAAAGGACGTGAGCTTATCCCAGCGATCAATAAAGCATGGGATGCACTCTGCCAGCAGTATGACTTGCCCTGTGATCCTGTGGAAAACTCTGTGGATGTGAAACAGGGCACGAAGTGAGTGCCCTATGCTCCCAATAAAGGCAATGTAGTAAAACAAAGGGGGGATGCTCCACGGCATCAAATATAATGTCATGAAATATAAAAATTTTTATAGGTTATATGCCTTTTAAAAGGCACCCCTCTATGCCGCCCCCAAAAAGGGATTACTTAAAAAAAAGTAAAGAATACTCTGGGGAAAAAATAATTATCCTCTCATTCTGCTCCTCACCCAAGAAGGAAGCTGGAGCATGATCTTATCCTATCGCCGCACTATCCTGACCATTACATCCTTATGCCTTCTCCTTCTGGCCGGCAGCTGGGGGTTATACCTCCAAACACAGGCACTGCTCTCCCGCCAGATGGAACATCTAGCCGTGCAGTCCCTTCCTTCTGACGGACCAACACCCACCTTGACCATCCAAAGTTCCGAGGCCAAAGGATGGCCCTTTGGAGCGTGGCGGCGGCTTCATGGTGTGTCCTTCCATACACATCTCAATGGCACAGACCTTGCGGGGGCGACGCCGATCCTTCAACTTGGTGGCAACTGGCTGGACTGGGCACAGGCTCTGATGACCGGAACAGAACTCCCCCTTCATCTGCCTGAACGAACCGCCCTGCGTATGGTGCAAGGCCCGGACAATTGGACCCTGATTCTGGATAATGCCAGACTGCACATCAGCAAGACTAGTATTCCCTGTCCCCCTACAGCAACTTGTCATGGCAATTCGAACATGCCGCTTTATCGGGCGCATTTTCGAATTTCTGACCTACAATTCGCCTCATCCCGCCTGCCTTATAGCCTAACGCTTCTACATTCTGTCGGAACCATCCGTTTTGCGCCGCAGTCCTTATCTCATGCGGACCCAGCTTTGCAGAACAGAGCGCTGCTTTCGGCCTCATTAACAGCTAGGCAGTTGAACTACCCCGCTCCCCTATTACACAACTTCAGAATTGAACAGGTTCACAGTCTTTTTGCTCTGCTACCCAGTACAGCCTCCCCCCATGTTGCAGCGGGTCTTTCTGCTACAAAGCCATCTACCGCCTCTCCTTGGCCTGATATTCCGTTGCGGCTCAGGCTGCATGAACTCAGTGCCATCATCCATCCCGCTACAGGGAACAGACAAAAAGGCCCACCGCCTCGGCTGTCTCTCGGAGGGGAACTTTATGTACCTGCCTTTTCCGGTACTCTGTCTGTCAGCCTAACCAACTGGCAATGGCCGCTAGAAGAATTTCTGCAAAGCACATGGTTCCGCCAGAACATACCGCCTGCTATGCAAGTGATGCTGAATAACACGATGAACAGCCCACGCATGATGGACTTATCGACCCATCCCCTGATGCTCAGCCTCCCCCTCGACCATGGGGTTCCACCCGGCCTCTCATCAGAGCGACTGCACACCCTCTACGACCATTTCAGCCGATTTACACCACGCCTACGATGACCTTCCAAAGCCTCTGCCCAACAGACCTTATCACCGTTCTAATGACCCTTGGGGATGATGCCCCTCATGTTGCCCTACTGCGCCACGACCAGAACACGCCAACCTTTGAAGAAAGTCATCATTCCTTGCAGAAGCGTCTCTGCCACTGGGCAGAAACGCTGACGCACTGTCCCATTGGCCATATGGAGCAGCTTTACACATTCAGCTCCTTCCCCATGCAGGGCCAGACGCCACATATTCATATTACTTATCTGGCACTCAGCTCCAACCATCCTCGATCCTGCCATGGATCGCTTTATCATCATTTTCCATGGGAAGACCGCCGCAGCGAAAGCGGAAACCAGAACCTGGCACGGTTCATCACAAAAATTGAGCAATGGGCTTCCGGCCATGAGGAGCGTCAAAGCCGTATTGCGCCGGCCTTTGGGCTGTATGAGCTGCCATGGGATGATACCCGTGTGCTGGAACGGTATGAACTACTCTGGGAGTCCGGGCTTGTGCCTCGTTCCATCCCGGCGGATGACGTTACTGATGGAGACAGCCGCCGCCTTCTGGCCACGGCCCTCTCCCGCCTGCGGGCCCGCATCCGTTACAGCCCTGCCGTTTTTGAACTGCTCCCGCAGGCCTTTACACTCCTGCAACTACAGCAGGCGATGGAAACAGTATCTGGCCGCCTTATGCACAAGCCCAATTTTCGCCGCCTTGTGCTACACCAGAAACTCGTGGAAGAAACCGGCACCTATGACCGTTCCACCGTAGGACGCCCCGCCCGGCTATATCACTTCCGCCCGGCTGCCATGGCATCATGTTATCTGGAAGCAGCGTTTCTGCCACTGGAAACGCCTACCTCTTGATTACCTATCTTAGACGTTATGAAACTTCAAAGAGACAGACCCGCTCTTGGGAAAAGTCATCGTAAATTTATCCCAATTTCCCTGACCAGATTCCTGCATGAGCTTATGAAGTGCCGGTACAGCCACAGAGACCTGTCCCAAAGCCTGCTCAGCTAGTGGACAATGAAAAATCTTTCCATCCAGCTCGTAGTGAAAGCTCGAACCGACAGAATAGCTCCTATCCTCCGATGTCTCATATGAGAATTCACATTCAGCCTTATCGAAGTCACCATCAAGAACTGTATCCGCGACCGCCTTCATTTCTTCTTTCTGCTGCTCTTCCTTCTGTTCTGCCTCCTTCCCACGATAGGCACTATCATTATACTGCTCAATGGCCGCTGCTACTGCTGCACCAGTCAGCGCACTGACTGGCGCACTGCCCTTGCCTGCAACCAATCCTCCAACAGCCCCACCAGCCGCTGCGGCAGCACTGCTGAACATATTGGCAATACTGTCACGCAGCGTACCGTCGCTGCTGCCCGCAGCCCCGTCGCCACGGCCTCCGCCAGTGGACGGGTCATCGCTGCCGTCACTTTCCCGATCAGCGTACCCAGACCAGCAGCAGCCGGGCTCTCCTACCTCCAAGGCCGCAATACCGGCTGCCCCCAGCCATAAAAGAAAAGTAAAAATTAATTTTAATAGCTCATCTATAAAGCCACATCAACCACATCGCCAAGCAAAGTCTATTTATTAACCTAGCCATAGACATCATATAAAAATTTACGCTCCTTAATGAGCAAGAGATATACTGAACATTACCGGTACGGAAGCATTCAAAATAAATATTAATATATTTAATGAAATTAAAATATCCATCTCTGAATTTTGTAAAAATTTCTTTCGGCAACATCTTCGTCTCTAAAAATTTATCATCAAAAAGAACAACAACATAATTTCTGGAATTTTTAATACATTCTATTAGAGAAAAATCCTCACCAAGACTCTTGAATAAAAAACCCTTTCCATGCAATTTATACAGCTTCTCACTTATATTTAAATATCTGCTAGAAATTTTACTTTTATTTCCTGGATAATCTAGGAAATCAAGGACCTTAAAAATCAACTGATTTACAGACATAAAGAAATAACTTACATTATTAAGAAATCCATCAAATTTAATTAAATTCTCCTCGAAATATTCTCTTTTCAATTTGTTTCTTTCAATTCCACTATGATAATTTCTATCCAACATCTCTAGAAAACTTGTGAACTTTCGTTGACTACAAAAAAACTCCTCCATCTCCTCACGAACTTCAAAATAAACTTCATGATAGCTATCGCACAACTCATGAAGACTATCCAAAAAAGCTCTTATCATTAATAATATCTCCTACCTATCCATATGTTTCTAAATACAACTCCCCTCTACCTGACACCACGGCCGTACCTATTCACCCCATCATCGATTTAAAAAATAATCAACATCTCCTCCTAAAACCAATCCACCTTGAAAGAACTTCAATATTCTGGTCAAAATAAATATCATCATAATTTATATAGCAAAATATTTTTTTACATTATAATTAATTATTATATGAATACTAACAAAAAATATGCGTCATGACATTTCCCATATAAGGGGATTGCACTCCTAAAATAAACATGAAAGCGTTGGGAGTTTATACACAAGACCATAAGCTCCCCAAGAATGAACAAAAATCATCTATAAAATCGACTAGTGCCATCATATAAAAATTAGCCATTCTCATTGAACGAGAAATATAAAAAATACTACCTGCAAGACAAGACTGAAAATAAACAAGAATAGAATCAATGAATTTTAAATAATTATCTCTAAAATATGAACAATCAATTCCGAGTAATATTTTTTTATTCAGAAGTGGTATTTCAGAAAGACTAAGAAAATATTTTTTACATTCTTCAATGTAATTGATAATTAAATTCTCCTCCCCAGAAACACTATTCTCAGAGAGAAGATGTCCTTTATAAAAACCAAGAAACCCCTCACCTACAGAAGAGACATCATCATGGAAATCACTTCTTTCTTCAACACCATTTAAAAAATCAAGAATATTAAAGATTAAATGGTTGAGTGAGATGAAAAAACTACGCACATCATCCAAAATCTCATCTATTTTGAATATTCTTTCCCTAAGAGATTCATTTCTCAAACTGAATCCTAGATCTAAATGATGAATACGTTCACTAATAAAATACCATAAGCTTAAAAAATCTTTTTTGCTATGAATCCCTCCTCCAATTTCATCTGAAACATCAAGATGAAACCCACCATACCTACCGGACAAATTATAAAGACTTTCTAGAAAATCTTCTATCACAGTCAAAACCTCCTACCCTTTGCACTCACCGTCTTCTTATCATTGATCGAGCCATCCAGATTTACAACCGGTCTTTCTGCTCTAAACTTAGAGAATACCTCTAAGTGATCATCATGAGCCGTATCAATATAAAAACTATCCCCCTTTCTTATAACTACCTCCCCATCCGCATTTCTAATATTTTTAACAGCCTTATAGACTTTATCTCCCTTAATTATTTGACTATTTCTAATAGAATTATTCTTCAGTGTTTGACCAAAGCCAGGAGACTCTAAAAAATCCTCCATCTTTAAAGGTTCTTTAGCTCTACTTGCCCCGCCACCTCCCGTACCTTTCTTTCCACCTCCAGCAACCGCCTTTTCATCCTGCCGGACACTCTTCATGACCCGACCAGCCGCCGTTTCCTCTTTCTCAGTATTGGCAGCACCTTCTGCTGCATGTCCTGCCAAAGCAGCCCCAAACTCCTCCCCAGTCACAGCCATAAACTGGACCTGAGCAAGCCTTTCGAAAGCATCCCCACCAAACTTGAGGATCGCCCCCACCACAGCACTCTTCATAAGCTGGAGCGAACCAGTAATCACAGGGGCCACAACAGCCGATGTATCGATACCGAAGGTATCCAAACCTGCTGATCCCGCCTGAATAGCAGCAAGATATGGATGTCCTTCCTGCTCCAACCTGCCAGCTAATGTATAACCAAAGGCAGTTCCAGGTGGGCCTGGGATCATGGAGCCCCCCGTTAAAGCAATATCAAAAACCAAAGCTTCGACTGCATCTGTATTCGATTTTTTTTCCTCATCCTCTTCCTTCTGTTCTGCCTCCTTCCCACGATGAGCACTATCATTATACTGCTCGATGGCCGCTGCTGCCCGTCAGGGCCGCAATACCGGCTGCCCCACCAGCCTCGATCAGGTCACGGGCCACCTCCCGGGGAGAAAAGGCACTGCCAGCCTCCTCTGGCGGAAGGCCCTCAGCAGCACGGGCCTTGTCATCCCTCTCCTGAATCTTCTGGAAGGCCGTGCCAACAATCTCGCCAACGAGCTGTGTCCCCAGAGTGCTGGCCTGTATCTGATTCTGGAGTTTCTGCGCATCAAACCTGTTCGTCAGCGCACCATTGGCATGGTCCACGTCACGGCTGTATGACCCCGTGACATGCCCCGCATTGACCGTGATGGTGTCACTGATAGCGGACTGGCTTTCACTGCTCTCATCATGCGAACGCCCACCACCAAGAAGACCCGCAGAGTTCGCCGCCATCCCCTTGCCAATACCAACAAGCGTCTGCGACAGAGAGCCGGTAATCATGCCGCTCCCGGCACCCGCCTGGAAGCCCACACTC